>JAJFGO010000003.1 GCA_021776095.1 Kiloniellaceae bacterium | reverse complement strand
CCAGCAGCCACTTGGCCAAGCTTATGGATGGCCGCTTTCTGACCATGGACCGCCAGGGACGGCATCGCTATTACCGCCTGGCCAATCCCCAGGTCGCCGAGGCCATTGAGGTTCTGACCCAACTGGCCGGCAGCGGGCCGCCGCGCCATCGGCGGCCGGGTCCGCGCGACGAGGCCATGAGGGCCGCCCGGCTGTGCTACGACCACTTCGCCGGACGCCTGGGTGTCGCCCTGGCCGATGGGTTGTTGGCGCAGGGGCACCTGGAGCTGAAAGGTAAGGAATTCCGGCCGACCAAGGCGGGCGAAGCCTTCCTCGGCGACTTCGGGATTGACCTTGCGGCTGCCCGGCGTAAACGCCGCGCCTTTGCCCGATCCTGCATCGACTGGAGCGAGCGGCGGCCCCATGTGGCGGGCGCGATCGGCGCCGCCCTGGCCGAAGGCTGTTTCGCGCGCGGTTGGGTCGCCCAGGTCCGCGATAGCCGCACCCTGGAAATCACGAAGGCCGGCCACAAGGGCCTGCACGACACGTTCGGCGTAAGTCTATCCGGCCAGTAATCCGGCGGCCTTGGGGGCCGCCCGGATGCAACCAACCTGAAGGTCATCACGGACATGCGGACACATCATGTGGTGCTCGAAGTCTGCCGCGCCACGGACTAGCCTCGGCGACGGACCGACCCGCGCGAAGTCCGCTCAGCCCACTGCAACCGCGGGCGGTTCGCCGAGGCGTCCCGCGCGGGCTCGCGTCACGGCGCCGTGCTTTTCACGTTCGTTCTCGCTCTCTTCGTTGGTGGCCGCGAGATCGGCGATGCGCAAGCGCTCGACTGCCGGTACCACCATGCCTGCCTCTCGCATGCCCTGTAACCGCGCCCAGACCGCGCGCTTTTTACGCACTTGATGCGGCTGAAAAAGGTCCATGTCCCGGATCCCGATGGAGCGCACGACCGTCAGGGCGCCACTGGTCACCGCCCTCTCGAACAAACTCACACCGGCGCGGGTGCGGGCAAAGACGGCGTTGAATCCGTCGTCCTCGCCCTCAGGCGCCCCGCCGGGCCAGCAGTCGGAGGACACTACGTCGGCGGCCTCGCCGATTGCGTCCGGGCAGATTTTGCATCGAGGCTGAATGCGCCAGCCGGATTCATTGCCCCACATGTCCTCGTAACTGAGTTCGAAACTACGACCGCCCGTCGTCTCTACACGGGTTGGGCCGGGGTTCCCGTAGCCGCGATAGCGGAATAAGGACACGTCCTTCTCTACCACATGGAAGCGCTTGAGCACGTCGAGCGACTTAATCAGGTCGGACGCGCCACCGCAGGCCAGGGTCAGGCCGTAGCGCAGGAGTTCGCGCGCCCGCTTGTCGACCTCGGCCATGCGCCGCATGGCGCCAATATCGCAGGGCTTGGCTATGACGGCAAAGGGCCGCCCACGGGCCAAAACGCTCTCCAGGTCCTCGAACACGGCGGCTGGGCCGTATCGCGAGGTGGCGGCATCCAAGACCGCCTCCGGCGTTTCGCTGACAGTGGCAACGCTACGCACCGGCGCATCCGGCCGGGCCTTCACATGCAGCACCAGTTCAACCTCGCCGCTACGCAGGAGGTACTGCCCCAAGGCCGTCAGGACGCCGCCCGCAGCGCCGCGATGACGCACCACGGGGTCGCTGGCATGCGCAATGGTCAAAGTAGAGGGGATCACGGGACCCCAAATCAGGTCCGTTTCGGCGTCATCGGGAATCGCTTTCGGATCGGCGCCCTCGATTTGGGTCCCGGGACACACGGCGTTGATGGTCGCCAAGACCTCGCGCGACAGCGGCTCCACGGCGACCGGTCGCTCCCGGCCCTCGGGCGTCATAACCATACGGATGCGCTCCGCCCCCGCAATGCTCTTGCACAGGCCGCAACCGATGCACAAACCGCCCGCGACAATGTCGTCGATCGAAAGCACGTGGTCCGCCGACCCCTCGGTTCTGGTTCTTTATTCGAGGAACCTACCGGACATATACTGTAGAAGCTATTCCGGCTTTTTTCGCTTTGCCTTGCGGGCATTTCCGGAACATATCGATTCGTAACAACGAGGTGCGGCACGTCCCGAGCTAGAGTCCTGTGCCGCTCATCTCCAGCAGGCCGGAATGACCCAAACTGAGACCTTTGATTACATCGTTGTCGGCGCCGGTTCGGCCGGCTGCGTTCTGGCAAACCGCCTGAGCGAGGACGGCGAGGCTCGCGTCCTGCTGCTCGAGGCTGGCGGATCGGATCGCAGCATTTTCGTGCAAATGCCGACCGCGCTCTCAATCCCCATGAACATGCGGCGCTTCAACTGGTTCTTCGAATCCGAACCGGAACCCCACATGGACGGCCGCCGCATGCATTGCCCGCGCGGCAAGGGCCTGGGCGGTTCCTCGTCCATCAACGGCATGGTCTATGTGCGCGGCCACGCCTGCGACTTCGACGAGTGGGAGGATGAGGGCGCGACCGGCTGGGCCTACCGCGATTGCCTGCCCTACTTCCGCCGGGCCGAGACCTGGAAGGGCGGTGCCGACGCCTATCGCGGCGGCGAGGGTCCGCTCGCCACCTGCAACGGCAACGAGATGCGGAACCCCCTGTACCGGGCTTTCATCGAGGCAGGACAGCAAGCCGGCTACCTGAAAACCAAGGACTATAACGGCGAGCAGCAGGAAGGCTTCGGTGCCATGCACATGACCGTTAAGGACGGCGTGCGTTGCTCGACGGCCCTGGCCTATCTGGGGCCCGCCCGAACGCGCCCCAACCTGAAGGTGGTCACGGGAACGCTCACACATCATGTGGTACTGGAGAACCGTCGCGCCGTCGGCGTGACCTACGAACGGGACGGACAGGTCTCGACCGCGCGGGCCCGGTGCGAAGTGATCCTCGCGGCCGGCTCGGTCGGCTCGCCCACGCTCTTGCAGCTATCCGGCATTGGCCCCGGTCAAGTGCTGCAAGACGCAGGGGTGCCGGTGGTGCACGACTTGCCCGGGGTCGGCGCGAACCTGCAGGACCACCTGGAGGTCTACTTCCAATTCCGCTGCACCCAGCCGATCACGTTGAACGGTCAGCTCGACCCCTGGCACAAGTTCCTGATCGGCGCCCGCTGGTTCTTCTTCAAGAGCGGCCTTGGCGCGACCAACCACTTCGAATCCTGCGCCTTCATCCGTTCGCGCGCCGGGCTCAAGTGGCCGGACATCCAATACCACTTCCTGCCCGCGGCCATGCGCTACGACGGCAACGCGGCCTTCAAGGGCCATGGTTTTCAAGTCCATGTCGGGCCCAACAAGCCGAAAAGCCGGGGACATATCCGCATCGCCTCGGCCGATCCGCGGGCCAAGCCGCGGATTCTTTTCAATTACCTGGAGCACGAGGACGACCGGGCCGCGTTCCGGGCCTGCATCCGCCTGACCCGCGAGATTATCAACCAACCGGCCTTCGACGCCTATCGCGGCGACGAGATCCAACCGGGTACCGAGATCACAGACGACGAGGCCATCGATGCCTGGATCCGGCAGAACGCGGAAAGCGCCTATCACCCCTCCTGCACTTGCAAGATCGGCGGGGCGGATGACCCCATGGCGGTGCTCGATCCGGACTGCCGGGCGCGCGGGATCGATAGCCTGCGGGTTGTCGATTCCTCGATCTTCCCGACCATTCCCAACGGCAACCTGAACGCGCCCAGCATCATGGTCGGGGAAAAAGGGTCGGATATCATCCTGGGCCGCCCGCCCCTCGCCCCCTCAAACGCGCCGGTCTTCATCGCGCCCGAGTGGGAGACTAAGCAGCGCTGAGGCGGTGTTCCTCCCCAAATTGCGCGCTCCAGCTACGCCTGATCAGTTCGATATCCGAACGGGCTAAGCGCGCGAGGGCGCTTTCAATCGCTCGCAGGCAACGAATGCGCGCGGGATACAGGGGTGACGCGGAGCACCTCTAACTCACGGCCTTCACGCTTAAACAACACGCGATACCGGCCCTTGCGCACCCGCTCAAACCCCACGATCGAAGGTGGCGAGGGCCCGAAATCCACCAATGCATCAATCCCAGCGTGCCAGCGCGAGGCCGTTATCCGCTCCAGGTCAAGGAGCCTAAATTCGACTCCTGGAAGAGGTTTTCGATGTCTGCCGCGTTTGGCGCAGCGCTTGGCTCGGACGCGTGAAGGGCGGTCGCGAAGCAAACCGAGACCATCACCCCTAGGCCTGAAAGGCCGGTCAGTCGCAGTCGCATACCTTTACTCCTGAGTAACGGCTAGCCTGTCCGCATTATACCGGACATGTCTTGTATGCAAAACCGATGATGGCTTGGGAAAAAATTCGTATCGAGATCCTCTCGATTGATATGCTCATCGTCCTTACCGCCACGCGACGCGCGGCAAGTGATACCGATCGAGATCAGGCGCCGCCATGCCTTGGCGGAAAGCATCGCGAATCCGCTGATCCAGCTCCGGCCGTTCGATCGCTACGTAGTCGCCCCGGGCCTGCGCGGCCTCGCAAAACGCTTGCTCCACGCCCGCCGGCTCGGCGAAGCCGAGGCTCGCGATCTGGCCGCCTTTGTAAGGCGCTTGCAACAGCAAAGCCTCGGCATCGAGGCACCGACCCTCGGCTAATCGCCAAATCTCATAGTCCAGAACGTCTTTGGCCAGGGCCAGGTGGGACATGAAATCGCTCATCGGCATGGTGCCACGCAGGGTCATACCGAATTTCTGGGCAATCGCCACCGAGGCGGGATTAAGGCGACCGAATATGACCGCAGAAACGCCTGAGCACGGTGTTTCCGCGAACAACCAGTCGATGGCCGCGCGCGCCGCCTCCTGGGTGAGGCCCTGACCCCAATACGGTGGCGCCAGGCCGTAGAGGATCTCCGGGTCCTGGCCGATATCCGGTTCCGCGAAGCCGCACCAACCGAGAAGCGCCCCACGCGGCGCGATCGTCTCATCCCGCGCCTTGACGGCCCAAACGCCATAACCATGGTCGGGCCAAGTCTTATTGTGCCAGGCGATCCGCTGCTCGGCGCTTGCCAGGCAGCGCTCGGGCGTTGAGCCGTTAGCGGTGATGGTGCGCGTAACCTCCGGCTCGGCCAGAATTTCCGCCAGGGCCGGAACATCGGTGCCGGCAAAGGCATCCAGGATCAAACGCGCCGTGGTGACGCTGGGTATTTTGGCCACGTGCCGCCGCTCCCGATACCGCTCGGCCCAATTCAATCTGGGCCTAAACCTGTCCGATCAGGTTTTTTGCTCCCACCTACCCGCCTCGTCCTGCTGCCAGTAGGTAACTTCGTGGCCGGCATCCTTAAGCACCCGCCATTGATCGCGCGAGGCGGCGACGGCATCCGGGTCTTTGCCGTCGAATAGTACGGCACAGAGCTCGTAATCCCCGACCTTCTCGGACCGCGCGCCGTCGGTCAGGAACAGGACCTGAGCGTCGTTCGGGCGCTCGTCCTTGTCGCCCAGCCAAATCGGCTGTCCCTCGTCTCGACCGTCCCGGGCCGAGCCATGGGGCAGGAAGTTGCGATCGTTATAGGTCCATAGATAGGCGTTGAGTGCCTCGACCCGCTCCGGAGAACCGGCTAGGACGACCGCGCGCTGACCGCGCTCCAGGGTTTTCTCCAGCATCTTGGGCAGCGCGGATTCCAAGGTGCTGCGAGTTAGATGATAGAAGCGGACCTCGGTCATGACTGCGTCCATTAACCTCCGGCCTGTCCGTGCCTCGGCCTACTTCTCGTAATTTTCCGCGACCCAGCGGTCGAGCAGACGCACGCCGAAACCGGTGCCGCCCTTGGGCACGGTCGGCTTGTCCTTGCTCGCCCATGTCGTCCCGGCGATATCCAGATGGGCCCAAGGCGTGCCCTTCTGAATGAAACGCTGCAGGAACTGCGCGGCGGTGATGGAGCCTCCGGCCCGGTTGCCGACGTTCTTCATGTCGGCGGCATCACTGTTGATCTCCTTATCGTAGGATTCGCCGAGTTCGGCCAAGGGCAGCCGCCAAACTGGCTCCCCAACGCCCTTTCCGGCGGCGATCAACTGATCAGACATCTTATCATCGTTGCAAAACAGACCCGCGTGGTCGTGGCCGAGGGCGATGATGATCGCCCCGGTAAGGGTCGCCAGATCGACGATGGCGCGGGGCTTGAAGGTTTCCTGCGTGTACCAGAGGGCATCGGCCAGGACCAGGCGGCCTTCCGCATCCGTGTTGATGACCTCGATGGTCTGGCCCGACATGGAGGTCACAATATCGCCCGGGCGCTGGGCTGTGCCCGAGGGCATGTTCTCAACTAGGCCGCAGACACCGACCACGTCGACCTTGGCCTTGCGCCCGGCCAGGGCCCGCATCAGGCCGATGACCACGCCGGCACCGCCCATGTCCCATTTCATGTCTTCCATGCCGCCGGCCGGCTTGATTGAGATACCGCCGGTATCGAAGGTAACCCCCTTGCCGACGAAGGCGACCGGGCCTTGACCCTTGGCACTTGGGCCCTTGGCGGCCACCTTCTTGGCCGCACTGCCACCGGCCCCGCCGGTGCCGTTCCAGCGCATGACCAAAAGTTGAGCTTCCTCAGCCGAGCCTTGGCCAACGCCCAAGAGCGCCCCCATCCCTAGCTTGCGCATCTCGCGCTCGCCCATTATCTGAACCTTCACGCCGAGTTTCTCTAAATTCTTAGCTTCGGCGGCCAGTGCTTTGGGATGTATTATGTTTGCTGGTTCAGAGACAAGGTCCCGTGTGAAGATTACGCCCTCCGCGACCTTTTGCAAGGCGGCGGACGCGCGGGTCGCAACCGCTGGATTGGCGGTCATCACAGTGATGGATTTCAGGCTTGGCTTGTCGTCGGGCTTTTCCTTCGTCTTGTATTTGTCGAAGCGGTAGGCGCGCAGGCTGGCGCCCAGGGCATACAGCGCGCCGCGATGCGCCGGGGCCTGTGAGAACTCCTCGACCGAATCGACCATGATAGTGAGGCTTTGCTCGCCGGTGCCGTTCAGGCGGGCAACCAAAGAACCACCGATGCTTTCCGCGTCCAGGTCCTTCAGGGCGCCAGGTTTGCCCACGCCGACCAGCAGGATTCGGCTGTTGCCCAAGCCGCCCGGTGCCACAAGTTCGAGGATTTGCCCGGTTTTGCCGGAAAACCGGCCCTGCTTGACTGCGCGGGCAATGAGGCCACCGGTGCTCTTGTCCAAGGCGGCCGCGCTCGGCGAAAGCTTCCGCCCTTCCAGCACCCCAACGGCGACGGCGCCTGTTTTCGGTAATTTCGGCGCGGCGAAGCTGATCTTGAGTGGCATAGACGACCCCTTGGTACGATGAGTGGAAGTATTCGGGAGCAGCGCCAAATCACCGTCCCACGGCTTGGCCTGGGCGACGCGCAAAGGCCAAGGCATTGCGATATCCGGCGAAGCACAGGCATGTCAACGCTTGTCATGGGCGCCCGGCTAGATTTCTGGATCGGTCGAAGCGGCTTTTCCTTTGTCCGGCCCGCGTTTATCTTGTGCGCCAAATGCAGGCGATCAATCGATATATATTTGCTCAGGTCCTGGCTGCCACAATCGCAGTCACGGTCGGCCTGACTTTTGCCGTCTGGTTGACCCAGTCACTGCGCTTGATCGATTTCATCGTCAACCGCGGTTTGCCGGCGTCGACGTTCTTCTCCTTTATTACCCTTCTTCTGCCATCCTTTATCGGCATCGTCCTACCCATCGCGGCTTTCTGCTCGGTACTCTTCATATATTACAAGATGGTCATGGACAGCGAACTGGTGGTGTTGCGCGCCGCTGGCCTGTCGCAAATGCAATTGGCCCGTCCGGCGCTGCGCCTGGGCCTACTGGTTACTCTGGTTGTTTACAGCATATCGCTGTATTTCCTGCCCGCCTCATACCGGGCCTTCAAAGACTTGCAGTACGAACTGCGGAGCGATTTCACCACGGTTCTGCTTCAGGAAGGCATATTCAACACGGTAACCGATGGGATCACGGTCTACGTCCGCGATCGCACCGCGAAAGGCGAACTCCTGGGTATCCTGGTGCACGACACCCGCGAGCCGGAAAATCCGGTTACCATGATGGCCGAGAGGGGGGCCATGGTGCACAGTGAAGACGGTCCGCGGGTGGTCATGCTGAATGGCAACCGGCAACAAAGGAACGCGGAGAACGGGCAGGTCTCCATGCTCTATTTCGATCGTTATACGGTCGAATTGGCGCGGCTTCAGGAAACCGTGCACACCCGATGGCGCGAACCCAAGGAACGCTTCATAACCGAGCTGTTCATTCCCGGCAGCCATCCCGGCGATATCGCCTATCGGAGCGAGCTCGTCGCGGAAGGGCATCAACGTCTGGTCATGCCGCTCTACAGTCTTTGCTTTGTGTTGATCGGCCTGGCTGCGCTTCTAGCCGGTGAGTTCAACCGCCGCGGGCAGACACGCCGCGTCCTCCTGGCTATCCTGCTGGTTGCCGTCCTAGAGGCCCAGGCGCTCGCGCTTCACGACCTGGCGACACGGAGCGCCCATGCCATTCCGGTCATGTACGCCGGCGTGATCGTGCCGATCCTAGCCAGCCTCTA
Source organism: Kiloniellaceae bacterium (assembly GCA_021776095.1). Lineage (GTDB taxonomy): Bacteria > Pseudomonadota > Alphaproteobacteria > Kiloniellales > J153 > JAJFGN01. The sequence continues at coordinate 220,690 of JAJFGO010000003.1, read as the reverse complement.
TGCCCTCTTGCGGGTGCCGCGACGAAACGTTCCCCGCACCGCGGGCCCGCCGGCCGTGCCGACATGACCGGCGCGCTGCACTTTCCAGGAATGCGCCGGCTGCGCCTCTCCGGCACTCTTTCGGGCTATTTGGCGCGCCAATATGGCTTTTGGTACGCCAGTTTTCTGTTCGGTCTGACCGGGGTTATCTTTTTGATAAGCACGGTCGATCTGCTGGATCGTCTGGCCAGCAAGAACGCGTCGCTCGGCGTGGTCTTCCGTATGGTGCTGTTGAAACTGCCGCACTTGGCCATAGAGGTCATGCCCTTCACTGTGCTCTTGGCCGGGTTCACTTGTTTCTGGCGCCTGACCCGGTCCCACGAATTGGTCGTGACCCGCGCCGCCGGGGTATCGATTTGGCAACTTCTGGCCCCGGTCCTGGGAGTCGCCATCCTGGTCGGCATTGTGACCGTGGCCCTGTTGAACCCGGTTGCTTCGGTCCTGCTGGGGCGCTTCGAGCAGATGGAGGCGCAATACATTCACAACAAGACCAGCACTCTGGCAGTGTCGCAGAGTGGGTTGTGGTTGCGCCAAGCGGACCAGGATGGCCAGTCTGTGATCCATGCTCAGCGCGTGACTAGCGACCCCGTCGTTCTGTACGGAGTGATCGTGTTTCGATTTGGCGAGCAGGATCGATTCCGTGAACGTATAGACGCCGAGCGGGCCGAACTCGAAGACAGGTCCTGGGTTCTTTTCGATGTCCTGCAATCGGTCCCCGGCGGGGCGCCGAAGACATTCGAGACTCTCAAGCTGACCACCGATCTCACCCGAGAAAAGATCATGGACAGTTTCGCACCGCCGGAAACTATATCGTTTTGGAGTTTGCCCGGCTTCATCGAGCTCTTGGAGAACGCTGGGTTTTCGGCGGTTCGCCATAAGTTGCAGTTTCACCGTCTGCTCGCCATCCCCCTGCTCTTCGCTGCTATGGTCTTGCTGGCCGCGACGTTCTCCCTTCGCCCGCAACGCCGCGGTCGGGTCGGTCTCATTATTCTGGGCGGGGTTTTGGCCGGTTTTCTGGTTTATTTCCTATCTAATTTCGTCTTCGCCCTGGGCCTGTCAGCTAAGATTCCGGTGATCCTAGCGGCCTGGACGCCTGCGGGGGTCAGTCTCATGCTCGGCATCGCCATGTTGCTGCACCTGGAAGACGGATAGCGCTTAATGACGCCGACCAATCTAAAGTCGGCGCTTCGAGCGCTTGCTGGGGCGGCCGCGGTTTTCGCTGCCTTAACCGCAGCGGACATTCCCTCCCGACCCGCGTTGGCGCAAGATCTCGATACCGAGATGCCGGCTCTGATCAGCGCCGATGAGCTGACCTACGACGAAAACTTGGCCGTGGTGACCGCCAAAGGCAATGTCGAGGTTGCCCAAGGTGAGCGCGTCTTGCTGGCCGATACCGTCACTTTCAACCAACGCACCGAGGTTGTTACCGCGTCCGGCAACATCACCTTGATGGAGCCGAGTGGCGAAATCCTCTTCGCGGATTTCGTCGAGTTGACCGACGACATGCGCGAAGGCTTTATCCGCGACATTCGGGTTCTCTTAACGGATCGTAGTCGTCTCGCGGCCGCCAACGGCCTACGCAGCGGCGGGCGCAAGACCGTGTTTCGCAAGGGTGTGTTCAGCCCCTGTGAATTGTGCCGCGAGGATCCTACGCGGGCGCCTCTGTGGCAGCTAAAGGCGGTCGAGATCGAACACGATCAGGAAGAAAAAGTCATTATATACCGGGATGCCTGGATGGAGATGTTCGGTGTGCCGGTTATGTACCTACCGTATTTCGAGCACCCCGATCCGACAGTCGAGCGCAAGTCCGGTTTCCTAGCGCCGACCTTCGGCAGTTCCGAGATTCTGGGCACCACTTTTCAGCAACCCTACTATTGGGCGATCGGCACGAACCGCGATGCGACCATCGCGCCGATCATTACCGGCAAGCAAGGTATCGTCATGACAGGGCGATACCGCCACCTGTTTCCAGATGCCGAGCTTCAGCTGCGAGGCAGTGGTACGATCGCGGATCGCACTCGAAGCGACGGCACCATTAAGACAGATAGCTTTCGCGGCCATATAGATAGTTCTATTCGGTACGACCTAACAGACACTTGGCGTGCCGGCGCGGATATTCAGCGGTCCACCGACGATACCTACATGCGGATCTATAACTTTTCCGATGACCGCACGCTGACCTCTCGCGCCTTCGCCGAGGGTTTCAACGGCCGCAATTACTTGAGTGCCAATGCCTATGCATACCAGGGCTTGCGTGCGACCGATATTCAGTCCGAAACGCCCATCATTTTACCCTTAGTCGACTACAATTTCGTCAGTGAGCCTGGTGCTGCCGGCGGCCGGTACACCTTCGACGGTGATTTCTTGATTCTGACCCGGGACGACGGTCGGGATAGCCGCCGGATCTCAACCATCACCGCTTGGGAACTTCCCTATAACAGTGAATTCGGTGAGGTCTACACTTTTACCGCCCAGGTTCAAGCGGACGGCTATTGGGTTAACGGAGTGGCCCCGGGGAGCAACGAGGTAAATCCATCGGGCGAGACAGAAAATGAAGTGACCGGCCGAATGTTTCCCCAATTGGCGGCAAACTGGCGATATCCCTGGGTCCGTAGTTCGGGGAGCGTCCATCAAGTGGTTCAACCCATGGCACAGGTTGTTTTGGCGCCAAACGGTTCGAACCCGAACGTGATCCCGAACGAGGACAGCCTGGATTTCGAATTCGACGACACCAACCTATTCAGCCTCAACCGGTTTGCGGGCCGCGACCGGATCGATCCGGGATCGCGCGTCGATTACGGTTTGAAGTGGACCGCCCATGGGGAGGAAGGCGGTTTCGTGAGCGCCTTTCTTGGACAAAGTTATCGCTTTAACGAGCCAGGCGTTTTCGCCGTCGGATCTGGTGTGTCCGACGACCTGTCGGACTTGGTGGGCAGGGTTCAGATCGCCCCAACGCACGAGATCGACCTGACTTACCGGACCCGGCTAGACAAGGATGATTTCTCGGCCCGTCGGAACGAGGTCGATCTCACGATCGGCCCGCCCGCCCTCAATCTCAATCTCGACTACACCTTCGTTGCCAGTGAGCCGGGCGAGAGTGAGTTCGGCAACCGTGAGGAATTAAATTGGACAGTGAGCTCCAAGTTTTCCAGATACTGGTCGGTATTCGGAAGCCATTTGATCGACATCGACGAAAGCGAAACACTGCAGGCCCGGTTCGGTTTGACCTATCACGACGAGTGCTTCCTGATTACCGGCGTAGCCGAGCGTAATTTCTTCTCTGACCGCGAGATCGAGCCAGAGGATGCCTTCTTCGTCAGCGTGGTCTTTAAGCACCTCGGGGGGGTCTCCACCACGGGTGTGGATTCCGGGCAATAGGCATGGCGGGCACGCGTTGTGCCGCTGTCTCGCGGCGCCTATATTTTAGCCGCTGGGCTGCCGGCGCTGGAAGATAAATAGGAAAATAGTCATCGTGCCACCGAGTATTCCGCAGTTCGTTAAGGCCGCCGCCATGGCTCTCATGCTACCGATGGCGGTATCGTTCATCTGTCTACCCGGTACGGTCGCAGCCCAACAGACATTACGCGCGGCGGCCGTCGTCAACGACGAAATCGTCTCAATGCTCGATGTCGAGCAGCGCCTTCTGCTGTCTATCCTGGCCACCGGACAGAAGGATTCGCCTAAGCTGCGCCAACGCATGCTGTCTCAGGTCGTCCGCAACTTGATCGACGAAAGGCTTCAGGCTCAGGAGGCCGAGCGCCTCGACATCAAAGTTACGGAGGCGCAGGTTCAGACGGCCATGGACGATATTGCCAAGCAAAACAATATGTCCCGGGCGCAATTCCAGCGGCTCTTGGAATCGCGCGGAATCATGTCCGAATCTATGATGAGCCAGATTCGGGCGCAGATTGTCTGGCAGGCTTTGATCGCGCGAAGAATCCGTCCATCCGCCCAGGTTTCTCAGGATGAGGTCAACGATGCGGTACAGCGTATCCGGGCCAACCGAGGCTCGGTCATGTGGGAGCTTTCCGAGATATTTTTGAGGGTCGACAACCCTGGCCAAGACGAGGAGGTCCGCCGCAATGCCGAGCGACTCCTGGAGCAATTGCGCGCTAACGCCGACTTCCGCCTCCTGGCGCGTGAGTTCTCCCAATCCGCCACGGCGGCGCGAAATGGAGAGGTCGGCTGGATTCGAAAAGGCCAGATGTCGGAGGAAATCGATGCCGCTGTTGAATTGTTACGGCCGGGGCAGATTTCACGGCCCATACGTACCCTATCCGGATACCACATCATTTGGCTAAAGAATCAACGCCAAAGCGCACAAGGCGATGTCACCCTGGACCTTAAACAAATCCTTTTCGCTCTGCCGCCGAACCCGGGCGCTGAGCAGCGAGAGGCTGCCATTGCTCGTGCTCAAGAAGTACGGCCCAAGGTCACAGGCTGTCAGGATTTCGATAGCTTGGCCGAGCAAATCGGGTCGCCCGGCTCGGGCAGTCTGGGACGGATGAAGCTGGCGGAGTTGCCGCCCCCGGTGCGCGAGGCCGTCCAGGGCCTTTCCAAGGGGCAGGTCAGCCAACCGGTCGCCCTGCCCGCCGGTATTAGCCTCTTGGTCGTATGCGACCGGGAAGACTCCGATATCGATCGCGGGCGGATCAGCCAAAGGCTGTCCGACGAGAGGCTGAACATCAAGGTGCGCCGTTTCATGCGCGATCTGCGCCGCGACGCCAACGTGGACATCCGGATATGACACCGGATCGGCGCGGCGACGGCCGCGCCGATGCCGCGCCGACAGCCTTGACCATGGGTGAGCCAGCGGGGATTGGCGGCGAAATCGCCCTTATGGCGTGGCGCGCCGCCCAGACGGATGGGCGCGGCGAGTCCAATGACCGGTCTGGGCCATTCTTCCTGGTCGACGATCCGCAGCGTTTGACCAATCTGGCGGGCAGCTTGGGCCTTGAGGTTCCGGTCGCACCGATTTCCCAGGCCAGCGAGGCCGCCGCTGTCTTTGACCGTGCGTTACCGGTTCTGCCGTTGGCCTTGCCTGCGCCGGTGCAGCCCGGCCAGCCTAATCCGTCCAATGCCCGTGCGGTGATTGAATCGATCGAGCGGGCGGTTGCGCTCGCCACCGCAGGCGAGGCGGCGGCCGTAGTGACCAATCCGATCCACAAGAAGGCACTGTACGGCGCGGGCTTCCCGCACCCCGGACACACCGAATTCTTGGCCGCTCTGGTTGGAAGCGACCAGGCACCGGTCATGATGCTGGCCTGTCCTGGCCTGCGGGTTGTGCCGGTGACGGTGCATCTGCCGCTTGCCAAGGCCTTGGCGGGCCTTTCCAGCGACGCGATCGTCCATGCCGGGCAGGTAACCGCCCACGCGCTGCGACGGGATTTCGGTGTCGCGGCGCCGCGTCTCGCGGTTGCCGGGCTGAACCCGCACGCGGGAGAACATGGGGCCTTGGGAAACGAGGAGACCCAGATCATCGCCCCCGCGGTTGCCGCTCTGCGCGCCGAGCGTATCCAGGCGTTCGGGCCGGAACCGGCCGATACCTTGTTTCATGCCAACGCGCGCGCGCGGTACGACGCCGTCTTGTGCATGTATCACGATCAAGCCCTGATTCCCCTCAAGACTATCGATTTCGAACGAGGCGTGAATATCACGCTCGGACTTTCCATCGTGCGCACCTCGCCCGACCATGGCACGGCCCTCAGCATCGCCGGTCAGGGCGTTGCCAATCCGGCCAGTCTGATCGCGGCGCTCGTTACGGCCCGTAGCATGGCCAGAGCCCGTGCTGCTGCCAGAGTCCCCACCTCGCCGAAGGCCCTTGCCTGATACCCCTCCAGCCCTGCCGCCGCTGCGGGAGGTCATAGCGCGCCACGGCTTGAGCGCGCGTAAGGGACTGGGCCAGCACTTCCTGCTCGATCTCAACCTGACCGGGCGCATCGCGCGCGCCGCCGGGGATATGGCCGCTGGTACGGTGATCGAAATCGGTCCCGGTCCTGGCGGCCTGACGCGCGCCTTGCTGGCCGAGGGGGCCGGCCGGGTCATCGCGATCGAGAAAGACGCACGCTGCCTCGCCGCTCTGACCGATTTGGCCGCGGCCTATCCGGCGCGCCTTGAGCTCGTCTCAGGCGATGCAATGGAGATCGACGCCGCCGACCTGGGCGCACCACCGCGCCGGGTCGTGGCCAATCTGCCCTACAACGTCGCAACGCCCCTGCTGTTGCGTTGGCTGACCGCAGTCTATCGCGCGCCCGACAGCTTCGACTGCCTGGTGCTTATGTTTCAGAAAGAAGTCGCCAACCGCCTAACCGCTGCACCACGGACCAAGGACTACGGCCGCTTGAGCGTCATTACCCAGTGGCTCTGTGAGGTGCGCCCCTTGTTCGAGGTGCCGGCGCGCGCCTTCACCCCGCCCCCGAAAGTGATCTCCAGCGTGGTCGGCCTCTGGCCGCGGCCTCAGCCCTTGGGGTCGGCCCGCATGGAAAGCCTGGAGCGCGTCACCGCCGCTGCCTTCGGTCAGCGCCGCAAGATGCTGAGGCAAAGTCTAAAGAGCCTGGGGGTCGAGACCAGCGCCCTTATCGACACCGCCGGCGTGACCGAAACTGCCCGGGCGGAAGAATTGGAGGTTTCGGCGTTTTGCGCCCTGGCCAGGGCCCTGGACGACTTAACCAACGGGGCCAGCTAACGGACAAGCCTAGTCGCCGGTGCGCAGGCCTTCGACAAAATCGCGCAAGCCCACCTGGCGCTCGCGCTTCAGGCGCTCGGCATGCAGAACCTTTTGCGCGTCGGCGACGCTGGCTGCGATGTCGGTATTCACGATCACGTAATCGTACTCGGCCCAGTGGCTCATCTCGTCGGCTGCCTTGGCCATGCGGCCCTGGACCACATCCTCGGAGTCCTGGGCGCGGGCACGCAGCCGCCGTTCGAGCTCGCCCGTGCTGGGCGGCAGGATAAACAGGCTGACCAGATCTTCGCGCGCGGTCTCGGCGACCTGCTGGGTGCCCTGCCAATCGATATCGAAGAGCACGTCGCTCCCCTGGTCCAGCGCCCGCGCCACGGCGGCCCGTGGCGTGCCATAGGCGTTGCCGAACACGGTCGCGTGCTCCAGCAACTCACCTTGCTCGACCATGCGGTCGAAGGCCGCTTGGTCGATAAAGTGGTAATCGACGCCGTCACGCTCCTTGGGCCGCTTCGAGCGGGTGGTCACCGAGACCGAAAGGGTCAGGTTTTTCTCGAGATGCAGCAGCTTTCGCGAGATCGTCGTCTTGCCCGCGCCCGACGGCGAGGATAGCACCAGCATCAGGCCGCGCCGCTTGATTGTGCCCTGGAACGTGCTCTGAGCCATGAACTGGCGACACCCCCCGCGCGCTATTCGATGTTTTGTACTTGTTCGCGAAGTTGGTCAATCACCGCCTTCAAATCCAAGCCGATCCGGGTCAGTGCCAGGTCGCCCGCCTTGGAGCACAAGGTGTTCGCTTCCCGATTGAACTCCTGACACAGAAAATCGAGCCGCCGACCGATGGCACCGCCCTCCGCAACCAGTTCCCGCGCGGCCGCAGCATGAGCGCGCAGACGGTCCAGCTCTTCGCGAACATCCGCCTTTGTGGCGAGCAGCGCCGCCTCTTGGGCCAGACGCTCCTCCGGCAGGGCGGGCGAAGCCTGAAGCAATTCCTCAATTTGTTTGCGCAGGCGCTCACGCAGCGCCTCTGGCCGGACCGAGGCGCTGTCCGCCGCCGCCTCGCTCAAACGGCCGATATCGTCTAGTTGCGTCCCAATTAGTGACTTGAGCCGGGCCCCCTCGCCGCGCCGCATGGCAGTCAAGGCTTCCAACCCCAGGATCAGGTCCTCCTCCATGGCCGCTTCGCGGATGTCGAGCTGCTCCTTGGTTTCCTCTTCCTCGCCGACCTCGATCACGCCGGGAAAGGCGAGCAAGGCGTCCAAGCGCGGCGGCTCCGCGCGCACACTGGTTTCCAGGGCGGTCACCATGGCGACAACTTGATCCAACGCCTCCCGATTGAGACGCATTTGACGGGGCAGCTTGCCCCGGTTGACGTTCAGCGAAATCTGCAGGTTTCCGCGGGTGCAGTGCTTTTGGGCGATAGATCGTGCCACCGGCTCCAAGGCCTCGTAACCGGAAGGAATACGGCATCGCACGTCCAACGCGCGGCCGTTCACGCTTTTCAGTTCCCAAGTCCAGGTCAGTAAGCCGTCGCCGCCCTCCTGTCGGGCGTAGCCTGTCATGCTGGCAAGGGGGGCAGTTTTGGCGGTCACGGCGGTATCCTGAATTTGCGGCGCGGCGGAGATGGAGCGCGCGTCTTTATAGCCCCCGGACATTTCAGCAACAAGGCGCCGAGAAACTTGTGCCCGTCCCGCAGGGCCGCCATTTATGGAGAATGGTCTTCAATCAGCCCCGATCTATCCTCATCACCGGTGGGTCCAGCGGCCTAGGCGCGGCCTTGGCCCGGGCCTACGCCGCGCCGGGTGTCACCTTAGCGCTCGGTGGGCGCGACGCGGGTCGGCTGGCGACGGTTGCGGCCGCCTGCCGCGATGCGGGTGCCGAAGCCGAGGCGCGGGCCGTCGACGTCTTGGACCGGGCCGCCCTATCGGATTGGATTGCGGCGGCCGATGAACGTGCGCCGCTCGATCTGGTGATCGCCAATGCCGGCATCTCGGCCGGAACCGGCGGTGCGGGAGAGAGCGAGGTCCAGATCCGCCGGATCATGGCGATCAACGTCGAAGGCGCGATCGATACCGTGCTGCCCGCGGTGGCTCGTATGCGGGCGCGCCGGCGTGGGCAGGTTGCCGTCATGGCCTCGCTCGCGGCGTTTCGCGGCTTTCCGGGCGCGCCGGCCTATTGCGCCAGTAAGGCCGCCGTGCGGGTCTGGGGCGAGGCCCTGCGCGGCCATCTACATCAAGACGGAATCGGCGTCAGCGTGATCTGTCCCGGCTATGTCGAAACCCCCATGACCGCGGTCAACGACTTTCCCATGCCCATGTTAATGAGTGCCGAGAGGGCCGCCGGCATTATCCGGCGCGGCCTGGCTCGCAACCGGGCCCGCATTGCCTTTCCGTGGCCCATGTACGCCTTGGTCCGCTTGATTGCCGCCCTGCCCCCGGCCGTGAGCGACCGCGTCCTGCGGCGCCTGCCGAAGAAAAAGTGAGGTTTGGGTGGGGCCCGTCTCCATATTAGACCTGACGCGCTATGTGGACAAAGCCGAGACCAAGGGATAACCCCGTGACACAGCGCCCGCCCGCGGATAGCTTTCCCGAAGATTGGAGTTCAGCATAATGGCATGGCCGAATTACGAGCCAGGCGACGTGATCTTCCGAGAGGGATCGGCGAGCGACGCCGCCTATCTGATCATTTCCGGTAAAGTTCAGATCATGAAAGGCTACGAAACGGCCAACGCGAAGGAGATCGCAGTGGTTGGCGCCGGCGAGTATGTCGGCGAAATGGGCGCGATCGACAACCAGCCCCGTTCTGCTAGTGCCTTGGCTCTGAGTAGGGTGGTGTGCGCACCGGTTACGCCAGCGGAGTTCTTGGACATGCTTCGCAAGAACCCAGACGAAGCCATCGACTTATTGAAGGTCTTGTTCGACCGGCTCCGCGAGGCGAACAGGAGATTGGCGCAGATCGACCAAACTGGTGCGGACTGACGCGTTAGCCCCAGGAGCGGTTAAGCGCGGGGCATCGCGGCAGAGCGACACCCGCATGTCCAACGTGATCGCGGCGAGTTTTTTACATCGCAGGCGGTCGGTGCGGTAGTTGGTGGCTGACCTGATCCTGGCCAGGCGTGCTTTTCTCGGTTTGCAGTCCGGCCTGCCGGACTCAATCCTTTTGATATTCCGTCGCCTCACCGCCATCATCCGAGAATAGCGCAAGCACGAGCATCGTATCCGTCATGGCGAACCTGAATTGGGAGAGAATCTGCGTTCTCGTCGTCGACGACAACGCCTTCATGCGCAGGTTACTTTCCTCGGCGCTCCGTGTGTTCGGAGTCAGAAGAATCGTTGAGGAGGCCGACGGCGCGGCTGCCATCGAACGTCTGAAGCTGCGCGGTGCCGAGCGGATCGCGGCTGGCCTGGGCGAGGTCGATTTGATTCTTTCCGACTACATGATGCCGGGGATTGACGGCAATCTTTTCCTGCGCTGGGTCCGGACCGGCGAAGGTGCGCCAGACCGCTTCGTGCCTTTCGTCATGGTCTCCGGCGCGGCCAGCCGGGACGTGGTTCAGGAGGCGCGCGACGCGGGAGTCAATGGCGTGCTGGCCAAGCCCTTCTCGGTCCAGTCCCTGGCCGACAAGGTCTTGTCCATCGTCAATGCGAACCATCAATTCATCTTGGCACAGGGCTACTTCGGGCCTGATCGGCGACGGACGACCCTCCCGGCCGAAGGGGAGCCGCAGCGGACGACTCTCCCAATCGAGGAGGAGCGCCGGCAAACCACGCCCCACCAGATTCAGACCGTCAGGCCGGGTTCGAATATACGCACCCTGCGCGACAACGTACGGGCCATCCACTTCCGCCCGGACAACCGCGTCCGCGTCAAGCTCGGCCCAGAAGCAATGCGCGGTCCGGTCGAATTCGATCCCGAGGTAATCCGCGCGGCGGAGGAGCGCATTCAGGAACTGGTTGGCGACTATGCCGCCTGGGTCGAGAAGTATATCGAATCGATGGCGACGTCCTTGGCGGCCCTGACGCCCGCCGATGCGCCGCTCAAGAGCAACCGCACGCATGTCGCAAATATAAACCGGATCGCGCATGAACTGCACAATCAAGGCGGGACCTTCGACTACCAGTTGATCACCGACTTCGGGATGTCGCTGATTGGCGCGACCGACAATCCCGACATGCTCATCGGTGACAACACCTTGAAGCTGATTGAGGCGCATATCGACGCAATTCGCACCGTCTTTAAGAATCGGATCCAGGGCACCGGCGGCGATGTCGGCGCACAGCTCCTTAGGGAAATCAAGCGGGCGGTCGTGAAATACACCTAACGGCCGCGGCCGGCCCGAAGCGGCCACCTCCTGCGCCGCCTCCCGGAGATAGGGCGAGGGTCGGACCTGCCGCACGAAGGTTTTCTGCGTGGACAGCAAATGATATCTAGGACCGTCTCAAGCGGGTACAGCAGAAAGATTACAGGATGGTGGCACGTTATATCGCAATGGGCTGGGTCCTGGTGCTCCTGGCCGCACCCGTTCTTGCGGATAACAAGCCCAAGACTCATGCCGAGCATGCGGAAATGAGCGATGGCCACGACAAAGGCGCCCACCAACATGGCGAGATGGTTAGGGTGCCGAGCGGCCCCACGGTCCCCGACTTGGATTTCGTGATTGCCATGGACGCGGTGAGCGGTTGGAACCTGCACATCCAGGCGTCCAACTTTCGCTTCGCGCCAGAGAGTGTCAACCGACCGCACAAAGACGGCGAGAGTCACGCGCACGTCTATATCAACGGAGTCAAATTAGCGCGTATCCATGGCCCATGGTTTCACATTGGTGCGCTCGCAAAAGGGCAAAACAGGTTACCGTTACCCTCAATGCGAACGACCATCGCGTCATGGCCATAGGCGACGCGGCACTCTCGGTGACCAAAGATGTGCACGTTCACTGACGGGCAGCGCGACAACCGGAACGGAACGTATGCGGCGTAAGTACACCATCCACGTTATTGCGGCCGGGATAATGCTGATCGCGGTCGCGTTCTTGCCTGCACACTTGCGGACCACCAGCACCCAGTGGCTGTACGAACAGGTCATGGCTTTTTGCGGTCCAACCGGCGTGTTCCCGATCTTTGGCGGGGAAGACTAACTCGGCTATGCCGAGGCATCCGATCGCGACATAAGAGTTCATGTGAAGGCGAACAAGATCTGAGCGCTCGCTTTGTCGCGAAGGAAATTTGAGTGTCGCGCCATGGTGCCGGAATTTCGTTGACATGCTTTGCCTCGCCCTTCCCTTTATAGCTCCGGCGCTTCAATGTGTGCTGGAAAAAGTTGACCTCGGCGGGCTCGTTTCTCAATGATGGGACTCAAGAAATTTGGCTGAATTTCCTCTGCCGCCAATGCGCGACTTCGCCCAGCGTTGCCGTTCATCCCCGCTCCCACCATGACCCGCGCAACTGCTTTATGCGGTCTAGTTTTCCAACACAGGCTGAAGCGGTGGGCGGCATGGGGCGACCCCATCACTGCCATGAAAGGTTCAAGAAAATGAGCTTTCTGTCGAAAGACGTTTACCAATACCGCCGCGATGGTTTGAACCAGCTAATGGATGAGTACAACCTGGACGGTTTCGTCGTGTTCAGCGCCGATTTTTTTCAGTTCTTTTCCAATTTCCATGTGGATGTCCAGCCATGGGAGCGTCCGATTGCGATGATTATCCCGCGAGATGGTAAGCCTCATGCGGTGATGAATGCGCTTTCGACCGGGCACATTGGATTTGCCCGGCAGCGCGATAATTTTTGGGTGGACGACGTTAGCATCTATTGTGAATTCCCTCTGGATGAACGCGATACGCGCAGCCGAAAAAGCTTTGCCGAACTTCTGGTCGATGCGATTGACGCAACCGGGTTAGCCGGTGCTTCGCTTGGAATCGACATTAGCTCCGGCTGGACCGAGACGATCATCAAAGCCCACCCCGAAACCCGGTTCACCACTTTGGTTGAGGGCACACGCAGCCTGCGTTGGGTCAAGCACCAAGAAGAAATAGCGGTGATGGCGGATATCAGTCAATTCAGCGATTGGATTCAGGAGCGGTATCTTGAAGAAATACGCCCCGGCCGCCTGGTGCATGATCTGGACTATACGATTGCGCGTATGGCATTTATGAGGGCGGCGGATATTTTTCCCGGCGAAAATTTCGAGCTGCGGTTTTACACCCTTAGTGGCCCGTCGTCCTCTTCGCCCCACGGCGATGGAGGGCAGGCAGGGGCGCAAATCGAAAACGGCCACGGCATTGTCAACATCATCATTCCCCGATTGAATGGCGTGACAATTGAAAATGAGCGTACGCTGTTTTGCGGAAATCCATCAGATGTGCAACGTAAGGCCTTTGACGCCGCGCTCGAGGCTAATGAAGCGTCGATCGAACAGATGGTGGCGGGCAATGCGGTTCAAGACATAGATGCCGCCGCACGCGCGGTGTTTGCCAGAACGGGATTCCATGAGAATGTACTGCACCGCACCGGTCATGGCGTTGGCCAAGTTGGTCACGAATATCCGGGTGACATGCCGTTCAACTCCCGTGCTCTTCTCGAAAATGAAGTGTACTCCGCCGAACCAGGAATTTACCTCCCCGGCGTAGGTGGTTTTCGCATCGATGATACGGTCGTCGTCGGCGCGGACGCTCCGCGCGTGCTGACCAAAGCGCCGAAGTCCTTTGAACACGTCGTGGTGGGCTAACGCATCCGCCGGTTTTCTGCCGAGCCGGCCAGCCTCTTTTCGGCGGCGGCACTGTGCGCGTCGTTACATTTTCTCTTGCGCCTGCGAGTGAGAGGCACGATGGGCCGTACTTGCCGATAGGCTCGGAAACAATGCAGATCATTCCCACTCGATCGTGCCGGGCGGCTTCGACGTCACGTCGTAGACGACGCGATTGATGCCGCGCACTTCGTTAACGATGCGCGTCGCGACATTGGCGAGAAAGCTGTGATCGAAGGCATAGCTTTCCGCGGTCATACCGTCGCTTGAGGTCACGGCACGCAGGGCGCAGACCGATTCGTAAGAGCGCGCATCGCCCATGACACCCACCGTCTTGACCGGCAGCAACACGGCGAAGGCCTGCCAGATGGCGTCGTAGAGTCCGGCCTTGCGGATCTCATCCAAATAGATCGCGTCGGCCTTGCGCAGAACCGCGCATCGTTCGGGCGTGACCTCGCCCAACACGCGAATGGCCAGGCCGGGTCCCGGAAAGGGATGGCGCCCGACCAAAGTTTCCGGCAGGCCGAGTTCACGGCCCAGAACCCGAACCTCGTCCTTGAAAAGCTCACGCAGGGGCTCGACCAAATCGAGCTTCATATGGGCCGGTAAACCACCCACGTTGTGGTGCGACTTGATGGTGACCGAGGGGCCGCCAGTGAAGGAAACCGATTCGATCACGTCGGGATAGAGCGTTCCTTGTGCCAGGAAGTCGGCGCCGATCCGCCCCGCGTCCTGGTCGAAAACATCGATGAAAGTTGCGCCGATGATCTTACGCTTGGCCTCCGGATCGCTGACCCCGGCCAACTTGCCAAGGAAAAGTTCGCCGGCATCCCGGTGTATCAGCGGAATGTTGTAGTGGTCGCGGAACAGGTCGACCACCTCCGTCGCCTCGCCCGCGCGCAGCAGCCCATGATCGACGAAAACGCAGGTCAACTGGTCGCCGATGGCCTCGTGGATCAGGACCGCGGCGACTGAGGAATCGACGCCGCCGGACAGACCGCAGACGACCCGCCCCTGCCCCACTTGCGCGCGGATATTGGCGATGGCCTGATCGCGGAACGCCGCCATGGTCCAGTCGCCGCCGCAGCCCGCCACCTGCTTGGTGAAGTTCGTCAGAAGCTTGGCGCCGTCCGGGGTATGCACGACCTCCGGGTGAAACTGCACCGCGTAAATACGCCGAGCATCGTCGGCGATCATGGCATAGGGCGCCGCCTCCGAAGTGCCGACCACCCGGAAACCGTCCGGCAATTGCATGACCTTGTCGCCGTGACTCATCCACACCTGGTGACGTTCGCCCTTGGCCCAAATGCCTTCGGTCAGGCCGGAAACATCGGTGACCTCGACTATGGCGCGGCCGAATTCATGATGATCGGAGGTTTCGACCCGGCCGCCCAGTTGCTGGCAGATCGCCTGCTCGCCGTAGCAGATACCGAGGATCGGCACGCCGAGTTGGAACACGATATCCGGGGCGCGCGGGGCCTCCGCCGCTGTGATCGACGCCGGACCGCCGGATAGGACGATGCCCTTGGCGCCGAAGTCGCGAATCCGGGCCGGGTCGGCGTTGAAGGGGACGATTTCGCAGTAGACCCCGCTCTCGCGCACCCGGCGCGCGATCAGCTGAGTCACCTGCGAGCCGAAGTCGAGAATCAGGATGCGGTCCGACATGGCGCTTCTATAGATATTTCCCGCGCCGTGTCCAGGCCTTGCACCGGGCGGTTCCGTTTTGGCTCAAACCCGGCGGCCGCGTTCCGCCAGCCAGGCTTTGAGATCGGGCCAGCCATAAGCGGTCTCTTCCAAATGGGTGCCGGCGAAGCGCTCTTTGCGCTCGGCCAGACGGGTTCCACCCATGGATTCGTAGAAAAAACGCGCGGGGTTGCCGCTCAGAACCCAAATTACGGCGTCGTTCACGCCGTGCCCGGCCAGGATTTCGAACAAGGCAGACATCAAACTTCGGCCGAAACCTTGGTTCTGCCAATCGGTGCTTACATAGAGGGTATAAACCTCGCCCCGCATGGGTCCGGTTCGTGACCGTCCGCAGCTTCCGAAACCGATCACCTTTGGTGCCTGAGGGCCAAGTATCTCCGCCACCAACACCGCCTGGCTGCCCCGGGCGCGGCGCGGCGCCGCCTCCCATTGGACTGCCTGGCGGGCCTCATTCAGGTTCAGAAGATAGTCGTCGGGCACCAGGCCCGCGTAGGCATCGCGCCAAGTCTCCACCCCGATCCGCGCGATGCGCGCAGCATCCTCGGGCCGGGCCGCACGGATCGTGACGGTCTCACTCACTGGGGGGATCCCGAGCCTGCCGTGCGTTCCAGGACCGCCGCGAAGAATCCGTCGGTGCCATGCCGGGCCGGTGTCAGAAATAGATAGTCGCCCTGGAACGGTGCTAGGTTCGGCGGTGCGGCGCCCATGGCACCCAGGGTTTCTTTCCAGACTTGGGCCGGACGTACGGTGAACTCGCTGTGGTCCCGCAGGAAGGCCTCGACCTGCATCTCGTTTTCCTCGGGCAAGAGCGAGCAGGTGGCATAAATCAGACGCCCACCCGGCCGCACTAGGTCGGCCGCCTTGCGCAGGGACCCTGTTTGGGCATCCTGAGCCCGCGCGAGCGATTCGGGCGTCATGCGCCAGCGCGCGTGCGGGTCGCGCCGCCAGGCACCGCAGCCTGAACAAGGGGCGTCGACCAGAACGCGGTCGAAGCGGCCGGCGTTGTCTTTGAGCCAGCCCTCGCCCTCCAAGACCTGGCGCTCGACCAGGCTGACCCCGGCCCGGCGCAGCCGTGCTGCGCTACGGTCAAGGCGGGCCTGATCGACGTCGAGAGCAACCAGCCGGCCGCGATTTTCCATGGCGGCCGCGAGGGCCAAGGTCTTGCCGCCCGCACCGGCACAGAAATCGGCGACCGCCATGTCCGGCCGGGCATCGCACAGCAAGGCCACGACCTGGGAGCCCGCATCTTGGACCTCGATTGACCCGGCAATGAAGGCTGCTGTGTTTCGCACCGCCCGGCGCCCCTCAACGCGCAAACCATCAGGCAGAAACGGGATCGGCGCGGCCTGGATACACGCCTCCGCCAAGGCCGCGCGCGCGGCTTCGCGGTCGCTTTTCAAGGAATTCACCCGCAAATCGAGTGGCGCCTCGCCGTTCAAAGCCGAGACTTCGGTCTCCAGGTCCGCGCCGAAGGCCGCCCTCAAGCACGGCTCCAGCCAGGCGGGCAGCTCCAGCCGGGTCGCCGTATCTTGCGCCGGATCGTTAAGGGTTTGCTCGTTTAGGACCGCGACCAAAGCCAGTTCGCTCTCGTCTAGCGGCGCCGGGTGATAAGGCGCGCCATTGAAGATCTCGCGCAGGTCCGCTGCATCCTCGTTCAGCGTAAGGGCGGCCAAAATCAAGCGCCGGCCGTTCTCGCTGACCGGCCCGTCGGCCGCCTGTTCGCACCACCAGGACAGGCGCGCGCGTCGGCGCAGGGTCCCATAGACCCGCTCGACCACCGCCCGGCGGTCCTTGGAGCCCATGTAGCGGCGCGTGCGGGTGTAGCGGCCGACCGCCAGATCGGCGGGCGCGTCCGCCGTTAGGATCTCGTCCAAGAGTTCGATTGCAGCCTGAATGCGGGCGGCCGGCGTCATCCGCGGCCGACCGTGGCCGCGTTACTCATTTGTCCGGTAGTTCGGCGCTTCCTTGGTGACCGCGATCCCATGGACGTGGCTCTCGCGCAGGCCAGACCCGGTGATGCGCAGGAAGCGGCAATTGCGTTGCATATCGGCGATAGTCGGGTTGCCCGTATAACCCATGGCCGCGCGCAGGCCGCCGGCCAACTGGTGAATTACGGTCTTGGCCGAGCCCTTATAGGGCACCCGGCCTTCCACGCCCTCGGGCACCAGCTTGAGTTGATCCGCGATCTCTTGCTGGAAATAGCGGTCGGCGGAGCCGCGCGCCATGGCCCCGACCGAGCCCATGCCCCGGTAAGACTTGTAGGAGCGCCCCTGGTAAAGAAAAACCTCGCCCGGGCTTTCTTCGGTTCCTGCCAACAGGGAGCCGACCATGACGCAATCGGCGCCGGCTGCGATTGCCTTCGCAAGGTCGCCGGAAAACTTGATGCCGCCGTCCGCGATGACCGGCGTATCCGTCTTGCGGCAGACCTCCACCGCATCAAGCAAGGCGGTCAGTTGCGGCACGCCGACACCGGCGACCATGCGTGTGGTGCAGATCGAGCCTGGTCCAATTCCGATCTTGACCGCGTCGGCGCCGGCATCGACCAGGGCTTGCGCGCCGCCCGCGGTGGCCACGTTACCGGCGACCACCTGGGTCTGATTCGAGAGGCGCTTGATTTCATTAACCGCGCTGAGCACACCGCGCGAGTGGCCATGGGCGGTATCCACCACGATTACGTCGACCTGGGCGTCCAACAGCGCCTCGGCGCGGGCCAGGCCATCGCTGCCAACCCCGGTCGCCGCCGCCACCCGCAGGCGACCCTTGTCATCCTTGGCGGCGTCCGGATAGGCCTGGGCCTTCTCCATGTCCTTGACCGTGATCAGACCGATGCAACGGTAGCGTTCGTCTACCACCAGCAACTTCTCGATGCGGTGCTGATGCAGCAGGCGTTTGGCCTCGCCCAAATCGACGCCCTCGCGCACCGTCACCAGGTTCTCGTGGGTCATCAACTCGCTAATCGGCTGGCGCAGGTTTTCCGCGAAACGCACGTCGCGGTTGGTCAGGATGCCGGCCAGCCGGCCGTCGCCCCGCTCGACCACCGGGATGCCGGATATTTTGTGCCGCACCATAAGATCGAGGGCCTCGGCCAGCGGCTGATCCGGATGGATGGTTACCGGATTGACCACCATGCCGCTTTCGAACTTCTTGACCGCGCGCACCTCGTCGGCCTGGCGTTGAATGTCGAGGTTCTTATGGACGACCCCTATGCCGCCGAGCTGGGCCATGAGGATCGCCAGGGCGCTCTCGGTCACCGTGTCCATGGCCGAGGACAAGAGGGGAATGCCGAGCCGGATGGTCCGGGTCAGGCGGCTTCCGATATCGACTTGGTTGGGCAGGACGGCGGATTCCGCCGGCTCCAGAAGAACGTCGTCGAACGTGAGAGCCACGCGTATATCCATGCCAGTCTCCCAGGGGGTGAGTGGCGCGAAATCATACACGACGCGGCCTGCTTGCCAAGGGCGATACCGTGCATCCGGCGAGACCGAGTGGCGGGGTCCGAAAGCGGCCTCAAGCCTCCGCGTCCGGCCCTGCTGCGCGGCCCCGGAAACCGGTCGCAACGACGTACATCTCGGCCGATTCCTGGCGGCTGGCCGGGGGCTTAATATGGCGGACCTGGGCGAAATCTCGCTTCAGCCGGGTCAAGATCTCAGCCTCGGTACCACCCTGAAGGACCTTGGCGACAAAAGCGCCGCCCGGGGCCAAGATGTCCTCCGCGAAGTCCAGAGCAATCTCGATCAGGCCCATGATGCGCAGGTGATCGGTCTTGGCGTGACCGGTCGAAGGCGCCGCCATATCGGAAAGAACCACGTCAGCCGGTCCCTCCAAAGCCTCACGTACCCGAACCAATGCGTCCGGCGCGCGCACATCGCCGCATAGCAGAACGGCGCCCGGGATCGGCTCGACCTCGACAATATCGATGCCGATAATCCGACTGCTCTGGCCACCCTTGCCTTGCCCGACCCGTTCGACCGCGACCTGGGTCCAGCCGCCCGGCGCGGCGCCCAGATCAACCACCCGGGCGCCGGGCTTGAGAAACTGCGCCTTGTCGTCGAGCTGTGTCAGCTTGAAGGCCGCGCGCGATCGATATCCCTGGAGCCGCGCCTCGGCGACGTAGCGATCGCTCAGTTGCCGCGACAACCAGCGGCGTGAGGATTCGCTGCGTTGCTTGCCAGGCCTGAGCTTTTGCCCCAGGCCGCGACCTGAATCGCCGCTTCGGCCAGTTCCGGCCCGGCCACCCTTTCCGCCCCGGCGTCCTCCGCCGTCTCGTGAACCTCCGCCGCGCGAATCACCCATGGTGCGCGGATCAGGTCCAGGTGTTGACGTGAGGTCGCTCGGCGGCCGTTGCCTGCAAAGCGCTCCGCGCGGCCCGGGTCATGGTGTAGAGCATGCCTTCGCGCAGACCGCGATCGGCAACCCGCAAGCGGCCGACCGGCCAGGTCCGGCACACCGCTTCCAGAATCGCACAGCCGGCGACCACCAGATCGGCCCGCTCGCGCCCAATACAGGGATGGGCCTTGCGCATTTCATAGCTCATGGCGGCTATGTCCCGGCTGATCCGGTGCACGGTCTCGAAATCCAAATAACAGCCGTCCACCCGTGCCCGGTCGTAACGCTTAAGGCACTGGTGCACGCCGGCCAGGGTGGTCACCGTCCCCGAGGTGCCGAGCATCTGCATTTCGCCGCGCGCGACCAGTTGATGCAGATCCTCCCGCGTTTCGAAAGGCGCCAAGGCGGCCTCGACCTCCGCCACCATGGCGCTATAGGCCTCGATCGCAATGTCCTGCCCGCCGTGCTTCTCGGCCAGCGTCACGACGCCAATCGGAATCGAGTGCCAGCCGCGCAACTGGCTTGCGCCCTGGTTCGCTAGATCTAAGGAATTGGCGTCCGGGCCCGGGACTGCCATGCAAGCGATCTCGGTGCTGCCCCCACCGATGTCGAAGACCAGCGCGTGACCCACGTCGGGATCGAGCAAGGGCATGCACCCCAAAAAGGCCAGGCTGGCCTCCTCGTCGTTCGAAATGATCTCCAGGCCGATGCCGGTCTCGCGCCGCACCCGGTGCAGAAATTCGTCGCAGTTGCTGGCCCGGCGGCAGGCCTCGGTGGCGATGGCGCGCATGTGGGTCACGCCGCGGCGGCGGATCTTGGCAGCACAGATGTGCAGGGCGCCTAGGGTGCGGGCCTGGGCTTCGCTCGATAGGCGGCCGGAGCCGTTTAACCCCTCACCCAAGCGGACAATACGCGAAAAGGCATCGAAGACCCGAAATCCCTCTCCGGCCCGCCGGGCGATCAGCAGCCGGCAGTTGTTAGTGCCCAGATCGAGGGCGGCGAAGACCTGCGCGGACTCGGTGGCGGACACCGCCGGGGCGTCGGTCGGCTCTAGGGGGGCGCATTTCGCCACGAATGAAGCTCCCACTTCGCGGCCTTATATTCGGCCGCGTTACAGGACATATCCTAGACGCCCAAGCGGGCCCTACGCCAGAGCGGCCACGCCAGAAATCCAACGGGCGTGACATCTTGGCACCGCCTCCGGGTCGTCCCTGGATCCCAAATCTTGGAAATCAGTTGAATTTCAGAGCTATCTCGGACTACATACAGTTGACGCACCGGTTGCGCCGGCCACCCGCGGCACCCGCGTCCCGCCCCACTGGGGGATAGTTTAGCGGTAGAACTTCCGGCTCTGACCCGGACAGCCCTGGTTCAAATCCAGGTCCCCCAGCCAAGACGCGTAATCCGGGCAACACGGCACCAGTATTTGCGTATGCAAATGAAGTCGCGGTGCCAAAAGCCTTCGCCTAATGGGTTAGGTGTCGTCGCCGAAATGGAGGCCCACCATCGGATAGATCGTTCGACTACCAGGTGCGCACGCACGGGAATCCGAAGATCACGCTCTCCATATAGGGCGCTGGGGGTTTCCAGCGGCACAATGGTTAATTCCAATTGCGGCAGGTAATACTTGTCACTTCAATATTTGGAGAGGAACAATACTTAATAATTGACGCCTTCTCCGACTACCTTTAGGCTCTAAACATGATAAATTCAGCACGCACGGGGCCGCCGGATCTCGTTGACGCGTGAGGCGGTGCCCTCCGCGTGCTCGGTTGAGGTAGAAGAATGGTGGCTTGGGACGGGCCCGGCAAACGTAAGACACGGACCTGCGTGCGGCAAGGCACGGTCGTGGCCTGTGTCTTGACCCTTCTAATATTTGTTATTTGGCCAGGCCCTGTCGAAGCCAAGATAATCGTCGACGATCCCCGTCAAACGTACGCAGATATACTTGGCCCTTTTCTGCATCGTTTGACGTTATCGCAGGTGGCATTAGACGCTAGCGCTTGCAATCTAACCTCCGTCCATGCCGAAGCCGGTTCAGGTCCGAAAAACGGGGCCGGAACGAGCAACTCGGGACTACCGGCCCCAAGTGCCTCGCTTGGCAATAGCGAGTCCGGGCGCCCTTTAGAGGCGCTTGCGGAGAACGGGGGTTTGGATCGGATGGCTTGGGTGTCGGATAGCCTTAGCCCCAATGCTCGTCAATCCAATGACAATATTTCGGATTTGGACCAGGTCAGCACACGCATGGTAAATATTAGAACGCGCGTGACGAATGTCGGCGTTTGCCTGGATTATTTCCAGTACTTGCTAAGAATGACAGAAGACGTTTTTAGTCCGCCCCGGGGAAACACCGTTTTCGCACTAATTAGCAAATCGGTAACAGAAATTAATAATACAACTTCTGTAACGGAGAATAATAGTACAACTTCTATTTTGTTTGCCAATACAGGAATTCCCCAAGCAAATAGCTCAGATTTCGCTGTCGTTTTTTCAGGGCACCTCTCAAACAATGGCCTCTTGAACACCTATGCAACAACGCCGAGCGCACGTGATAACAAATTGTCAATTAGTTCGATAGTTGGAGCAGACAAACCAATCAACCCTCCAAAAAAATTACGGATAAAAGTGTCGGTTAAAGAACAATTAAGGGAATTAATAATTGATATATTCTCCCATGTATACACTTATGTATTAATTTCGGCTTTTATTATTATCAGCCTGTATGTAAATATTAAATTGTGAAAACTAATATTGGTTCATTATTTTTCAGGCTGACGCACGGCAGATCGAAGTGAATCCGATCATGCTCTCTTGCCCCTTGATTTGTCGCGTTGTCGAACCAGCAAAGCGGACCCCATTCGGCCTGACGATGTTCTAGGCTCTTGCCCTATTGAGATTGGCTCGCACGGGCGAGCCGCTACAGAATTCACCGCATCGCCTCCCCGTCTATCGCTATAATCTAGTCCCGGGTCCGGGCTTGTTTGGCTTGGGTCATGGCGGCGCGCAGATCCGCTTCGACCAGGCCGTCCACGCGCATGATGGCTTGGACGATGGGGTCGGCGAGGACGTCTTCTAGGGCCGGTTCGCCAGTCAGGGGCGGTAGGGTGGAAACATCGTTAGTCATGGCCGATCCAGGTTTTGGGGTTCACGTCGGCCGGTCAGTGGCCGGCACTCTCAGCTTCACCATAGGCGTCCGAGGACCGAAGGTCTGTGACGCCCGTCACACTCGCGCCTGAAGGGTTGACAACCGTGCCCAGGGCTGGGCATGCGGCCCCGCTTAACTGGAGAGCTCACCGGTAGGCAGCAGAACCACGCCGGCGATCTTCCAGGTTCCGTCAGCCTGGCGCTGCATGCGGTACAGAGCGATCGCCGATTTGCCGTCGGGCCCGACCACGCGCACCGGCTGCAAGATCTCCCCGCTCTCGGCTCGTGACTCCAGGAATTCCACCTCGCGCGGCCGGTAAACCGCCGAATAGCCGCCACGCACCATGTCCATAAAGATTTCCGGATTCTGAAACCGGTCGCGAATTCCCGGCGACGCATGAGAAAAGGCGGCTGCGCCGTCATCGCGCCGGAATGCCTCCATTTGCGCTTGGATGGTGGCTAAAACGGCGGCGCGCGCGGCCGCCCCGACCGGATCCTGGGCGAGGGCAAAGGACGGAATAAGCAAGATTAGCAGGGCTGCGAGCTGAATACGCGGGCGGGTCATGATCGGATCCTCCGGAACTCTTCATCCGCTCTCCAACGGTGGGCTTCGCTACCTTTTCCGCTCACGGCGCCCAAGCGGACCTACTTTTGTATGCCCATTAAGGGATTTTTAACAACTCCGCTTAAACATGATTAACACGGGCAAAGGGCGATTCGGTGTCCTGCTCTGAGCCGCCCAATAGACCACGCACCAGCAAGGAGCTGGCAATGTCGAAAATTACATGGATCGTTGCTCTCGCCCTGTTGATCAGTCAGGTCGCGAGTGATCGGTCGCTGGCAGCGCAGAATTCGACCTGCGATCAGCGCAAGCGGGTTATCGGCCACTTGGCCGACAAGTACCATGAAGCCCCGGTCGCCATCGGCGTGACCAATGCGGGCGGCCTGGTAGAGGTTCTCTCGACCGGCGACGGGCAAACCTGGACCATTATCGTATCGAATCCGGATGGCATGACCTGCCTGCTGGCGACCGGCGAAGGCTGGCGCGCTCTTACCGGCGACCGGACCAGCCTGGACCCTCAAGCTTAGGCACCCGAGTCCGTACCACCACGCCTGGAGTTCCAAGTCTAAGTACCTGGGCCTTAACCCAGCGGACCAAAGCCACTAAATCAATTTTGCTAAAGTTTCGTCCGCGGCCGGCGCTTCTTCCCCTTCTCCCGGCGCATTACAGCGGCGTTTCCGTCTGTCCCGTCCCGGCGTTAGAATTCCGTCGAAAATTTCGGAATCACCTACGGCACCCGGGCGAATCTTGAGATGGCCCGGCTCGACAAGGCCGGTCTCTCAGGGGCCAGGCTTGAAGAAACTAACTTCGCTAGCGCAAGGCTAAGCCGCGCGCGCCTGCCGGGCGCGGACCTGAGCGGTGCTATTCTGCTGCGAGAATCGCTTGATCATGCCGATCTGAGCCGAGCGTGTTTAGCCGGGTCATTCCTGGCGGAGATTGCGTTTTATGCCGCCCACCTGCGCGGTACTAACTTGAAGAACACCGATTTGCGCGACGCCGCTGGCCGGACCCAGCTTCAATTGAACGCGGCTTGCGGCGACGATTCCACGCGGGCCTCAGACTGGCTGAGTGTGCGGCTCTGCAATTGAGCCGGCAATGGCGTCCTTATTGGGCGAGGCCCAAGGTTTTCTGCAGCGGCTTGCGCCGGATTTTCCAGATCACCCCATCGACCACGTAATGATGGAAATTGATGGCCTGGTACAGGATGATCGCCGGCAGCAACAGGGCTACGGTGTTGTCCAACAGCAAATAGATCGTTGTCGATAGGCCGAAGCAGAGTCCAAAGTAGATCCAGGCATTGTTTACCTGGCTGATCTTGGAGAGGAACCGGGCCTTGGGGTCGATGCCCCCTTTAAAGCGGTTGGTATTGAACAGCCAAACGAAGGTGATGTACTGGGCGTTGTGCCAGATGTTCACCACCAGCCAGCCGTAGGTGATGTCCTCGATCCATACATAGGCCGCCGCGAAGATAACAAAGTGTGAGGCCATGTAGAGCGTGTGCGCCAAGGGCAACCGGCCACGCCACCAGGCCACGGCCCGGGTCGCGATCCACCAGGTCACCCCAAGCAGGGCAGCCGCTCCGGCGATTTGGACCAGGACTTCCGGGACTGGAATGACTACGAGTTCAATGCCGAGGAAAGTGTCTGAAGCTTGGTGCGAACGGTACAAGATGCCCCACACCGGGACGCTATAGAACGCCAGTTTGGCGGGCCATTCCGGATCGTCGGCCAAGCCCTCGGCCTTGCGGCGGTAGACTTGCGAAACGCCCCAACTTTGCCGGGAATAGTGGAACCACTGCCAGTACAGATAGATGCTGGTCACAGTCCAGAACCCCACCCCGAAGCCCATGGCCATGACGCCGGCCAGGACGATTACCGGCAAACCGAACAGCAAAAATTTATGCTGGCGGAATGACTCGGCGTCGAAGCACAGTCGCGTATAGGTGGCGATGACGTGATGATACCCCAGCAGCCAGAGGTCAGCGATCAGGATCGGCGCGAACAGGACCGGGTTCATGGTTACCGCCCACCCCGATGCTAGAGCCAGGGCGGCAAATCCCAAAATGAAGGTCACGTCGAAGCTGCGGTCGCGCAGCCAGCCAGGCGCCGGGGTGGTGGTATCCAGGGAAATGGCCATGGCGGGGTTTCCATGCTCCTAGGGACGGGGCGGCCCAAGCCGCCTCCAAGGCATCTGGAGCATAGCGGGCAAACTCTAATCTGCCGTTAATCTTTGCTCGAAAACACTTAAGAAAATACCTATAATTATTTATAATATATAGATTAAACTGAAGCCGCCTTTCCCGATCTGCAGCGGGAAAGGCGGCCTCCTGGGTCGGATCTGGCCCCAGATTTCAGGTCCAGCGCCGGACTTAGTCGTCGTCGTCGTTACGATCTCGCATACGCTTGTGGCGGCCCATATCGTCACGGCTGATGGCGCCATCGTCGTTTCGGTCCATGAAACGGACGGCACGGGCAAAGGGCTCGGCGAATTCGGCCGTAGTGATGGTGGCATCGCCGTCGGCGTCCAGGTTCTGAAAGCGGTCGACCATGCGCTCGCGCATGGCATCGAGCCACAGGGCCTCGTATTCCTGCAGACTCAGCATGCCGTTGCCGTCGGTATCGAAGCGGGACAGCTGCCCCCGGCGCGCGTCGTCGATCTCGGCCTGGGTCAGCTTGCCGTCGCCATCCGCGTCGAAGTCGTTGAACATACTCATCAGATGTCGGCCGCCGTGATGGCCGCGCCTGCCTTCTTTGCCGCTCATGCCATGCCGGCCATGGCGTTCGCCGTCGTGATATCCCTTACCGTGGTAATTCCAGCCGGAGCCGCTGGCGTGGCTAATGCCGGCGACACCGAGACTGGCCAGGAGAACAGCGGCGCTGGCGACGATCGTGACCTTGGTTCTGGTTCTCATCTTGTCCTCGTTTCAATGTAGTTCGTGATGCCTGATAAACTGGGGCCCGGTTGTCGCATTTGTATGCCAGGCACCGGGCCATTTGGTCGCGGATCGTCGCAAGGGCCCCAGGTGATACAATTCGATACAAAGTTTTGTCCCCCAAGGCCCGCCAGGGGCACATATTCCCAGTTAGGAAGAAACGGAACTTGGATGAGCGACATGGAGCGAACGCCCCACGTCCTGGTGGTCGACGACCATCGCGATATCCGCGACTTGGTGGCCAAGTATTTGACCAAGCACGGCCTTCGGGTGACCGCCGCAGATGGCGGCGCAACCATGCGGCAGGCGTTGAAGGCCAGTGCCATCGACCTGGTGGTGCTCGACATCATGATGCCCGGCGAAGACGGCCTCAGCCTGTGCCGCCATCTGCGTGAGACCACTGACGTGCCGGTGATTCTCCTGACCGCCATGGCCGAGGAAACCGACCGCGTGGTCGGGCTGGAGATCGGCGCCGACGATTACCTGACCAAACCCTTCAATCCGCGCGAACTGCTGGCCCGGATCAAGGCTGTACTGCGGCGCACCCAGAGCCTGCCACGCCAGCGTACTGCCGGCGGACCGCAGCGCCTCCGATTCGACCGTTGGACT
Source organism: Kiloniellaceae bacterium (assembly GCA_021776095.1). GTDB lineage: Bacteria > Pseudomonadota > Alphaproteobacteria > Kiloniellales > J153 > JAJFGN01. The sequence continues at coordinate 193,957 of JAJFGO010000003.1, read as the reverse complement.
TTCGACCCCAACCGGCGCGAATTGCTGGACCGGGCCGGCACTGCGGTGCCGTTGAGCACGGCCGAAGCGCGCCTGCTTGCCACGTTTCTCGATCATCCCCGCATGGTGCTGTCGCGCGACCAGTTGCTGGACCTGACCCAGGGCCGCGCGGCCAAGATGTTCGACCGCAGCATCGACAATCAGGTCAGCCGGCTTCGCCGCAAGATCGAGGACGACCCAAAGAACCCGACCCTGATCCAAACCGTTTGGGGTGGCGGCTACAGCTTCGCGGCCCAGGTAGAGCGTTTGTGATGCGCCCCTGGCCCCGCAGCCTGGCCGGGCAGACCATCGCGCTGCTGCTGCTGGCTCTCGTCGCGGTTCAGGCGATCAGTCTGTATCTGTTCCTCGACGAGCGGCGTCACGCCGTGCGCGCCGCCGACCGGGCGCAGGTTCTGTCGCGCACCGTTTCCATGGTCCGGCTACTCGGCGAAACCCCGCCGGAATTGAGCCGTCGCCTCATTGAAACCGCCAGCGGCCCGCGCCTGCGCTATTGGCTGGCCGGGGCGAGCGCGGTCGACCCGGAGGATACGGCGCATCGTAACAACCCCTTGCGGGCCCGTTTGGCGGACAGGTTGCGCGGCACTGGTGCCCGGGAGGTGCTGGTAGAGGTGGACAACCCCTCGTTCCGTTACGCCGTCAAACGCCAGGAAGGAATGCCCCGGTGGTGGCACCATGAGCATCGCGACGACGACGGTCACGACGACGATGAGGAGAACGAATTCGGCGAACGACATGGCGAACCGGAGTGGCGCGATCATCGCCGCCGGTTCCCCTTGAGCTTGACCATCGCCGTGCAACTGCAAGATGGCCGCTGGCTCAATGCCGCAACCCTGCTGCCGCCACCCGCACCTGCTTGGGCCTGGCACACTCTGACCTGGCTAGGCCTCATGGCGGTCGCGGTAACGCTGATCGTCGTCTTATCCGTTCGGCGTATCACCCGGCCCATGCGGGCCCTAGCCGGCGCGGCGGAACGCCTGGGCCGGGGCGAGGATGTGCCGCCCCTGCCCGACGAGGGACCGGACGACGTGCGCCAAACGACTCAAGCCTTCAACGAAATGGTCGAGCGCCTGCACCGTTTCGTGCGCGACCGCACCCGCATGCTGGCCGCGATTAGTCATGATCTGCGTACGCCGATCACCAGCCTGCGCCTGCGCGCCGAGTTCGTCGAGGACCCCGAGGTGCGCGAGAAGATTCTCGAAACCTTGGCCGAGATGCAGGAAATGGTCGAGGCGGTACTGGCGTTCGTGCGCGAAGACGCCGCGCGCGAGGACTCCCGGCCGGTCGAGTTGCAGGCCTTGATCGCCAGCCTGTGCGACGATTTGGCCGACGGCGGCCAGGACGTGGCACTCGCCGAATCCGGCAAGGCGCCGTACCAATGCCGACCGGTCGCCTTGAAGCGCGCGCTGAACAACGTGATCGCGAACGCGCTAGCCTACGGCGCGCGGGCGCGGGTCGCCCTGGCCGATCTCGGCCAATCTTACGAGATCACGGTGGACGACGACGGCCCCGGGATCCCAGAGGCCGATCTGGAGCGGGTCTTCGAGCCATTTCTGCGCCTGGAGGTTTCGCGTAGCCGGGAAACCGGCGGCACGGGCCTGGGCCTGGCCATCGCGCGTTCCATCTTCCGCGGCCACGGCGGCGACATCGCCCTGAGCAATCGGGCCGGCGGCGGCCTGCGCGCAACTATCCTTCTGCCGAAAAGCCGCCAGGTGGGCTGATTCGACTGTGCATATTGCCGGCGCGCGCTAGCGACACACCCTTGTCAGCCACCCTGACTCTGGGCCAAATGGCGACATGACCTTGCCGGCGCAACATGGCGAGATGGTGCCTGACTTCGACCAGAAGTTTCAGGATACGCTGCACGCGCTGTTTCTATGGCGCCGGGATGTACGGCGGTTCCGGCGGTCACCCCTGCCCGACGCCACAGTGGCGGATTTGCTCGCGCTTGCCGCCCTGGCCCCTTCTGTCGGTTACAGTCAGCCCTGGCGTTTCGTTTTGGTGGAGGATGCCGCCCGCCGGGCCGCGGTGCGCGAAAACTTCGCGCGTTGCAACGCCGAAGCCCTGGCCGAGCAGCGCGGCGCTCGGGCCAAGCTGTATGCCGGGCTGAAGCTTTCCGGCCTCGAGGACGCGCCGGTTCAGATTGCGGTCTTTTGCGAAGAGGGTACGCACGTCGGCCACGGCCTCGGCCGCCGGACCATGCCAGAGACCTTGCGCTATTCGGTGGTCACCGCGGTCCACACGCTGTGGCTCGCGGCACGGGCGCGCGGCATTGGGGTGGGGTGGGTGTCGATCCTCGATCCCGAGGCGCTAAGCAAAACTCTGGATGTTCCCGAGGATTGGTCGCTCGTTGCCTATCTCTGCATCGGCTGGCCCGAGGAAGAGCACCTCGACCCGGAGCTCCTGCGCAGCGGTTGGGAGAACCGCCAAGACCTCGCTGACGGCATCCTCCGGCGCTAAGGCGATTTTCTAGGAAATGATATCCAGCAGGTCGCCGAGCAGGCGATCCTGGGTCTCGATTACTTTCAGATTGGCCTGAAAGTTACGCCGCGCGTCGAGTTGGTTGACCACTTCGCGTTCTAACTGGACGTTCGGCCGGGCCACGAGCCCATTGGCGTCTGCGTCCGGCGCGCCGGGCTCGAAGGCCGGCACCGAGGGCGGGTTCACCGGCACCGCGACCGCCTCCACGCCGCCACCGGCGCGTGACTTCAGCGCTACCTGATGCGGCACGAACTCGCCCGGTTGGGGCTGAGCCCCGGGCTTAACTCCGGTGCTGCGCAAGTTGGCCACATTGCTAGCCGAAACCTCGAGGCGTTTGCTCTGCGCCAAGAGGCCGGACAAAGCCACACTATTGATCGAACTCATGGAACCTCCCACAGCGTATCGCGGGCACAGAATACAGGTGTTAGGAAAATGGTACAACTATTTGTTTTTAAGTCGTTTTTCTACTAAATCCTAGATGAAATTCGAACCCGGACGGCCATTGCCCGGCCAGCCATGCGCGCGATGGCGGGCTGCCTTGCATATATCGAACGGATATATGCCGTGTAATCTTATGCCACTGTGATATATTGAATCATGAGATAAATTTCGCTGGATCGTGACCTGCCATGGACATCAAGACCCTATGCCTCGGCGTTTTGAGTCGGGGCGACGCCACTGGATACGAGATCAAGAAGGCCTTCGAAGAGGGACCCTTTGGGCATATCCATGTGGCCAGTTTCGGCGCGATCTACCCGGCCCTGGCCGCCCTGAGCGAGGCCGGAATGGTTCAGGGTACCGAGATGGCCCAGGAGAAGCGCCCGGACAAAAAGGTGTTCTCGATTACGGAACGGGGCCGCTCGGCCTTCTTCGAGGCCTTGATAGCACCCCCCGGCGAGGACAAGGTGCGCTCAGACTTCCTGTTCATCCTATTCTTCGCCCATCTCCTGCCGGCGTCCCGCCTGGCCGCCCTGATCGACCGGCGGATCGCTTGGTACCGGGAATGCCTGCAGCGCATGGAGGCCTGCAGCTATGAGAACGGGCGAGCGGGTGAAGTCTTCGTGCATGGCCTCGGCCTCGCCGTTTACCAGGCTGCGGCCGACTATCTAAGCGCGCACCGCGACCGCCTGCACGACGAAGTCTCGGCCAGCGGCCGTATGGTCGCCGAATAATCTCTGGGGACCTAACGGTCCCGGGCCCCGTACAACCTGTAACTCAATTGGATTAGACGTCGGTAGCATGAAGCGCTCTTTCGTAATCGCGGCCACGCTGGCCATCGGGGCTATTGCCTGGATCGGATCCGGCCAGTTGGGCGGCGCCGACCGGCCCAAGGCGAACGAAAAGCCGCCGGCCGATTTGGCGGCGAGTGAGGTCATGCCCAGCGTCCGGGTACGGGTTCACAATGCCCAGATGCGCACGGCAAAGATCGCGCTGCACGGCAAGACCAAGGCCGACCGGAAAGTCAATATCAAGTCGGAAACCCATGGCCGCATCGTGGAGTTAAATGCCGAAAAGGGCGAATCAGTTGCAGCGGGCTCGGTCTTGGCTCGGCTCGCGGCCGATGAGCGACCGGCGCGCCTGGCCGAGGCCAAGTCCCTTCGCGAACAACGTCGAATAGAATACGATGCCGCCAAGCGCCTGAACAAAAAGGGCTATCGGGCCGAAACCCAAGTGGCGGGCGCCCGGGCCGCGCTGGACGCGGCCGTGGCGGCGGTGAAGACGGCCCAAATGAGCCTGAACCACATGGCTATACTGGCGCCCTTCGACGGACTGATTGTCGACCGCAATGTGGAGATCGGCGACTTCGTGGAAATGGGCGATCCGATCGCCCGCCTGATCGACCTCGATCCCCTGCTGATCGTGGTCCACGTCAACGAGCGCGACGCCGGCCGCCTGACCTTGGGCGCGCTGGCGACCGCCCGCCTGATTACCGGGCAGACGGTGGAAGGAATTGTCTCGTACGTCTCCGCCGAAGCCGACGACGCGACCCGAACTTTCCGGGTCGAGGTCGAGGTGGCCAATCCCGAGGGGCGTATGTCGGACGGCCTCAGCGCCGAGGTCAGCCTGCCATTACAGCAAATCGTCGCGCACCGCCTCTCGCCCGCGGTATTGGCCCTGGATGATTCCGGCAAGGTCGGGGTCAAGACCCTGACCCCGGATAACACGGTGACCTTCATGCCGGTCCAGGTCATGGACGAGGAACCGACCGGGGTTTGGGTCGCCGGCCTGCCGCAACGCGTGGTCCTGATTACCGTTGGCCAGGAGTTTATCTCCGACGGGCAGAAGGTGCGGCCGATCGACGATGCGACACTGAAACCCTTTGGCCGGGTTGACGGGGATGCAAATACTGCCAGCGTGCCCCGGGACGATGCCTCGTGAACGCCATTATCGATGCCGCCATCGGGCGATCCAGAACAGTCATCGCCAGCCTTCTGCTAATCCTGGTGGCAGGCAGCTATGCCTACGTCACCGTGCCCAAGGAGGCAGACCCGGACATTCAGATCCCGGTGCTCTACGTGAACATGTCCCACGAGGGGATTTCGCCTGGCGACGCGGAGCGCCTGCTCATCAGACCCATGGAGCAGGAGCTGCGCGGTATCGAGGGAATCAAGGAAATGCGCTCGACCGCCTTTCTTGGCGGCGCGAACGTGGTGCTCGAGTTCGAGGCCGGCTTCAACGCCGATCAGGCGCTCGCCGACGTGCGCGAGAAGGTCGATATCGCCGAGCCCGAGTTGCCGGACGACAGCGACGAGCCCACGGTGCACGAGATCAACCTAAGCCTCTTCCCGGTCCTGGTCGTCACCCTGTCCGGCGACGTGCCGGAGCGCAGCCTGTTGCGTCTTTCCCGTGATCTTGGGGACGAGATCGAAGCCTTGCCGAGCGTGCTGAGTGCCCAAATCGCCGGCGACCGCGACGAGGTGGTGGAACTGGTGATCGATCCGCTGGTCTTGGAAAGCTATGGCTTAGACGCGGACGATATCGTCACCGCAGTGGGCCGCTCCAACCGCGTGGTGGCCGCTGGCGCGGTCGACACCGGGCAAGGCCGCTTCGCAATTCGCCTGCCGGGCTTGTTCGAATCCATCGGGGACATCCTGGACATGCCGCTTAAGGTCAACGGCGATGCCGTGGTGCGCGTCCGCGAGGTCGCGACCCTGCGCCCGACCTTCAAGGATCCGGAAGGCTTTGCCCGGATCAATGGCAAACCGGCCATCGCCTTGGAGGTCTCTAAGCGCACCGGCGAAAACATCATCGAGACGATCGAGAACGTGCGCGCCGTCGTCGAGAGCACGCGGCAGCATTGGCCGGCCGAGGTTACGGTAACCTACAGCCAGGACAAATCGACCGACATTCGCTCCATGTTGACCGACCTGCAGAACAACGTGATGAGCGCGATCCTGCTGGTCATGGTGGTGGTCGTCGGCGCCCTGGGCCTGCGCTCCGCCTGTTTGGTCGGGATCGCGATTCCGGGTTCTTTCCTGGCCGGCATTTTGGTTCTGGCCGGGCTCGGCTTCACGGTCAACATTGTGGTCCTGTTCAGTTTGATCCTGGCGGTCGGCATGCTGGTCGACGGCGCCATTGTGGTGACCGAATACGCTGACCGGAAGATGATGGAAGGCGAGCCCCGGCGCACCGCCTATGCCATGGCCGGCAAGCGCATGGCCTGGCCGATCACGGCCTCGACCGTGACCACTCTGGCCGCGTTCATGCCGCTCCTGTTTTGGCCAGGCGTAGTCGGCGAGTTCATGAAGTACCTGCCCATCACGTTGGTTGCCACCCTGTCAGCCTCGTTGATCATGGCGCTGGTCTTTGTCCCGACCATGGGTTCGGTTTTCGGGCGACCGGGCGGCGGGGTCGATCCAGCGACCATGAAAGCGCTGGCCGCGGGGGATAGCGGCGACATCAATCAGATTGGCGGCTTCACCGGCCGCTATCTGCGGGTCTTGCGCGCGGCGCTGCACCATCCGGCCAAGGTTCTGCTCGGTGCCTTCGTCGTTTTGATCGTGGCGCAGTTTACCTATGCCAACTACGGCCGCGGGGTTGAATTTTTCCCGGAGGTCGAACCCGACAATGCCGCTCTGCAGGTTCACGCACGCGGCAACCTTTCGATTTACGAGCGCGACGCCCTGTTGCGCCAAGTCGAGAACGAGATCCTCAATTTGCAACGCGAACACGGAGAGTTGCACTCCATCTATGCCGCCAGCGTGGCCTCCTCGGGAATCGAACGGGATGAGCCCGAGGACCTGATCGGGACCATCCAGCTCGAGTTTACCGATTGGCACGCGCGCCGCTCGGCCGACGAGATTTTGGCTGAGATTCGCGCGCGCACTGCGGCGCTGGCCGGTGTAATCGTCGAGCCGCGCAAGCAGGAGTCGGGCCCGCCGGTCGGCAAACCGGTGCAGGTCGAGATCGGCTCTGACTATCCCGACCTTGTCGAGCCGGTCGCGCTACGTGTGGCTGGCGCCCTGGAGGCGATCGGTGGCTTCGTGGATATCGAGGACGGCCGCCCCGTGCCGGGTATCGAGTGGGAGGTTCAGGTCGACCGGGCACAAGCCGCAAAATTCGGCGCCGACGTGACCCTGATCGGCAGTTACGTGCGCATGATCACCAACGGCATGAAGCTCGGCGATTACCGCCCGGACGGTTCCAACGAGGAAGTCGATATCGTCGCGCGCCTGCCTACCGTCAACCGGAACATCGAACAGTTGGATCGGATCCGAGTGCAGACGGACATGGGCATGGTGCCAATTTCCAACTTCATCACCCGCACCGCGAAACCCAAAGTCAGCTTACTGCGCCGGGTCGACGGCCGCCGCACCATGACCGTAAAGGCAGACGTGGCACCCGGCCTTCTGGCCGACGACAAGGTGCGCGAAGTCCGGGCTTGGCTATCCGATCAGCGGATCGACCCGCGCATCGCGATCAACTTTAAAGGCGAAGACGAAGAACAACAGCAGGCTCAACAGTTCTTGGTTAAGGCCTTCGGTGTGGCGATTTTCCTGATGGCCATCATCCTGGTCACGCAGTTCAACAGTTTCTACAGCGCGTTCTTAATTCTCTCTGCGGTCATCATGTCGACTATCGGCGTCATGATCGGCCTCCTGGTCATCGATCAACCCTTCGGTATCGTCATGTCGGGCATTGGTGTGATCGCCTTGGCCGGGATCGTGGTCAACAACAACATCGTGCTGATCGACACCTTCGACCGCTTGAAGCACTCAGCGGACTCGCCCATGGACGCCATCCTACGGACCGGCGCGCAGCGCTTGCGACCAGTGCTCTTGACCACCATCACCACGATCTTGGGGCTCATGCCCATGGTCCTGGGCATGAATGTGGACTTCATCACACGGGAAGTTCTAATCGGCGCGCCTTCGACACAATGGTGGCGCCAACTCTCGACCGCGATTGTCTTCGGCCTCGGCTTCGCGACTGTGCTAACGCTGGTCGTGACCCCCAGCGCGCTCATGTTGCGGGCCAATTTGGCCACATGGCGCGTTTCGCGGCGATCCGCCAAGGCGGCCTCCGGCACACTGTCCGGCGGGCCCGGCCCGGGCCCGCTACCCGACCCTGCCGAATAGCGCTACTCTGATTTCAGGTATACTTCTTCACCGCCCGCGCGATTTCGGTCAGCAATTGCGCCCCCACTTCCCCGCCGTCGCCCTGAATCCGACCGCTGAAGACCGTGCGGATCGCGTCGATATGGGCCTGGATCAACTTGCAGGTGTTAGAATTGATTAGCATTCTGGGCTCCACCGTCGCGCGGTACAGCGACATGCCAAAGTCGGTAATTAGCGGATAATCGAAGGTCCCGCCCTGGCCGTGCAACTCGTGCGCGATCCGGTTAATGTTGGCTATATGTTTTTGATTGGCCTTGAGGGGCTCGGCGCTGGGCTTGAGCGCGGCCAGGGACTCGGCCATGGAATCGATGTATTTTTCGACCCAATCCGCGTAATCGCCAACCAGTTCGTGAATACGCTCCTCGACCGCGCGAATCACCTGCGGATCGAATTCGACCGCCTTACCCATGGCATCAGGGCCGAGCTTTGCACGGATTCGGTTATCCGGACGGAAATGGACCGCTCGCACGTCCTCGCGCAGGGTTCGTATCTTCGAATCGGGGTTGACGGTCTGGATCTGATCCGGGGTCGTGATGCGGCGCTCATCCTGCACGCTTCTTTCTGTGCGCCGACGGTCGGGCCCAAAATACGCCGCCGCCAGGACAAAATTCCGGCCGCTGTTGACGAGAGTCAGAATACTTTGCGCTAAGGTGTTGGCAGAAAAAGGCTTCGCGAGGACCCCCGACACCCCGGCGTCTCGTGCCTCGCGAACCACGTCTTTACTGGCCGCACCTGTAACCATGACGAACGGCACGAAACGGTCCGGCGCGCCCTCCCCGGTCCGGATCCATCGCAGGAACAGGTTTCCGTCTATCCCGGGCATGGTGTAGTCCGAAAGGATCAGGTCGACCTGACCGAGGCTGGCTTCCACGGGGTCGGTGCGGCTCAGTTTCAGGCGCTCAATCGCGCTCGCGCCGTCCGGCTCGTCCACGATCTCCTTGATACCGAATGCGCTGAGCGTCGTTCTGAGCAACTTACGCATGAACGCATTGTCGTCGACGATGAGGACCGTGATCTTTTCCCAATTCAGGTGCAGCATAGCGCCTCGTTTCCAGTGATTTCTTTAGTCAGCGCCGGCCCGCTCAGATTTCCGTAGAGCCGTCCTTGGTCCCGGTCTGGGCCTCGTATCGATCCTGCATGCGCCGAAACGCAAAAATCGCGATGGGTATGCTGGCAAAATACGCCAAGCCCAGAACCCCGAGCGTAACCCAGGGAGTCCCGACCAAGAAGGCGGCGAGCGCGCCGACGCCGATCAAGGCGAAGCCAACATAGCTGCGCGGTATCTTGAAACGCTTGGCCGAAAATGTCGGAATCGTGCTGACCATCAAGCCTGCCACCCCGGCCAAGACAAAGCCGTTGAACCAGGGAGACGACAAGAAGCCCTCGCCCAACTCGAAACTGAGCACCATGGGCAAAAGCGCGAGGCCCGCGCCCGCTGGGGCCGGAACCCCGGAGAAGAACCTATCAGACCACGGAAAGGCCTTGGCGGTCCCGATTTTGGTGTTGAAGCGGGCAAGCCTTAGAGCGCACGACACCGCGAAAATCAGCGCCAGGGCCCAGCCGATACGCCCGGCGTCGCCGAGCGCCCAGAGATAGACGATCAAGGCGGGCGCCACACCGAAGCTAATGGCATCGGAAAGGGAATCGAGCTGCGCACCGAACTCACTGGTTGCACGCATGAGACGGGCGATCTGGCCATCCAGCGCATCCATAACCATGGCGAAGACAATCGCGGCGATCGCCAACTCCCAGCGTTCCAGCAAGGCCAGGCGCACGGCGGTCAGACCGGAGCACAAGCCCAACAATGTCAGGGCATTGGGCACTAAACGGTTGACCGTTAGGACCGGTAGTCCGCGGCGGTGTCGCCTGCCCATCTAGCGAGCCTCCCCTGGGCGCTGGGTTTCGTCGGAATTCAAGTCCGCCACCACGGTTTCGCCGCCGATCATACGCTGGCCTGGCGCGACCAGCGGGGCGATGCCGGCTGGCAGGTAGATGTCGGTTCTGCTGCCGAAGCGGATCAGGCCGAAACGCTCCCCTGCCCGCACCCCTTGGCCATCGGCCAGGTCGCAAATAATGCGCCGCGCGATCAGGCCGGCGATCTGCACGAAGGCAACCTGCCGCCCGTCTTCCAGGGTTAGGCGCACCGCCTGACGCTCGTTCTCCTCCGAAGCCTTATCGAGCGCGGCGTTCAGGAATTTACCGTGGTGATACGACAGGGCTGTGATCGTGCCGTCGCACGGCACCCGGTTGATGTGAACATCGAACACGCTCAGGAAGACGCTGACCCGCCAGACCGCCTGGGTGCCCATGTCCAGTTCCAAAGGCGGCGCGACCCGGTCCACCGCAGAGATCAATCCGTCCGCTGGGCTGACCGCCAAGCCCGGACGCACCGGCACGATTCGCTCCGGGTCTCGAAAGAAGAAGATGCAGAAGGCCGTCAGAATAACGCCGAGCCAAGCCAACGGCGGGAAGACCAGGAACAGTGCCAAGGTAACGCCCGCAAAGATGGCGATAAATGGCCATCCTGCCCGGTGGATCGGCACTAGAAAATCCTTCAGCAAGGCGTCTCCCCGTCCGGTGTCGTAGGATCTTTCGTCAGCCTGGACTCGCAGCCGCGCCCGACCCCCCGGTTAGCCAAGGCCTAGGTATACACGACCAGTCTTATCCGCCAACGGTTTTACGCTCCCTTAATCTCGGCCATGCTATCGCAACCACGCGTTGCGGCCGAGTTCGTCATGCCCGGTCGGCGCTGAAGCAACAATGCGGGGAGGATGACCATGGATGCCTCAGGCCAAGATGTAGGTACCGGCCAAGCCGCCAAGGCTGAGGATTTGCGGACGACGGTCAATATGGTGGCCAAGTCCGATAGGCCGTACCAACTGGGCGACGTCGAGATCGACGACGAGGGCCGGCTGCGCCCCCGCCAGAACGGGGCCCCGATCATCTTCGGCTTTTCCTACCGGGGCCTGGATTTCATGGCCGAGATCGAGACCGGCGGCACGCCGCGGCTCAGCCTGAACGCTGAAATAGGAAAATTACCCTATCGCTTCGAGGCCGGCCAGCGACGCGACAGCACTCGGCGCATCCTTGAGGCGACCCAGGCCCTCCCCCGTGGCGCGATCGTCCTTTCCGACTCGCAAGATATGCACTTGAGTGCGGAAATTGTGCCGCCTGCGCCCTTGACTCCGGCCAACATCATGGCCGCCCTGACTGCAATCCTGCTCGACTTCAAGCCCTATCTGGATTTGCTGCACGACGTCTTGATCGTGCCCCCGGAGCCGGTGTCGGAGTCCACGGCGAACTAGATCAAGCCCCTTAATTCGCCTTCGGCAGCACGAATATCTGGCCCGGGTAAATCAAATCCGGGTCCCCGATCTGGTCCTGGTTGGCCTCGAATATGACCGAATATTGAATGCCTTTACCATAGATCCGGCGCGAGATTCGCCACAGGCTATTTCCCGGCTGAACGATCACGGCCGTCTCGTTGGCCATCTCCGCCAGAATTTCCGCCCGCGAGAACGGCGATTCGACCCGCCCAACCACACGGCCGGATGGATCCAGTTGATCAACTCGCAGGGTGTGCACACCGAAGGCAACCTCACCGGCCAAGCGGACCTGCCAGCGGCCATCAACACCGACGACCGTGCGTCCGGCGGGTTGGCCGTCCAGATAGAGAAGTAAGGTCACCCCTACCTTGCCTCGGCCGCCGATCACGGCCCTGCCCTGGCCATCGTAGTCGACGGTCTCGAGCAGCAAAACTTCCCGGCCTTGACCGCGTGGAACCGGCTCCGGCGCCTGGATGACCCGGCTGGCCCCCGACCCGGTGCGCGGCATAAGCACTGCCAGCGGACGAGCCGGGCCGCTGGACGCGATGCGCGCCGCCGCAGAATCGGTCGCTTCCACGGCCGCAACCATTGACCCGGCCGAGGCGGCCGGCTGGGGCGCCGCCACCATTGGCTCGTCAGTAGGTTTGGTCACGGGCGATGCGACCTGCGTTTCGCTCGGCGCCGGCGTTGCGGCAACCACTGCGGGGGCCGGCACCGAAACGATGACTACATTCTCGGACAAAAGAATCTCGCCGCTGAGTAAATGGGACTCCAGGCTGAGTTCGTGCGACCCCGGCGCCAAGGGCGTGCGCAGCACGATCACCCACTCCCCGTTGGCATTTGTGGTGACCTCAGCGATGTCGGTCCCGAAATCCTTCAAATGCACGACGCTGCGCGGCGTGGCGCGCCCCGCGATCACTGCTTCACCGCTCGGCTCGACCCGGACGACATCGAAGCTCGGCAAGATGGCCGCCGGGCCGCTATCTGTCGGCGGCGCCACCTCCCGGGTCTTTACGCTTGGCTCGCTCGCACCGGGAGCCGGCAGGCGGGCGGTCTGTTCGCTGTCCGTCGAGGCCGTGTCTGTTTGCGCGCCGACCACCGGTTTTTCCGGTTCCGATTGGGCCAGGGTTTCGGGTTTGGGATCGGCCGCGGACTCAGCCGGCGGGCTGACGCTTTCCGCGGCGGTGTCGGCTGTTTGAACGGAAGTGGATGTCGTTTCTGAGACCTGAGAGCTGCGATCGCTCCACCAAAGGTAACCAGTCACGGCAAGCGCAATGAGGGCGGCCAAGCCGGCGAATAGTCCTGCGCGCTTCAATAGCGGATCCTCGAAAAATCGCTCGCTACATTAGTATGCGGGGGGTGTAAGGCGCAAACGCACCGAGAGCCAGCTTTTTCCGGGTCAGGGTCCAGCCACGGGCGGCAGACTGAGAAGGTAGACGGCGATCGCTGCACGGTCTTCGTCGCTTAGGTGGCTGCTGCCTTCCTCGACGACCTCGGTCATCGCACCCCCTACGAAATCCCCATCGGGCAAAAAACCCGACTTGAGTAGAAAGGTTATATCCGATTCGCGCCAGTCGCCGATTCCGCCATTGGGGTCCGGCGTGATATTGGGGACCTTCTTACCGTCAGGGCCCGACGGATTGCCCGCCAGATGCCGGTCCCGGTCGATGCCGCCCAGGATGTTGCGTGGACTATGACATTCGGCGCAGTGGCCCAGATGGGCAACCAGATAGGCGCCCCTGTTCCACTGGGCGTCCCGGGCCGGGTCCTCGACCCGGCGGCCTGCCTCGAAGAACAAGAACTTCCAGGGCCAAAGCAGGACCCGAAACCGGAAGGGAAACGACAAGTCGTGCTGTTTGTTTGGCGTGGCAACGGGCGGGCGCGAAAACAGATAAGCCTTCAAATCGAGTATGTCGCGCTCGCTCATGCCGGTATAGGCGGGATAGGGAAAGGCCGGGTAATAGTGGCGGCCATCGGGCGCGACACCCGTACGCAGGGCGCGCACAAAGTCGGCGTCGGACCAGGCGCCGATCCCATGGGACGGATCGGGCGTGATGTTGGGCGAATAAAAAATCCCAAAGGGGGTCGGCAGGGCCCGGCCGCCGGCCAGGGCGGCGCCTTTGTTCTTAAAATCGGTGTGACAGGCCAAGCATCCGGCGGCGCGAAATACATAGGCGCCGCGCACGATGGCCGAAGGCTCAGCAGCCCATGCGACCCCGGCCGGTCCCAAACCTGCCGCCACGGTGGCAAGGGTCAGGAGAAAGAGCGCGGCGACCGGTCGCGAAGCGAACCGGCCGCCAAAGAAACCTTGGCCCAGAGGCCACGGCATAGGACTTGACCTATTTCTTCTCCGCCCGGAACGGCTTGTGGCAGCCGCCGCAGGACGTGCCGAGTCCTTTCAGACCGCCCCCGAAGGCGGCCGGATCGCCGGCCTCGGCGATCTTGACCAGATCGGCGCTGGCGTCCTGAAACGCTTTCACTGCCGCCCCGAACTTATCCCAATCCTGCCAGATCTCGGGCAGCGCCCGGGTATTCTTGTGCATCCCGTTGTCGGTGCCCTTGGGGAACAGCTTGGAAACGAGTTGGCTCATTTCCTGAATGCCGCGCGCGTGAGCCGCGACATCGCCGGTATAGCTGACCTCGCCCTTCACAACGCCTGCGATGGCTCCGATATGCCCACCGATCGCCTTCATGACGGCCTGCCGGTACTTAATGACATTTTCCGGCTCGTCGGCGGCGAGGGCTTGGGTCGCACCCGCGGTGCACAAACCAATGCAAATGGCAAAAATGGCTCGTTTCATGTACTCGCACTCCACTGTTGAAAGAATTGCCGAAAGGATTGCTCGGCCTTTTCACCGAGAGTCCCTTTCTACGTAAAGACGCATGAACCGGAGGAAAGGTTCCCGCCAGCGCGGCCCAATCTTGCGAGATACGGTATCGAGCGCGCTATTGGCCGTCTAGCCCAGGGCGCGTTATCTTGCCCCCTGAAACTGCCGGATCGCCCCGGCCTCACGCAACCGTGAACTAAGAAAGGCTACCCATGCCCGATATCGGGGCGCTGTGCGTCTATTGCGGCTCATCGAACGATGTTGATCCCGCACACCTGAAAGCCGCGCGCGACACCGGCCGCCAAGCGGCGCAGCGCGGCATCGAGATCGTCTTCGGAGGCGGCCATGTGGGCATGATGGGCGCCTTGGCCGACGGCGCTTTGGCCGCGGGAGGCAGCGTGATTGGTATTATTCCGGAAATCCTGATGGCGCGCGAGGTGGCCCATTCCGGCGCCAGCGAGATGATCGTGGTCGATTCCATGCATACCCGCAAACGGCACATGTTCGAGCGCTCCGACGCCTTTTGCGCCTTACCCGGCGGTATGGGCACATTGGATGAGACATTCGAGATAATTACATGGAAACAATTGGGTTTGCATGACAAGCCAATCGTTTTGGCCAACCTTGGCGGCTATTGGGACACGCTTTTGAGGATGCTGGAATATCAGACCGCCGCAGGCTACGTCCGGCCCGAGCAAATGGGCCTGTTTCGTGTAGTCGAACGGATCGAGTCTATCTTCGACGCCTTAGAGGCGTCTCCGGCGCCTAAGACGTTAGGCGACAGCGAGCGGTTTTGAGCTTTAGGCCCTGTGCGGTACGCTGGTCGCAAGAGCGTCTTAGGCCTAATCTTGGCTGCGCAATTCCGGGTCCCCGTATAATCCTTGGGTAAGAATCATGCGCGCAATACCACGGTTCCAAGCGGTTGTTGCCTGTGCCTTCACAATCTTGGTCCTGGTCTGGGCCCTGCCCGCTTTGGCGGAGCGCCCGCCGGTTCACCCGAGCCTACGCGGGGCTGAGCTACCGCCCCTCATTTCGGCAGAAGCGTTCTTCGCCGACCAGAACCAGAGCTGGCGCTACAGGGTCTCGTCGGACGGCCGAAAGTTGGTATGGATCGCCTATAAGAACGGCAAACCAACGATACATTTCAGCGCGCTCGACCGAAAAACGATCCAGACCATCGACACCGAAAAGCCGGTTTACCGCGCCTATTGGGCGCACGATAGCCGGCGCCTGGTGTTTTATTGGGATAACGACGGCGACGAGAATTACCATCTCTACATCGCCGACACCGCGCACCCAGAGCGCGCGCCACGCGATATGACCCCGCTCGATGGCACGACGGTCTGGTGGCACCAGGCATTCCGAGACGATCCGGCCCACATGCTGGTCCGGCTCAACGCGCGCGATCCCTCGGAGCATGACCTTTACCGGCTCAACATCGAGACCGGAGACCTCAAGCGGATCGTCAAAAACCCGGGCAACGGCCAGGGCTGGGTAACTGACCGCGCCGGCAAGATCATTGGCCGTCTGCGCCGTACCGAGGGAAAACGGCGGATCCTAGAGGTGCCCGAGGGCACAGGATGGCGGACTCTAATCGACTGGAGCTTCGACGAAAACCTCCAGGTTCTGGGCCATCCCCTACCGGGCGGAACCTTTCTCTGGGTTCGCTCGAATCGGGACCGCGACCGCATCGTCCTCGCCCGTTTGGACCTACAGAGCGGTACCGAGGAGGTCATCTACGGCCATCCTGATGTGGACGTGGACGACGTATGGATCGACAACGAAACCTACCTGCCCCTGTTCGCCCAATCCTGGCCGGATTACATGGAGTTCGCCTACCTCGACGAGGATCTGGGCCGTGATCTCGAACGTTTCCGGGGCAATGGGCCGGCTAACATCTGGCTCCTGAGCCTCAGCCACGACAAGCAGGTCATGACACTCGCGGTCGAGACCGAGCGCAGCGCCAGTGCCTATTATCTCTTCGATCGGCGCAGCAAGACCAAGACCCTGCTCGCCGAACAGCCGATCGCACAACATCGCGACACGCTCTCGATCACACGTCCGGTGGCGCTCACGGCTAGGGATGGGCTGCCTCTGCACGGTTACCTCACCCTGCCCCGCGGTGTCGAGGCACGCCGCCTGCCTACGGTATTGCGGGTCCACGGCGGGCCCTGGGCTCGCGACAAATGGGGCTATGTCGTCGCCGACCAGTTCCTGGCCAACCGTGGTTATGCCGTGCTGACGGTCAACTATCGCGGCTCGACCGGCTATGGCCGCGCCTTCGCACAGGGCGCCCGGCGCGAATTCGGGCGCAAGATGCACGACGACTTAATCGACGGCGTGAATTGGCTGATCGAAAGCGGCATTTCGGACCCGGACAAGATTGCGATCTATGGCCGCAGCTATGGCGGATACGCCAGCATGGTCGGCCTGACCTTCACACCGGAGGTCTTTGCCGCCGGGATCAATATCGTCGGCGTATCCGACCTGGTCATGGCCTTGGAGACCTTCCCGCCCTACTGGAAACCCTGGATCGAACGCTGGAAGACCTATGTCGGCGATCCCAATGACCCTGCGGACCGCGACGACATGGCCGCGCGCTCGCCGATCAACTTTATCGAGCGGATCAAGCGGCCCTTGCTCCTGGTGCAGGGAGCGAACGACGTGCGGGTGGTGCGGGCCCATTCCGATCGGATTGCCGAAACCATGAAGAAAGCCGGCCTGCCGTTTCGCTATATCGTCTTCAAGGACGAGGGGCATGGCATCCGCAAATGGCAGAACCGAATCGAATTGGCCCACGCCATGGAGCAGTTTCTAGCCGATCATCTGGGCGGGCGGGCCGGCAGTCCGCGCTGAGCTTGGGACCGCTTGCTTTGGCACCTATCTAGACTCTAGCGCAGCCAGGGATTGCTCAGCTTCCTGGGCCAGGATCTCAACCAATTGTGCCGCCGGCATCGCTCGAGTTAACGCTACCGCCTGACCTGACCACATGGATAAGGCATCGCCCATATCGGGCGCCGCGGTACCCCGGCGCAGTGGCGATACCAGCGAAAGCTGGGCGGGATAAGGTGCAACTTCGGTTTCACCGTCCGCATGCTCCACCATCAGCCGGTTCTTCACCGCCCGGGCCGGCTTGCCGGTAAAGAGCTTGGTCACTTGGGTGCTGTCGTCCCGGGCTGCCTCCAGGGCCGCCAAGTGGGCCGGGTGCATATCGGTTTCCGGGCACCGCAAGAACGCAGTGCCGACCTGGGCCGCGCTCGCACCGAGAACCAGCGCCGCCGCCACGCCGCGCCCGTCGGCAATTCCACCGGCGGCGATTACCGGCACACCTACCGCCGAAGTAACCTGGGGCAACAAGGCGAATAACCCCGGCTGGCTGGCAGGATCCGCGCCGAGGAAGGTGCCGCGATGCCCGCCTGCCTCAAGACCCTGGGCGATAATCGCGTCGACGCTACGCTCCTCGAGCCATCGTGCCTCCGCCACCGTGGTCGCGCTGGACATGATATAGGCGCCGGTCTCCTTCACAACTTGAAGCATCCCGGACTCGGGTAGGCCGAAGTGAAAGCTGACCACCTCCGGCTTGAATTCCCGGATCATCGCGACGTGGTCGGCCCCGAAGCTAGAATAAGGCACGCTAGGCGCCGGAACCGGACCCAGGTTCTTCGCGTCGTACCAACCTTGCAGGCGCCGGCGCATGGCCGCGCCGGTCCCCGTGACCTCACCCGGTTCCGCATGGCAAAAGAAATTGACGTTAAGCGGCCCGCCGCTTTGTTGCCGGAAGGCCTGAATTTGGCGCGCCGCGTCCTCGATTTTACTGGTCGCCAGGCCGAGCGAGCCCAGACCGCCGGCGTCGCTGACAGCGGCGGCCAATGCTGGGGTTGTGGCGCTGGCCATGGGCGCTTGAATAATCGGATGGCGGAGTCCGAGCCTTTGGGTAAGTTGGTTCCCAGCGATCATTTTGGCCCTGCTCCTAAGGCGATTTGTCAGATAGGGGTAGGAATCTTGCCCCTGGGCCGGTCCCGCTGCAAGGCCTCAGCGCGAAACCCTCATCGAGTATCTTGTGCCAGATAGTCAGTGATGGTCTTACCGGGCTCAATCGGAAAGACCTCGTCCAGGACTGCGAGTTCCGCCATCCGGTCGAGGCGGAAGGCCCGGAAATCATGGCGCAGCTCACACCAGGACGCCAGCAACCAAACCGGTCCGTAAAAGGCCAGGGCTAGCGGTCGAACCGTGCGCCGGGTCGCGGCCGCTTCCCGGTCCCGGTAGCTAAATTCGACCTTGCGCGTCTTGCGAATGGCCTCACGCAGCGCTGTGGGATCGATAGTCAGCGGCTCGGCATAGTGATCGCTGGGCGCCAAGAGCGCCGTGTCGGCCATGTGACGGCGCAGGCGCTCCGGCACCACCGCCTCGACCTTGGCGATCACCCGGCCGGCGGCATCGGCAAGCTTCGGATCGGCCCAGGATTCGACGATCCGCACGCCCAAGACCAAAGCCTCGATTTCCTCTTCCTCAAACATGATCGGGGGCAAGTCGTAGCCTCCTCGCAATATGTATCCGACACCCGCCTCGCCGTCGATCGGCACCCCGCTGGCCATGAGGTCGCGCATATCGCGGTAAACCGTGCGCTCCGAGATCTCGAGCTTGTCCGCCAGGTCACGGGCCCGAACCAATTTCCGGCGCCGCAGAATCTGAATGATCTCGAACAGGCGGTCGGCACGGCGCATGGCAGGGTTCCGGCGATGGATGTCTCAAGTAGGCCTCCTGACACAGAGTGTCAGTTGAAGCGACCCTAGCAAAGCCCTCCTGCCACCATGGTGTCAGGAGCCAGCAGGTAAATTCATAAAATCTGAGGAGCGCCGAGGCGAGTGCCCAGGGCCGCTCAAGCCAACCCTAGCCCAACGGGAACGGATATGAAGCCATCCATATGGAGACGCATCTTTAGCTGGCTCGCCAGGACGCACGAGCGACAGGAAGCCATCCGTCAACTTTCTGTGCTCAGCGATCACCATCTACGCGACATCGGAATCGAACGCGGCGAGATCCGTGACCGGGTTGAAGGCCACCTTGAGTTGTACGGGATGCCTGGCAGCCTCCACGGCCCAAGGCAACAACAGGGCGAAGGACCGCTGGCGATCCGAAATCGCGCCCGGCGCCCGGCGAGAACTGCCTGATCGCGTCAATTTTCGACATATGAGGAATGATTTCCTCAATGAGAAAGGCCGGGCGTTTCCCACGTCCTGCCCTGTCCTCGGGCGCGATAACGGTAGCTAAGCCGCTGGTTAGAATGCTATCGTAGTCAAAACGGGCTTGGCATTGGGAGAGGGCAAGCCATGGTCACGGAAGTGACGCGGACATCGTCGTTCGCGGTATACGACGATGTTCTGCCGCCGGCCGAATTTCAGGCGGTCTGGGAATATATGCAGCGCACAAATTACACATCTGTTCATCAGCAGATGTGGGCCAAAACCTGGCGTTTGTGCGACGGTTCGCCTCTGGCCGGGCCGGTTCTTTTTTCCAACGAAACGACGGCCCGGGTCGCCAATCAGGTGCCCCAACACATGGTGCTGCCGCCCGAGATGGTCCAGCAGTGCGTCTTCCCGACCGGCCGGCCGATCGATCAACTGTTCCAGACCATACTGCAACATGGCGATGACTGGAGCGACCTGATCGGACGCCAACCCCAGGATTGGTGCGGTTTTACCACCCGCGCCTTTCTCTACCCCCAGGGCACCGGGCTATCATGGCACCTGGATTTGGGCCGATACTCAGGCGCCTACATCTATTACGCCCATCCCAATTGGAACGTGAAATGGGGCGGCGAACTAATGATCGCCGACGATCCGGCACGCGAAAAGATGGGCGCGGCGTTCGATCCGCACGATCCGTCCCATACAAGTATCTATCACCCGGACAAGACTAAACGTTTCGGCCAGCACCTGGAAAACACCTGGGAAAACAAAAAGCTCCTCGAAACCGGGGCCGGGCGCTACGTCATGCCGAAGCCAAACCGATTGGTAATTGTTTCCCTGGGCTGCGCTCATTGTATCAATCCGGTCAGCGCGGCCGCCGGCGACAACGTTCGCGCCACCTTGACCGGGTTCTTTATCGCGCCCGAGGCGGCGCGGGCCGCACGCGCGTCTCAGGGGGTCGTACCGGCCGCTGTGGCCAAATAGCGCGCCGCGCGGCCAAGGCAATCTTGCGCCATCTAAACCGGCTGGCTATGTTCCGGGCGCCGTGACGGACGCGGCGTTTGGAGACGATAATGGCGAAAATCAAAGTAAAGAACCCCGTCGTCGAAATCGACGGCGACGAGATGACGCGCATCATTTGGGCCAGGATCAGGGAACGGCTGATCCAGCCCTACCTCGATATTGACTTGAAATACTACGACCTCTCGATCGAACACCGGGACGCAACCGACGACCAGGTCACAATCGATTCGGCCAACGCGATCAAAGAGCACGGCGTCGGCGTCAAGTGCGCGACCATCACGCCGGACGAGGCGCGGGTCGAAGAATTCAACCTGAAAAAGATGTGGCGCTCGCCCAACGGAACGATCCGCAACATCCTGGGCGGCACCGTGTTCCGCCAGCCGATCATCGTCAGCAATGTGCCGCGCCTGGTGCCGAGCTGGACGCTGCCCATCGTCATTGGCCGTCACGCCTTCGGCGACCAGTACCGGGCCACGGATATGAAGATCCCCGGTCCGGGCAAGCTGACCATGACCTTTCAGCCGGCTGACGGCGGCGCGGCCCAGACCCATGAAATCTTCGATTTTCCCGAGGCCGGCGTCGCCATGGGCATGTACAACCTGGACGAATCGATCCGCGGGTTTGCCCGGGCCTGCCTGAATTACGGCCTCAACCTGGGCTGGCCGGTCTATCTCTCGACCAAGAACACGATCCTGAAAGTCTATGACGGCCGCTTCAAGGACCTGTTCCAGGAGATCTTCGAGGCCGAATTCAAGGCCAAGTTCGAGGCCAAGGGGATCACCTACGAGCATCGCCTGATCGACGACATGGTGGCGGCCGCGATGAAATGGTCCGGCGGCTATGTCTGGGCCTGCAAGAACTACGACGGCGACGTGCAATCGGATACCGTGGCGCAGGGCTTCGGATCCTTGGGCCTGATGACCTCGGTCCTCATGACCCCGGATGGCAAGACAGTCGAGGCCGAGGCGGCGCACGGCACGGTGACCCGCCACTACCGCCTGCATCAGCAAGGCAAGCCAACCTCGACCAACCCAATCGCCTCGATCTTCGCCTGGACCCGCGGGCTGTATTACCGGGGCACCTTCGACGGCACGCCCGAGGTGGTCAAGTTCGCCGAGACCCTGGAACGGGTTTGCATCGAGACGGTCGAACAGGGCCAGATGACCAAGGACCTCGCGCTCCTGATCAGCCCGCAGCAAAAATGGCTGACCACCGAGGAGTTCATGACCGCCCTGGACAATAATCTGCAGGCGGCTTTGGCATGAACCGTGTCGACTTAAGACTTTAGGTTGAGAACATGAACAAGATTCTGAAAATTCTAACTGTGATTGGAATTGCCTTGTCAGCGAACCCCAGTGGAGCCGAGGCCGCGCCGGACCCGGAAAACGTCCTCGTTCTAGAGGTCGAAAGCGGTGAGATTATCATCCAGTTGCTACCCGATGTGGCGCCCAATCATGTCGCGCGGATCAAGGAATTGACCCGCGAGGGATTCTACGACGGCATCGTGTTCCACCGGGTGATCGACGGCTTCATGGCCCAGACCGGAGATCCGACGGGTACCGGGACCGGTGGTTCCGGCCAAAAGCTCGACGCCGAGTTCTCACGTGAGCCGTTCTTGCGCGGTACCTTGGGCATGGCGCGTTCGCAGAGCCCCAATAGCGCCGATAGCCAATTCTTCATCACCTTTGACACCGCCTCGCATTTGGACGGTCAATACACGGTCTGGGGCCGTGTGATCGACGGTATGGAGCATGTCGACGACATCAAAAAAGCGCCGTCAGGGAGCCGCAGCGGCGAGGTCGACGACCCGGACAAGATCGTGCGCATGCGGGTCAAAGCCGACATCAAAGACTAGATTGAGTTCGCCCGGCGGTCACCGCCGGGCGGATCTCTGAGGGATACTTTCGGAGGGGGTAGCTGTGCCGGAATCTTTAAACGAAGAACAATTCATGGCCTACGCCACCGAGTTCACGGACCTGGCGGTGAAGTACGGCCTGGATATCCTGGGCGCGATCGCGATTCTCATGGTTGGCCGGTTCGTGGCCAACTGGGCGCGTAACGGCGTCATCCGCACCTTGAACAAGACCGAGCGGATCGACGACACGCTCAAGCCCTTCTTCGCCAACATCGTGCGCTACATAATCTTGATCATGGTCCTGATCGCGGTCCTGGCCCAGTTCGGGATTCAGACCGCCAGCATCATCGCCATGCTGGGCGCCGCCGGCTTGGCTGTCGGCTTAGCCTTGCAAGGCACTCTGCAAAACATCGCCGCCGGAATCATGCTCTTGTTCCTGCGGCCGTTCCGCGCCGGCGACTATATCGACGCCCAGGGAGTCGCCGGCACGATCGACGAGATCGGCTTGTTCACTACTCACATGACGACCTTCGACGGGGTCTACGTCGAGGTTCCGAACTCCATGCTCTGGAACCGCGCGATCACCAATTACACGCGCCTGCCCACGCGCCGGCTCGATATTGTCGTCGGCATAAGCTACGCCGATGACATCGACAAAGCTCAAGCCGCCCTGATGGATGAATTGACGCGAGACGAGCGAGTCCACGACGACCCGGTGCCCCAGGTCATGGTCAAGGCCCTGGCTGACAGCTCGGTCAATCTCAATATGCGCTGCTGGACCAACACGGCGAATTACTGGAACCTTCTATTCGACCTGAACAAGTTGTCCAAGCAACGCCTGGACGCGGAGGGAATCTCCATCCCCTTCCCGCAGCGTGACGTGCACCTGTTTCAGGAAAAGCCGGCGGCGGTGTAAGTGGCGGCTGGCGTGGCGCGGGCAGGTCAGTTCGACAATCGTCTGTATTGCCGCAGAATGTCTTGCAACCGGTCATGCGGTAACGCCTCGACAGTGACCCCATCGCGCCCGGTCATGGTCTCGTTGACCACCAGGGCATTGACGATGGCTTCGTCGACCGCCTGAATCACCGCTTCGAACAGCGGGGTTAGATCAGCATCTGGCACGAAGTCCGCTTTGCATATCTGTCCCGCGGCCGCGACCGAGCCCGCATTGGCCGTCGAAATCGCCATGAAGATATCGCCGGAAGAATGAGCGGCCACAGCGCCCGAACGTCCGATACCCAGGCCGCAACGGCGCGCTAGACGTTTCAGTTGATGGGGCAAGAGCGGCGCATCGGTCGCGACAATGCCGATGATGGAGCCTTGATCGGGGCCGCTATCGCGCTTGGGCAAATGCCGACCGACCGGCACACCGGCGATCGTCAACTGCTCGCGCCGGCCGAAGTTAGCTTGCACGAAGGCGCCGAGGGTAAAAGTCTCTCCCGCCAATTCAACCCGCCGGGAGGCGGTGCCGGAGCCACCCTTGAACTCATAGCAGATCATGCCCGTGCCGCCGCCGACGCTACCTTCCTCAATGGCGCCGCCACGTGCATCATCGAAGGCCGCGAAGACATGAGCCTCGCGGACATGAAAGCCGTTGATGTCGTTCAGCTTGCCGTCATAGGTCTCGGCCGCTACCGGCAGGCCCCACCAATCCTGATCGAAATCGACCCCACCATGCTCGACCAGCCAGCGCAACGTGGCATCGCGCGCGATGCCGCAGGAGTGCGTGTTGGTGATAGTAATCGGACCGCCCAGGTTTCCGGATTCCTCGATCCAGACGAAACCAGTCATCTCGCCGTTGCCGTTCAGACTGTGCCCGCCGGCAAACACCGGTGTGGCCACACCTTTCCGGCCCCGTGGACAGATGGCGGTGACCCCTGTGCGTACCGGCCCCTGCCCCACGACCAGCGGCCCCTCGCCCGAGATCATGGTGCAATAGCCGACTTCCACCCCGGCGACATCCGTGATTGCATTGAACGCGCCGGGTGCGCCGTCAAAGGGGATGCCCAGTGCTCGCGCGCGCGGTTTTCCAGAAGGGGTGTGTCTCACGCTTACCCAACACTCATGGTTGCACTGGCGAATAAGTCAACATTGTTCATTTTAGCCCAGCCGTCCGGAGCCGGATCAGCAATCGACTTAACGCTCTTGCACCAAATACAAGTAGCACCCCCAAGATCGTTCGGACCGCCAATTCGTAGAGTCTACCGGGCGCCCCAAACGCCCTTTCGAACTGATTCTCGAGATCATACAATCGAAAAAACTGGAATATGGCGTAGCCAAGTTCCGGGAGCGCCCCAAGTATGACGAAAAGACCAACCGCCGCGAAGACAATTGCTTGAGCGTCGACACGACTCCACGAACCTGATTCAGCTCCACCGCTTGTGTTCGGTGCGATGTATCGAGCCAGCCAAGCAGCGCTGAACCACAAGAAAAGGGCGGCAAAGACGTACAATACTAATGGAAGGAAGTAGAAAAATTCTGTCGGAACTAATTCATCTTGAACGTCCAGATTTTGCCGCAAAGCGATCCAGCCGAACACCGCGGAAGTAATATTTTCTGTCGCCCTTACCGCCCAGTAGAGAGCCAAAAACCGGCAGCCGGCAAATGCGAAGTCGTGCGTCGTCATTGTGTCATGCGGGAGCCGCCTCGACTCACGCCGCCACCTTACCCATCGCCGCTTCGATCGCCGCGACGGCGTCGTTTGCCGCCGCGCCGTCAGGGCCGCCGGCTTGGGCCATGTCGGGGCGGCCGCCGCCGCCCTTGCCCCCCAGGGCCGCTGATCCGGCCCGAACAAGATCGACCGCACTGAAACGCCCGATCAAATCGGCGGTTACCGCCACCACCAGGGACGCTTTGCCCTCGTTGACCGCGACCAGCGCGATCACGCCGCTGCCGATCTGCTTCTTCAGATCGTCGGCCATGGGCTTCAGGTCCTTGGCCGGCAAGTCCTCGACCACGCGGGCCGCGAATTTGACCCCAGCCACGTCGCGTGCCTGCGGGGCGTCGCCCCCCGAATTGCCGCCGCCGCCAGTCGCCAACTTGCGCCGCAGGTCGGAAACCTCGCGTTCCAGCTTGCGCCGCTCCTCGACCAAGGCGGTGACCCGCTCGGTCAAGAGCGCCGGCGAAGTCTTGAGCGCCGCCACGGCGCCGTTCAGCGCGACCTCCTGCTGTGTTACATGCGCCAGGGCGGCAGCGCCGACCACAGCCTCGATCCGGCGCACGCCCGATGCCAAGGCGCCTTCGCCGACGATCTTCAAGAATCCGATGTCGCCGGTTCGCCGCACATGGGTGCCGCCGCAAAGTTCGGTGGAAAAGGCCTTATCGTCGTGTGCCGGATCGTCGCCACCCATGGAGATGACCCGAACTTCGTCGCCGTACTTTTCCCCAAACAGGGCCAGCGCGCCGGCTTCGATCGCCTCGTCCGGCGTCATGTAGCGGGTCGCCGTCGGGGCATTGATCCGGATCCGCTCATTAACCTCAGCCTCGACAGCGGCGATGTCCTCCGAGGTCAGCGGCTTGTTGTGGCTGATGTCAAAGCGCAGGCGGTCGGGCGCGACCAGCGACCCCTTTTGGGTGACATGATCGCCCAGGCGGCGGCGCAGGGCCTCGTGCAGCAGGTGAGTCGCCGAATGGTGGGCGCGCAGGGCAGTGCGGCGCACGCCATCCACCCGCATCTCGACAGCAACGCCGACGGCGATTTCGCCACGGGTCACCGTGCCCATATGGATGTGCATATCCCCCAACTTCTTCTGGGTGTCGGTGATTTCGACCTCGGTGCCCCCGGCAGAGAAGAGCACACCGGTGTCGCCCATTTGGCCACCGGATTCGCCGTAGAAAGGGGTCTGGTTGGCCAGGATCATGACGGCCTGCCCGGCCTTCGCTGACTGTACCGATTTGCCCTCGACCACGATCGCGCCCACCTGGCCCTCGGCACTTTCAGTGTCGTAGCCGAGGAATTCGGTCGCGCCGAGCTTCTCGCGCAACTCGAACCAGAGGGTTTCGGTCGCCGCCTCGCCGGAGCCGGACCAAGCCTTACGGGCCGCCGCGCGCTGGCGCTCCATCGCCTGATCGTATCCCGCTTGATCGACGCCGCGCCCCTGACCGCGCAGGATGTCCTGGGTCAAGTCGAGCGGAAAACCGTAGGTATCGTAAAGCTTGAAGGCGACCTCGCCATCCAGGGGCTGCTTTTCGTCCAGCTTGCCGGTCGCCTCCTCCAGAAGCTTCAGCCCCCGGTCGAGGGTCAGGATAAAGCGGCCCTCCTCCAACTTCAGGGTTTCGCTGATCAGGGCCTCGGCGCGGCGTAACTCCGGGAAGGCCGCGCCCATCATGGCAACCAGGTTCGGCACCAGGCGCCAGATCATGGGCTCGCGCATGCCCAGCTTGTTCACGTGGCGCATGGCCCGGCGCATGATCCGGCGCAGCACGTAGCCACGCCCTTCGTTCGAGGGCAGGACCCCGTCGGCGATCAGGAACGCGGTCGCTCGCAGGTGATCGGCGATAACTCGATGAGAGACCGCGTGGGGCCCGTCGGGCGCCATGTTCGAGACCTCCGCCGAAGCTTCGATCAGGCTGCGTGACAGGTCGGTATCATAAATATCATGGGAGCCCGACAGTACGGCCGTGATCCGCTCCAAGCCCATGCCGGTATCGATCGAGGGCTTGGGGAGGTCGAGGCGCTTGCCCGGCTCCAACTGCTCGAACTGCATGAAGACCAGGTTCCAGATCTCGACGAAACGGTCGCCGTCCTCTTCGGCGCTGCCGGGCGGTCCGCCGGGAATGTGATCGCCATGATCGAAGAAGATCTCGGAGCAGGGCCCGCATGGCCCGGTGTCGCCCATTTGCCAGAAATTGTCCGAGGTTGGAATCCGCAGGATCTTGCTGTCCGGCAGGCCGGCGATCTTCTTCCACAGGGTGGCCGCGTCGTCGTCCTCTGCATAGACCGTGACCAGCAGTTGGTCTTCCGGCAGGCCGAATTCCTTGGTCACCAGGTTCCAGGCCAGCTCGATCGCCAAATCCTTGAAATAATCGCCGAAGGAGAAGTTGCCCAGCATCTCGAAGAAGGTGTGATGCCGGGCGGTATAGCCGACATTCTCCAGATCGTTGTGTTTGCCGCCCGCGCGCACACACTTCTGCGAAGTGACCGCGCGCTGGTAGGGCCGGGTCTCGGCCCCGGTGAAGACATTCTTGAACTGGACCATGCCCGCGTTAACGAACATCAGGGTCGGGTCGTTGCGCGGCACCAGCGGCGAGGACGGTACGACCTCGTGGCCGTGCTTGGCGAAATAGTCCAGGAATGCGGTGCGAATTTCATTGCCGGTTTTCATGCCCCTTACTTAAGGCTTCCCCCGAAATCGGGCAAGCGGCAGCCTCATAGTCGCGCGTCATCCCGGAAAGTGCCGCCAGGGGCTTATCCGGGGTCTTCGGGTACTGGCCCAAACCGAAGGTCCCGGCTCGCGCTAACGCCTGGCCGGGATGACGACTTTGCTCTTGATTGCGATGCCGATCCCGCCCAGGCATGATAGCCGCGGTCCAAACCCTAGGCTCGGCCCCCATGCTCGATACTCTGATCGCCGCCTTCGTGACCCTGCTGGTCGTGATCGACCCGCCCGGGGTAGTGCCGATCTTTGCCGGCCTGACTGGCGATGCGAGCCCGGCCGAGCGACGGCGCATGGCCCTGCGCGGCACCTTGATCGGCGCCGGAGTCCTGCTCGCCTTCGCGGTCGGCGGCGAGGCCTTGTTGCGGGCGCTGGGTATCGGCCTGCCCGCTTTCCGGATCGCCGGCGGGATCCTGCTTTTGCTACTGTCCATCGAGATGGTCATGGCCAAGCACACCGGCCTGCGCGCGACCACCAGCGACGAAGAGGAAGAAGGCAGCGCCCGCCCCGACATCACGGTCTTCCCTCTGGCGATTCCCCTGATCGCCGGGCCCGGGGCCATGACCTCCATCGTGCTGCTCATGGGCCGGGCCGAGGATCTGGCCGGCAAGGCCATGATCCTGGGTGTTCTGGGGGCGGTTCTGGCGATCATGCTGATCTGCCTGCTGCTGACCGGGCCGGTCATGCGCTTGCTCGGGGTCACGGGCATCAACGTCATCAGCCGGGTCGCCGGCATCGTTCTCGCCGCCTTGGCGGTGCAGTTCATCGTCGACGGCGTCCACGCCGCCTGGCCAGGGGTGTGACGGCGGCACCATGAAGGACTCGACGTTCTCCATGCAGGCCGCGACCACCGGCCTCCTGGTGGCATTTGTCGGCTTCGGCAGTTCCTTTGCCGTGGTGGTGAACGGCTTGCTCGGCGTGGGCGCGAGCCAGGCGGAGGCGGCCTCCGGCCTCGCCGCCCTATCCATTGCCATGGGGTTGTGCGGTGTGGCGCTCAGCCTTCGCACCCGCATGCCGATCAGTGTCGCCTGGTCAACGCCGGGCGCGGCATTGCTCGCCACCACCGGTCCGGTGGAAGGCGGATTCGCCGCCGCCGTCGGTGCTTTCCTGGTCTGCGCGGTCCTGATCGTGATCTCGGGCCTCTGGCCGCCGCTCAGCCGCTGGGTCTCCGCGATCCCGGCATCGCTGGCCAACGCCATGCTTTCTGGCGTGCTGCTTGGGCTTTGCCTCGCGCCGGTGCGGGCGGTGGCGGAGCTGCCCTTGCTCGGCCTCACCATTATCGGGGTCTGGCTCTTGATTGGCCGCTTCAGCAAACTCTACGCGGTGCCGGTGGCGGCGCTGGTCACCTTCGCGGTCGTCGGCGTGACCACAGATGTCGGCCTGGAGAGCTTGGGCCCACTGTGGCTGGAGCCCGTCTTTTTGATCCCGCAATTCAATCTGACTGCGTTGATCGGCATCGCCTTGCCGCTTTTTATCGTCACCATGGCCTCGCAGAACGTCCCCGGGGTCGCGGTGTTGAAAATTCACGGCTATAACCCCGCCCCCGGTCCGTTGCTGCGCGTGACCGGCCTCTTCAGCCTGGCCTCGGCGCCCTTCGGCGGCCACGCGGTCAACCTAGCCGCGATCACGGCGGCGATGTGCGCGGGCGAAGACGCCCACCCGGACCCGGCACGTCGCTACTGGTCCGCCGTGGTCGCGGGTTTGGCGTACATCCTGTTCGGCTTGGCGGCGGCGGTGGCGACCGCCTTCATGGCCGCCTCGCCGCCCGTCCTGATTGAGGCCGTCGCGGGGCTCGCGCTGCTCGGCGTTTTCGGTTCGGCGACCCTAAACGCCCTGAAAGAACCTACGGAGCGCGAGGCCGCCGTCATCACCTTTCTAGTCACCGCCTCGGGCCTGACCTTCTTCGGCATCGGCGGCGCCTTCTGGGGCCTGATCGCCGGCGGCGCAGTGCTGGCGCTTAGCAAGTGGCGCGAGACGTAAAAATCCACACCCGCCTTGGGCGGACTGCGGATCGGAATGGAGGTTAAATGTGAGAAATGGACAAGAGAGAGGGCAGAATATCGACCGATGATGTGGTTAGGAACTTTCGAGATTTCTTGACCAGCAGTTGGCCATGGTTGACCGCGCTTTCAGCTTTGTCGTTCAAGAGCGGGTTGGACCTGGACGACTGGCTCCAAGCGAATTGGGAAATCCTGGTCGAGGCCGCGCTATGCGCGACCCCGGTGGAATTCTTATCGGTGTATGGCGATGGTGCCGATTGCAACGGCGCGAGCAGTCGCGTTTGGATGCCGGACGCGCCCCCGACTCACGAAATTCATTGTGCTGCGCGATTGCGCGATACAGCTCGAAATGAATTGGACGACGATCTGATTACGCCCAAGGAATGGGAGTTCTCAAAGTTCGTTAGTTTCAACAACAGTCAGTACGACCAGTCTCCGCCGTTCGATCACGTTCTCCTTGAAAAGGGAGAGAGGCTTGCGGTCGTGCGATTAGACGACGTGTTGTTTCAATTACGCCACCTACCGTGAGCCTTCAGCAACACGTTTTGTAGCGTCGCGCCAATTTGGCGCCGCTGTTGCCCCCACCCGCGCTTCGCGCACCGCCCCCCTCAAAGGGGGTAATTATAACCTTGACGTACCATTTTTCCTCCCCATATCTTTCTTATCAAGACGATAGGGGCAGTTCCAATGTGCGACATGACGAAACCGATCTTCACCGACGAAACCAAGGCCCGCAAGCACCTTGAGCGTATCCGCTGGCCCGATGGCCCGATCTGCCCCCATTGCGGCGTCATAGACGAAGCCACCAAGCTAGAGGGCAAGAGCACTCGCCCAGGCGTCTACAAGTGCCGTGGTTGCCAGAAGCCCTTTAGCGTGACCGTGGGGACCGTGTACGAACGCTCCAAAATCCCGCTGCATAAGTGGCTCTTGGCGACGCACCTGCTTTGCTCGTCCAAGAAGGGCATCAGCACGCACCAACTGCACCGCATGATAGGCGTCAGCTACAAGTCCACATGGTTCATGACCCACCGCATCCGCGAAGGCATGCGCGAGATTAAGCCCGGCCCGCTAGGCGGCACCGGCAAGTACGTCGAGGCCGACGAAACCGTGATCGGCGGCAAGGAGCGCAACAAGCACAAGTCCAAGCGCGACCCCAAGAACATCGGCGCGGTCGGCAAGGAAATTGCCTTCTCCCTGGTCGAACGCGGCGGCAAGGTCCGCTCGCATCATGTACCTGCCGTCAACGCCAAGACCTTGCGTCCGATCCTCGTGTCCCAGGTTGACCGCAAGTCGTTCCTCATGACCGACGACGCGGGCCAGTACCGTATTATCGGCCCTGAGTACGCGGGCTATGAGACCGTCAATCACGGGGCCGGGGAATACGTGCGCGGCCATGCCCACACCAACACAATCGAGGGCTATTTCTCAATCCTCAAGCGCGGGATCACCGGCACCTACCACCATGTCAGCCAGCAGCATTTGAAGCGCTATTTGGCCGAGTTCGATTTCCGCTACAACGAGCGTTCCGCCCTTGGCGTATCCGATGCCGAGCGCGCCGAGAAGGCCCTTAAGGGCATCGGAGGCAAGCGGCTCACCTATCGGCGGACTGGTCAAGCCGCGAACGCTTAGGCAGAGGGCGAAGGCTTTTTTACGCTGGAGGAAGAGAAAGGAACGATGAGATGACTGGAAACGATGATGGCCTTAAGGGCTGGATTGTTAGCATTGACGGTGAAGCGAGCGACCCCAGCGGCGACAAGATTACTGTGTTCCGCCGCGATGCTCCACAAATCCGTCTAGAAATTGACGCACCTGGGATTCGATCTGCGGGAGAAGACCAAAAGCGCTTTGGGCGTCAGGTGATCCAAGATGCGGCGACTGCCCTTCAGGAAGCGCTAGACTCTCCGTCAGCGTTACCTGGATTTCGTCCGCACTCAGGCTGAGGTCATATTTCATGGCAAACACATCCTCTTATCTAGATTTGCTCACACAAGTCGATGAGGTCACACGCCGCATAGGTGTACTGGTCAACGAGATTCGGCCACTCTCTCAGCACATCATGGCTGGCACGGCTGATGCCAATATTATCGAAAAGAACAACCGCCTTCAGGACGAGATAGGATCGCTCGACAAGCTAAGGGAGCAATTAGGGAAGGCGGCCCAATTGGCACGCCACCGATCATTTTAGCGCTTTGGCGCTTACTTCTTGTCGCCCGCTTGCTGGGGCTTCCGTTTATTTGTTGTCCGCTCGCGCTTGGGGCGCGGCTTCGGCGGCGTGTTGAGCATGCGCTTTAGCACTGCGTCCCGCCGCTGGGTGGTTTCTTCGTCGCTGTACTCGTCTTGATCCTTGGGGGTCTTTGCCATGTCCAACATTATGCCAGCTTTCGATAGGTTTCCGAAAGAGGGTACGATAATTGGCCGCCTACTCGCTGGTTATGGCGAGCTTGAACTACAGCTTTGCTTTTGCGTCTCCACCGCCAGAGGCGACTTCAACATGGCCTTCAAAGCCATATTTAGGCCACGCGGAGAAACGCAGCGTATCGACATTGCCGACGCGATGGGCCGTGAACCCTACCGCGATGCCAATCTGGGCACACCCTTCGAAGAGGCCATAGGCGCTGTCCGCCATTGCCTGAAAATACGAAACCAATTTTCTCATTGCTACTGGATCGACGATTTCGGACGATGCCTCGGGTTCGTCGGGTTAGAAACTACTGCGAGAAAGAATGCCCGCGTTGAGAATGTCCACCACATCCAAGCCAGCGATATCGATCTAGATACCCTGCAGGATCAAGAGGCGTATTTCGTCTACACTCGGGACTGCTTAAGGTATCTAGAGGCAGAGTTCAGGGCGCGGGCGGCTGGATCAACCACGACTCTTTTCTCATCTCTGAAAAAAGTAGACCAACCGCCTCTTTGCAAGCCATGAGCGGCACATTGCAATCAAGGCCAAGCGAGAGATCGTGGGCAACCCTACCCAAAACATCTTCCGAAATCATGTCGGCAATATTCTCGCCAGCACCGGCCTGTCGCGAATTATCTGGTTTCTCGCACATGGTACGTCAAGGTGATAATTGCCCTCAAAGGGGGAGGGTTACGGTGGGGGGACTTGCGGCGCCAGCAACCCGTTCCAGCGCACCTAAGAAGATACACCGGATCGCCGCAGGGTAAGCCCGCCCCGCTACACCGGCATTTCCTCGTCCAGGGACATGAGCGATGCGTTGCCGCCGGCGGCGGTGGTGTCGATAGTCAGGGTGCGTTCCGTGGCATAGCGGTGCAGGTAGTGCGGGCCGCCGGCCTTGGGGCCGGTACCTGAGAGGCCCTCGCCGCCGAAGGGCTGGACCCCGACCACGGCGCCGATGGTGCTGCGGTTGACGTAGGCGTTGCCGACCTTAAGCCGCTTGCGAATGTAATCGACCGTCGAATCGATCCGGCTGTGAATGCCTAGTGTCAAGCCATAGCCGGTGCCGTTGATGGCATCGAGCACCTGGTCGAGCTTGCTCGCCTGATAGCGCACCACGTGCAGGGCCGGGCCGAAGACCTCACGCTGCAAACGGTTCAGGCCGTCGATCTCGTAGGCCACCGGGGCAAAGAAGGTGCCGTGTTCGGTTCCGGGCAGAAGCTTGGCGCGATGGATCAGCGTGGCCTCACTCAACATGCGCTTGTCGTGACCTTCGAGCATGCCCAAGGCCTCGGCGTCGATCACCGGGCCGATGTCAGTGGAGAGCCGCGCCGGATCGCCGACCGCCAGTTCCTCCATGGCGCCGGACAGCATAGTCAGCATCTTGTCGGCCACGTCCTGCTGCAGGAACAGAACTCGCAGGGCGGAGCAGCGCTGACCGGCGCTGTGAAAGGCGGAGATGACGACATCGCGCACGACCTGTTCCGGCAAGGCTGTGGAATCGACGATCATGGCGTTCTGGCCGCCGGTCTCGGCGATCAGCGGCACGATCGGCCCGCCGCGCTTGGCCAGGGTCTCGTTGATCAACTTGGCAACTTCGGTCGAGCCGGTGAAGGCAACGCCGGCGGTGCGCGGGTCGCTGACCAGGGGACCGCCCACGGTCGGCCCGTCGCCGGGCAGCAGGTGCAGCACATTTCCGGGCACCCCGGCCTGGTGCAGCAGCCGAACGGCGGCGGCGGCGATCAGGGGGGTCTGCTCGGCCGGCTTGGCGATCACCGCATTGCCGGCCGCCAGGGCGGCGCTCACCTGACCCATGAAAATGGCCAGCGGGAAGTTCCAGGGGCTGATGCAGACGAAGACCCCGCGTCCGTGCAGGGAAAGCTCGTTCCGCTCGCCGGTCGGTCCGGGCATGAGCTTGGGCGCGGCAAAATCCTCACGCGCCCGGGCCCCGTAGTACCGGCAAAAATCAACCGCCTCGCGTAGCTCCGCCACCGCGTCCATCACGGTCTTGCCGGCCTCGCGCACGCACAGCGCCATGAGTTCGGCGGTGCGCGCCTCCATGAGGTTGGCCGTGCGCTCCAGGAAGGCGGCCCGTTCCTCGGCCGGGGTTTCGTTCCACTCCCGCGCGGCGCGCCCGGCCCTGGCCAGGGCCTGATCGACATGCTCCTTGGTCGCGTCCACCGCCAGGCCAACCACGCGCTCGCGGTTGGCCGGATCGAGGCACTCGCGTTCCGATCCGGTCCGGTCGGCGCCGCCGACGATGGGGCCGCCCTTCCAGCCGGTCACTGCCGCATCGGCCATGAGCTGACCCAGGGGCGCCAGGACTTGAGTATCGCTTAGGTCGATTCCGGCCGAGTTGTGCCGTTCGGCGCCGTAAAGGTCGCGCGGGCTGGAAATGCTCGGATGCGGGATGACTTCCAGGCGACGCACCCGGGCGATCGGATCGGCGATGATCTCCTCGATCGGCAGGTCCTCGTCGACGATGCGGTTGACGAAGGAGGTATTGGCGCCGTTCTCCAAGAGGCGGCGCACCAGATAAGCGAGCAGATCCTCATGAATGCCCACCGGGGCATAGACGCGGACCGGCAGATCCAGCTTGTCCGGCCCGGCGATCTGCCCATAGAGCGCCTCGCCCATGCCATGGAGCCGCTGGAATTCGAAGTCACGGCGGCCATCGGCGATCTCCAGCACCGTGGCCAGAGTGTGCGCGTTATGGGTCGCGAATTGCGGATAAAAAGCATCGGGATTGGCGAACAGGCGCCGCGTGCAGGCGATATAGCTGACATCGGTCGAGACCTTGCGGGTAAAGACCGGATAGCCGGGCAAGCCGCCGACCTGGGCCAGTTTCACCTCGGTGTCCCAATAGGCGCCCTTGACCAGGCGCACCATCAGGCGGCGCTCGTGCCGCCGGGCCATGTCGGCCAGCCAGTCGAGGACGAAGGGTGCGGTTTTCAGGTAGGCTTGCACCGCAAGACCAAAACCGTTCCATCCTTTGAGGTCCGCATCGCCGGACACCGCCTCGATCACATCGAGGGAAAGGTCGAGGCGGTCCGCCTCCTCAGAGTCCACGGTCAAGCCGATGCCCGCAGCCTTGGCATCGAGGGCTAGGGCCTTCAGCCGGGGCGCCAGTTCGTCGAGCACCCTCTGGCGCTGCGCGAACTCATAGCGGGGATGCAGCGCCGAGAGTTTGATCGAGATGCCCGGCGCCTCGATCGGACCGCGCCCGGCGGCAGCCTTACCCAGCACCGCGATCGCCGCGCGATACGACTCGAAATAGCGTTTGGCGTCGGCCATGGTGCGCGCCGCCTCGCCCAGCATGTCGTAGGAATAGCGGTAGCCCCGCTTCTCCTCGGGCTTGGCGCGATCGAGCGCCTCCTTGATGGTCCGGCCCATGACGAACTGGCGGCCCAGAATACGCATGGCCTGGGTGATGGCCTGGCGGATCACCGGCTCGCCGCTGCCGTGGATCAGGCGGCGCAGCGCCCCCACTAGGTCGCCCTTGACCCCCTCGTCCAGGCGGACCACGCGGCCGGTCAGCATTAGGGCCCAGGTCGAGGCATTGACGAAGAGGGATTCGCTGTGGCCCAGGTGGGCCTGCCAGTCGGCGGTCGCGATCTTGTCCTTGATCAACTTGTCCACGGTCTCGGCGTCGGGCACGCGCAGCAGCGCCTCGGCCAGGCACATCAGCACCACGCCTTCCTTGGTCGAAAGGCCGAACTCATTCAGGAAGGCGTCGATGCCGCCGTGCCCGACCCGTGCCTTGCGCACCTCCATGACCAACGTCCGGGCACGCGCTGCGATACGGTCCAGGGTGTCAGAGGAAAGGTGCGCCTGATCGACCAGCCAGTTCACCACCTCGGTCTCATCGCGGCGATAGTTGTCGCGGATCGCCTTACGTTGCGGCGTGGTTTGAGCCAGGGCGGGTTCGATGATCATGGCGGAGTCCTAAAGTCGGCGGCCGGTGGCAGCTATATACACGAGCATGGCGGAACAAGCTTCGCAAACGTGGCCCTACACTTCGGAATCTGCGAATTTGGCGAGGCTGGCACCATCGAGGCGGTAGTAAACCTTGTCCTCCACCCGCGGCACGCCCAGGCGATCGTAATAGGCCAAGGCGCTGGGGTTACTCCGCTCCGCGGTCCAGTCGAACCGGGCGCAACCGCGTGCGACGGCCAAACGCGCCACATAGGCGATGAGCGCCTTGCCCGCGACGGCATCGCGCGCCTCCGCCACGGCCAGCCGTATATCCAGTGCGCTCAAACGGCTAACTCTCCGGCGGAGGGGCAACCACCGCCTCGTAGGCATGGCGCTTGGTGATTCGCCCGGCATGCAGAAAGATATCCAGGGTCGCCTCGAAGGCCGGCCGGGTGATTTCCACATGGGGCGACCAGTTGCCGAGTTTTTGATAGAACGCGATGGTGCGGCTGAGGACTTGCCGATCGATCGCCGGAAAGAACGGCTGCTCGATGCGGGCGATCTCGTCCGCCGGAACCGCGAGCAGTTCGGCGCGCGCCTTACGGTAGGCGCGCATGAAGGCCCGCGCCATGCCGGTCTTCAACCAATCAGGTTTCGCCGCCAAGCTGGAAAAGGCGCAGGGACCGATGGCGTTGCCCAGGGCAGCGACCACATGGCCGACGCCGTCGTGCTCGAGTTGCTGCGGCGCCGGACCTTGCTGATGAATGTAGTCACCCTCTCCGGCGCGGAAGGCCGCATCCATCTCCGCGCCGGGCAGCTTGACCGCCGCGATATCGGTGTAGTTCAGACCCATCTTGTGGCAGGCGTATTTGAACATGGCGAGGGGTTGACCGCCGTGATCGACCAAGACCTTTTGCCCCGCCAAGTTAGCCCAGGCGAAATCCGGCTCCGCCGCCCGGCCGGTCAGAAAGAAGCCGTCCTTCTCGTTGATCTGCGCGAAGTGCGCCACCTGTGGTGTCTCGCCCCGCTCGAGTTGCGTGATCCCTTGCGAAGGCGCCGACTGCACCACATGGGCGGTGCCATCCAGCAAGGCATCGATCGCAGATTTTCCGGGCGGCGAAATGCTGTGACTTGGGGCCAAGCCCTCGGCCTCCAGGTAGCCACCAGCGATGGTTAGGACCAGCGGGCTGTAAAAGGCCGAGAAGCGGGTGAACTGTATGTTGATGGTGGTCACGATAAATCAAATTCCCAGGGCCGATAGGTGTGGTCGCGGCACCAGCCTAGCACAAGAGCGTCGCCCGGCGAGCCCATGCGACGGCATTGGACAGGGACCCCTGCCCTCTCGTATTCTCGCGCCATGACTATGAAAGACGTGAAAGTTCCGATCGCGGAGATCTATGTCCCCACCAAACGGCGCGCCGAGGTGAAGGACGACGTCGTGGCGGAGTTGGCCGAGAGCATCATGGAAGAAGGCTTGAAGGTGCCGATCAGCGTACGCCAGGGCAACAACCGTTATGTCCTGGTCTCGGGCCTGCAACGCCTCGAAGCTTGCAAGGCCCTGGGCGAGAAAACCATTTTGGCCATTGTCGTTGCCGCCCCGCAGCATTGAGGCGGACACCCCCTTAGTGAAAATTCCGCGAGCGGTAGAGGCGCTTGGCCTCCGCCCTCTCTTTGCCTAGGTCTCGCGGCGGGCGTTTGACCTCGTCGGCATGGGTGAGCGGCGCCTGGAGTTGGGCCAGGCGCGGGCTCAAGTCGACAATCCGCTGAGCGATGATGTGGATGACCAAGCCCTCGCGCTGCAGCGGCCCCTCGACGCCGAGCAGACTGGCGCCCAGCACGACCTTGCGGTAGCGCACGAAGACATCGGGCCAGACGATGACGTTGGCGACCCCGGTCTCGTCCTCCAGGGTCGCGAAGATGACGCCCTTGGCGGTGCCCGGGCGCTGGCGCACCAGGACCAAGCCGGCCAGCTTGACGCGCTTATGGTTCGGCCAATCGATCAGGCGCGCGGCCTCGATCATGCCCTCGGCGCGCAAGTCGGCGCGCAGGAAGGAAACCGGATGGGCCTTGAGCGAGAGGCGCAGGCTGGCGTAATCGTCCACCACATGCTCGCCCAGGCTCATGGCGGGCAGACCGACTTGCGGTTCGGCACCGATCTCCTCGGCCGCGGCGGCGGCGAAAAGCGGCAGC
The DNA here is from genome assembly GCA_021776095.1 of Kiloniellaceae bacterium. GTDB lineage: Bacteria > Pseudomonadota > Alphaproteobacteria > Kiloniellales > J153 > JAJFGN01. Next base: position 155,723 of record JAJFGO010000003.1, on the reverse strand, counting down.
GGCGCGGAAGACGCTTCGCCGGCCGGTAGAGCCTTGACCGTCCAGAGCGCCTCACGCCGCGCGAGCCCCTGGGAGCGGAAGGCATCGGCGCGCGCCAGGGCCTCCAAGGCCCGGCGGCCCAGCCCGGCGCGGCGCCACAGGGCGAGCGGGTCGGCGTAACCGGCGCCGCGCGCCGCCACTAGGGCCCGCGCCTCCGCCTCAGCCAGGCCCTTGATCTGACGCAAACCCAGGCGCAGGGCGAGGCCGCGGGTGGCGCCACCGGTCAAATCAGTGCCGTGCCCGGTATCGCGGTTTCCCCCACCGCCTTCGACAGGCTGAGGCTGAAGACGATCTTGGGTGGCATAAAGAAAATCCCTCATGCTGAGCGTGTCGAAACACGCACCTTGCCGATCCACCGGCTCCAAGGTGCAGTCCCGCTCACTGTCGTTAACGTCCGGCGCGCGGACTTCGACGCCGTGCTCGCGCGCGTCGCGGACAATCTGCGCCGGGGCGTAGAAGCCCATGGGCTGGCTGTTCAGCAAGGCAGCCGCGAAGATCGCTGGGTGATGACACTTCAACCACGAGGAGACATAGACCAAGAGGGCGAAACTAGCGGCGTGGCTTTCCGGAAAGCCGTAGTCGCCGAAACCTTCGATCTGGCGAAAGCATCGGGTGGCGAAGTCGCGGTCGTAGCCGTTCGCGACCATGCCCTCGACCAATTTAACTTCGAAGGAATGAATCGTGCCGACCCGGCGGAAGGTCGCCATGGCGCGGCGCAGACGGTCGGCCTCCGAGGGCGTGAAATCGGCCGCGACGATGGCGATCTTCATGGCCTGTTCCTGAAACAGCGGCACGCCGAGAGTTTTGCCGAGCACCGCCTCGAGATCCTTGGAAGGGTAACTCACCTTCTCCTCGCCGTTGCGCCGGCGCAGGTAGGGATGGACCATGTCGCCTTGGATCGGGCCCGGGCGCACGATCGCGACCTCGATCACCAGGTCGTAGAAATTGCGCGGTTTCAGGCGCGGCAGCATGCTCATCTGAGCCCGGCTTTCGACCTGGAACACGCCGAGCGAATCGGCCTTGCACAGCATGTCGTAAACTGCCGGGTCCTCGGCCGGTACGGAGGCGAGGTCGTGGCGCACGCCCGTGTATTGGGCGAGCAGGTCGAAGCCCTTGCGCAGGCAGGTCAGCATGCCGAGGCCGAGCACGTCGACCTTGAGGATGCCCAGGGCATCGATATCGTCCTTGTCCCATTCGATCACCGTGCGATCGGCCATGGCCGCGTTCTCGATCGGCACCAGTTCGTCGAGGCGCCCGCGGGTCATGACGAAGCCGCCGACATGCTGCGACAAGTGACGCGGAAAGCCGATCAGCGCGCGGGTCAGCGCAAGCGTTTGCTGCAGGCGCCGATTGTCCGGGTCCAGGCCGGCGGCGCGCAGTTCCTCCTCGCCCACCCCGTCGCGGCCCCGACCCCAAATCTGAGTCGCTAGCACGCTAACGGTATCGGCCGAGAGCCCCATGGCCTTGGCGACTTCACGGATCGCGCTGCGACCTCGATAGCTGATGACCACCGCGGTCAAACCGGCGCGTTCGCGGCCGTACTTGGCATAGATGTACTGGATCACTTCCTCGCGCCGCTCGTGCTCGAAATCGACGTCGATATCCGGCGGTTCGTTGCGCTCGGTGCTGACGAAACGCTCGAACAAGAGATCGACGCGCGCCGGATCGACCGCCGTGATGCCCAGGCAATAGCAGACCGCTGAATTGGCGGCCGAGCCGCGCCCCTGACACAAGATGCCCTGCGCGCGAGCGAAGCGGACGATGTCATAGACGGTCAGGAAATAGGGCGCGTAGCCCAGCTCGCCGATCAGCGCCAGTTCATGATCGAGAGTTGCTCTGACGGTCGCCGGCACGCCTTGCGGATAACGCGCTTGCGCGCCGATGCCGGTCAGGTGGGCCAGTTCCTCCTGCGGCGTGCGGCCGGCGCCGGTCATCTCGTCTGGATACTCGTAACGCAATTCGTCCAGGTTGAAACGGCAGCGCTCGGCGATCTCCAGGGTGCGCGCGACCGCATCCGGGTAGTCGCGGAACAGGCGCGCCATTTCCGCCGGCGATTTCAGGTGGCGCTCGGCATTAGCCTCTAGGCGGAACCCGGCCTGGTCGATGGTGCAGTGCTCGCGGATGCAGGTAACCACATCGAGCAGCGCCTTGCGTTCGGCCGCGTGCATGCGCGCGTCGCTACAGGCAACCAAGGGCGTGCCACAGGCCTCGGCCAGCTCAGCCAAGCGGGCGAGCCGTCGCGCGTCGTCGCCGCGATAGAGCACCTGCCCGGCCAGGAAACACGCGCCGGGCAAGGCCGCGCCCAGCCGGGTCAAGACCGCGCGAAAGGCCTCGTCCAAATTCTCGGGCGCCATGACGATAAATGTTTGCCCTTGGGCGTGCGCCAACAGATCCGCCAAGCCGAGGCTGCACGCACCCTTCCGGGCCCGGCGCTTGCCCAAAGTGAGCAAACGGGTCAGGCGGCCATAGGCGGCCCGGTCGGCCGGGTAGCACAAAACCTCCGGCCCGTCCTCGGGCACCAGGCGGGCGCCGACCAGCAACTTGAGTCCCGCCTCCTTGGCCGCCACATGGGCGCGCACCACGCCGGCCAGGGTATTGCGGTCGGCAATCCCGATCGCCGCGTAGTTCAACTCAGCCGCCGTGGCGACCAGTTCGCCCGGGTGCGACGCACTACGCAGAAAGCTGTAGTTGCTGGCGGCCGCTAACTCGGCATAAGCAGGGCTTGCGTTCATCGGCCCCTCACGCGAAGACGCCATGCAGGAACCAGCTCCCGGCGGCGCGATAAAGCCAATAGCGCCGGCCGTCCTCGGCCTCGACCCGGAAATAGTCGCGCGCCGGCTGCGCAGCGGCCTGGTCCGAGGCCAGCCACCATTCAGGCTCGATCCGCTCCGGCCCCTCGGCCCGCACCACCGCATGGTTCAGGCGGCGCCAGCGAAACCGTGCCGGAGCGTGGTCGGGCAAGAGCGCGATTGCCTCGATCGGCTCCGGGCGTGGTAGAAGCCGCACCGGGCGCGGCCGGAACGCCCAGGGCTGCGTGGACTCGGCCGGCCGGCGCCCTCGTCCTTCGACAAGCTCAGGATGAGGGCGCGCGTTCAAAATCTTGTCCTCACCCTGAGCTTGTCGAAGGGGAGGACAAGGCCGCGTCGCGGCGCCGGACCCAAGAGCCGGCGCGGCCGCAACCGCGCGCTCCGGCAGGTAGCTTTCGCGCGGCACCGGGCGGATCACCTGATCCAGGCCGAGGCGGCTACCCAAGCGGTCGATCAATGCCGCCAGGTCGCCGGTTCGGGACCTGCCGGTCCCGTCGCCCGGCTGATCCGACAGCACCAGTTGCAGGGCGCTCAAATCCTCGGTGAGCGGGGCCGCCAGGGTCATGACCTCGATTCCAAAGCCGGGGTCGATCTTGTCCAGATGTTCGGCGAAAAGACGCTTGAGATGGGCCGGGTCGCGCTGTGCCCGGCTGGTGCCCAAGGTCAGGCGGCGCAAGGTGCCGTCAACCCGGTAGAGGCCGAACTCGAGCCGCCGCGCGCCACGCTGTTCCGTCTCCAGGCGCCGGGTCAAGGCGTCCAAGAGTTGCGCCAAACCGCGGGCAATGTCGTCCGGCGTTGCAATCGGTTCGGCGAAAATCCGGCGCACCAGGTAGGACGGCACCGGCTGGCGCGGCGAGATCGGCTCCGCCTCGCACCCGAGCGCCTGGGCCAGACGGCGTGCGACCTGGGGCCCGAAACGCGGTGCCAACGTCACTGGCGGCAGATCGTAGAGATCGCCGATGCGGCGCAGGCCGAGGCGGGCCATAAGATCAAGGGTCGCCGCGTCCAAACGCAGAGCGTCCGGCGGCAAGGATGCCAGAGCCGTATGCAAGGCCCCGGGCGGCACCATGCGCCAGGCACTGTCATGGGCCGCGGCGAAACGGGCCACGGCCCAGGCGCCGCCGGCACTCTCCGCCAGGCCCGCGCGGGCCGTGAAACCGAAATGGCCAAGGCGGCGGATCAGATCGTCCAGCATGGCCGCCTCGCCACCGAACAGATGGGCACAGCCGGTAACGTCGAGCAGAATCCCAGCTACGCCCCCGGCGTCGCGGCCGGAGCCGTCAACCGCGGCCCAGGGCGTATAGCGGCCGCACCACTCGGCCAGGCGGGTCAGCGCCGCACCGTCACCGGCCGGATCGAAGGGCGCGGTCGCCAGCTCCGGCACCAAGGCGCGCGCCTCGGCCAGGGGCAGGCCGGGGCGCAGGCCCTCGCCCGCCGCCGCGTCATCGATGGCGGCGAGCACTAGGCGGCTGTGTTCCGGCACGACCAGGGCAAAGGGACGCTCGACAGAGTCCGGGGCCGGCAAAAGCCCCCTTTCCCCCGAAGCCACGCTTCGCGGGAAAGGGGCAGTTGCCGGGGGCAGAGAACCTTCTTGGCCGTACAGTCTAGCTGGCTCGGCGCACGTCACCTGGCAACGTTCCCGCCACCAGCGGTCGGTCGCAAACCGTGGCAGCCACAGCGAAACCACCTGCCGCATCGTCCCACTCCAGATCCCATTGTCCGGGCCCCGTGCCGCGGCAACGCCGCAATTCCGCCATCCAACGCGCCTGGCCGGGCAAGCGCGCCACCGGCCCATGCAAGGGCGCGCCGTCAGGACAAACAACCCGTTCAGCGCGCAAGGGTCCGATCCGCCAGCGGCTGAGCGCGCCGGACGGCGCCCCGGTGTCAATGCCACGTCCGGCTGGGCGTAGACGCCGGCGCAGAACCAAGGCCGGGCGGCCGCCCACCTCAGTGGCCAATTGCAGGCGCCGCCCGGCGGCCCGGTCCAAGTCGTCGGCCTCGCCAACCACGGCGGCCAGATCGCCGCAACGCAGACCCTCCTCCAAAGCCCAAAGGACATCCGCCTCGCTATCCGCATGGACCAGAATCAGGCGGCGGGGATCGAGCCCGAAGGCGGCCAGGCCGGGCGCATAGAGGTCGCGCCAGCGGCTGACCCAGAGCACGGCGCCTCGTGTCTCGGTGGCCAGCAGACGGGCCAAGAGGGCCAGGCAAAACCCGGTCGCGGCGCCATCGTCCCATTCCGCCCGCTCGCCTTCGATCTCGTGCAGGCCGGCAAGCGGCAGGCCACCGCCGGGCAGATGCCGGTCGAGCGCTGCGACCCCGAGCGGCAGCACCCGTCGCACCCGCCCATCACCCGGGCCGGCCTCGAGGGCTTGGATTTCGGCCCGCAGGCCCTGCAGCCGCGCACGGCGCGCCTCCACCACCACGTCATGACTAGGCAAACAACCTGAGTTATCGAAGCTAAGAGCTTGATCGTCATGGGTTAAACCAAAATTGACCCCGGATGGAGGGGTGACACCCGACATAAGCTGAACACCTGGCATCGCATAAGACCTGGAGATATTTTGTTCTTGATTTGTTCTAATTCAGAAAAACCCAAGAGTCAAGGTCCGCTCGGCAGCCACAGTGGTGCTTCGATTGCGAGTCAGGCCGTCGGGTCGAAGCCGAGCGGGTAGCTGGACAGCGTCTCGACGCCGGTTTCGGTAATCAGCACCTGCTCCTCCAGCTTAACGCCTTCCTTGCCGCCTTCCCGGCCGATGAAGCTCTCGACGCACAAGGTCATGCCCGGCACCAACACACCATCATAGCCCTTGGCATCGACATCCTCGCGATGCTTGATCGAGGGCCATTCGTCGGCCAGGCCGACACCATGGATCAGGCTAGGATAGCGCAGCGCCGTGAAGGCCTCCGGCACCTTGAAGGCGGCCATGGAGACCTCGCGAAAGGTCATGCCGGGCTTGAGGATCTCCGTGTTATGGCGGATCTGTTCCAGGGCGCGCGCATGCAGATCCGCCTGCTCCGCCGTGGGCTTCGCGCCGCAGATCCAAGCACGGCTGATATCTGCGCAATAACCGTAGGGGCCGATCAGGTCGGTATCGAAGCAAACCGCCTCACCCTTCTCGATCGGGCGCATGGAGCATTCGCGAAACCACGGGTTGGTGCGCGGGCCAGCAGACAGCAGCCTAGTCTCGATCCATTCGCCGCCGAGCCGGATGTTGGCCTCGTGCAACTTGGCCCAGAGCGCATTCTCGGTGATGCCGGGCTCCAGCGCCTCCCACATGGCCTGGCATCCGGCTTCGGCGGCATGAATTGCCGCGCGCATCAATTCGAGTTCCTGAGAAGACTTCACCGCCCGGGCGCGTTCCGCGACCGCCTCGCCCTCAACCACCTGAACTCCCTTGGCAGCCAGCGCGGCAACACCGAGCACGCCGAGCCGATCGACCGCGAGCCGCCGGTCCCCGTGACCGTGCTTGGCCATGAGATCGGCGATCTGATCGGCGAAGAGTCCGGCGCGCTCCTCCGCCCGCTCCCCGGCGGTGAAGTAGTAGAAGGTCGGCATGGGCCGGTACTCGTCGACCGTGGGCAGGCCCTCGGCCAAATGCGGCAGGTCGGCGTAATCGAACAGGATGCAGGGCCCCTCGGCCGCGACGAAAACGCTGCGCGCCTCGTAATGCGAGCACCAAATCTGCATGTTGGTGGCATCGGTGGCATAGCGCGTGTTGATCTGGTCTAGGAACAGCGCGGCCGGCAGACCCTGGCGTTTCAACTCCGCGCGCAGACGGCCCAGACGCTCCAAACGCACGGCGTCCAGGTCAACGGGCGCTGTCGTGAATTCCATGGCGCCGTGCTGGCGGGGCGCCGGGGCGGAACAGGATTCAAACGGCATGGTCGTGATCCTAGCGATAGCCAATCTGCCGCCAATCTGAAGCCAGGTCGGTCCCGCTGTCCGCCCAGTTCACGACGTTTTCCGGCTTGTTGTGGCCGGATGAGCCTGTGCGGTTCGGAAAATCTATCGCGACTAGACACCCCAGGGTGTCTCCGGCAGTCTGTGCGCCCGCATCTCCATGCAGTCGACACCATGCCCGATATGCCAAGCGATAGTACCCCCGTGCACGGCCCCTTCGCCGGTCTGGTCGGATATGAACTCGGCGATTGGAGCGAAGGCCGTGCGATCGTGACTCTCCAAGTCGTTGACCATCATATGAACCGCACCGGCATCCTACATGGCGGCGTCATGGCGACCTTGATCGACAGTGCCTGCGGCCTGGCCGGTTGTTACCGGGCACCGCCCGCACCCAGCCGGCGGGCCATGACCCTATCGCTGCACACCCAGTTCCTGGGTCCGGCCCTGGCCGGCGCCCGACTGACCGCCGAAGCCACGCAAACCGGCGGCGGACGCCAGACCTTCTTTGCCTCCTGCGAGGTGCGCGATCAGCACGGCCAACTGGTCGGGCGCGGCGACGGCACCTTCCGCTACCGGCGCGAGGCCTGAAGCAGCACCGTCCCCTGGTCTAGCTTGCCGCCTTGGCCCGGCCTGCCGCAATGGCCCGGCGCAGATCGCGGGCCGCCACCTCCGGGTCCACCGCGCCGCAAATTGCTGAAACCACGGCAATCCCCGCGACCCCGCTAGCCATCACCGCTTCGGCCTGGGCCACGCCGATGCCACCGATCGCCACCACCGGCACAGGAATGTCCCGGCTCAACGCGACTAAGCCCTCGATCCCGATGGGCGGCCCGGCGTCAGGCTTGGTCGCCGTCGGATAAAGGGAACCGACCCCGGCATAATCGGCTAGGGCGGGATCGACCAAGGCGGCCTCGGCGGGGGTGCCGGCGGAAACACCGAGGATCTTGTCCGGGCCCAGCAGGGCGCGGGCGCGCGCCGTCTCGATATCGTCGAGGCCCAGATGCACACCGGCCGCGCCGGCCGCCAGGGCGACCTCGACCCGGTCGTTGATTATCAGAGGAATATCATAGGGCTGAAGGCGTTTTATTATGTCTTTCGCCAATTCGATCATGGCGGCGTCGAGCATGGTCTTTTCGCGCAACTGGACCAAAGTGACCCCACCGTGCACGGCCGCCTCGATCACCTCGGCAAGCGGCCGGCCAGCCACAGCTTCGCCACCAGCGACCAGGTATAGGGTGAGGTCAAAATCTGGCCGCTTGCCCATATGGGAGTCTCCCTTGCCGCGATCCATTTGCGAGTCCGTGTCCCCGCGGATATCTGATATCAAAACCTGAGCCAAGCCCAAGCACACCGGAGATGCAATAAATGCCGGAGACGAATGATACCGCCCATGCAACCGCCGCCGCCTTGATGGAGATCGAGGCGATTCTGTTCCGCCCCGACGATCCTTTCATCTTCACTTCGGGGCGGGCCAGCCCAGTCTATGTGGATTGCCGCAAGATCATCTCCTTTCCCAAGACGCGCGGCCGCCTCATGGACCTGGCGGTCGAGGCGATCGAGCAGGACATCGGGCGCGACAAGATCGATGTGGTGGCCGGCGGCGAGACCGCGGGCATCCCCTTCGCCGCCTGGATCGCCGAACGCCTCGACCTGCCGATGATCTACGTGCGCAAGAAACCCAAGGGCTTCGGCCGCAACGCCCAGATCGAAGGTTCCTTTGCAGAAGGCGCGCGGATTCTGTTGGTCGAAGACCTGGCTACCGACGGCGGGTCCAAGCTCAATTTCGTCGAGGCGATCCGCAAGGCGGGTGGCGAGATCGCCGAGACCTTCGTCATCTTCCACTACGGCATCTTCCCACAAGGCGTGGCGGACCTGGCCGCGCGCGGCGTGCGCCTGCATGGCTTGGCGACCTGGTGGGACGCCCTGGCCGTGGCCGGAGAGCGCGGCTACCTCACGGACGCGGGCCTGGCCACGGTGCGTGCCTTTTTGGAAGACCCGGATACCTGGTCCGCGGCGCACGGCGGCAAGACCAGCGCGGACTTGGCGGCCGGCTAGTAGGCACAGCCCGGAACCATTCTGAAGGATAAGACTATGAGCGATCTCAAGACCTATCAGATGTATATAGGCGACGGCTTCGTCGATCCGGCCGGCGGCGAGTGGTTCGAATCCTTCGATCCTTATGCCGGCAAGCCTTGGGCGCGCATCCCGCGGGGCACGGCAGAGGATGTCGAGCGCGCGGTTGAGGCGGCGCACGCGGCCTTCACCGAAGGCGATTGGCCCAAGCTGAATGCCACCCAGCGCGGCGCCCTCTTGCGCAAGCTGGGCGACCTGATTGCCGAGCACGCCGAGGCCCTGGCGGAGATCGAAGTTCGCGACAACGGCAAGCTGATCGCCGAGATGGGCGGGCAACTACGCTACGTCCCGCAGTGGTACTATTACTTCGGCGGCCTGGCCGACAAGATCGAGGGCTCGGTCATCCCGACCGACAAGGCCCAGGTGTTCAATTTCACCCGGCATGAGCCGCTTGGTGTGGTCGCGGCGATCACGCCCTGGAATTCGCCCCTGCTGCTGGCCTCTTGGAAACTGGCGCCGGCCCTGGCGGCTGGCAACACCGTGGTTCTCAAGCCCTCGGAATTCACTTCGGCCTCGGCGCTCGAGTTCGTCAAGCTGGTCGAGCAGGCCGGTTTCCCGCCCGGCGTGGTTAATGTGGTGACCGGCTTCGGCAAGGACGTGGGCGCCCCTCTGGTCGAGCATGCCAAGGTGGCCAAGGTCGCCTTCACCGGCGGCGAGTTGAGCGGCCAAAAGGTCTATGAAACCGCGGCCAAGGGATTGAAGAAGGTCAGCCTGGAGCTGGGCGGCAAGTCGCCTAACATCGTCTTCGACGACGCCAATCTGGACAACGCGGTCAAGGGCGCCATCTCCGGCATCTTTGCGGCCACGGGTCAGACCTGCATCGCCGGCTCGCGCCTGCTGGTCCAGGAGTCGATCCACAACGAGTTCGTCGAGCGCCTGGTCGCCTTCGCCAAGACCGCGCGCATGGGCAATCCCATGTCCCTGGAAACTCAGGTCGGGCCGGTCACCACCATGCCCCAGTATGAGAAGATCCTGGGCTTTATGGAGATCGCCAAGGGCGAAGGCGCCAAGGTCGCGCTCGGCGGCGGCAAAGCTAGCCGCCCGGAATGCGGCGACGGCTGGTTCGTCGAGCCGACCATCTTCACCGGGGTCCACAACGAGATGCGCATCGCCCAAGAGGAGGTCTTCGGGCCGGTCCTCTCGGTCATCCCCTTTCGCGACGAGGAAGACGCCGTGCGTATCGGCAACGGGGTGCTTTACGGCCTAGCGGCTGGGGTTTGGACCCAGAATATGCGCCGGGCCATCACCATGTCGGAACGCCTGCAGGCCGGCACGGTCTGGGTCAATATGTACCGGGCGGTTAGCTACACCTCGCCCTTCGGCGGCTACAAGCGCTCCGGCCTGGGCCGGGAGAACGGCCAAGACGCGATCTACGAGTACCTGCAGACCAAGAGCGTCTGGATCAACTTGGCCGAGGAAATCCCCAACCCCTTTGTGATGGGCTAAAACGGGGCGCCGAGCCGAGAGAATTCGGCTGGCGGCAATCCGCCGGCCCGGCGAAACCGCTTCAAGCCTTAACGGGCAGCCTGGGCGTCGCTTAGCTGAGTATCAAAGCGCTCGGCGAAGGTTTGCAGCGCCAGGGTACGCGGCCCGGCCTCCAGCACTCGACTGGCGTGCTGCAGCCGGCAGGCGTAGTGGACATGAGAGACCCCGCCGGCGTGTTTGTGGACAGAAATGATTTTGGCGGTTTCCACCACGTCCCGGGCACCTGTGCGCGCGAAGGTCGCGCCCGCCTTGAACTGGCTGGTGTCAATCCCCGCTTTGCCGAAAACAGAGCGCCGAAAGCCCAACTGTCCCGTGTCCCGTCCGGTCTCTTGGCCCGTGAATAGACTCATATTGCGTGTCCTTGCCTTGATGACGCCGCCGGTATTCCGGTGGCGGCTGTTGCGCTGGAACTATCTAACCCCCAGGTTACGAACGATTTATTACTTAGGGTGTGGCAAATAAAAGGCGTGTGGGGCCACTGGCGCTCCTGGCCGACAACAAGCAGACATTGGATAGGAAGCGTCGGGCGGCCGATGCGCCTCCTCCGGCGGTCTAGCGATCATGATGCGACTGGTGTAAGCTCGGTTTTTGGCGCCGTAGGATGCCGAAGCGACCCAGGCTGAGCACAGAATTGTCACACGGTTTTCCCGATCGGCTTTGTTATCCTCGACGCGGCGTGCCGGGCGCGACGCCTCGCCGGCCGGCGAAGCGGGGCCAAAGGTCATGTTTCTGAATATCGGGGCGGTCCGCGATCAGGTTGCCGGCCGTGCCGGCACGTCCATCTGGCCGGACTCCGCCGACGATACCTACACCATCATCCACGACGATCTGGTGATTGTCGGGGACCTAAGCACGGACGGCCACATCGAAGTCAGCGGCCGGATTGAAGGCACAACCAACAGCCGCAGCGTCCTGGTGCGGGAAGACGGCTGGATCGAGGGGGAAATCCTGGCGGATATCGCGGAAATTCGGGGCACCGTGGTCGGTGCGGTACGCGCGACAACCGTGATTATCGGTAGCAACGCGCGGGTCCACGGCAGCATATTTCACAACGCCTTGACCATCGAACCAGGCGCCCAACTCGAAGGGCGCCGGCCATGGCGGCCACATATCGATCGTAATCAGAAAACGGCGTAACCCCTAGGCGAACGCCAGGGCACCCGCCTTCAACGGAGGACCAGCATGTTTTCTCAGAATACCAAGCAGACCGGTACCCAGTCGCAGACCCCGGCGGCATCCGGCGCCCCAGCCCCCAAGCGTGCCAGCACCGAGCCTTCGATCATCAGTGCCGACCTGCGCGTGGTTGGCGATTTGCATTGCTCCGGCGAGCTTCAGATCAAGGGCAACGTCGAGGGCGACATCAAGAGCCGCTCAGTCACGATCGGCGAAGGCGCTCACGTACAAGGCTCGGTGATGGCGGACACGGTGCATATCTCCGGCTCAATCAAGGGACAGGTCGAGGCGCCGGCGGTCACGGTCGCACGCAGTGCCCGGGTCCAGGGCGACATCGTGCATCAGACCCTGGCCGTGGAAGCCGGTGCTTTCCTCGACGGCAGTTGCCGGCATCTCGACAGCAAGGCCGCCGCCAGCGGCACCTCGGCCCCGAAAGCGGCCCCGGCCCCCGAGGATAAGAAGCTGGCCACCGGGGCATAGCCGGCGCGATAGCAAGCCGAACCCAGGTCGGACGCGGCGGAGTGGCTCAGAAGAGCCACTCCGCGATCGTGTCGCGATACTTGGAATCGAATTCGGCCTTGGTGCCTTCCAGCTTATTGGCACCCAATTCCAGCACATAGATGTAGTCGGCGACGCCGATACCGGCGATGACGTTCTGATCGACCATCAGAATGCTCCGCCCCCCATCGCCGCACAGGCCGCGCAGATGCCGGTAGATCGCCGCCGCCATCTTCGGATCAAGGCCGACAGTCGGTTCGTCAACCAACAGCAACTTGGGATCGGTCAAGAGAGCCCGCTCGACCTCGAGTATGCGCTGCTGACCGCCGCTCATCTCGCCGGCCCGCCGATCGCGGAACTCGCGCAATATCGGTGCGGCGGCATAAGCGCGCTCAATCGCCTTAGCAACCCGGGCGCGATCGCGCCGGAAAATCCACGCACCCATTTCAAGGTTCTCGCGAACCGAGAGCTGCGGGAAGACATTGCGCCGTTGCGCAATATAGGCGATGCCGTTGCGTGCCAGTTGGTTGATACGCAGATCCGAAATATCGCGCCCTTGGTAAACGATCGAACCGCTGTGCGCGCGAAGCTGTCCAGCGACGCACTTCAGCAAAGTCGACTTTCCGGCCCCGTTCGCCCCGATCACAGTTGTCAATTGCCCCTTGCGGGCCTCGAGAGTCAGGCCCCGCAGGATATCGATATCGGCGACATAGCCGGCATGAAGGTCCTCGACCTTGAGCGTCATAACCCCCGCCCTGCTTCGCCGTCCTGGGTTCCGAGATAGGCCTGCAAGACCACCGGGTCGTTCCGCACCTGCTCCGGGGCTGCGTTGGCGATGACCCGCCCGTTCTGCAAGGTCATGACTCGGCCGCACAGGTCGAAGATGGAGCCCATGTCATGGCTAATGAGGATGATGGTGGTGCCGCGCCCATTCCAATCGCGGATGCGATCGTGCATCAAGCGCTTCAACATGGGGTGAACCCCGCCAAAGGGCTCATCCAGCAGGACCAATTTAGGGTCCAACATCATGATACGCCCGAATTCGAGCAGTTTGGCCTGGCCACCGGACATTTCCGCGGCCGGCCCGTCGGCCAAATGGCCAATCTCGAGAAGATCAAGTATCTCCTGCCCCTTCTCGATCACCGTGCTTCGCCCTGCCGACCAGTCGACCAGGCCTGGGACCAGCAGATTCTCGAGGACGGAAATTCGGCGGAATATTTTCGTGACCTGAAAAGTCCGGGCGATGCCGCGCCCCGCCAGTACCGCCGGCTCGCGCCCGGTGATCTTTTGGCCCTCAAAGAAAGCTGTGCCGGAATCGGCCAGGTAAAAGCCGCTGAGAACGTTCAAAAGCGTCGTCTTGCCGGAGCCGTTGGGCCCTATCAGGCCGAGCAATTCGCCCGCCTCGATCTCGAGCGATACGTCGTCAAGGGCGGTTAAGCCGCCGAAACGTTTAACCAGGCTCTCGGCTACCAATTGCGCGGTCATGACCGCCGGCCCAAGCTTGCCAGGTAGTCCGCAAAGCCACCGAACAATCCGTTCGGCGCGAAACGGAGCACCAGAATCACGACGGCGCCGAAGATCGCCATGCGCCATTCACCGATCTCGCGCAAAACTTCGAGCAGAACTTCGAGCACAATGCCGCCCATGGCCGCGTAAAAGATGTTTTGGAATCCACCGATCACCGCCATCGACAGGATAAAACCCATCTCTTGAAGCGACATCATCGAGGGCGCCACAAGCTGAATGAAATGGGCGTAGAAGGCGCCCGCAATCCCGGCAATCACGCTGCTGAAGGTGAAGGCAAATATCTTCCAGCGCACCACCTTGACGCCCAGACTGGCGGCGGCGTCCTCATCTTCGCGAATCGCGGCGAAAAAGAGCCCGATACGCGATCGCAAGACCAGCCACATGACCAGAAGGCTGGCCAGAAGCACGGCCAGGAAGCTGTAGTAATACTGCACGCGGTCGGCTGATTCGAATAATGCCGGCGCCGCCAGTCCCAGACTGCCGCGGGTGATCTCATGCTCGGCGGTAATCGTGATGCGCACGATCTCGGAAAAGGCGATGGTGGTCAGGCCCAGGTACGCGCCATGCAAACGCAGACAAAGCCGTCCGATGGCCAAGCCAACCAAGCCGGTGAAGACCCCGGCGAAGGGAATCGCCAGATACAAGGGCAATGCAAATGTCGTACTGGCGAAGATGGACCCGTAGGCCCCTAGTCCACTCATGGCGGCATGGGCGAAACTGATCCGGCCAACATAACCGACGATCAAGCTCCAACTGGATGCCAGGATCCCGTAGTAGAAACCTATGGTTAGGATATAGATCCAGTATTCATCGAGGCCCAAAAACGGAATCGCGAAGAACACCGCGACCACGAGCAGGCCCAGAATGCCACGTCGAAGCCCCGTGGCCGCTGCTGGGCTCGGGATAGGCTTGGCTTGGTTGTTCATGCCCTGCGGGTCCGCTCCCCGAACAGACCTTGCGGCCGGAAGACAAGCACGAGAACAAGAAGCACCAATCCATAGGCGTCCTTGTAGGCCAAAGCGCGAGTCGTATCCGGAATCAGGACGGTTGCCAGGCTCTCCACCTGGCCCAAAACAAAAGCGCCGAGTATGGCGCCGGGCACCGAACCCAAGCCTCCCAGAACCACGATCACATATGCCTTGATGACCGGGATCACGCCCATGGTCGGATAAACCAGGAAGACCGGCCCGATCAGCGCCCCGGCGGCACCGGCCAGAGCACCGCCAAGGCCGAAGGCCAGCATGCCGGTCAAGCGGGCATCGACGCCGATCACGCCAGCCGTTTCGCGGTCCTGGGACACCGCCCGGATCGCCTTACCGGCCCAGGTGTAGCGGATGAAAGCCAGAACCGCGATGATGAGGAGCACACCGACACCAGCGGCCGCAAGGCGGTCCCCGCTGATAATCAGTTCACCGATCTCGACGCGACCGCGCAATATGGCATCCGGCCGTTTAGTCCAGGGGCC
This sequence comes from Kiloniellaceae bacterium, assembly GCA_021776095.1. Taxonomy (GTDB): domain Bacteria; phylum Pseudomonadota; class Alphaproteobacteria; order Kiloniellales; family J153; genus JAJFGN01. Next base: position 140,692 of record JAJFGO010000003.1, on the reverse strand, counting down.
GAAGAGGCCGAGCATTAAATTTTGCAACAAGATCGCCAAACCAAAGGTGATCATGATGGCGTATTCGTCCACCCGCTCCACTTTGCCGGCATGGATCGGATCGATCAGCAGGCGCTCGACCAGGGCGCCCACGATAAATAGCGCGGCAAAAGCCACCAGGACCGCCGCAACGGGTGGAAGGCCGAGCAAGGAGGCGAAAACGTAGTAGACGAAACCTCCGAGCATATAGAGTTCGCCCTGCGCGAAATTCACGATCTTCAGAACGCCGAAAATCAGAGAGAGGCCCAGAGCCGCCAGCGCGTAAAAAATGCTGATGATCAGGCCGTTCACGACCTGCTCGAAGAGCGCCATGGCTGACATTGCGTGACCCGTGAGGTACCCGATTATCCCGTTGACGGCGGCTACCTTATAGCCGCCGTCAACGGGGCGACACTCTGCCCTAAAGAGACGCGTCAGGGATACACTGGATTTGGCCCATCTATTATGCTTGTTTATGTTCCTAGGGCATTGAGCCGCACAAGCCTGGACAAAGTGACGTGATCACACGGAACCCACAGAACGCAATATCAGATCAGGAATTCACGCAGAATCTCCGGCACCTATGTAGCTATTATAAATCCATATCTGAGGTATGCCGGCGAATCGGAATCAATCGGCAGCAGTTCAATAAATACGCCGCCGGTCTTGCCCGTCCTTCGAACCGGAACATGCGGCGCATCTGCGAGTTTTTCGGCGTCGAAGAATTCGAAATCCTCTCGCCCCATCGCGATTTGCGTAAGATCGTTGAGATCCGCGGCATCAGAACCGTGGGCGAAGGCGACAATTACCTGATCCGGTCCCTCAAACGCGGCATCGAACAATCCGACCCCGCCATTCAGAAATACTATGGATACTATTTTACCTATTACCACTCGTTCTCGGTCCCCGGGAAAATCCTGAAGGCGGTCCTGCACCTCTCGGAACGCGATGGCATCGCGGGCTACAAGCGTATCGAGCGCCTGGTTGATCGGGAGCAGCCCTTGGGCGCGGGCTTCGTCTTCAAATATGAGGGCGTCGCGCTGTACCTACGCGAACGTATTTTCCTGATTGATCGAGAGATATTGACCGGCAACGAGATATCCCACTCGATCCTCTACCCCTCCTACAAGAACAAGGTCAGCCTGCTGACCGGATTAACCCTAGGCACTGCGGGGCAGACCTCGCGCGAACCGATCTGCTCAAGAATTCTTCTCGAATTCCTTGGCCCGGGCGCGAATTTGAAGGCGTGCTTGGGCCAATGCGGCCTCTATCGCCCCGATTCAAGCGAGTTGGACCCAACCATCGTGCGCGCGATTGAAAACGTGATTCCGTCGGGCTCGAGCGCGCTTCGCGCTCTGCCCAACTGAAATGGGATCATGGTGGCATTGGTAGGACCTTTCGCTATTATGCTATTTTATGCCTTTTATGCGCAAATTCACTGAAAGAACATTGGCGAAATCGCCTCCTTCTTTGCCCCGCTCTCGGATATCCTTTCTCCCCCTGGTACCGGGCCCATGTGGAGAGAGAGCCCAGACCTAGATCCGATATGACAAGACACGGCGGTCACAAGTATCGACCACATTAGTCGTGCCTTCGACCAACAGGAGAGAAACAAATGATTGCCGCGCATATAGGGAAGCAATTGCAGATTGGCCGCCGGCTCATGCTGGCGGGCAGCGCCATCGCCTTTGGCAGCGCTATGTTCTTGACCGCTCAAGCTTCGGCCGCCGACACCATCAAGATCGGGGGTATCGCACCTCTTTCGCCACCGGGTAGCGTGCCGGGTGGCGAATCGCTACGCGATGGCATGAAAGTCGCGATCGAGGAAATCAATGCCGCCGGCGGATTGCTTGGCAAAAAGGTCGAGTTGATCGTCGAAGACACCTCCGGCGTACCGGAAAAGGGCGTGGCCGCCTTCGAGCGCCTGGCCAGCAAGGAAAAAGTCGCCGCGGTGACCGGTAGCGCCCATAGCGCGGTTTGCGCCGCGGTTGGGCCGGTCGCCCACAAGCACGCAATTCCCTTCATTGCCGGGGAATGCTGGTCGGACAACGTGACCGGCGCGCAGATTCCCGAGGTGTTCCGGGTCACCGTCGCCAACTCGCTGGTCTATTCGGTGGCCGCGGACTGGGTGAAGGCGGTTGGCTTCAAGCACGTCGCCATCATCGGCGAGAACTCCGACTGGGGCCTGGGCGTCATCGACGTCTTCAAGAAGAACCTCCTAGCGGGCGGCACCAAGGTAACCTCCTTCACCGCCGAACGGACCGTCACCGACTTCACGCCTCAGCTCCTCCAGCTGAAGCGGGCGGACCCGAGGCCCGATCTCTTGATCGCCGGCTTCACCGGCGCCGGCCTGTTGCAAATGCTGCGCCAGTCCTACGACCTGGGTGTCGGCCCCAGCAAGGATACAGCGGTCTTCGCCGCCGGGTCCGACGTGCTGGAGCCGGAATTCTGGAATACCATGGGTAAGGACGGCGTTTACATGATCGGCAATCCCGCCGGTCTTTCGGGCAAGCCGGATACGCCGCTTTCGCGCACTTTCGGCGCCTCCTATCAAAAGGCGACCGGCCGGCCCGCCAACGCGGTTGCCATGGAAGGCTATGACGGCGTCATGGTGATTGCCGAGGCGATCAAAGCCGCGGGCACCGACAATTCGGTCAAGATCTCGGAGGCGCTGCGTAGCTTGAAGTGGGAAGGTACCCGCGGGACCATCTACTTCCCACAGAAGAAGGACCCCGCCTGGGCCTTCCAGCAGTGGCCGGAAGTGCCGATTTTCGTCATCCAATACGACAAGGCGGACCAGGCACCGGAAAATGCCCAGATCCTCTGGCCGCGCAGTCAAGCGACCTCAGACAAACTTCTGCTGAAGCCGTAACGATGATCTCGTGCCAATACGCTCGACCGCCGTGCCGGCCACTGTGCCGCAGGGCGGTCGAGCCCAATCTCAGACCACAATGGCACCGCATAAGTTCTCGGCGCGGTGGTTCGATCTGGAAAGATCATGCCCTAGGTGTTTAGTCCTGGCATTTGATGGATCGGGTTGAGCCTGAATCGTTCTGGCTCGATTGTCCAGATTTTGCAGATATATTCGTAAGGTGTGATGCCCTTAAGCGTCTTCAGGCGCCGGGCATAGTTGTATGCATTGATGAAGTCGGCGAGGTGGCTACGCAACCTGTCGTGGCTGTCGTAATGGTATCGCTTGACGGTGGCATCTTTGATCGTCCGGTTCATCCTTTCGACCTGTCCATTGGTCCAAGGATGGTTTGGCTTGGTCAGGCGGTGCTCGATGCCATGTCGGGTGCAGACTCGATCGAAGGGATGCCCGCGCAGCATCGCGGTTGGTCCCTTTCGGTTCTTCGGCAGATCGGCGAACTGGATACCATTGTCCGTCAATACGATGTGGATTGTGTAGGGCACGGCATCGACCAGAGCATCGAGAAACGCGCTGGCCGTTTTTGTGTTAGCCCGCTCGACAAGCTGAGCAAAGGCGAACTTGGAGGTCCGGTCGATCGCGACGAACAGGTAGAGCTTGCCGCCTTCCGTGCGGACCTCGGCGATGTCGATATGGAAGTAGCCGATCGGATAGGCCCTGAACTTCTTCCTGTCGGGCTTGTCGCCGGTGACATCGGGCAGCCGAGAGATGCCGTGGCGTTGAAGACAGCGGTGCAGGGACGACCGCGTGAGATGCGGGATCGTCGCCTGCAAGGCGTATAGGCAGTCGTCGAGAGGCAGCAAAGTGTGGCGACGGAACGCGACCACCATGGCTTCTTCCTCAGCCGATAGGACTGTGGACTTCGGCTCTCTCGGGCCTGCCGGCAGATCGCCGACCGAGCTGCGCTTCTTCCACTTGGCCACCGTCTTCGGGTTGATCCCGTGCCGCGTGGCAAGAACCGTCAGGCTCTCTTGACTATCCTGTATTGCTCGACGGACCGCCTCTGTCGTCGTGGCGCAGCCGTGAAGAACCTGTCCCATAGCGCATCCTTCCATTCTCCGGAAAATAATGCACCATCAAATGCCGGGACTAAACACCTAGAGCGCGGGTCCGTCTGGTTTCAGAACCTCAAAGCTGTGGGTGATCTCAGCGGTCTTGCCGAGCATGGCGCTGGCCGAACAATATTTCTCCGCCGATAGCTTGATCGCCCGCTCGACCTTCGCCGGATCGAGGGCCCGGCCCGTGACCGCGAAACGCATGTGGATCCGGGTAAAGACCTTGGGTATCGAGCCAGCCCTCTCGGCCTCCATCTCGACCACGCAATCGGTTACGTCTTCGCGCCCCTTACGCAGGATCTCGACCACATCGAAAGCGGCGCACCCACCTAGACCGAGCAACAGCATCTCCATGGGACGGGGGCCCAAATCCCGCCCGCCCGCCTCGGGCGCGCCGTCCATGACAACGCTGTGCCCGCTGCCGCTTTGCCCGGTGAAGGACACGCTCTCGATCCATTTGATCCGTGCTTTCATGATGGCTCGATCCTACGTCCAGCGGCTGCATTCGCATAGGGTTTTGGCACTCTCTCCATAAGCTGAATCAGGTCGCGCACGGCGCGCGGACCGATCTGGTTAGACTCGAAACCGCGAATAGCTTATGTCCATGAAAGGATGTCAGGGCGACACCTATTCCGCGATCGAATGAGCTAACCCATGATCTCAATCCTCACACTCGGTTTTCTGATCGGCCTGCAACACGCGCTCGAGGCCGATCACATCGCTGCGGTCGCCAGCATCGCCGTGCGAGGGCGGTCGTTCAGGGGCATCGTGCGCCACGGCGCGGTTTGGGGCCTGGGCCATGCTTTGACCCTGCTGCTGTTCGGCGGCGCGGTCTTGATCTTGGGCAGCGCGATTCCCGAAGGCTTGGCGTTGGGTCTGGAGGCCGTGGTCGGCGCCATGCTGGTCGCCCTGGGATTGGACGTTTTGCGCCGCCTGCGCCGCGACCGAATCCACTTTCATCGGCACCGTCACGCGGACGGCATGATCCATCTGCACGCCCATTCCCACGCTGGGCAGAGCCAAGACCACGACCTCGCCCGGCACGACCACGCGCATCCAAACGGCATGCCCCTGCGCAGCCTCTTGGTCGGCATGATGAATGGCCTGGCGGGCTCCGCAGCGCTCTTGATTCTGGCCCTCTCCAGCGTCCGCGATCCTTGGCTCGGACTTCTCTATATCGCTGTCTTCGGCCTTGGCGCGACTATTGGCATGGCCATGCTCTCGGCCGCGATCGCCGTGCCGCTCAGCTATTCGGGACGTGCCTTGACCTGGGCCCACCAGGGCATGCAGATCGGCATCGGCGCGGTGACAGTCGGGGTCGGCCTCCTAATACTTTACCGTAGCGCGCTGAGTCCCTGGCTCGACGCCTAGAACGTCCGAATTGATGGCGGCCTAGTACCGAGGCGAAACTCCAAAATGCACAAATACGACGTCCTGATTATCGGCGCGGGAATCGCTGGCGCCTCTGCGGGCTATGAGCTGGCCGGGCAACGGCGGGTCGCGGTCCTCGAGGCCGAGGATACCGCCGGCTATCACAGCACGGGGCGCTCCGCCGCGCAGTTTCTGGAAACCTACGGCAATGCAACAATCCAGCGCCTGACCCGGGCCAGCCGAGCGTTCTACGACGCGCCGCCCGCCGGTTTCGCCGAACACCCTCTGCTCAACTCGCGCCCGGCGCTTTATGTAGCGCGCGAGGATCAACTGAACGAGCTTGCCCGCCTCGAGGACGAGGTGCGCCAAATGACCCCCGATGTGGCCAGCCTGGACCGCGAGGAGATCTTAAAGGCGGTGCCGATCCTCCGGCCCGAATACGCGGCTGGCGGCTTGGTCGAGCGCATGGCCATGGACATCGACGTGCACACCCTGCATCAAGGCTACCTGAAGGGCCTGCGCCAGCGTGGTAGCGAGCTTGTCCTCAAGGCCCAGGTGACGGCTCTGTGTCGCGCCGGGGGCGTGTGGCAGGTCGAAACCCGGGCCGGGTCATTCTCTGCCCCGATCGTGGTCAACGCCGCCGGCGCCTGGGCCGACGAGGTTGGGAAGCTGGCCGGGGCCCGCCCCCTCGGCCTGATCCCGAAGCGGCGCACGGCGATCGTGATCGACCCGCCCGACGGGTTGGATCCACGCCCTTGGCCGCTGGTGGCCGTGGTCGACGAGAGCTTTTACTTTAAGCCCGATGCCGGCCGAATCTTCGCCTCACCGGCCGACGAAACGCCCTCCCCGCCCTGCGACGTACGGCCGGACGAGATGGATGTCGCGATCACCGCCGAACGCATTGAGACCGTGACCACGCTCCCGGTCCGCAGCATCGCTCACAAGTGGGCCGGCCTGCGTAGTTTCGTCGCCGACAAGTCTCTGGTCATCGGCATGGACCCGGACCTCAACGGATTCTTTTGGCTCGCCGGACAAGGCGGTTACGGCATTCAAACCGCCCCCGCCGCCGCCCGAACCGCCGCAGCGCTCGCGACCGGCGCGGATTTGCCCGAGGATGTGGCCGCCCAGGGTCTAAGCGCCCAAGACCTCGCGCCGGAACGCTTGCGACGCTAGAGCGTGCGTCCGATACATGGTTCCAGCCCGCGCGCCTACTCGATGACCGCGAGCAAGTCTCTGGCGTCCACTTGCTGGCCCGGCTTGATGCAGACCCTCGTGAGGCGGCCGGCGCGCGAGGCGGGGACGGCGGTTTCCATCTTCATTGCCTCCAGGGTGAGCAGTGTGTCACCAGCCTCCACTTTCTGCCCCTCTCGTGCGGCTACGGTCGCAACCACGCCGGGCATGGGGGCACCGACGTGACCGGGGTTGGCCGGGTCGGCTTTTTCATTGGCCGCGACCTTGGGCGCAAGCGCCCGGTCGGCAACCCGGACGGCGCGCGGTTGGCCGTTCAGCTCGAAAAAGACCTCGCGCTGGCCGTCCTCGCCAGCCTCGCCGACCGCGAGCAAGCGGACGATTAGGGTCTTGCCCGGATCGATGTCGATCGCGACCTCCTCGCCCGGGGTCATCCCATAGAAGAAAACCGGCGTCGGCAGCACGTCGACCCGGCCGAATTCGCGTCGGTGCACCGCATAATCGGCGAAGACCTTGGGGTACATGAGGTAGGACGCGAATTCGACATCGGAGACTTTGCGGTGCACCGCCTTCGCCGCCGCCGCCCGCTCCACCGATAAGTCAAGCGCCGGCAGGTGCGCCCCCGGGCGGTCGGTGATCGGCGTCTCGCCCTTCAAGATCTTGCGCTGCAAGTCCTTGGGCCAGCCACCGGGCGGTTGCCCGACGTCGCCACGGAACAATGCGACCACCGATTCGGGAAACGCGATGTCCTTGTCCGGGTCCACCACGTCTTCCGGTGTGATCCCGCCCGAGACCATATAGAGCGCCATATCGCCAACGACTTTGGAGGTCGGCGTCACCTTAACGATGTCGCCGAACAGGCGGTTGACCTCGGCGTAGGCGCGGGCCACTTCGTGCCAACGCTGTTCGAGGCCCAGGGCACGCGCTTGCTCTTTCAGGTTGGTGTACTGCCCGCCCGGCATCTCGTGCAGGTAAACCTCGGACGCGCCCGAGCGCACGTCGCTTTCGAAGGCCAGGTATTGCCGCCGCACCGTCTCCCAATAGTCGGAGAAGGCGCGCAGCGTGACCGGGTCCAGGCCCGTGTCGCGCGGCGTGTCGCTGAGTGCCAGCGCGATCGAACCCAGATTTGGTTGCGAGGTCAGTCCGCTGAAACTGTCCATGGCCACATCGACGGCATCGGCGCCCGCCTCGGCCGCCGCCAGCACGCTGGCCGCCGAGATACCGCTGGTATCGTGGGTGTGGAAGTGGATCGGCAGGCCGGTCTCCTCCTTCAGGGCCCTGACCAGCAGGCGCGCCGCTTCCGGTCGGCACACGCCGGCCATGTCCTTCAGACCCAGAACGTGCGCGCCAGCGCCTTTCAGCTCGCGCGCAAGACGTAGGTAGTAGTCGAGGTCGTACTTCCCGCGCGATTTATCGAACACGTCGCCGGTGTAGCAGATTGCCGCCTCGCACAACGCGCCGGTCTCCAGCACGGCATCCATGGCGACCCTCATGTTCTCGGTCCAGTTCAGCGCGTCAAAGACCCGGAAGACGTCGACCCCAGCTTGCGCGGCGATTTGGATGAAGTGGCGAACCGCATTGTCCGGATAGCTCGTGTAGCCAACGCCGTTGGAGGCGCGCAGCAGCATCTGTAGCAATATGTTGGGGACCTTCTCACGCAGGTCCACGAGGCGGTCCCAGGGATCTTCGTTCAGGAAGCGCATGGCGACATCGAATGTCGCACCACCCCAGCATTCCAGCGAGAACAGGCCCGATAGGCCCCGGGCATAGACGTCCGCGACCCGCACCATATCGAAGGAGCGCATCCGGGTCGCGATCAACGACTGGTGCGCATCGCGCATGGTGGTGTCCGTGACCAGCACGCGCTGCTGCTCCAACATCCACTGGGCGAAGGCCTCCGGTCCCAAGCGATCCAGCACCTGCTTGGTGCCTTCCGGCGCGGCGGCCGGCAAGCCCTGCGGCAAGACAGGTTCGTGGCCGCGTGGCACCGCCGGACGCCCGGCAACTTCGGGGTTGCCGTTGACGGTCACGTCGGCGATGAAACGCAGAAGGCGGGTCGCTCGGTCGCGCCGGCGCGGAAAGGCGAAGAGCTCAGGCGTCTCGTCGATAAAGCGGGTCGTGTAATCGCCGCTGGCAAACCTATCGTCGTTGATCAGGTTTTCCAGAAAGACCAGGTTGGTTGCAACGCCGCGTATACGAAACTCACGCAGGGCCCGGTCCATGCGCCGGACCGTTCCCTCCGGATCCGGCGCCCAGGCTGTGACCTTCTCAAGCAAAGAATCGTAGTGTCGGGTGATCACCGCGCCCGAGTAAGCGGTGCCGCCGTCGAGCCGGATGCCGAAGCCGGTCGCGCCGCGATAGGCAGTGATCCGGCCGTAATCAGGAACGAAGTTGTTCTCGGGGTCCTCGGTCGTAATCCGGCATTGCATGGCGTGGCCGTTAAGCCGGATCTCCTCCTGCCGGGGCACGCCAGTGGAGGCAAGCTCGCCGATGCGCGCACCCTGGGCGATCAAGATTTGCGCCTTGACCAAGTCGATCCCGGTGACCTCTTCGGTCACCGTGTGCTCCACTTGGATGCGTGGATTGACCTCGATGAAAAAGAAGCGGCCGGTATCGCAGTCCATGAGGAACTCGACCGTGCCTGCGTTGACATAGCCGGCGTGGCGGCCCAGACGGACCGCGGCGGCGCAAAGCTCCGCACGCCCGGCATCGTTCAAATAAGGCGAGGGCGCACGCTCGATGATCTTCTGATTGCGCCGCTGCACCGTGCAGTCGCGCTCGAAGAGGTGCACGAGGTTACCGTGCCGGTCGCCCAGGATCTGCACCTCGACATGCCGGGCGCGTTCGACCAGTTTTTCCAAATAGACTTCGCCGTTGCCGAAGGCGGCCTGCGCCTCGCGCCGCCCGGCCTCGACCTGGTCCAGGAGCTGTCCGGCTTCGGAGATGACGCGCATGCCCCGACCGCCGCCGCCCCAAGACGCCTTGAGCATCACCGGATAGCCGATTGCCTCAGCCTGGCGTTCGATTTCCGCAGCGTCTTCGGGTAAGGGGCCGGTCGCGGGCATGACCGGAACCTCGGCCGCCTCAGCCATGTGCCGCGCCGAGACCTTATTGCCAAGCGCGCGCATGACCGCCGGCGGCGGCCCGACGAAAATCAACCCAGCGGCGGCACAGGCGTCCGCGAAGTCCGGATTCTCGGACAGGAAGCCATATCCGGGATGGATCGCGTGGGCGCCCGATTCACGCGCGACCCGCAGAACCTCCTCAGCCGAGAGGTACGCCTTGATCGGCCCCAGGCCCCGGCCGACCAGATAGCTTTCGTCCGCCTTGAAGCGGTGCAGGGCGATCTTGTCTTCTTCGGAATACACTGCAACGGTGGTGATACCGAGTTCGGTCGCCGCGCGCATGACACGGATCGCGATCTCGCTGCGGTTCGCGACCAGCAGCTTCTTGATCGTCATGTCCCCCACCCCCGCCGGACGGTGCAACCAAGTACCGGGCGCCGGTGTCGCCCGGCTGGGCCCGCCTCCAATGCTTGGTCCGCTTTAAGCCTCGACGCCCTCGACGTACCAGTCCATGGCGGCGATTTCTTTCTCGCTCAAAGTTTCGCCATCGGCAACCCGTAGCGCGCCCTTTTGGTCCTTGATCGGTCCGGTGAAGGGATGCCGGGTTCCGGCGATGATCGCCTCGCGCACCGCGTCGGCTTCGCGGGCTACGGCCTCGGGAACCGCCGGGCCGTAAGGCGCCATTTTTACCATGCCCTCCTCCAGGCCCCACCAGATCGAATGGGATTTCCAGGTGCCGTCCATGATGTCTTGGGCGCGCTGAATATAGTAGCCATCCCAAACGTCCAGGATCGCGGTCAACTGTGCGTTGGGCGCGAATGGCTTCATGTCGGAAGCTTGACCGAAGCCGTGGATGCCACGCGTTTCCGCGACCTGCAGGGGGGCCGGGCTGTCGGTGTGCTGGCACATAATATCGACGCCCTGATCGACCAGGGCCTTGGCGCCATCGGCCTCTTTGCCCGGGTCGTACCAGGAATTGGCCCAAACCACCTTGACCTTGAAGTCCGGCCGGATCTTGCGCGCCGCCAGGGCAAAGGCGTTGATCCCCATGACAACCTCTGGGATCGGAAAGGATCCGATGTAGCCGGCCACGCCGGATTTGCTGACACGGCCCGCGATGGTGCCGCAGACCACCCGTCCTTCGTGGAAGCGGGCGTTGTAGACCGAGACGTTGGGCGACGTCTGGTAGCCGGTGGCGTGCTCGAACTTGACCTTGGGGAACTGCTTAGCGACCCGCAAGGTCGGGTTCATGAACCCAAAGGAGGTGGCGAAGACCAACCCGTGGCCCGAACTAGCGAGCTGACGGATCACCCTTTCGGCGTCCGGCCCCTCGGTGACGCTTTCGACAAAGGTCGTCTTCACCTTGTCGCCGAAATGCGTGACCATCGCCTTGCGGCCCAGGTCGTGGCCGTGGGTCCAGCCATAGTCGCCGACCGGCCCGACATAAACGAAACCGACCTTGAGTGGATCGGCAGCGAAGGCGTGGCGGCCAGCAAGGCTCAGGGCACCAGCGGCGGCGGCGGACCCCAAGACGAAATCCCGGCGGGTGGCGGTGCTTTTCATGAAACGACTCTCCCTGTTATCGGTCGATCCGAACTCTATTACTTGGGCGGCCTGAAGGCCTGACCGAGGCACGCCGGCGCATCCAATCGCCCTCTCCACGGCCCCGCGGCGATGATCGTCAGCACCGCGATGGTGGCAAGATAGGGCAGCATCGACAAGACCTGCGATGGAATACCCAGCCCGCCAACCCCCTGCGCGTGAAGCTGCAGGATTGTTACCCCACCGAATAGGTACGCGCCAAGCAGAACCCGCCCAGGCCGCCAAGAGGCAAAGACCACCAGAGCGAGCGCGATCCAGCCGCGCCCGGCGGTCATCTCCTCGGCCCACATGGGCGTATAGGACAGCGACATGAAGGCGCCGCCCAGGCCCGACATGGTGCCGCCGAAAAGAACCGCCAAATAGCGCACCCGGATCACGGAATAGCCGATGGCATGGGCCGATTCATGGGATTCTCCAACCGCGCGCAGGATCAGCCCGGCGCGGGTGTGGGCCAGAAACCAGCCGATTCCGCCGGTCGCGAGCAAAGCCAGATAGACCAGGGCGTCATGGCCGAACACCAAGGGACCGAATACGGGGATATCGCTGAGTCCGGGCACCGCGAGCTTGGGCAAAGGCATCACCGGCATGCCGACAAATCCGGAACCGGCCAGGGCAGAGAGCCCGACCCCGAAAATGGTTAAGGCCAGTCCGGTCGCGACTTGATTGGCCGCCAGGGTCAAGGTCAGCACGCCGAAGGCGAGGGCCATGGCCGCCCCGCCCAGGGCGGCGCATAGGATGCCCAGGGTCGCGCTGCCGCTGGTCACCGTGACCGCGAAACCACTGACCGCGCCAGCCAGCATCATGCCTTCCACACCCAGGTTCAGCACCCCGGCCTTCTCGGTCACCAGTTCGCCCAACGCGGCGAACAGCAAGGGTGTGGCGGCACTCATCACGGTGAGCATCACCAGAACCGCGGACTCCGGGTTCATGTCGGCCTCATGATCGGCCGGGCCCTCATGCGGACGCGGTAGCGGACCAGGAAATCCGATCCGAGCAGGAAGAATAGGAGCAGGCCCTGAAACACGCCGGTGACGGCCTGGGGCAAGCCAACTTCGACCTGGGCGTTCTCCCCGCCGATATAGGACAGGGCAATCAGCAGGCCGGACAAGACGATCCCCAAGGGGTGGAGACGCCCCAGGAAAGCAACGATGATCGCGGTGAAGCCGTAACCCGGAGTGATGACCGGGATCAACTGACCGATCGGTCCGGCGACCTCGAAGGCTCCGGCCAGCCCGGCCAAACCGCCGCTGAGCAGGAGGCAAAGCCAAATCAGACGCTTGCGGTGGAAACCCGCATAGCGCGCCGCCGCCGGCGCCTGACCGAGAACACGGATCTGGAAACCCACGATTGTAAAGCTCATCAAGACCCAGGCCGCGGCCGCAACCAGGATCACCACGACAGTACCGGCGTGCAGCCGGGTGCCCTCCAGGACAATCGGCAGCAAGGCCGAGTCCGTGAACATTCGCGACTGGGGAAAATTAAAGCCCGCGGGGTCTTTCAGCGGGCCGTAGACCAGCGCGCTCAAGAACAAGGTACCGACATAGGTCAGCATCAGGCTGGTCAGGATCTCATTGACCTCGAAGCGAGTCTTGAGGAAGGCCGGGATCGCCGCGTAAGCCATGCCGGCAGCCACCGCGGCGCCGCACATAAGGGGTAGAACCCAAAACCCCTCCTCGCCCCAGAACATCAGGCCGACGCCGCCGGCCGCGACGGCGCCGAGGGTTAACTGCCCCTCGGCCCCGATGTTCCAGACATTGGCCCGAAATCCGACCGCCAGGCCGACGCCGATCAGGATCAGCGGCGCCGCCTTGACCATGAGCTCGCTCAGACCGTAGAGCGATAGAAGCGGCGCGATCCCGAAGTGATATAGGGCGGCCACCGGGTCGTGCCCCATGGCGGCGAAGAGGACGAAGCCGGTCAGCACGGTCAGCACCAGGGCCAGGAGCGGCGAGGCAAAGAGCAGCCGCCGGGACATCTCCCGGCGGGCTTCGATTTTAAACGGCATGGCCGCTGTCCCCGGGCCCTGTCGACACGCCGGCCGGTCCATGAATCCCACCCATGAGCAAGCCGATCTCCTCGATCGAAGCTTGGGCGGTAGCAATCGGTCGTGAAAGAATGCCCCGGTCGATCACTGCCAGCCGGTCTGTAATCTCCAAGAGTTCGTCCAAATCCTGGGAAATGACGATCACCGCGGCCCCCGCGGCCGCAAGGTCGGCCAGGGCCTGATGGATTGCTGCGGCGGCGCCGGCATCGACCCCCCAGGTCGGCTGCGACACGATCAGCACGCCCGGCGATTGCAGGATCTCGCGCCCAACGATGAATTTCTGCAGGTTGCCGCCGGACAGACTTCCGGCGGACGCCTTGGGGCCGGCCGCGCGAACGTCGAACGCCGTCAGGACGTCCTCAGCGAAGCGCCGCGCGGCGCCGCCCTTGATGAAAATCGAGGACAAGAGGCCCATGGGCCCATGCCCGCTCAGGATCGCGTTCTCGATCAAGTCCATGGTCGGCACCGCGCCATGGCCCCGGCGCCCCTCCGGTACGCAGCCCAGGCCCAGGCGCCGACGCCCGCCCGCGTCCAGATGCCCGGCCGGCTGGCCATCGACGAGGACCGCATCGTCGCGCCCGGCCCAGCGCTCGCCGGAGAGAGCGAACTCCAGTTCCCTCTGTCCGTTACCGGCCACGCCCGCGATGCCGAAAATCTCGCCCGCGCGTACCGAGAACGAAACGCCGCGCAGATCCATTCCGTGCAGATCCTCAGTGTCGAGATCCAGCCCGTCGACCGTCAGGCGCAGGCCGCCCAGCTCGCCGCCGGTACGCCGTTTCACGGTCTTGAGTTCAGCGCCGATCATGAGTTGCGCCAAGCTGCGCGCGCTCTCCGCCGCCGGGTCGCATTCGGCAACCACACGCCCACCGCGCAGAATGGTCGCGCGATCGCACAACGTCTTGATCTCGTCCAGCTTGTGGCTGATGTAGAGGATCGAACAGCCCTCGCGCGCCACCTGCCGCAAGGTCTCGAACAAGCGTTCGATCTCCTGCGGCGTTAGAACCGATGTAGGCTCGTCCATGATCAGGAGCCGCGGGTTTTGCAGCAAACAGCGCACGACCTCAATCCGCTGGCGCTCGCCGACCGACAGACCGTGAACGTCGCGCCGGGGATCGAGCGCCAGGCCATATCCCGCGGAAAGCACGCGTACCCGCTCAGCCAGCGCCGCCCGCTCGCCCGGTTGGTCCATGCCGAGTGCGATATTCTCCAACACCGTCATGGCCTCGAACAGGGCGAAATGCTGGAACACCAATGCGATCCCAAGGCTGCGCGCAGCGCGCGGGTCGCCAATCCGCACCGCCCGACCGTCCCAAAGGATCTCGCCCGCGTCGGGCTGCAGCACGCCATAGATCATGCGCACCAGAGTGCTCTTGCCGGCACCGTTCTCACCCAAAAGGGCGTGGATTTCGCCCGGCGCGACCCTTAGGTCGACCCGGTCACTGGCCAGAATGCCTGGAAATGCCTTGCTTAGCCCGCACACCTCAAGTCGTGGCGGGTTGTCTGCAGCGTGGCTATCCGCCCGCCCCGTCACACTGCCGGTTCCCGAAAGTCCCGTTGTCGCGCTTGTTTGCCCCTCGCCAAATTCTACGTCCCCTGCCGCCAACCGACTCGCCTCCCAGACGTCGGCGGCGCAGCTTAACCGAGGCGCCCTCGCGGACCAAATAACGGATCGATCGGCGGCTAGGATCGCGGGCCGTTCGTAACCCAACAAAAGATCCGCATCACAAAAATCATTGCTCGACAGCCGCCTAGCCGCCTAGCTTCTTGGTCCGCCCAGGTCCACGACATAGAGATCCAGAACATGGATGCCCCAAGCGAGGCAAAGCCGGTCACCGTGCGCCGCATCCACGCCCTGCGCGAAAAGGTCGCCGGGTGGCGGCAGGTCGGGGAGAGCATCGCCATCGTGCCGACTATGGGCGCCTTGCACGAGGGGCACCTGGAACTTGTGCGTCGAGCGCAGGCCGACTGCGCGCGGGTCATCGCGACCATCTTCGTCAATCCGATCCAGTTCAATCAGGCCGACGATCTCTCCCGCTATCCGCGCGACGAAGCCGGCGACGCCGCGAAGCTTGCTGAGTTAGGGGTCGATTTGCTGTTCGCGCCGCCGCCCCAAGAATTCTATCCCGAGGGATTTCAAACCCTGGTATCGGTCGCCGGCCTGTCCGCTTGCTTGTGCGGTGCGACCCGGCCCGGTCACATGGAGGGGGTCGCCACGGTCGTCGCCAAGCTGTTTCTGCAATCTCAGGCGGATCGGGCCTATTTCGGCGAAAAGGATTACCAGCAGCTCATGGTGGTGCGGCGCATGGCGCACGATTTGGATATCCCGGTGAAAATCGAGGCGGTCCCGACGGTCCGCGAGGCCGACGGGGTCGCGCTCGCGTCGCGCAATCGCCGCCTGACCCCCGCGCAGCGCGCCCAAGCGCCCGCGCTTTATCGGGCGCTGAGCACCTTGGCCGCGCGCCTCGCGGCCGGCACGACGCCGGCGCAAGCGGCACTCGCTCAGGGCCGGGCGGAACTCGCCCAAGCCGGGTTCGACCCGATCGATTATTTGGAGCTGCGCGCCGCCGGGGACTTGCGGCCGCTGGACCGCGCAGACCGTCCGGCCCGGCTTTTCGCTGCCGCCTGGCTAGGCGAGATCCGCCTGATCGATAACCTGGCAGTCGGCAACGCACTGTAGCCGCCGCCGAACGAAAGCGACCGCCATGGCAAACCAAACGATGTTGCGCTTCGGATACCCGCAGAGCCTGGTGGCCGAGGCCGAGCACTGGGTCGTGCTGCTGCGGCCAGAGCAAGTGACCGCCGGGTGCCTTGTCCTCGCTTGTAAAGAGGATGTTACGTCTCTGGGCCAGATCACCTCAGCCGCCGGGACTGAGTTGCCCGGCGTCGTTGCTGCGATCGAAACGGCCTTATCGGCGACCTACGGGCCGGAAAAGTTCAATTACCTGGCGCTGATGATGGTCGATCCTCACGTCCACTTTCACGTGATTCCGCGCTATGCCCGCGCCGTTGAGGTCGCCGGCAGCACGATCCCGGATCCCGGTTGGCCAAAGCAGCCGAACCTAGCGGCCGCCGCCACACTCACCGCCGATCAAATGGACCAAATGTTGGGCGATCTGAAGTCCAACTGGCCAAAGTAGCCACAATCACTGAACCTGGCTCTCTCACCCGGCAAAGCGTTCCAGAACGGCGGCGTGACCTTTATGTGACAAGCGCCAGTTGATAATCCGCGAGAGGCTTTTCGCGGTATGGTGTCAACCAGCGTATCACAAGCGGGCAAGCCCAATGACAGATACCACGGAAGACCGAGCATTCGACCTCGTTCCGGCTCGGGCGCACAGTACCGTACCTCTATCGCCCCGAAAGGCGTTGCTGTTTTGGCTCACGGTAAGCGGCGTCGCTTGGACCGTTTTGGCCGTGCCAGTTCTTTGGCTGTTTTAGAATCTTCAATTCGGCGCATCTAAAGAGCTCCAGGCCCCAACTGGAGCAATAATGGCGGCCCAAGGGCCGCCATTATTGTATCCGAGCGCTATTGGCCGGGTTTCAGATTTCCGCTAGCCCGCCAGGCGTTCCAGGGCCGCTGCGAGCTTGTCGCGCAGCTGGATTGCGTCAGCCCGGCGCTCGCGTTGCTCTTCCACCACCGCTTCGGGTGCCTTGGCTAGAAAGCTTTGGTTCGAGAGCTTGCGATCGATTTTATCGATCTCACCCGCGGCCTTGTCGACCTCGCGCTTCAGGCGCGCGCGCTCTTGCGCGATGTCGATAACGTCGGCCAAGGGCAGCAAGGCCGTCATGTCGTCGAGCACAACCGGCACCGCACCGCTGACCGCTGCGTTCGGGGTGTGCTGAATTTCAGAGAGCCGTGCCAGCCGAGTCAAGAGATCGACGTGAGTCTTCAGCCGCGCCGCCACGCCCGGCCCCGCCTCGCGGACCAACAAGGGCATCAGCGCCTTGGGCGGCACGTTGAGTTCAGCACGAACGACTCGCACTTCGGTGATCAGGCGAATCACCCAGTCCATCTCCGCCGCCGCCTCCCGATCGATCGACGTGCCGTCGAATGTGGGCCAGGACGCCTTGATCAGAGGGCCACGATCACTGCCGCCCAGGTGCTTCCACAACTCCTCAGTCACAAAAGGCACGATGGGGTGCATGATGTGCAGGAGTTGGCCTAGGGCCCACCCCATAGCGGCGCGGGTTTCTTTCTGCGCCGCCGCGTCGGCATCGGCCAGGATCGGCTTGGTGAACTCCAGATACCAATCGCAGAAGATATTCCAGGTGAAATGATAAAGCGTGTTCGCCGCATCGTTGAACCGATAGGCCTCAAGCGCTTGCTCCAGTTGCCCGGCGGTCTCTGCCAACTTCCCCACAATCCAGCGGTTGACGATCTGCTTGCAACCGGCGGGATCGAAACCGTCCTCAATCGCCGCGCCGTTCATCTGGCAATAACGCGCCGCATTCCACAGCTTGGTGACGAAATTGCGATAGCCCTCGACCCGCGATTCCGACAGCTTGATATCGCGACCCTGGGCCAAAAGCGCAGCGAGTGTAAAGCGCAAGGCATCGCAGCCGTACTTGTCGATCAGCATCAAGGGATCGATGATATTGCCCTTGGACTTTGACATCTTCTGGCCGCGCTCGTCGCGCACCAGGGCATGGATGTAGACAGTTCTGAAGGGTATCTCACCCATGAAATGCATGCCCATCATGATCATCCGGGCAACCCAGAAGAAAATGATGTCGAAACCGGTGACCAAGGTGTCGCCCGGATAATAGCGTTTGAGCGCCGCGGTCTCGTCCGGCCAGCCTAGAGTCGAGAATGGCCAGAGCGCCGAGGAAAACCATGTATCGAGAACGTCCTCGTCCTGAGTCAGCGTGACCGCCTTGCCGTAGTGCGACTGGGCCGCCGCTGCCGCCGCGGCTTCGTCTAGCTCGACGAAGATCGTCCCGTCGGGACTGTACCAAGCCGGTATCCGGTGGCCCCACCATATTTGCCGGGATACGCACCATGGCTGAATGTTGCGCATCCACTCGAAATAAGTGTTCTCCCAATTCTTCGGCACGAACTTGATCCGGCCACCCTCGACCGCCGCGATTGCCGGCTTCGCCAAAGTGGCGGCATCCACATACCACTGGTCGGTCAGCCATGGCTCGATCGCGACGCCGGAGCGGTCACCATGCGGTACCATGTGGACGTGATCCTCGATCTCCGCCACCAGGTCCAACTCTTCCAGGTCGGCCACCACCTGCCGGCGCGCCTCGTAGCGGTCGAGCCCCTGGTATTTCTCCGGCACCGCATCGTTGAGATGAGCGTCGCCGTCCAGGATGTTGACCATCTCCAGGCCGTGCCGCTTGCCGACGTCGAAATCGTTGAAGTCGTGCGCCGGCGTGATCTTCACCGCGCCGCTGCCGGTTTCCGGGTCAGCATAGTCGTCGGCGACGATGGGAATGCGCCGGCCGACCAGGGGCAGAATCACGTGCTTGCCGATTAGGTCCGCGTAACGCTCATCCTCGGGATGCACGGCAACGCCGGTGTCGCCCAGCATGGTTTCCGGCCGCGTCGTGGCCACCACGATAGTGGTCCCATCCGCGCCCTCGACCGGATATTTGAAGTGCCAGAGGTGGCCTTTGATCTCTTTCTGCTCGACCTCCAGGTCCGAAATCGCCGTGTGCAGCTTCGGGTCCCAGTTCACCAGACGCTTGTCGCGAAAGATCAGATCTTGCTTATGCAGATCGACGAAAACCTTGCGCACCGCCTTGGACAAGCCGTCGTCCATAGTGAAGCGCTCGCGCGGCCAATCGGGCGAGGTGCCCAGGCGGCGCAACTGCTGTGTGATGGTACCGCCCGACTCCGCTTTCCATTCCCAGACCTTCTCCACGAAGGTGTCGCGGCCCAGGTCGCGCCGATGGATGCCCTGCGCGCCCAATTGCCGTTCGACCACCATCTGGGTCGCGATGCCGGCATGGTCCATGCCAGGCTGCCACAGGGCATCCTGGCCGCGCATGCGGTTGTAGCGAATCAGGATGTCCTGAATGGTTGAGTTGAGCGCGTGGCCCATGTGCAAGCTGCCGGTCACGTTCGGCGGCGGCATCATGATTGTGTAGGGGGCTGCGTTGGAATCCGTATTGGCGGCGAAGTCGCCGTCCTTCTCCCACCGGGCATAATGCTCCGCCTCGACCTGTGCGGGCCGATAGGTCTTTTCCAGCATGGCTGGCTTATCCTTTTGTCTGGCCAGTCCGCTGCGCCAAGCAGACCAAGCGGCCGGCACCCGGCCTAGTTTGGTGTCAGGTCCGGGCCGGCGCGGAGGTTCGCCTTGCGAACACCGTCACGGCAGGGGCCGCGCGGTTAAAGTCCGGATTGAAGATGCCCGACTTATTGGTCCTCGGCGCGGCGGACCAACTTTTTGATCTCATCGCGAACGATCTGTTCTACCAACGCGGCGAGGTTGCTATCAAGCCAGGCTTTGAGCTCTGGCGTCAGGGCTTCGCGGACGATCTGCTCCAGGGTCCGGCCGTCGCCGATCTGCACCCCGGCGCCGGCCTGGCCGGCCACCGCCTGAACCATCTCCGCTAGGGACGAGGTGGTCTCGGTCGCCACGGGCGGCGCAATCAAGCTATCGTCATCCTGATCGAAATCCGCCATTGCCGGCTCTGGCTCTGGTTCGGGTTCCGGCTCTGGTTCCGGCTCCGGCTCGTCCGGAAAGGCCTGCGCCAAGATATCTTCGACCTCAGCCGATTCTTCGTCCGCCACAGCCTCTTCTTCGGCGGCAGGTGCCTCTTCCATAGCGGGCTCTTCCTCGACCGGGGGAGCCTCTTCCGCCACAGGCTCTTCGGCCGGTTCCGCAGTCAAGTCGGTGATCGATCCGTCCGGGTTGACCTTTTGGGTCAAATCCAGCACCTCGGCACTCTCGGGCTCGGGCGCCGCCTCGGGCTCAGGCTCCGGTGCCGGCTCGGCCGCCGGCTCAGCCTCGGCCGCGTCGCCATCCGCCGGGTCGTCCTCCGAAATGATCCGCCGAATGGAGGCAAGGATTTCCTCCATCGAAGGTTCGGCTTGGGCGTTCGCATCACTCATTGAATCAAGTTCTTTCCAGGCGGCTGAAGGGCCGCTTACTCAACGCCGGGGGCGCTCAGTCCGTACCAGCGATTACGAACTTTCCGATAGTCGTCATCCGGATCGTAAACCGCGACCGGCAATTCCAAGTCGCGCGCGGTCAAGCGGCCGATGGCAGAGAGGACCTGAAAGGCGGCGACGATCTCGTCGCGGCGGGAACGGACCAAGTTAACTTGAGAATCTAGAAGCTCCTGCTCAGCGTCCAGGATATCCAAGATGGTGCGCGCACCCACGAGGTTTTCCTGGCGCACGCCCTCCAGTGCAATTTCGGCCGAACGCACCCCCGATTCGAAGGAGCGGATCTGCGCCCGTGCGGTCTGCAAGCCTTCCCAGGCGCTGACCGATACCTGCTCCGCCCGCCGGCGCTGCTCCTCGATCTGAATCCGGCGCTGGTTAGAAATCTGTTTCGCCTCGCGGACCCGGCTGGAGACAGCGCCTTGCTGATAGATCGGCACCCGCAACTCGGCCAGGATCTGGGCCTGTTCGTTGGAGGAATCCCGTTGGCTGGTATCGTCGCTGCGGCCCGCGGTGCCCCGCAATTGCAAGATGGGCAAGAGTTCCCCGAGAATCTGCCGAACGTCGCTTTGCGCCGCCTTCTGCGCAAAGGAGGCCGCCAGGACATCCGGGTTGTCCGCGATCGCGAGGGCCGTGGCTTCATCCAGGCTTATTGGCAGGTTCTTGATTTGCTGTGGCGCTGCTTGAAGCGTGCCCGGCGCCTCACCGATGATTTCCTGATAGATCGCCCGGCTGGCTGTCAAATCGCCTTCAGCGGCGATCCGCTGGGCCGTGGCCGTGGCCAGGCGGGTTTCCGCCTGGGCGACATCGGTCCGGGTGACCTCGCCGACCGTGAATCGGTCTTGGGTCGCCTCCAGTTGTCGCGCGATAACCCGCTCGTTGTTGACCGAGAGGTCGAGTACCGCCTGGTCGCGCCAGACGTCGATATAGGCGCTGACCGAATTCAGCAGCACCGACTGCTCGACCGATTTCAGGCTGGCGCGCTGCGATTGGACAGCACTTTCGGCGCTTGCGGTCTCGGCAATGGTTTGTCCGCCGCGATAAACCGGTTGGGTCACCTCGAGATCGGCGCGGCGCGGCGTGGTGGTTTGCTGCCCGGAGAAGGTCGACGACGACTGCTCGAACCTCAGCTTGCCCGCCGACCCCGAAACGGTGACTTCCGGCCGCCAATTGGACAAGGCCTGGGGCACCCCTTCGTTGACCGCCCGCAGCTCGGCGCGCGCCGCCTTCAGACTGGGGTTGGTGGTGTAGGCGCTGGACAAGGCGTCGGTCAGGGTTTGCGCCTGCACCGGACCGGCCATCGCAGCCCAAAGCCCGATGGTTAGGGGTATCGCGCTTTTCCAGCTTCTACCAAGTCTGTTCGGTGCCAGGTTCATCCAATCTTCCAACGACTCTATTCGCTCAGCAATCGCGCCGAGTCTAGCAAACTCCGGCTAGATAAGCACAAATAAGGTTAACAGGTTGGTAATGCTCGTTGCCATCGCATCGCCAAGCAGCGCACCACGGATCAGAACACGAAACTAGGCGCCGGCTCGAATTCCTGGAGTTGCGGCACCGCGGCATCGAATAGGACCCGGCCGGAGTTGGTTCCGCCGTGGCGCTCGATTAGGGTCGCCCGGCCAATGCCGTCGCGGCCGCGCACAACCGTGACCAGGTGGCCGCCCTCGGCCAATTGATCGCAGATTGCCGCCGGTACCTCGGCGACCGCGCCATTGATCAGGATGACGTTGTAGGGCCCCTGCCCCGGGTATCCATCTGTGATCTTGCCCTTCATCACCACGGCATTATCCATTTGCAGGCTCGACAGGGCGGCGCCGGCGGCCTCGATAAAGTGATCGTCCTCCTCGACCGCCACGGCGGTCGCTACGATCCGCGACAATATGGCGGTCGCGAAACCCGTGCCGCAGCCGATTTCCAGGGCGACATCCGCCGACCCCGGCTGGGCCGCCTGCAAGAGCCTGGCCAATACTCTGGGCTCCATCATGCAACGCCCCCGGCCGACATCAATGTCCTCGTCGACATAGGCGATTCCGCGCAGGCCTTCGGGTAGGAACGCCTCGCGCGGCACGCTCTCGAAGGCCGCCAAGACACCGGCGTTGGTCACCTTATTGGTGCGCAACTGGGATTCGACCATATTGAGGCGGGCTGTGGTGAAATCGATCATGGCGACCCTGCTAAAAGAATGGCTGATCTCATAGCCTTGCACCTTCGCGGCCCGGCAGCGAGCGCGCGCGGCCCTGCCGACTTATAGTGGCCCGGTGTCCGCAACACAATCTTGCAGGCGGCCCATCGCCGAGTGCGCTTGACCGCCATGGGGCCCAACCGTAATGTCGCGCACCCCGCCACCGATCCTAGCGGGTGTCCGCCGCCGGCCCGGTGGCAGAGTGGTTATGCAGGGGCCTGCAAAGCCCCGTACGTCGGTTCGATTCCGGCCCGGGCCTCCAGGATCCCATCCACCTTTTGTTCTCGTTCCCAGCCACTTTTTGTTCGCTTGGCGACACGGCTTTCCGGGCCATTGTCACCGGCGATTGATTTAGATCAAAGCCAATTGATTCTGTCATATTTTCAATCTTACCCATCCGTTTTAGATGGGGGAGACGATATGACCGGCGGTGAGTTGGCCTTTCTATTGGGCGTGATCGTGGCCTTCACGGCGTTTTCGGCCGTCCTGGCCTGGGCCTCCGCGACCTCCGGCGGACGCCCCAAGACGCGCTGAGGGTGTTCCCGTAATTTCGCTGAGGATCAGAGCGCGGCACCGGACGTCGGTGCCTCGCCGATCGGCACGGCCGCCAGTTCAGCATCGTGCAGTACGCGCCTGAGACCGGCCTTGTTGCGGTTCGAGATCCGGCCCGTGTAATAAGGATCGTTCAGCGCCGGCCCATGGGTTTCAACCAAAAAATTCCCACCACCCAGAGCGGCAATACCGATCAGGAACCGCTCGTGGAGCTTTTGCCTGGGCGGCACCAATCCAAGGCCGTCACTCGATATGCGCCGCAGGTGGTCGAGCGTCATCCGGTCATAGACATTGCGCCGCCAGCCGGCCGCGAACCAGCGGTCGAAGGCCGCGCGGGTGGCAGCCTGAAGGCCCTGGCTACTGCCGTCGCTTTCCGCCGCATACTGAAACGCCCGCGCGACATCGCTATATGGACTGTCGGCCTTTTCGATCCAGGGCTCCGGATAGCCGGCCGCGCGCAGTTCCCAGGCGATCCGGGTCGCGACGGCCTCCGCGGTGGCCTCGCGAATTCGGCGCAGTAAGAATAAATCCTCCGGGGGATAGTAACGATTGTCGGAATAGCGCGGGTGCTGGGGCACATGACTGAGTTCATGGGCCAAGAACGCGACCCGGCCGCCCTCGGAAAGCTCGGTGCTCACGCCGATCACACCCATGCTGGAGAAGTAATAGGCCAGCAACTCGGTCTTTTCGTCGAGGCAGACATGAACCCCGCGGTCACGCGCGCGCGCCATTACCGGGCGCGCTGTCGGGCTTTTGGCCAAAACCGCGAGTACCCGTTCGATCGAGCCCGGCCGGGCCTCCGCCGCGTCTCGGTTGTTCGGGCCGCTTAGGGGCGCGCAGCCTTCGATGCTGCCAGGCCGCGACGCTAGTACCCGACTGGCCTGATGCAGGTCAAGCCCGCCCGGCCGATAGGCGGATACGGCATTCGATTCCGGCGTACCAGCACTTGCGAGCACGAGGCCCAGGCACACCAAGGCTGGGCCCCCGGCCAGGATCGTACCCCTGAGCCACCCGGCCGTGCTGGCGACCGGTCCCAGGAACGGCAACAGCTTGTGCAGGGCAGTTTCAGCGGTCGGTTCGAGCATGGGTCTCACGATGCCGCTTTTGGCTTAAAGGCCGCCTAACAATCCCGAAACCGCCGTCAGGCAGGGGCCGGCCCTAGCAAGCCGGTGGGCCGGGCCGGGTTGCACCGGTTCACGGCTTACCTTTACACTTATGAGACCAGCCACAGATAGGGTGTTGGCCCCAGATCCGCCCACGGTCAGCGGGAGTGCCATCGCGTGACGTCCAGTATTTTGGCGTGTTTGCCCGACAAGCTGCACCCGGTCAGCCGGATGTTCCTCGAAACCTGGCTTTCAGGCGATATGTCGACGGCGGAGTTTCTTCGCTGGTTTCATATGCCGAATTCAGACTATCTGCCGGTCGCGCAATGCCTCTTGGCCGCAGTCGCCGGCAGCTAAGGCCGTTCACACGGCATCAGGCCGGCCCAAAGTGGCGATCCGGCAAACAATTTGCGGGCGCCGATTCGCTTTGATATAACCCGCCGCGCCGTCCGGGATGTTGGCGGCGCTGGAATTCAGGCTGCGGCAACCAAGAGGTGCGGCACAGCCCTTATTCCGCGGTAGCTCAGTTGGTAGAGCGGGTGGCTGTTAACCACCATGTCGCAGGTTCGAGTCCTGCCCGCGGAGCCAATTCACAGAAAGGTAGTTGGAGACGCCTCCAGCGGCCTTTCTTTTTGCGTCGATGGCCGTAGCTTCTGCAATCAAGTCAAAGGGTTGCCGCAATGTCACGGTCAACTCACCATCTCGCCAGGAGCAGTTCGAAACCAGGAAATTCAGAAGCCGCCGTTTTTCGCGCGCAGCCTGCCTTTCGAAGAGCCGCTGGGCGTTCTGTGCCAGTTCGATAAGGCGCACGCCCTCTTCGAGATAGGAGCGGTCGGCGCCCTGATGACGCTCGATGTCGCGCAGGCAGCGGTCCTGCTCGGCCTGCCATTCTCCCGAAATCTTCTCGTAGAAGGCCGCGTCGATGGTGCCGTCGAGCTTATCGACATAGGCGGCGTGAATGCGGTTCTGGAGCCGGTCGTATTCGGCGCGCAGGCGCTCGATCGCCGCCTCGTGCTCCCGGCGCTCGTCGGCGTGGCACTCGTGCAGGGCGTCGCGGACCCAGTCGAGGATTTCGCCGTCGAAGGCCAGGCGGCCCAGCCGCGCCGTAAACTTCTCCTCCAGCACCTCCTCGCGCACGTAGGGTTCGTCGCATTTCCCCTTGTAGCCGGTGCAGTGGTAGTAGATGTAGCGCTGCTTCTTGATCTCGCCGACCACCGAGCAGCCGCAGTGACCGCAGGCGATCAGGCCCGAGAACGCGAAATCGTGCTTCACGCGGCGATGCTTGCTCGCATTGCGGCCGTCGAGTATGTCCTGCACACGTTCCCACAGGTCTCGCGAGACCAGGGATTGATGGCTGCCCTGGTACAGTCGGCCGTTCCACTCAAACTCGCCCATGTAGAGCCGGTTGCGCAGGATCTTGTGAGAACCGTGCTGGTCGGCACCGGCTTGCCGCTCTTACGGTAGCTGAAGCCGGCCTGCCGGGCCTTTTTCGCCAAGTCGCGCAGCGCGAACCCGCCGGCCGCATACCATTCGAACATCTTTGTGACGTGCGGCGCCACTTCCGGGTCGGGTTCAATCACTCGCTTGCCGCTGGCGCCATCCGAGTTACGGTAGCCGAGCGGGGCAGCCGAGGGCCAGATACCCTGCTCGGCCTTCTCCAGCATGCCCTTTTTGGTCTCCTCGGACAGGTTGTCGATGTAGTTCTTGGCCATCAGCACCTTGATGCCGTGCATGAACTTCTCGGACGACCGCGAGTCGCGGGACAGCACCGCCCCCTCCTTGACGAGGTGAATTTCGATATCCAGCTCGTCGAGCATCACCCAGTCCTTGAGGTTCCGGTAGAGCCGGTCGGTCTTTTCGACCAGGATGATGCAGACCCGCGGACTCGCCTTCAGGAACGCCACCATCTCCCCGAAACTGGCGCGCCCGGTCTGCTTGGCCGTCTCGACATCGACATACTCCTCGACGATCGCGATGCCCTCGCAAACGGCATACTCCCTGAGCAGCTTGAGTTGGGCAGAGATCGAGAAGCCTTCTTTCTCCTGCTCCTTCGACGAAACCCGGGCATAGGCCACCGCTCGGATGATATCGGTGGCGGCGTGGCGGATGATTTGTTTGGGTGTCTTTGTCATGTTGTTTAGTGTAATCTAAACATATCCCATTGACAAGGGAGCGATCATTATCTTTTTGATCGCCGAAGTTTCCTGAAACAGCAATCCTACTTCGATCCTGCGTTGAAATGTTTGACCAAAAAATAGCAGAACCCCAATGCAAGGTTTCGCCCAAGTCTTGCAAACTCTTGTTCAGAAAAGCCAACCGGGATGTGGGCCCCAGGACTCGCAAAACTGAATACGCCCGTTAGACCGGCTTCCTGTTGATCAGTAATGAACTCGGACTTGCGCAAATATGCTGCGATCTGCCCCCACTTGTTTGGATCAAAGGTCCCTGGAATGCTTGTCTGTCTTTGAATTGCAATCGCCGTCGCCAAAAACTGTAGAGCTACCCTGGCACTGCTGAGACAAGCATTGAAATCGCCGCGGCGAAATGAGTTGGCTGAGTTCTCGACAACACGTGCAATCTCATCTGTGTCAGGCAATCCAGATAGGCGCAGCTCTGTGGCGAGATCGTCCTCGACAGCCAGTACCCCTTCTATTGTTGGCTCAGTCGGAACGAACGTGTCCGTTTCTCTTCCATATTCGTCCAGTCCTCGCCGATATCCATCTAGTTCCAGACAAAGCAGTAAGTCATTCCATCTCTCGTCGAACTGGTAACGAGGTGAAATCCGGCAGCGCAGCGCTCCGCGGGTCCTAACGATCTCTCCCAAGGCATTACCGATCTGTTCGCCGGTTGCCTGGAGAACCGCCTCGTGAACAGCAGCGGTAACGCTCGTTCCGCCCCACTCGTTTGAGAGTTCCCCAAAGCGCAGCCCATGTTTCTCGAACAGAATGACGAGCGCGTCTCTGTCGAACAGGTCAAGAAACTGACAAAGCGATAAACACGAACGTCGGCTCAAGTTCATCGCAAATTTCCCTTCAAATTTTAGATCTTATCTTTGACGGCCTTCGGCCAGTTCACTTGATGTTTGGGGCTTCAAAGGTCATTCCGCACTCCCATGAGGGGCAATGCGCTAGCGACGAACTCTCCTGCATTTTTTGACCGATCTGCGAGGAGTTTGATTTTCCGCCCCTGCGCGTCCCACTGGTCCACTTGGGTCTTCTGCTGCCTGTAGGTATGAAAGCGATCCCAGATGAACGCGAGCAGGTCCGCCCAGATCAGCTGGGTCACGTCGGGATAGTGCGCCGCGAGGTCATCACTGCGGTCTCGCCCCACCGCGACAAGGCGGATACGAAGTCCCAAGTCGCTTGCATGGATGCCAGCCCGGTAGATGTCCGCTGCGGCCTCGGCGATGCGGTCGGGCGGAAGGCAGCCGATCACGGCCAGCACGCGGTGGACATTCTGGCGGTATTCCTGCGTCCAGGGGCCGTTCAGGGTGCAGGGCTGGTTCGTCTTCACCTCGGCGATGACCACATCGATCAGGTCGTGGGAGAGCGAGAGCCGGTGCTCATCATCCGGCATGATGTCGTTCGGATCGTCGATCAGGCGCTCGGCACGGTGAGGGAATCGGACGGCTAGCAGATCGGCGTCCGTACGCTGGCCTCCGTGCCTTTCGGGGTGAACAACGAAATTCTCGATCTGGAGATAGCCGTTCAGGCGGAAATACCAGTAGGCGACCTTTTCAGGGTCGAGCTGAAGCGCCTTTAGGGAACTGACGGACCGCGCCATCAGGCGTCTCCGGCGGCTATATCTTGGCCCTGGCTCATGCCGCCCACCGTGCCGAAAGCACTTCGGCCTGTTGCAGGACCGTCTGCACGGCGGCGTCCTGAAGGTCCGACGGATAAACCACCCCGACTAACCAGCACAACCTCACCAAGCAATCATTCATTCCATACCTCGGCCGCCAGCGGCAGTTCGTTGAGCTCTTCGCGAGCCTCCCGCCAAGCCGGGTAGTGCTCGGCCATCAACTCAAGGAAGCGTTCGCTGTGCGTGGGCTCGATCAGGTGGATCAACTCGTGCACGACAACGTATTCCAGCAGGTCCTTCGGCTTCTTTACCAGCTCGGTGTTCAGGCGGATATTCCGCGCCCGGTGATTGCAGCCGCCCCACTTCGTCTTCATGCGCTGGAGGAAGTAGCCGGAAACCTTCACGCCGAGTTTCGTCTCCCATTTCTTGATCAGTCCCGGTACTGCGTCGTGAAGCAACGATTTGTGCCACTCGTGCATGGCCGCCTCGCGCTTCGCTTTGCTGCGGCCGGGACGGACGGTCAGTGTGATCCGACGATGATCGAGCGTTACGGAGGGCTTCGCGTCCTTCTCAACGACGGACAGCAGATAGCGCCGGCCCCAGAGGTAGTGGCTCTCCCGCTCGACGAACTGTCGCGGTGTCTCCCTCGCCTGCCCTAGCAGCTTCGCCTGCTGGTCGCGGATCCATCCCAGCCTGGAGATCGCGTAGGCCCGAGCCACCTCCGGGCGGGTTCCGATGGGTGCGACCAGCGTGACGCGGCCGCTCGGTGGGTGCACCGACAGATGAACATGCTTGATATCCTTCCGGGTCACCGCGATGACGATGTCGCCGAGCTGGATCGTCTCCGCCATCAATACCCCGGCTGATTCTTGATAATCTCGAACAGCGCCTGCGTGGCCTCGCGGTCGCGGCCGAGGATCGGAAACAGAGCATTGAGCACCTGCGCCTCACGCGCCTGATCGCCCTTCCATCCCGCGGGGGCGCGTTCGCGCACAGCGAGGTCGATCTTCAGGGCCAGCTCCGCCTTCGCCTCGTCATCCACCGGACACTGAAAACTCGCTGCCGCGATCGAGCCAAGATTGTTGAACAACACCACGGCTTCGGGCTTACCGTGCAGAACGGCTGGAATGCCCGCGTCGGGTTGCTTCGCCGCCAGCCGCTTCACCAGCGCCTCGGCCTTCCGCAGAAACTCCTCGTACGCTGCCGTATCCGCCCGGCTCTGCTTGATGAGGTCGTCGAGCAGCTTCGACATCTGCTCGTAGAACCGAGGGTCCGTCAGCTGGTCACGAATGATGGTCTTGCGGACGTTATTGATGATCCCCTCGGCGATGGCGTTCTTCGAGAGCTTGCCCTTTTCGTTGAGCTTCCTGGCGATGGCGTCGTGAATGCCGGTCTCGATGATAAGCTCGGTCAGCGACATCTGGCCCAGCTTGCCCAGGTCAGCGGCCGGGTCGGCTTGAATGTACGTGTTGAGGAGGTGGCGCATGTCTGCCTCGTAGGGCTTGACGTCGAGCTCCTCGCCCGAGTGCTTTTTGATGGCCGCACGGATGTCACTGTAAAACGCGACCTCTTTCTGCAACGTCGCTGCTTCAGCGTCGGAATAGCCCGCCTCGGTCAGGTCCTGCGCGATCGCGGCAAAGGCGCGCACGAAGGTGGCCACCGCCTTGTAGAACGATATCCGCAGCGCCTCAGTCTCGTTCAGCGCGTTCGGGTTGGCGGCGTCGCCGCAGAAGTAATGCAGGAACTGCTCCACCTCGCGCGGCAGCGCCACCGGCTCGCACAAATAACGCAACGCTTCGCGGGCCTCGTCGAGCTTCTTCCTACCTTCTTCCAGCCAGTTCTTGAGGTGGACGTTGTTGTCGCCGCCGTCGCCCTCGTCGACGTCCAGTTCGTCGGAACTGTAGACCGCGATCGCCTGCTGCACGTCGCCGAACAGCTCCTTGAAATCGACGATGTGGCCGTAGTCCTTGTCTTCCCCGTCGAGCCGGTTGGTGCGGCAGATGGCCTGGAACAGGTTGTGATCGCGCAACTCGTTGTCGAGGTAGATGTAGCTGCAGCTCGGCGCATCGAAGCCGGTGAGCAGCTTGCTCACCACGATCAGGAGTTTGAGGTTTGCCGGCTCCTCGATGAAGCGCCGCTTAGTTTCGTCCTCTTACTGCTTGGTCGTCTGGCCGGCCTTGAGGACATGCTGCGTGTAGGTGTCGAACTTGTAGCGCTCGTCGCTGTAGACGGGGTTATTCCCGATCTCTTTCAGGCGAGCTTTCACAGCCTTTGCGGTGATCTTCTGCTTGTCGCCCTCGCCTTCGATCACCTCTGAAAGCAGCCCTTCCTCGCTGCTGTTCTCCTCGCGCATTTCATCGAGTTGCTGCTCCAGAGTGGCGAGCTCGTTGTCCAGAGCTTCGATGGCGTCACGCTCGGCAACAAAGTACTTGGCAACTAGAATTGGCGCGGGCACCAGATCGGACTTGAATCGCCGCTTACCTTTCAGGTAGTCGTGCGGCTCCGGCCAAACGAGCTTGTTGTCCTTGTTCTTGACACGAACGATCTCGCGAGGCTCCGCGCCCTTTACCCAGCCATCGGCGGAAATCAGATAGCAGTCGTCCTGCATGGTCTTGGCCCAGTAGTCCATCAGGTGCTGGTAGATGTCGTAGGCGTCGAGCAGCGGCGCCGGGCGGAAGGTGACGAGCAGCGCCTCGGCGATGGTCTCGATCAGCACCTTGGGGTGGCCGTCCTTGGCGAAGCCGGTGAGCCGTGGCTGGTTCTCTTCGCGCCAGCGGTTGAAGCGCTGAATCGCCTGCTCGTTGAAGGCGGTAAACTCGGCGTGGCTAAAAATGGCGGGCTTAACCTCGGGCAGCGCCGGCGCAAGGCGGGCGTAGCCGGGGCGGCCGGCGGACTCGAACAGAGCGGCGCGCACGCTTGGCAGCACCTGCCAATAGGCGGCCAAGGCGTCGAGATCGCGCTCCGGAATGCCGCCCCTCAAGTGGCCGTCGATGTCCTGCAGGTCTTCCGGCTCGGTGCTATCGATGTAGCGCGGCAGATTGAGGTTGAAGTCGTTCTTTGGGCCGGCGATCTCGTCCAGCGGCACCATGCGGGCGTAGCGCGGGCTGTCGGCCAGCTTGGCGAAGATGTCCACGATCTTGTGAATGTCCTGCTCGCGCAGGCGGTTCTTGTTGCCGTCCTTGATGAACCCCTTCGAGGCGTCGATCATGAACACGCCCTTGCGGGCGGCGGCGTTCTCCTTGTCGAGAACCAGGATGCAGGCGGGGATGCCGGTACCGTAGAAGAGGTTGGCGGGCAGTCCGATGATGCCCTTCAGGTAGCCGGAACGGACGAGCTTCTCACGGATCGTAGCCTCGGCATGGCCGCGAAAGAGCACACCGTGCGGCAGGATGCAGGCGCCCTTTCCCGCGCCCTTCATCGATCGGACGATGTGCAGCAGGTAGGCATAGTCGCCCTGCTTGGCCGGCGGCTCGCCCCAAGCGAAGCGCTGGAAGGGGTCGCTGGCGGGCGTGAGGCCGGTGCTCCAGGTCTTGTCGGAGAAGGGCGGATTGGCGACGGCGTAGTCGTAGGTGCGCAGGTTCTCGCCGTCCCTGAACTTGGGCGCGGCCAGCGTGTTGCCCGAGATGATATTCGCCGTCGGGAAATCGTGCAGGATCATGTTCATGCGGGCGAGACCGGCGGTGGTCACATCCCTCTCCTGCCCTTCGAGGGTAATGTGCTTGCCCGCCTCGGCGGGCACCTTCAGGAGCAGCGAGCCCGATCCGCAGGTGGGGTCGTAGGCCGTGGTCGAGGCCTTGGCGTTCTCTGGCGAGATGCCGATCACCTTGGCGATGACGCGGCTGACTTCGGCCGGCGTATAGAACTGGCCTTTGCTCTTCCCGCTCTCGGTGGCGAAGTGCCGCATGAGGTATTCGTAGGCGTCGCCGAGGATGTCGTCGTGCTCGGCGCGGTTCTGCGAGAAGTCGAGCTCGGGCCTTTGGAAGATGCCGATGAGGTTCGTCAGGCGATCCACCATCGCCTGCCCTTCTCCGAGCTTGTTCGGATCGTTGAAGTCGGGGAAGTCGCTGCGGGCGAGCCGTGAATTGGCGTCGATCAGCGGCTGGATGATCTGGGTGTTGATCTTGTCGCCGACGTCGCTTTTGCCCTTGAGCGCGATCATGTCGGTGAAGCTCGCGCCCTTGGGGATGGTGACCGGCGGGGAGAAGTCGTCGCTGTTCCCGTACTTGTCGGTGATGTACTTGATGAACAGCATGAACAGGACGTAGTCCTTGTACTGGCCGGCATCCATGCCGCCGCGCAGTTCATCGCAGGAGGCCCAGAGCGAGGAGTAGAGGTCGGATTTCTTGATCGCCATTTCAGGCCTTTGCCTTTCGCTCAGGTGACTGCACCGCTGTTTCGAGCGCCTTGAGCCGCTCGAACTCTTCAACCGCCATGACCACCACGACGGGGTGCCCGTGCTTGGCCACCGTCACCGGCTCGGCGCGGGCAAGGTCGATCAACCGCCCGAAGCCGTATTTGGCGTCCTTCGCCGTGAGGGTTTTCATCCGACTCCCCCTATTGCCTGGAGTCAGTTTTGGCTATTTTGGCCGAACAAACAATATTTGGGATTGTTGACGGGTGGTAACCCAGAATAATCGCCCTGACGTTGGCGCGCCTTTCCCACTACGCCCGCATGCATGCCGCAATGTTCGAGCCCTAACAATCCTGATGCTTTGACTTAGTTAAAGTTGACATTCTGAAGGCCGACACGCGATGGTGAGGAAATTTTCTGTCTACTTAGATTTACAGTTTCCAACTCGCCGAGCGGAGTGCGCTGCATATGGCGGACACGGGATGGTTTCAATTGTTGACTGCCGCCCTGGGCGGGGGAGTTACCGTCAAGGCATTAGACATTCTCTATCAAGAGTTCCGACATCGGTCAGAGCGCTCGCGATCAGCTGAGCTATTTGTCGATGAGCACCTCGACCCGTTACTGAAGGCTGCGGATGAGCTCGTAGGTAAGCTCCGTTCCTTGGCCGAGAGCGATTTCAGGAAGCTGCACAACATTGAACCCAGCGCGGAGACCTTAGAATCTCACGATTTCAGTAGCCTCCTGTTCTTGTTCGGTCGATTCTGGGCTCGTATAGAGATTATTCGTCAGGACGGATTATCCATAGCTATGAGCCAGGACGAAAGAGGCAAACAGCTACAGAACTTTCTGAACTGCCTAGAATCTCGGCGAGTTCGCATAGTTGACAGAATCTCCCAGCGTGCAGTGGGGGAAATTATGCTCGAAGGGCGGGATGGCAATCTGGACACAATTGCGTTCATTGACTTTGTCAAGGCGTTCGAAACCGATACGGAAACGCGGCGATGGGTATCTCCGCTTGCGCGTATCCTCTCAAGAACGCGCCATACGTCCGAGAGACAACGACTGCTACAGTATGGAGCAGTCGTCCACGCACTAATAGATACCCTCGATCCCAAGCATCTCGTAACGCGAATGCGGCCATCGTATCCGAACAAGTTGACCAGACGATCGTGGCGCGACCTCAAATACCGCGTCTTCGGCCAATATCTCAAGTTTGCTCAGAATCCGGGAAAATATCTCGGGCCACCCAAGAAAAGACGCCAGTAAGAAAGGGGTCGGCGACCCGCAGGACTTTGGCTCCCCGGAAGGAGCGGCACGTCCGTTGGGCCGCCTTTATTCCGTTGGCGCCAGTTGGCGCGACATAGGTGTAATTCTACTCCATCACCGCCGGGTTGTCCACCAGGCCAAACAGCCCCAAGCAGGCCCCCGCTGGCAAACTGGACTGGCGGCTATAGACGACTGGTCGGAGCCGAAATCACCTGGGCAGCAACTTTCGTTGTTCCCTCAGGGCGCGCGCCAGGTTGCGCAGGAGTCGCCACGAGCCACCCTTGTAGGCGTTGCGCGAGATCCTGATCTTACCCTCCGGCGTCCTTGGTCCGGTCGCCTTCTCCCAGGGTCGCCATTGCCGGATCAGCTCGGCCTGGCGCGCCCGCCGCTCCGATGTCCAGCCGTTCGCCACTTTTCGCCTCCAATAGTTTGCTTTGCAGATCCGAGTTTTCCCGTGCGCGCGACGAGTCGCCCGAAGGCGCATTGTTCACCTGCTGATGACCCTGGGAGATATTGGCCTGTTTTACGTAGCCCATCATCGGCGGGTTCTTCATGGTCGCCAGAGTCTCCCAGGTCGCACGGCACTGGGACTGAGCCCGAAGCGCTAGTTTCAGGTAACGGTCGAGGTTGTCCATGTACTCCGCGTTGATGGCCCGCCGGGCCAGGTTATTGTAAATCGCGTCGAGAGTATGGGCCTGCGTGGTCAGCATCGCCTCGCCCCGTGCCAAGTCGCCGTCGTTGGCCAACTTGGTCTGCACCGTCAGGGCATCGGTCAACCCTGACAGGTTGAGGGTCCCGAAATTTTTGCCGAATTGCTGGAGCGTCACCGCCGCCTGGACGGTGGGGCGAAGAACCGTCCGGGCAAGAAAGTCGGCTTCGTCTTCATTGGGCAGCCCGGCAGCGGCGATCTGGTTCGGATCGTGTTTCTTGGCAGGTTTTTGCTTACCAGCCCTGCGGATGGTGCCCTGTTTCCTCTCTGCTCTAGCAGGCTCAGCCATAAGCCCTCCCTTGGTGCATTTGGCCGTCAGGGGCTTGGCTGCGCTTAGGCACCTTGGGCAGTCCTACTCGGACCGAATATACCGGATCCCCGAGGCAATCTCGTCACGCGTAACGGAAACGGCGGGTCAGGCCACTAAATCGAAAATCGAGGGGTGCCGGGGAGAAAACGCGAGTGGCCGGCGGCGTAACGATGTCTGCTTTCCGCCTGATTTCGTCGGCTGTGCCCCCGGGTGCGGACTCTCAGGATGGCGGTGCCATTGGTCCGGAGGTGACCCAGAGCGGACTCTGCCGCTTGCCTCCGGTGCTGGACCTGCGGGAGCACAGGTCGATCGTGAGACAAATTCGCATTCCATCACGTTGTTCAATGCGATAAGTTGATGAAATCACATGTTTCCATGGACAGGGCCTATAGGCTCACGTGAACAATCGCTATCGGGCGCGGGGTCAGCTGCTCTTTATGGAACTGTATCAGATTCGATATTTCTTGGCGGTGTGCGGCACCCTGAACTTCACCCGCGCGGCCGAGCAGTGCAACGTTGCACAACCGTCCCTGACGCGCGCGGTCAAGAAGCTGGAAGATGAACTGGGCGGGGAGTTGTTCCGGCGCGAGCGCTCAAGGACACATCTGACCGAACTCGGCCGCACGATGCGGCCTTTTCTCCAGCAAAGCCTCGACAGTGCCATGGCGGCAAAGGCGCAGGCGGAAAGCTATGGGCGGAACGAGACAGCGCCATTGCACCTAGGAATATCCGCGACGATCGAAATTGGCATCCTTCTGCCGGCGCTTCGTGAACTGGCCCGGGCGATGCCCGGGTTGAAACTGCATCTAGTTCGAGGGCCGGCAAAGGAAGCCATGCAGCAACTCGAAGAAGGCGAGAGTGAATTGTGCGTGACCGCCATTGACGAGGTCACCTGGGAGCGCATCGATCAGTGGCCATTGTTCACCGAGGACTTCGTCCTGTTTGCCGGCTCGACCCATTCGCTAGGCAGCAAAGGCGCCGTCGAGCTTTCGGACCTGAAAGGTCAGCAAATAATTACCCGGCCCTACTGCGAGCACGCGGGCACCTTCTCTGGTCTTCTCAAAGAGCAACAGATTTCGGTGGACGGCTATCACGAACTTTCCGATCAGGCCGATCTTGGGGCTTCCGTCGGTGCGGGGTTGGGGGTGGGACTTGCGCCGCGAAGCTCGCATGTCCCCGAAAGTGTGGTTGCGGTTCCGATCAAAGACGCGGAGTTGCGGCGAACCGTATCGCTTTTTGCGGTCTCCGGCCGGCGCTATTCACCGGCCGCGTCCGGACTGATCCACCTTCTGCGCGCCGCAGACTGGTCCCGCCACGCAGTGGCCGAAGCGCGCGCATCGGCCTAACCGATCCGTTTAAGACTTTCTAGAATATCATCCGGCGCCATGCGACGGCTGAAATCCGGATTAACGAAGCGATCACGGATGCGGCCATCGCTCCCGACAATAAACGTCGCCGGAATCGGCACGAAACACGCATCGTTGCCTTGGAACTCCGATAGATTTCTTCCAACCCCGAGGTACACGTCCCGTACCGCCTCGCCGAGCGATATGACCAGGCCGCACGTTAGGGCATAGCCGTTGTCGATGTCGGTCAGAATCCTGAACGGGATATCGAAGGTTTCCCTGATCCCCCTTACCGGCGCTGCCCGGTCCGGCATCACTGAGACGAGTTCGCCGCCAAGGCGTCGGACCTCGGGGTAGATTTCGGCGAGCGCCAGCAGTTCAAGTTGGCAGAAGGCGCACCAATGCCCCCTGTTGAAACTCACCACGAGTGGACCGGCGCTCAGAAGTCCGCTTGAACCGACCAGCCTGCCTTCGTTGTCGGGAAGGAGAAACGCGGGCAACACCGATCCGGTCTCCGGCGCCTCGGAGCCCGCGTCGGCGGTCCGCAGCCGGTCCACGAGCGCGGAATAGGCGCTGGCGATTTGGGGTTTGGCGTCCGCGAGACGATTAGCATAGGCCGCGAGCTTATCCGCGAGCGAGACATCGAGACAGCGTATCTCTTCGATTCCGGTCATTTTCTTTACTGGCCAGGTCGCTTTGGGTTTCAGATCAAGACGGATGCAAGTCTACCCGATCCACCCGAAAACCCTGATAGCAATTTCGCATTGAAACCATAGCAACCTGATATTTCCCATTTGTGGGGAACGCGCGCACCTTGGAGATGTTCCCGGCCGCCAATGGCCTGCACATGAACGATCAACCAAGGAGCGCAAAATATGACCACCAAACTTTCAGTTAAGAATGTCCTGCTAACCGCCGCCGCCATCGGCACGGTTCTGGCGATCTCCTCCGGGCCGATATTGGCCGCAGGCGACAAAGAAAAATGTTACGGCATTGCGGCCGCTGGCCAGAACGACTGCGCCACAGCCACATCGTCCTGCGCCGGCACGTCCAAGGTGGACCGCCAGGGGGACGCCTTCGTCGCCGTTCCCAAGGGCCTGTGCCTGAAAGTCGTCGGCGGCAGCCTCGAGCCGAAGACGTCGTAGGACCGATACCTCCTCCCTATGTTCGCGGAGTCTCCTCCCATGTCCCTCCCTTCGCCTCGGCATGTCTTCGCGAACGGCCCGATCCCGGTTTGCGCCGGGATCGGGCTCAAATTCGAGCACATCCGTGAAATCATTGAGACAACGCCTGCTGTCGCCTGGCTCGAGGTCCATGCGGAGAACTACATGAGCGCTGGCGGACCCTCGATCCAAGCCTTGGAAGAAATCCGCCGCCATTACCCACTTTCGGTCCATGGCGTCGGGCTTTCGATTGGCGGCGCTGAGCCTCTCGACCGCGCACACCTCGAACGCCTCAAAAGGTTGGTCGAACGGTTCGAGCCGGGCCTAGTCTCCGAGCATCTGGCTTGGTGTGCCTCCGGCGGCGATTTCCTCAACGACCTGTTGCCTTTGCCCTATAACGAAGAGGCTCTGGCGACCGTTATTGCCCACGTCGATGAGACACAAGACGCGCTGGGCCGGGCGATCCTCATTGAAAATCCCTCCCTATATGCCGGCGTCCCCGGTTCGGAAATGACCGAGCCCGCGTTCCTCAATGAGGTCGCGAGGCGCACGGGTTGCGGCCTGCTGCTCGACGTGAACAACGTATTCGTCAGCGCATCCAACCTCGGTTTCGATCCTTGCGACTATCTCGGACAACTCGATATGGGGCCGGTCGGCGAAATTCACCTCGCCGGTCACCATGTCCGGCCTTTCGGCGATCAGGTTCTACGAATCGACGATCATGGCTCGCCGGTCAGCGACGATGTCTGGGCCCTATTTGGCCGTACCCTTCAGAGCACAGGGCCTGTTCCGACGCTGATCGAATGGGACACCAACGTACCCGCGCTTGGGACGCTGCTGGCCGAGGCCGGCCGCGCCGAGCACGCTCTATCAAGCATATCACCGCGCGGAGGCCGTCATGTTGCCGCTGCGTGACCTGCAACAATCGGTCCGAGATTACGTGCTTGGCGCGCAGTCTTCGTCGATCGCGCATAGTTTCCAATCACCAATCGTTCCAGCCGAAGACGTCCTAGCGATTCACCGCAACAACTTCAGGGCAAGCCTGAGCGAAGCTTTGGGGTCGATTTACCCCGCGGTCGAAAATCTCGTCGGCGAGACGTGCTTCAACGCCATCGCGGGCCGGTTCGTGGAGAGGCATCCACCCGACTCTCCCGTGCTCTCGGCCTACGGCGACGCATTTCCCGAATTTCTCGACAATCAGCCATCCCTATCCGGGATTCCTTACCTTGGGGATGTGGGGCGGCTCGAATGGGCCTGGAACGAGGCCTTCCATGCCGCCGACGCGCTGGCGCTAACACCGGAAGAATTATGCCAAGCCGCATCGGATTGTTGGGACGACCACGGACTCATTCTGCATCCGAGCGTGCGCCTGGTGGCGTCCGGCTACCCCGTATCCCGAGTCTGGCGTATGGCGCGGCACCCGGGCGAGCACCCTGACGAAATCGATCTGGACAATGGTCCAGAACACCTCGTTATCGTTCGTCCTCGCTTCGAAGTCACCGTTACGGCGGTGGACCCCGGCACTTTTTCGCTGCTCCGCGCCCTCAAAGATGGCTGTGGATTCCATGCGGCCGCAGAAGCGGCGTTGAAAACCTCACCCGAGTTCTCATTGGAAGGCTCGCTGGGCAGTCTCCTCGCCCGGGGCACTTTCGCATCGTTCACCACGCACCCGGAGGATCCGATAAATGACGGGCTATCTTGACACGACGCAGGCCATGGAAGGCCGCGATCTCACTCGCTTGGCGAGGACGGCGGTCGGTTGGTTGAATGCCGTCCCGTCTTCGGCGATTGCGCTTATCGCGCGCATCGGCATCGCCGGTATCTTTTGGCGGTCTGGGCAAACCAAGGTCGATGGTTGGCAGGTCACGGACAGCACAATCTACCTGTTCGAGGAAGAATACGCCTTGCCATTCCTGCAGCCGGAATTTGCCGCCAACATGGCGACTTTAGCTGAGCATTTGCTTCCGGCTCTGCTCATCCTGGGTTTGGCGTCCCGGTTCAGCGCCGCCGGACTTCTCGCCATGACGCTGGTGATCCAGATCTTCGTTTACCCGGGAAGCTGGCCGGATCACTTCACCTGGGCGACCGCGCTGGTATTTATCGTCGCCCGTGGGCCCGGCGCACTGTCTCTGGATCACCTGATCGCCAGGCGGTTCCTTTCGGCCACCTGATGGCCCCCAAACCGAGGTCAGAACAATGGTTGATATGCTTCCTCCTCATGTAATCCAGTTCCTAAGCCTGGCCACATCGGCGTTCGTCGTCGTGATCGGTGGCGCGGTGGCCTTCATCGGCGCGGTGTTCGCGTACGACGTCATCCAGAAGAAGAACGCGGTCTGGCGCAACTACCCTGTCGTTGGCCATCTGCGCGGCTTTTTCGAACGGCTGGGGGAGTTCTTCCGGCAATATTTCTTCGCAATGGACCGCGAAGAGATGCCGTTCAACAGGGCCGAGCGTGAATGGATCCACAAATCAGCACACGGTGCCGATAACACCGTGGCATTCGGATCGACGAAGAATCTGACATCCGCGGGCACCGTCATATTCGTCAATTGCCCCTTCCCGAAGTTGACCGAAGACACGGAAAATGTGCCAAGAGTTACCATCGGTCCCTTCGCCAGGGAACCCTACGCCGCTCAGTCTCTGATCAACATCTCGGGTATGAGTTACGGCGCCTTGTCGACGCCGGCGGTCCGCGCCCTGTCCAAAGGCGCCGCCCTTGCCGGATGCTGGCTCAACACCGGCGAAGGCGGGCTTGCGCCCTATCACCTTGAAGGCGGCTGCGACGTCGTTTTTCAGATTGGGACCGCGAAGTATGGCGTTCGGGACCAAGAGGGACGCCTATCGGACGACCGGCTGCGCGAGGTCGCCGCGATCCCCCAGGTCAAGATGTTCGAACTCAAGCTCAGTCAAGGCGCCAAACCAGGCAAGGGCGGGATACTGCCGGCCGTCAAGGTGACGGATGAGATTTCCCGCATCCGTGGAATTCCCGCCCACAAAGCCTCTCTTTCACCAAACCGCCACCTGGAGATCGACTCCGTGCCCGATCTTCTGGATATGATCTCGCATCTGCGCGAGGTGGCGGGCAAGCCCGTGGGCTTCAAGACCGTTGTCGGTGCCTATGGCTGGCTTGAGACCATCTGTAAGGAGGTGCACACCCGCGGGATCGAATCCGCACCCGACTTCATTACCGTCGATTCCGGAGATGGCGGCACAGGCGCCGCCCCGATGCCGCTCATGGACAATGTTGGCATGCCGGTCAAGGAGGCCCTGCCCATAGTGATCGACATTCTGACTCGTTATGGATTGCGCGAGCGCGTCAAGGTGATCGCCTCGGGAAAGCTGGTGACGCCGGCCGAGGTGGCTTGGGCGTTTTGCGTCGGAGCCGATTTTGTTGTGTCCGCGCGCGGGTTCATGTTCGCACTCGGCTGCATTCAGGCGCTCAAGTGCAACAAGAATACCTGCCCGACCGGTATCACCACCCATGACCGGAGACTTCAACGCGGCCTCGACCCCGAGGACAAGGCCGTCAGGGTCAAGAATTTCGTGGAGAAAATCCGCCACGGTACCGGGATTATCGCGCACTCATGCGGCGTCGCGCATCCGCGTGCGCTCAAGCGCTACCATTGCCGGATCGCACAGGGCGACGGAAAATCCGTGCCCCTCAATGAACTCTATCCGGCTCCCGATGTGCTCCCCGTGCGTGCATCGGAAGACGCCGCGTGAGCCAAATAGAGCCGCGACTTGAATTTGTCCGTTCCCTGAAGGAGGGCGTTATGAATCTTCCCGATAGTCTCATCAAGGCTTCCGATCTCCTGGTCAAGGCATTGGAGAACGAAGGCGTGGAGTACGTGTTCGGCGTACCGGGCGAAGAAAATCTCGATTTTCTCGAATCTCTGCGCACCTCGAAGATCCGGCTGATACTGACCCGCCACGAACAGGCGGCCGGCTTCATGGCCGCGACCTATGGGCGCCTGACCGGAAAGACGGGGGTTTGTCTGGCGACCCTCGGCCCGGGCGCGACCAATTTCGTGACCGCCGCGGCCTATGCCCACCTCGGCGCCATGCCGATGCTGATGATCACCGGACAGAAGCCCATCAAGGCCAGTAAACAGGGTCGGTTCCAGATCGTCGATGTGGTGGCCATGATGCGCCCGATCACCAAATTCGCCAAACAGATCGTCAATGGCAACACGATCCCCAGCCTGGTGCGCGAGGCTTTCCGGCTGGCCGAGGAGGAACGCCCCGGCCCGGTACATCTAGAGCTGCCCGAGGATATCGCCGCCGAGTCCGTGATAGATGGGCCTCTTTTTCCAGCCAGGTCGCCGCGCAGGCCCGATTGCAGCGAGGTCGCGATCGACGAGGCCGCCGCCATGATCCGGGCCGCGAAGCACCCGCTTCTCTTGGTTGGGGCTGGCGCGAATCGAAAGCGGATCATCGACGCGCTCGAACAATTCGTTGGCAAGACCGGCATCCCGTTTTTCAACACCCAGATGGGCAAGGGCGTCATCGGCGGGTTCCACGACCTTTATATCGGCACGGCGGCCCTCTCCGACGGCGATTATCTGCATTGCGCCATCGACCGTGCCGATCTGGTTATCAATGCCGGACACGACGTGGTCGAAAAACCGCCGTTCTTCATGGAGCATGGCGGCAAGCAAGTGATTCATGTGAACTTCAATCCGGCCGAAGTCGACGAAGTCTATTTTCCACAGCTTGAGCTGATCGGTGACATCGCGTCCAGTTTTCGCCGTCTCGCGGAACGGCTCGAGCCGGTGGAGCGGCACGACTTCAGCTATTTCATGCGCGTGCGCGAAGGGGTCATGGCGCATATTAGCGAAGGGGCGGACGACCCCAGGTATCCCATGATCCCGCAGCGAATCGTGGCCGATGTGCGAGCCGTTATGCCGCCCGACGGCGTGATCGCGCTCGATAACGGCACCTACAAGATCTGGTTTGCCCGCAACTATCTGACCAAACAACCCAACACCGTCCTGCTCGATAACGCCCTCGCAACCATGGGCGCGGGGCTGCCGTCCGCGATGACGGTGGCGATGCTGAACCCCGGCCGGAGCGTGATGGCGATCTGTGGTGACGGCGGTTTCATGATGACCAGTCAGGAGCTGGAGACCGCGGTCCGCCTTGGCCTCAACCTCGTCGTGCTGATCATTCGCGACGACGCCTATGGCATGATCCGCTGGAAACAAGCAGCTCAGGACCTGCCCGATTGGGGACTCGAGTATGGCAATCCCGATTTCGTTCGATACGCCGAAAGTTATGGCGCCTTTGGCCACCGCGTCGATGCGACCGAGGACTTCGTACCGATCCTCGAGCGCTGCTTGCGCGACGGCGGCGTACACGTCGTCGAGGCCCCCGTCGACTACAGCGAAAACAAGCGCGTCCTCATTGACGAGCTTGCACTGCGCGCTTGCGTGATTTGATCATGGATGGAGTACCTCCCATGACCGAGAACAATCGGCTTAGCGTACATCAACCCTTCGATGGGGCCCTGATAGCAGAACTGGATTACACGCGCTGGCCGGAGGCGGACCGGATACTCGATCGGGCCGTGGCGGCATTCCGCGATCGAAACGGCTGGCTCCCGGCCTATCGGCGGATCGAGATCTTGCGCCGTCTTGCCAGCCTCCTGCGCGGTCAAAGAGACGCCTTCGCCTTGCTGATCGCGCGCGAGGGGGGCAAGCCGCTCAAGGATGCGCGCGTGGAAGCGGAGCGGGCAGTCAACGGCGTCGAGCTCGCGGCCGAGTCTATCGCACAGCTTCATGGCCGTGAAATTCCCATGGATTTGGCGGCGGCGGGCACGGGGCGCCTTGCGTTCACCCGGAAGGAGCCGATCGGCCCCGTGGTCGCCGTCAGCGCCTTCAATCACCCGCTAAATCTGATTGTCCATCAGGTCGTTCCCGCGATCGCCGCCGGTTGTCCGGTTATCGTCAAGCCGGCCGATACAACGCCGCTGACCTGCATGGAATTCGTCCGCCTCCTCCACGAGGCGGGACTCCCCGAGGCCATGTGTCAGGTGTGCATTTGCGACATCCCCACGGCTGAGCGGCTGGTTACCGACGAACGGGC
This sequence comes from Kiloniellaceae bacterium, assembly GCA_021776095.1. GTDB lineage: Bacteria > Pseudomonadota > Alphaproteobacteria > Kiloniellales > J153 > JAJFGN01. The sequence continues at coordinate 97,436 of JAJFGO010000003.1, read as the reverse complement.
TGCCTTCTTCAGCTTTATCGGCTCTTCGAAGGTCGGATGGCATTTACGCGGCAAACTTGCCCCTGGAACCAGGTGCGCGCTGGAGCATGGCGGTGCCGCTCCGGTCATCGTCTGTGACGATGCGGACCTGGAACATGCTATCCCGTCGCTGGTCAAGGGTGGCTACTATCACGCCGGCCAGGTCTGTGTATCCGTACAGCGCATCTTCGTTGACAACCGGATCAAGGCAACTTTCCTCGAGACCTACGCCGGCGGCGTCGAGCGGCTGGTCACGGGCGATCCGGCCCTAATAGAGACCGACGTCGGCCCGCTCATCCTGCCGCGCGAGGTCGACCGCGTCGACACATGGGTCGAGGAGGCGGCATCCGGCGGCGCCCAGGTTTTGGCGGGCGGCAATAGGATCGGTGACCGGCTGTTCGCGCCCACGATCCTGCTTGAGCCCCCGGTGGCCGCGAAGGTCTCGACCCTTGAGATATTCGGGCCGGTCACCTGTGTATACGGCTTCGACGATGTGGCCGAAGCGGTTTCCCGGGCGAATGCCTTGCCGATGGCGTTCCAATCGGCGGTATACACCCGCGATCTTGATCGCGCGCTCGACCTTTCGAACCGGCTCGACGCCAGCGCCGTCATGATCAACGACCATACCGCCTTTCGCGTCGACTGGATGCCCTTCGCCGGGCGCCGCGCCTCGAGTTACGGCATCGGCGGCATCCACCATACGATGGCGGACATGACGCAAGAGAAGATGACCGTGATACGCACACCGTCAGCGTAACGAGCGCCGGCCACCGAGGGACGGTCGCCCTCGTGCTCGTCCCATGTCAATTGTTCAGAACCAACCGTTAGGTGAAGCGATGTCAATCCACAAGCAGACGAATACCGTCGAGAATCGGCTCAAGTCCCTTGGGCACGACCTCCCGCCGCCGCGCCGGCCGGTCGCCAATTACGTTGGTTGCAAACAGTCAGGCGATTTGCTGTTCGTCTCCGGTCAAATCGGCGACGTCCGAGGTGCGGTGGGCAGCGACGTCACGAAGGACGATGGCCGGCTGTGCGCCCGCCAGGCCGCGCTCTACATGCTCGGGACGGTCAAGGGCGCGATCAGTGATCTGGACCGAATCGCATCGGTCGACAAGGTGCTCGGGTTCGTGCGGTCCGCGCCGGACTTCACGGAGCAACCCTACGTAATCGATGGCGCATCCGATTTTCTGATCGAACTTTTCGGTGAGGCGGGGCGCCATTCCAGAACCGCCACCGGCGTCCTGCAAATACCATCCGGCGCCTCGGTCCAGCTCGAGATGACGTTTCGGCTGGCGCCCGATTGAGCCTTCCCTGGGTATTTCGTATATCGAGACCGCTCGACGTAGACTTCCGATTTTGATGCAGTTGACAGCTCCCGCCACGGGCAATCGGGATGTGCCAAAGTGCAGCTCCTGCATGGGCCTCCAACGTCTCCTGTTGGCTATTTCCTGCCCTCCCGGCTTTCCCTCCAGCAGGTCTGGAATGCCCCCAGATTCGGACATTCCGGTGCCGATGCCCGAATTTGAGCCGATTACAGCGGCTCGCCACCTTGGGCCGGTGAGTGATGCCCGTGGCATGGTGCAGAATGCGTGGCCCAGATCCGATGCGGTGCTAGAATGGGCGCAAGCACCGCAGAACCAGAGCCGCATCCGATGCCTCGATACTATCAGCCCGATCTTGGCACAAATCCCGATGACCCGTTTGCACGCGGGAACGACGGCAAGTTAGTCCGGCGCGGTTTCTGGCTCGATATGGGTGATCGCTCTTTGGTCCTGGCGATGACGCAAGGAATCGGTGCTACGCTGACCGCGGACGAAAAGCGCGCCCATCTGACGGATATTGGGCGCGGGCACCTGATCGACGCGGTCTGCGTCCAGGAAATCCTACCTCCGGAAAATTGAACTGCGGCGAGAGCCCGTTGTGAGGGTGGCGGAGCGGTACGCGTCTTTATTGACGGGTGAGGCGTTAGCAAGGGTTGCGGCGACCCGGCGTAGACCCAGCCGGTACTCTCCATTTCGTACTGGGCGCGCTATCCCAGACTGCGGCAGTGGTCAGGAATTCGATAATTCGGCTGTAGCCCAAGCGCACGGCACGCTGCGGCAGCAATGGATTTGCCGACCTCATTGTGATCGGAGGCTACTCCCTCATCCAGGTCACCGTGCCTGATAAGAGCCTCGACCATTTCGCAGGTGACCTCCACCGGCACGACGCACACGCCTCGGCGCTGGCGCTCGCGGTGGCGGCGTGCGCGCCGCGCTCCGGGCGTGTCGGCGGTCATGGCGAACGGCCCTCGCCGTCCCATTCCTGGATCGCGGCGCGTTCCTCGGGATCGTCCTCAACTTTGAAATCTCCTTCCGGCCCGTGCCCCCCGTTTCGAGTCGTTACGCCGTTACAATCCAGGTTTTCCGCGGGTTTCGACGGATTCCAACCCGTTACACAGGGCTCGGCTTGTAACGGGTCGGGCTCTGAGTTTTTGGCGGTTTTCTGCGGGTTGTACCGGTGCAACGGGTTGGATTGGGGGAGGTAACGCGAAAATGCTTTCTCGAAGTCTTCGAGGGAGTATCCCCTGATCGGGTCGGCACCGTCGCGCTGTTGCCTGGGTTTGATCCCGAGCGGCTTCAATTGGCGCGCGAGCTGTGTCGTGGTGATCGGCTTTTGCCCCCTGCCGAACTCGGCCCACGGCTGTCCTTCTAGGACGTGCAGCCGATCGCACACGACCTTAGACGATAGGAACGTCGCGCCCTCTTCGGCAAAGATGCTTTGAATGTCGCTTAGCAATTGCTCGCGAAGCGACAGCGTATCGTCGGCGTTCTTGAGGCCCAGCGCCACGCAGGCCGCGCGTGCGAGTTGGGGCCACCTTCCGCCGGCCGTGTCGGCAATCGAAATCAGAACACGCCAGTTATCCGCCAAACGGTTGAACACCCCGGGCGGCAATTCCGGGTCGGCCGCCTTGAGGGCGTCGAATTTGTCGGCAGCCCATCGAGCGGCCTTGGACGCCGCCACGCGCAAATGCTCGGCGCGATCCGCCCGGAAGTCGGCCACCGCTTCATCGGGCTCGCGCCGTTGCATGAAAATCGGGATCGACCGATCCGCGAGGGTTGAAGGAAGATTACCGATCCCGGCCAGCGCCGCCGGGCCGAAGGTCTTGAAGGCCCGCAATTCGTTGGTATCGCCCTCGCAGCGGAATGTCCGCCCGCCCACGGCGTGCCCGGCGTTCAAAATCCCTCTCAGTTCCTCGTTCGGGTTGCGCCCGGTCAACCAGGAATCGAACTCATCGGCCAGGAGCACGGGGCAGTATTTGTCGATCATTCGGAACGCTGCCGCCGTGCTCAGGTTCTCGGTCTTCACCCCCCGCGGCACGAGGCACATCAGCACGTCCAGGAGCGTGCTCTTTCCGCAGCCCTTTTCCGGCGCCGTCACGCCAAGCCGGGGAGAGTGCCGCCACGCATCGAAGGCGTGAGCATGAATGATCCACAAAGCGACGGCTTCCGCCCCATGTTCGGGCATTACCAGATAGCGGCAGATCCCAGCTGTGATTTCATCCAACAACGCCGCGCCATCGACAGGTTCGGGCCACGATTCAGACTCAAAAAAACCTAGATCATTGTCCTGCTCCGCGCGCGCCCGAAGCGCCGTAATTTCCTTGTCCAGTGCCGTAGCGCGCCAGTCTAGCGACTTGGCTTCCTCACGGCGCACGCCCTCATAGTCTCGCGGCGACAACCCCGCCAAACGCTCCAGGCGTTCAACTATCGTTTCTTGTACAGACTCAGCGCCCGCCACAGCATCAGCAACGCTTGGCGCGCCCGTCATTTCATCAGTCATGGCGCGCTCGCCTCTTGTGATCGTGAATGACCGCCACACCGGCCGGGAGCCGCAGCACGTCGTTGAAGTCCATGCCCATCGGCGGGCGGGCTATCTTCGCGGTGCGCCCTTCAGCCAAGAACCGCCACGCCGCCTTCTGTGCGGCTTCCTCGCCAGAGTCGTCGCCATCGGCCGCGATGATGACGGTTCCAATCTCGGGCGGCAGGATCACGCTGCACAGGCCGGACGTGGAAAGGCAGGCCCAAGTCCGCAACCCGGTTTCTTGTTGCACGCTCAGGCCGGTTTCAATGCCTTCACTCAGGACCAGCTCTGCCCGGTGTGGCGCAAGGCAAACCGCGCCGGCGGCACATCGCCCGAGCATCATCTTGTTCTGCGAGACGGGAGCCTTGCCGCGTCCATCGCCCCGAAGAAAGGTCCTGTGAATTCCCGATACTTCCTGGCCCGGCCAGATGGTCACGGCCGCGATCAAGCAGGGCAGATACAGGCCCGTAGGCCTGTGCTTCGTGCTCGGATGATACCGAAGCGATCCGGGCCAGCCGTCCGGTCCTGGCTTGAGTCCGCGTTCCCGCAGATAGGTTTCGGCGGGCGTGTCCTGGATCGGTTGCGCGTCATGCCACATCCGACGCGCGAACTTGGTCTTGCGGCGTGTCTGCGTATCCTCGGCCTCTTTGTCGGGTTGCCGTTTGACCGACCTGGGCTGCTGTTCGCTACGCCATTCGGGCAAGGCCCCGCGATCCCGCAGGGCGCTTTTGATGTCTCGCCAATCGCAGCCAGCGTGACACTTCACTAACACCTCGTCGCCGTCTCCGTTGCACACGCTCAGGCTCGGCTCGCGGTCGTCATGCACCGGACACCGGCACGTCCCATAGGAGCCGTGCCAGCGCCCGCCGAGGGTCTTGGCGATGGATTCAGCGGTCATGGCGCACCTTGCCATTACCGTCTGTGTCGCCAGTTTTGCCGTTGTCGTTGGCTGGCTCAGACATTTGCGCCCGCGACCATTCGGCGAGGATGGAGAAGAAGCCGGTGACGTTCTTGACGATCTGCCGGGCGTCCTCGCAACTGAGATCGCGGCCGGAGCGCGGCTGCCACGTTTCGATGGTACGGTCGATCAGGTTGTCGTTGGCTGCATTCGATGGTTTCACCAAAGATCTCACGGTCGGCTTGTACCGTTCCGTGCCTCTGATCTCCGGCCTCGGACTCCCACCGATAACGCTGGATCGTTTACGAATTTGCATCTTCGGCGTCCCCATCCCAGGGATCGCCGTCTTATGTCGCCTCAGCGCGGCAGATCATCCTCTGGGATCGTGAACTTGTGGTTCTTGCCGGCCCGGATCACCAGCTGGCGCCTGCCCTTGTTGCCGACCTCGCAGCTGATCGAGTAGTCGAAGAACCCGTGCTTCAGCCCATCGACGACAAGTCCGCAGAGGTGGTCCAGCGCCTCGCGCAGTTGGGCGCCATAACCGATACCCGAGGATTGGTGATTTCCGAGGTCGTCAGGCATTGTGCAACAGAGCCTTCATGCCCTTGATGGTGGAAGAGAACGCGAGCGGCCGGACCGACGCGCCGTCGCCGTAGAACGCCATCACATCGCCGCGGCGGGCATCGGTATCCCTGAAGACGAACACGCGCCGCCGGCCCTCCGGCCGCAAGTCAAGAAGCTTGTAGCCGACGCACCGCAAGAAACAGGCGAGATAGAAGTCGCGCGTCTCGAAAGCAGCTGGCAGGCAAGAATCCGACACCGTTTCACCTCGTTTTATCGTTATTTGTTCAGTTGACACTTCACAGTTTCCTCAAAAAAAATCCCGTCAAGTATCGGTGGCCAAGCACTGTTGACGGGGCGGTTGGCTGAGCAGCAGCCCGAGCTTTTCCAGCCGAATGCGCATGGCTTGCCGAGATACAGTGAAAAAGGGAGCAAAATAGTGTGCCCACCCGTCTGCAAAATCATCGTACTCAGTATTGCGAAAAACATCACCAATGCGCCTACACCTGGAACCGGCTGGTGGATCAATTTTCACAGTGCCGCTGATTAGCGGGTTCAAGCTCCCGAATCGCCGCTTCCAAATTTGGAAAACATGTGGTCTCGGCATCAGCAGGCATGAGGCGTAGAAATCGGCCTGCCATTCCACACGCTCCTTTGCCTCGCTCGATCGACACACGAAGGACGGTTCTTCCAAATCATCGAACATGGCGGCCTGCGCTTTGTCTTTCGCAAACAGGTGGCGATGCAGCCGCCAATGCCCACCTCCCTCGTGGGCTAGCGTGAAGCGAAATCGGCCTTCCATCGACGCGTTTTCCTCGGGGTCGAGGCTCTCGTCGATCACAATGCGCTGCTCGTCGAAGTAGATAGCACCAAGAATGTCAGGGCCTTGGCCTCGATTAAGGCCAGAGCGGGGAACGCCGAACAAGCGATGGGTGTCGTCGAACTCAATGCCGAGCTTGAGGTGTTTTTCGACGATGTCCTCTATTGGGATCGGTGGCGTGATGACAAAATTGCGCGAGCTGGAGAACTCAGCCAGTAGTGCCTCCGCATTCCGCTCGATTACCTCTTCGGCCAGGTAGGGAACAAATTTGCTCATCAATCCGTCATCCTCATCTGCATCGTCAATTCGCACCGATCCCTTCGGCGTAGCTATTTGTCCTTCGTCTTCCGCGCGTCGCGGGCTAGGCGGGTCAACTCATCAGCCGTGAGGCCCTTGGTCGTCCGGAGTAACGCAGCTTGTTCCCTTGGGTGCTCACGAATGATTTCGGAGAGATCGGACGACACCTTCCCAGCCAGCGCCAGGAGTTCATCGACATCGCTACCCAAGATTTCGGCGATTTTGCGGACCCTGTCCTCGGCCGGCGGCGCAAACTCGTCCCGCTCAATCTTTGACAGATAGGTCGGACTCACACCGATCATCTTCGCCATCTCGCGCAGGCCAAGCTCTTTTCTATCCCGTTCCTGACGCACATACGCGCCGAACTTGATGTTCCTCCCGCTGGTCATAGCTCATTTCTCCCGTCACCTGTTTAGCTATCATTCTACAGTCGATTCGCAACAACCGTCAATGGATACCTAAATACCCGCATTTCGGGGTCCTATGCGGCCAACCGCATCTCTCGGACATCCTCCAGGAGACGCCGGAACTCTGGCTCCGGCGACAGGCACATGGTTCTATAGGCATCCACGAAGGGGAGCCAATTTCGTAAAGGGCCTGAACCACACGGCGGTTCGGGCCCTTTCTCGTAGGTCCGGAATTTCCCGGCCTATCGGCCCGGCCCCTTCCGTCAAAGGCCAGTCTATGGCATGCTCAGCAACGTTCTGAAGTAAAAATAAGCACTAACAGGGAGTTATGTTGCGATGTTGAATGTGAATAGGAAATTCACCATCCCGGCCCTGGTGATCGCACTGGGGATCCTGGCACCAGAGGTCGCAGGGGCCGCCACAGCCGGTGCCGTGACGGTGTACCGCGGCGCCCAGATGACCCTCGAGCCGGCGGCGCCCAGCGGCCCGGTGGAGGTCTTGCGTGGTACCCCGGCCCCGGTATCGATCAAGCAGATCGCCGCGCCGTCCGGCGGTGTAACGCGCCTGGTTGCCGGAACCCGGTTGTGGCTGGTCGACGCCAAAACCGGCCGGCTGACGACTTGCGCAGCCCGGCGTTCGACCCAAGTTGGACGCGAGACGATTCGCTGCTTCTCCCGCGATCTGCCCACCAGATGGAGTCCTTCGGTAGATTGATCTGGGCGGTGGATTGACCCGCGCCGAACAGGGAATACTATTGAGCGGCCACCGCCGTCACCAGGCTGCGGGGCCGAACATGGGAATCGCCCTCGATGAGCCGGATGCCTGGCGCGCTTGCCGCCCTTGCCATTACCCTAGCCTTGGCGGCCATGCCGATCGGGCTCAACGCCGAGGAGGCTGAGACCTGGCGCTACCAATGCCTGGGCGACGAGGTGGCTGGCACCAAAATCTGCACGACCGAATTGGCGACCTTCGAAGACGGTGAGGAGTTCATCGTTTACTTCGTGCATACCGGCAAAGGGAAGCCGCCGCTGGTTATCGCCGGCGAGAACGAAGCCATCGACGACGTGACCGTCGCAGTCGACAAGAACGATCCGCATCAGTCATCGGACTGCGAAGGTGGCGCCTGTGTCTTCGGTGCCCAGGCCTCCGAAACCCTGATGGCGCAATTCCGCAAGGGCTTCCGGGCCAAGGTGACGGTCCGGACCAAAGGCGGCCCGATGGTGTTCCAACGCCAGTTGTCGTTGCGCGGCTTTACCGCCGCCCTCACCGCCCCGCCCGGCTGATACCAATCTAGGTCACCCGGAAGGGGTGTCGCCTAATTTTGCTCGGGGCCGGCCCGCTTTATTGGACAGTGGTACCAGTGCCAGCCTCACGGCTGGCATTGACGCCGCGACGCTCCAAGGCAACCAAGGCCGCGTTGACCGATTCGCGCACGCTCTGCTCGGGATCCGAATTCGCCTCCATCAGAGCCCAGAATGCCGATTCGGTGTTTATGCGCCCCAGCCCGACCGCCGCGATGCGGCGAATGCGCGGTTCGGAATCTTCGAGCAAGACCTGACTGAGAATGGTCACGGCCTGCTCGCCGCCAAGGCGGGTCAGGCCCTGAACGGCCCGCAACCGGACGACCGGATCCGGATCTGAAAGGGCGCCGGTCAAGGCGTTATGGGCCAGATCTGGTCGACGTTTCGCCGCCAGCTGGGCGGCGCGACGCCGATCGGCAGCATCGCCGTCGTCCAGAGCGTAGTCTATGGGTCCAACCTCGCCGGCGGCGGGCCGCAGGTTACCGATCGACGCCAACTGGTTGCGTGCCGCCTCTTTGGGCGTCGAGGCCTGGTTGCCAGGAGTGGCAGGACCTTCGCTTAAGCCCGGAGTATTTTGGGCGGCTGCAAGGGCGGTACGGTGTTCGACCAGGGGCGCATCGTTATTGCCTCCGCGCAAAATCCGCACCTCGGACAATACCGACCCGTTTCCATCGCCCTCCGGCGCGTATAGTGCGACTGAGGAGACCCGGGCCAAGAGACGCGTCACCGCCTGCTCGATCGGCACTTCGTCCAATCGCCAGGTGACCGGTGCCCGCAGATCCTGCTTCATCACCAGCCGGAAGTCCGCCTTCTCGGACAGGGCGCGCATGACCTCTCCGAGCGGGGCGGCCTGGGCATCGAGTGTGACCATGCCGTTGCGTACGGTCAGGTCCAGGGTGCCCGCCGCGGCCTGGCTCCAAGCCAGGACCGCGGCCGCAACCAAGCCTGCCTGGGCGGCCAGGCGCAAACGTTGGCGGCGCCGGACCATTCTCGATTGCTTGTAGAAGTAACGCATGTCGTCTACTCCCGCTTAGGCGAAGCCGAAGAGGCGTTGCAGGAAGGCCAGGAAGAGGGCCCGGAAGATCTCGCGACGCGAGGGGCGACGCAGATGGCTGTCGTCCGCGACCACGGTACCGTCGGCGATCCGAACGAAGCGGTCGGCCCGCACGTCGTCGCCGATCCGCACGCCATTCCCAATCCGCACATCGCGGCTAATGCGGGTTCTCTCACCGATCACGGTCTCCTCGGGGACACGGACGCCACGGCCGATCCTTGTATCGACACCGATTTGCGCACGGGCACCGATATTGGCACGCCGATTGATCACCGCACCGGCGCCGATGACGGCGCCCTCGCCGATCCGGGCTGAGGTGCCGATGCGAGCGTCCGCACCGATCTGAGCATCCTCCGCGATGACCACACTCGAGCGGATAACCGCGCCATCGCCGATCACGGCACCGGCCTCAATGACCGCACCGGGTGCGATGCGCACATTGTCACCGATCACGACACCCTCGCCGATTACGGCGCCGCGCCCGATAACGGTGCCGTTCCCGACCACCACATCGCTTTCAAGAGTGGCGTTCCGGCCGATCCGGACGTCACTGCCAAGCTCGACATTGTCGCCCAGGTCCGCGTTGCGGAAGATCCGGGTGCCGTTCCCAACCACCAGGTTGTCGCCTGCGGTCACGTTCCGGTCGACCCGGACGTTGTCGCCCAAGTTGGCGAGGTCACCCAAAGTGGCATTGCGGCTAACCCGGGAATTGAGGCCGATGACGGGACCCACACCCAGGGACGCCGAGGACGCAACGCTGCCCGGCGGGACGCAGACGTCGCCATAGCCGTCGCCGTTGCTGTCCATTTGATCCGGATTGGGCATCGTGGCGCAGTTGTCCAGCCGGTCGGTGACGCCGTCCCCGTCCTGATCCGGCGGCGCGATCACAAAAGCGGCCACCAGGGCCGGCGAGTTCATGTTGTCCGCGGACAGCGCTTCGGCACCATTATCGCCCTGGGCACTGATCGCTGACATTTGAGGGGACACCGAAACCGCGTCGAAAAAGACATCGGTCGGGCTGCCTGTGACCCGGACATCCATCAGTAAGTTGTCTTGCCCGTTGTAGAAAAACCGATTCTGAACATTCACGAAAATGTCGAATTCAAGCGGGCATGCCGATCCGGGGTCGACCGGAAAGGCCTCGCTGAACAGTGAAAACCCGCCGGAATCGAGCACCATGGTTTCGTCGTCGCCGACGTTGTCGGCGAAAACCGGGCTCAACGACCCCGCTGCGGAGGAGGTATGCGAAAATCGAATCTCAAGCGCGGGCCCGGCGCCTTCCAAGGCAAAGCCAGGGCAGTCTTGGCGCAAGGTGACGGAATCGATCATGCCCGATTCGCCATTGAACAGCGAGGCATCGAATACCTGCTGATAGCGGGTCGAGCCCCCGGTCGGCTGACAATCGGGGCCGAATGGCCCGCAATTGGCCGAATCCGCATCTAGGAACTCGATATTATTCGGAGCCATTACGACAGTTTGCGCACGGCTTTCGGAGGGCACGATCAAGGCGGCGCCCGATACTGCCACGATGGCCAGGGTAACCTTGGCCATCGTGGCGCAGATGCCTGCCCGCGGCAGGACTGCATGATCCCGTATATTCATGGCAAATTGCCCTCCTAGCTGAACCTCGACCGACGCACTATTTATATTTGCAGCAGATTAGACTACCTTCGCCTTAATTATTTACTAAGGAATATTGCGCATTATTCTAAATATTAATGCATTGATCTGTTTATTAGTAATTATACTATAATTTTACATTAGTTTTCCCGGTACCGAATTTTGCCCTAGTCCCGCGGTTCTGGCCTTCGAAACTCCACTAGAGCTGCTCGAACTCAGGGTTTCTTAGTCTTTACCAGTCATTTTTTAGGTGGAGGATTAAGAGCTCCGAACCCAGCCGCCGCCCCGGAGAAGCCCAATGCAGGCTCAGCAAAAGATCAAAGAATTCAGTGTCGAGCGCCAATTGCGTAAACGGCGCGTTAACCGGCCGGAGGGCGCCACGACCGCCGATATCCTGGATGCGATCGACTCCCTCGAGGAAAGACTGAGCACGCTTGTCCGGACAGTGCCGGCGGCGGCAGCGGCGGCAGAGCCTCAGGACGTACCCTTGGCCGCCGCGGAAGAAGCCATCGCCGCCCGGGTCGAGATCGCCGCCATGGTTCGCTCGATCCGCCAGGCCAAAACCGAAATCGCCTCAATCCGGCACCCGGAGGAGGAGGACGACCGGATGAGTGCGGCCACCAACGAACTGGACGCCATCGTTCTGGCAACTGAGACCTCCACAAACAGTGTCCTGGCCTCAAGCGAGCAGATAGAGCTCTTGGTGCGGGAAATGAGTGGCCTTCACCCCGAAGATGAGGACGTGCGCAACCTCGCGGAGCAAGCGGCCGCTGAAATCATTAAGATTTTCGAGGCCTGCAACTTCCAAGATATCACCGGGCAGCGTATCACCAAGGTGGTGAACACGATTCGCTTCATCGAAGAACGAATCCTGGCGATGATCAATATCTGGGGGGTCGAGGCATTTGCCGAGCTACCCATACCCCAGAGTGCCCAGCCCGAAGGCGACGCCGCCTTGATGAATGGGCCTCAATTGGCCAATCAAGGCATCTCGCAAGACGATATCAACGCCCTATTCGACTAAGCCCCATTTCAGCACCACCAAGGGCCGATCGGACCTTACTTGGCCGGATTTTCGAGACCGCAGGCCCGGTCCATAAAGGCTTTTAGCTCGGGAATCGCTGCGCTGGGCGGGGCAACATGGCTGAGGCCAAAAATCAACCGATCGGCAGCCCCCTCTACGTCGGCCATGCCGTCCACGTAGTTCGAATTGCCCCGGTAATAGGCCCGCGGATCCAACGGTACGGCCACAATTGGCGCCTGGCTCCGGTCGATTCGACCGGTGGCGCGGTCCAGGAACAAAAGGGTAACAGGCTGGCCCGCGGCCCAAGTCGCCGGCCCCTGGGTCACCAGCAGCATTTCGTCGCTCTTGTAGGCCCGGGTTTGGGCATCGGCCCAGTATCCGAAGCCCTGCCAACACTCCGCCGCCAAGGGGGACGGCGCCACAACCCAAATACTGGCCGCAATCAAGAAATTCAGAGATTTCGCTCGCATCCTTGGAACCCCTCAACCCCCGCATGATCCGGTCTTAGCATTGCAGTCGTGGCAGTATGCGTCGCTGGGGTTTAAGGGAAGGCAAAGGGCACATCGTCGCCGCCGACCCGATGGGCCGGTTGGATTTCACCGGCAAAACAGACCGGTCTTTCTCCAATTACCGAGTCTCGGCGCACCCTATCCTTGGCGCGCGGTTCGGCCGCCTTACTCGGCCGCCGATTTGTCCTTGTCGACCTGGACAATTACCGGGTCGACCGCCCGCAAATCCGCCATGGGAATATGGCACATGATGATATGTCCCGGATGGTCTTCGGCGAAGGGCGGCACCTGAGTCTCGCAGATATCGCCAATTTTCCTTGGGCAGCGGGTGTTGAAGGGACACCCCTTGGGCGGACTCATCACGCTGGGCAGGTTGCCTTCTAGAATGATCCGCTTTTTCTGGATCGAGGTGTCCGCGATCGGCACCGCCGACAGCAAAGCCTCGGTATAGGGATGATACGGCGGCGCGAAGACCTCGTCGGTGGTGCCCTGCTCCATGATCTGGCCCAGGTACATCACCACCACCCGGTCGGCCAGGTAACGCACCAAGCTGAGATCGTGGCTGATAAACAACAGGGTGGTGCGGTAAGTGTGCTGAATGTCCATCAGCAAACCGGTAATTGCCGCCTGAACCGAAACGTCCAGGGCCGAAACCGGTTCGTCGGCCACGACCATGGCCGGATTGCCGGCAAAAGCCCGGGCGATACCGACCCGCTGCTTCTGGCCGCCCGAAAGCTGGCGCGGGCGGCGGCGCGCGAAATCGCGCGGCAGTTTCACCAAATCGAGCAGTTCCATGACCCGGTTCTCGATCTTCACCGGATCGCTTTCAACCCCGAACTTCCTAATTACTCGGGCCAGTTGAGCCCCGACCGAATGACTGGGGTTCAAAGTGTCGAAGGGGTTTTGGAACACCATCTGCATTGAACCCACCTGTTCCGGCGAGCGGTTCTGGACCGGCAGTTCGGCCACGTCCTTGCCGTTGAACATGACGTCGCCATCGGTCGCGGTCTCTAGTCCCATCAAGACCTTGGCAAAGGTCGATTTGCCGCAACCCGACTCACCGACGATCGCGATGGTTTCGCATTCGTGGGCCTTGAAGCTGATGCTCTCATTGGCTTTGACATAACGCACGCGCTTGCCCGAGATCATTGCCCCGATCGAGTTATCGGTCAGTTCGTAGTACTTGCGCATGTTGTCGATCGACAGAACCTCGTGGCCACGCTCCGAGGGATGGGCCACCACGCCCTCCGGCTTGTAACTCTCCCAGTCGATTTCGCTCCAGCGCTCGCAACGTACGGTGTGGCCGGCCCGGCCAGTCACTTCGTGCATTGGCGTGGTGCCCCGCTCCATCGCCTGATCGCAGCGCCCGGCCTCAAAGAAATCACATCTCGGCCCGAAATAGCATCCGCTCGGCCGCTCATGCGGCAGGGGAAGCTGGCCCCGGATCGGCACTAACGGATGGGCCAATTTGTCTGTCCCTGGCAAAGGAATACAGCTGAACAGGCCCTTGGTGTAGGGGTGACGCATATGGTCGAAGACTTCCTCGACCGAACCGCTTTCGACCACAACACCCGAGTACATAACGTTGACCCGGTCGCAGGTCGCCAGGATCAAGCCCAGGTTATGGGATATGTAGATCATCGAGGTGTTGAACTTTTTCGCGATCTCGCCGATCAGCTCGACGATGCCGGCTTCGACCGTCACGTCCAATGCCGTGGTCGGCTCGTCCAGCAGCAAAAGCGACGGGTTGGACAGAAGCGCCATCGCGATCACGACACGTTGCTGCTGCCCGCCCGAAATCTGGTGCGGATATGACGCCATGACCCGTTCCGGATCCGGCAGGTTCACGTCCGCAAGGATCTGTACCGCCCGGTCATAGGCCTCTTTCTCGGTGATTTCCTCATGGCAAAGCGGCACTTCCATGAGCTGCGTGCCCAGAGTCATGCTCGGATTCAGGGACGCCATGGGCTCCTGATAGACCATGGAGATCTCGTTGCCGCGCAGCTGACGCAGTTCTTCCTCGCTACAAGTCGCCAGGTCGCGGCCTTTGTAGATGACCTGGCCGCCGACGATCCCGCCGTTCGACCCCATGTATTGCATGATCGCCATGGCCACGGTCGATTTGCCGCAACCGGATTCGCCAACCAGACCGACGCTGCCGCCCTGTTCGAGAGTCAGGTTGAAATCGACGACGGCGGGGATTTCACCGGCCCGCGTGAAGTAGGAGATCGACAGATTCCGGCATTCCAGAATCGGACCTTCGTATTCTTGCTTCGTGCTCATGCCGGTCTCCTCAATCTCGCAGCGAGACTTCGCGCAGGCCGTCGGCCAGCAGGTTGAAACCCAGGACCAGCGACGAGATCGCGATGCACGGGAAGATGGTCATGTGCGGAAAGCTCATGGCCATCTGCCGGGTCTCGTTGATCATACCGCCCCAGTCGGGGTCGGGCGGCGGCAGGCCGAGGCCGAGGAAGCCGAGAACGCCGATGGTGATGATCACGTAGCCGACCCGCAGGCAGGCATCGACGATCAAGGGACCGCGCGCATTCGGCAAAATCTCCACCAGCATGATGCGCCAAGGTGACTCGCCCCGGGTTTCGGCGGCGAAAACGTATTCGCGGCTGCGCAGATCTAAGACCAGCCCTCGCACGATGCGGAAGATGCCCGGTGCCGAAGCGAAGGTTACGGCGATAACGATGTTGACCGCCGAGGCGCCGATGGTTGCGATGATGATGATGTAGAGTACCAGCACCGGGAAGGAGAGAATGACGTTGGCGACGAACGACAGAACGGCATCCGTCATGCCCCGGCGATATCCTGCTGCCAGTCCCATGGGAATGCCGACCACGTACGCGCAGAAGGTCGCCAAGGGCGCAAAAATCAGCACCGCGCGCGAACCGTGCATGATACGCGAAAGTATATCGCGCCCGAGATGGTCGGTGCCCAGCCAAAACGTGCCCATGCCCTCCACGAACTGGCCTGGCATTGCCAAGGGATAGAGAGTCGCATTGGGCGGAAACGGCGCGAGTAGGTCGGCCAGCAGCGCCATGACGACCCAAAACACGATTAGGCCGAGCCCAATCATACCCACCACGCTCTCGCGGATGAGGGCCATCCCCTTTAGATATTTGATGACTTTGGATTCCCGGGGCGGAAGGCCCGCAACAGCGTCTGTCATGTCGGCCTCCTTATGCGAAACGGATACGCGGGTTGAGGTAGGTGTACCCCACGTCCGCAAGCGTTTGAGTTGCAACCGCGACAAACACCGCGACCATGGCGCAGGCCTCGATTAGGAAGATATCCTGATTGAGCGAGGCCTCGAGCAGGAGGGCGCCGAATCCCTTATAGGCGAAGAAGAATTCCACCACGATCACACCGGAAAGCAGCCAATTGATCTGCAGCATGATCACGGTGAAAGGCGCGATCAGCGCATTACGTAAGGCATGGCGCATGATGACGGTCTTGTAAGGCAAACCCTTCAAGACAGCCGTGCGAATGTAGTGGGTCATCATGACTTCAGACATGGAGGCCCGAGTCATGCGAGTCACGTATCCGAAGTCGTAAAGCACAAGAACCATGACCGGTAGCGAAAGCTGCACCAAGCTGAAGCCGTCCGTCATGCTGCTGGTTCCGGGCAGCAGATCCAGGTAGAAAACGAAAACCGCCGACAGCAAGACGGCGCTGGCGAATTCGGGGACCGAGGTAGTCACGATCGAACCGACGGAGATAGTGCGGTCCAGCTTCGAACCCTCTTTCATTCCCGCCAACACACCTAGGCCCAGTGACAAGGGAACGACCACCATCATGGTGGCCAGCCCTAAAATCCCGGTACTGCCTAGGCGCGGCCAAAGGATGTCGCCGACCGGCACCTTGAAGCGTATGGAGCTACCGAAATCGCCGACAATAAAGTTACCTAGCCAAGTGAAATATCTAACGTAAAAAGGCTCCAAATAACCGTTTGCCTCGAGCCAGAGCTGGCGTTGCTCGTCCGACGAATAAGGCCCAAGAACCTTGATTGCCACGCTCGCGACATTGATTTCTAAAAGAAGAAACAGCAGCAAGGAAACAACTAACATTGTCAGGACCATGGTCCCGAGGCGCCTCACCAAAAATATCAGCATTCTATCCCTCGCCTCCGTGCCGCTACCTGCCGCCGTTATCTCGAGCGGTGTAACGTTGTCATGAAGCGGGCGCCGCGGTCGAAATGCGACCGCGGCGCCCAACCATCACGTTACGATTCGATCGAAGTCCGATGCAGAACCGTATCGTAGAGTGTCGGGTGTAACTTGAGACCCTTCACCTTGGTCGTCGTGGCGGAGAAGACCGCACGCCAGAACGGCTGCACGATTACTGCGTCGTTCTGCAAGATACCCTGGACCTTCTCCATCTTCTTGCGGCGATCGTTTACTTCGAGAGTCGCACCTGCGTCGTCCAAAGCCTTGTCGAACGCCGGATTGCTGTAGTGGCTCTCGTTCCACGGCACGCCGGAACGATAACCGAGATTGAGGACCATCACGCCAAGCGGACGATGGGTCCACGACGTCATGCCGAAGGGAGTCTTGTCCCAGATCTCCCAGTATTGAGCGCTTGGCATGACATTCAGTTGAAGATTGATGCCGGCCGGAGCACACTGCTCCTTGAACGCCTGCATGGAATCGAGCTCCCATTTGCCGCTCGTATTGCCGATATCGATCGTGATCGTAATGCCGTTTGGATGACCCGCGTCAGCCAAGAGCTTCTTGGCCTTTTCGATATCTCGCTTCTGCGCCGGCAGTTTGGCGTATTCGGGATGGATCGGCGAAACGTGATGGTCTTCCGCGATTGCGCCCTTACCTCGGTAGGCAATGTCGAGCACCGACTTGTGATCCATGCAGGCCTGAACCGCCTGACGGACCCGAATATCATCGAATGGCGCCTTGTCCATCTGCATGCGCGCCACGCCAGTTTGGGCCGTGGTGACCTGATGCAGTACGGCGTTCGGCAAACGTTCGATGAGGTCGAGTTGGCTGACGTCAACCAGGTTGCCATAGATCATGTCCGCCTGCCCTGAGGCCAAGGCCGCGATGTTAGCGGACGGATCGGAGCCAAGATCGACGTAACGGATTTCGTCCAGGAAGACGTCGCCGCGCCAATAATTTGCCCGCTTTTTCAGCCGGCAAATTTCGCCTACGCGCAATTCGTCCAGGGTATACGGCCCGGTACCAACCGGGTTCTTGGTCAAATCGCCCCCTTCTTCCGAGAAACGGCGATGGACCATGGCCGTGGGATAGTTGAATAGATTCTCCGGAACAGAAAGGACCGGCGAGTTCAAGTTCAGACGTACAGTATGCGCATCGACCTTCTCGACCGCCCCTCCGGTCATGCGCTTGCCCATGATCGGGTTGCCTTTGTTGTCCTTCTTGCCGGTGTCGACCTCGTCAACCATGGAAGAAAACAGGCCGATGTTCGACGATCCGGTCTTGGGATCGAGCCAGCGCTCAAAATTGAAGACCACGTCATCGGCATTGAAGTCGTCGCCGTTGTTCCACTTGACGTCATCGCGCAGATTGAAGGTCCAGGTCTTCAGGTCGTCGGAAGCCTCCCAACCCTTGGCCAGGTATGGCCGGGTAATGTTGTCCGGGCCGGTCTCCACCAGGTATTCCACAACGTGGCGGGCCTGGTTCGACTTTTCCGTCCAATCGAAGGTTGCCGGATCGGTCATCTCTTGGACCTGCATGGCGTTGCGTAGAGTACCGCCCGGCTTTTGGCTCTGCGCCATAGCCTGACGCACCACTGGCTCGCCCAGGATTTTCCCCGCCATGGCGTAAGCCGCGCCGGCCGATACGCCCAACAAAGTCGCTGTACGCAGGAATTCGCGCCGGTCCACGTCGCCTTTGCGAAGCTCTTCGCAAAGCTCCGGCACATACGGATGGATCCGCTTGCCGGTTTCGTCCTTAAGCACCTTCTTCATTAATCATCTCCCGGTTCTGTTCCGTCATTTGCTTGGATTTTTGCACGACATTAGGCTCGCGAACTCGCGAACTGGCGGGCTCCACCAAGTATTTCAGGCGGAAACACCGATCGAGGGCGTGCAGCCTCAAGAATAAAGATATCTCACCACCGGTCGTGCCCAAATTTTCTGTCGAATCTCTTCGCGTGGACGCGTCAAAGTCAAACTACGCGGCCTGACCCGACTTGGGCACATACCGCCTCCCTTTGTTATTTGCCTAATTCCCATGGTTGGGGCTCAGACAAGCCTCCGATTATTTTTAACTTCTCGAATGGAAGCCTAGCAGACTTTATCGCCGCGAGTCAGCGCCAAGTTGTTCTTGGACGACAATCTCTAGAGCGAGAGCGACTTGCGCCAAAGCCCAAATGGGCCGCCGAGTCCAGCCTCACACTAGGACGGTCTCGATCTTTATCTCGTTGGTCAGGGTCCGATGGACTGGGCATTTGTCCGCTATTTCAAGCAGTTTAGTCCGTTGCGCCGGGTCGAGCGGGCCTTTTAGGGTCAGTTGCCGGGCAATCCGGTCAACCTTGCCCTCTTTGCTCTCGCAGTCCTCGCAGTCCTGAGCATGGATGCGGTCGTGCACCAGGCTGACCTCAACCCCTTCGAGCGGCCATTCCTTGCGCGCGGCATACATCCGTACGGTCATGGAGGTACAGGCGCCGAGGCCAGCCAAGAGCAGGTCGTAGGGACCTGGACCCAGGTCGGTGCCGCCGACGTCCGGAGGCTCGTCGGCCTGCAAGCGGTGCGGACCCGCCACCACATCCTGGAGAAAGCGCCCTTTGCCGGTTTCGCGGACGACCACGGTGCCGCGCGGCACCGGGGCGGCGGTAGGCGCCGTAACCGGCGCTTCGCCCAGGTAGCGGCTGGCCCAGGCCGAGAGCACGTTGGCGACGTACACCGCGTCCGCCTTCCGGCTAAGCAGATGGTCGGCATCGTCTAGGGAGACGAAGCTTTTCGGGTGCCTGGCGGGCCCAAAGATATGGCCGGCGTTCTCGATCCCGACCGTCATATCGCGCGGCGCATGGAACACGATCAAGGCCTTGCGAAGGTTCGCGACCGCACTCTCTAGCTTCTGCTCGGCGATATCCTCAAGGAACTGCTTTTGGATCTTGAAGGGCCGCCCGGCCAGCAGGACTTCGGCCTCGCCGTTGGCCTCGATCTCTTCACGCGAGGACTGGAAGGTGTGCGCAACATGGGCCGGGTCGGCTGGCGCACCGATGGTCGCCACAGCGACCGCCTCCGGCACCTGTCCGGCGGCGGCCAGAACCGCCGCGCCGCCCAGGCTATGGCCGATCAGAATTTTCGGGGCCTCATAAGTCTCGCGCAAGTAATCAGCCGCCCTTACCAAGTCCGCCACATTCGACGAGAAGTTGGTGTTAGCGAACTCGCCCTCGCTGTGGCCGAGGCCGGTGAAATCGAACCGCAGAACGGCGATGCCCGCGCCCGCCAAGCCGGCGGCGATCCGCGCGGCAGCGAAGATATCCTTGCTGCAGGTGAAGCAATGGGCGAACAGCGCCATGGCCCGCGGCTCGCCCGCCGGTAGATCGAGCCGGGCCGCCAGCATCTCGCCGCTTGCCCCCTGGAATGTCAGTTTTTCGCTGCGCGCCGCCATGATGTTCTCCCGCTTGTCCGAGCGATTGCCGGAATGGGTTCATGGCAGCATAGCAGCACCCGGGCCGCAAGTTACCTGGCCCGGTTGCCCGTATATTAGCTATTGCTTGGGATGGAAATCGAAGGCGCCCTTGGCATGGAAGTAAAACTCGCAAGGCGTGTCGGAAACGCAGGCGGTGGCGTGAACCGAATTGGCCGGGACATGCCAATAGGAACCAGGTCCCATCTTTGGCGGGCTCGCCTCGCCCGCGAAGGGATTGGTCATGACGCCGCTGATCACAACGCCGTCGTAGGCTGCGCTGTGGGTATGGAACGGGGTGATGAAGTTCGGGGCGAATTGCCCAAAGGTGCCGTGTGCGCCCTTGGCCCGATCCCCGTAGCCGGGCGCCATCTTGATCATGGGGTTCATGGGCGCGAAGTCGCGCTGCCACGCCGGACGGGCGACATCGCCGTCCGCCGAGTTCGCCTGCACGGCACAGCCGGCAATGACCAACCCGCTCAAACCGGCTGCTAGGAGGGCTGCGAGGCCTCTTCTCTTTCCCTTGTTTACGCTGTCTCGTTTTGCCAGGCCCATGGATCCAGTCCCTTCGTTCAACTCGTTTCGAGATCCCCAGGTTATCCAGGTACGACAGGATGATGAATGGCTGATATACTAAAAAAATAAGCCTATCGTCCCAAATTATTTATCTAGTCCGGATTCATCGCTTATGATGGCGATGTAATATTCGGGAGCCCTGCCTATGGAAGATGCCCTGAGCGACGTATTGCGTCTGATCCGGCTAAATGGCTGCGTCTATTTCGTGCGCGATTTCCACGCGCCATGGGCCATGGGCATGGACCCGGGGCCCTTCGCCCAGTTTCATGCGGTCGTCCGCGGCGACTGTGTGGTGGAGATCGGCGACCGGACGATACCGGCCACCGCCGGCGACGTCCTGCTGTTCCCCCACGGCAGCGCCCATGTGCTGGCCGACCGGGCGGGGCGCCAAGCCGTGCCCGGCCCCCAGGTCCTGGCCTCTTTTGCCGGCGATGCCCCCCTGTTCGCGGACGGGGCCTCGCCCACGCAACTGGTTTGCGGCCATTTCACGTATCGCGACGACCTCCGCCATCCCCTGATCGCGCAATTGCCCGATCTGGTTCATGTGCGCGCCTTCGACGCCCTGTCGCCGGGCACTATCGATTCTGTCCTGCCCCTCTTGGTTCATGAATTGAAACAAGATCGCCCTGGTGCGGCAACCGCCGTGGAGCGCCTCGCTGAGGTCCTCTTAATCCAAGTCCTACGGGCCCACGTTGCCCGCGCGCCCGTCAGCCGCGGGTTCCTGGCCGGGCTCTCGGACCCCCGCCTCGCCCGTGCGATCCGGCGGGTCCATGAACAACCCGACGAGCCCTTAACGCTGGACGGCCTGGCGCGCACCGCCGGTATGTCGCGGTCCGCCTTCGCGTTACACTTCAAGAGCCGCACGGGCATGTCGCCGATCGAGTATCTGACCAAGTGGCGCATGTATCGGGCCGGCGAGATGTTGCGCAGCGCCACCCTTCCCCTGGAGCGGATCGCCGAGAAGATTGGCTACGACTCCGCGATCTCGTTTATTCGGGCCTTCAAGCGCGAATTTAAGATCAGCCCGGGGCAATATCGACGCGCGGGACAAAACGCGCCCAGCGACGCCGCACAAAGCGCCGTGGGTAACGAATGACCGGTCAGGACAGGGTATGATCGACAAAAATCCGCTTATCGACGATCCGAGGATCGATCTGCGCGAGAAGACCTCGCCTTTCGAAGGATATTTCCGCATCGACCGCTATCGCCTGCGCCATCGACGTTTCGAGGGCGGTTGGACCGACGAGATGACCCGCGAGGTCTTCGACCGCGGACATGCTGCTTCGGTCCTGCCATATGACCCTGTGCGCGACGAAGTGGTGCTGATCGAACAATTCCGGGTCGGGGCCTACGCGGCCGGCATGGAACCTTGGCTGGTCGAGGTGATCGCCGGCATTATCGAGCCTGGCGAAGATCCGGCAGAGGTAGTGAGCCGCGAAGCGCGCGAGGAGGCTGGTTGCGAGATCGGGGCCTTGGCGCCAATTGGCCGGGTCTTGCTCAGCCCCGGCGGCTGCTCAGAGTCCATGACTATGTATTGCGGGCGGACCGATAGCGCGGGTGCCGGCGGGGTTCACGGCTTGGCCCACGAGCACGAGGACATCCGCGCCTTTGCCATGCCCGCCGAAGACGCCCTGATCCGTTTGGCGCGCGGCGCCTACGTCAACGCACCGATTATCATATCGCTCCAATGGCTCGCCCTGAACCGGGCGCGCCTGCGGCGAGAGTGGCGGTCCTGACGCGCATTGTATCCTGACAGCCGCCCGCTTGAACCGGACCCGCTTCGGCGGCTAATCTCGCGGCCTCCCGGGCCTACACGCCCACGACCACAGGATAGAGACGATGGATATTCGCGACGGCCTTGTCGGCGCCATCGGCAATACGCCGCTGATCCGCCTGCGCCGCCTGTCGGAGCAGACCGGATGCGAGATCCTGGGCAAAGCGGAATTCCTCAATCCCGGCGGCTCGGTCAAGGACCGCGCGGCCTGGGCGATCATCAAGGATGCCGAGGACAAGGGCCTGTTGCGCCCGGGCGGCGTGATTGTCGAAGGCACCGCCGGCAACACCGGCATCGGCCTGGCCCTGGTCGCCCGCGCACGCGGTTACCGCACGGTGATCGTGATTCCCGAGACCCAGTCCCAGGAAAAAAAGGACATGCTGCGCCTGTGCGGCGCCGAACTGCGCCAGGTGCCGGCGGTGCCCTACAAGAACCCGGAAAACTATGTCCACGTTGCCCGCCGCCTGGGCAAGGACTTGGCCAAGAGCGATCCAAACGGCGCGATCTTCGCCGATCAGTTCGACAATGTGGCCAATCGCCAAGGCCACTTGGAGACAACAGGGCCAGAGATCTGGAACCAAACCGATGGCAAGCTGGACGGCTTCATCTGCGCGGTCGGCACCGGCGGCACTTTGTCCGGCGTGGCCATGGCCCTAAAGGCGCGCAACAAGGATATCGTCACCGGCCTGGCCGATCCCATGGGCGCGGCCCTCTACAACTACTACGCCCACGGTGAGCTCAAGTCCGAGGGCAGCTCGATCACCGAGGGCATCGGCCAGGGCCGGATCACGGGCAATTTGGAGGGCCTGTCCCTGGACGAGGCCTATCAGATCCCCGACGCGGAAGCGATCGCCCTGGTCTTCGAGGTTCTGGAGCACGAGGGCTTGTGCCTGGGACCCTCCAGCGGCGTGAACCTCGCCGGGGCGGTACGCCTGGCCAAGCGCCTGGGGTCGGGCCATACCATTGCGACCATCTTGTGCGATTACGGCACGCGCTATCAGAGCCGCCTTTTCAACGCCGCGTTCCTGCGCGAAAAAGGCCTGCCCGTTCCGGCCTGGCTGGAACGCGCGGGATTGGGGACTTGATATGACCACCGAGGCGGTTTTCCGCGACGACCCTTATGCCAAGACCTGCGACGCCACGGTAATCGCCGCCGACGAAACCGGCATCCGCCTGGACCGCACCGTGTTTTATCCTATGGGCGGTGGCCAGGCGGGCGATACCGGGGTTCTGCGCATGGCAGCCGGCGGCGAGATCCCAATTGCCGATACCCGCAAGGGCGCCGGCCCCGACGAGATATTGCACATTCCGGCGCCAGACGCAGCCCTGCCCGCTCCCGGCACCAAGCTCAGCGCCGAGATCGATTGGACCCGTCGGCACCGCCTGATGCGCATGCATACCTGCCTGCACCTTTTGTGCGCCGTGATCGAGGGCGACGTGACCGGCGGCTCGATCAGCGACGGCAAGGGCCGGCTCGATTTCAACCTGCCGGACACCGCGATCGACAAGGAAACGGTCACCGCCGCACTGAACCAACTGATCGAGGCCGACCACCCAGTTACACCACGTTGGATTGCGGACCAGGAACTGGAAGCGAACCCGCAACTGGTGCGCACCATGTCGGTCAAGCCGCCCATAGGCAGCGGAAAGGTCCGCCTGCTCGACATCGACGGGGTCGACCTGCAGCCTTGCGGCGGCACGCATGTGCGCCGAACCGGCGAGATTGGCCCGGTTCGAGTCGGCAAGATCGAGAACAAAGGGCGCCAGAACCGGCGCGTCAATATTGTCTTCGCAGAGTGAGCGCGAAACGGACATCTAACTTCAGGATCGCCATGCCTTATTCCAATCCCAACGCCCTGGTCAGCACCGCCTGGCTTGCCGAGCACATCGACGCGCCGGACGTGCGCGTTGTCGACGCCAGCTATTACCTGCCAAACGAGGGATTGAATCCACGCGCCGAATACGAGCTGCATCGCATTCCCGGCGCGGTCTTCTTCGACATCGACGAAATCGCAGATACCGGCAGCGACTTGCCCCATATGCTGCCGCCGCCCGAGAAGTTTTCGTCGCGGGTTCGTAAGCTGGGCCTGGGGGATGGCGTGCGGATCGTCGTCTACGATCAGCGCGGAATCTTCAGCGCACCCCGAGTGTGGTGGACCTTTCGGGTCTTCGGCCATGACGACGTCGCCGTCTTGGACGGTGGCCTGCCCAAGTGGATGGCCGAAGGACGCCCAGTGACCGAAGGCCCAGGCCAGGCCGGCGAACGCCATTTTACCGCACGCATGAATACCTTGATGGTGCGCGACAAGGATCAATTGTCGTCCAACCTGAGGAGCCGGCGCGAACAAGTGCTCGACGCGCGCTCGCGCGGCCGCTTCGAGGGGCGCAATCCAGAACCGCGCACCGGCCTGCGCGGCGGCCATATTCCCGATAGCTTGAACCTGCCCTTCACTGACCTGCTGGATAGCGAGACCCAGACTATGTTGCCGCCCGAGGAAATCCGGGCCCGTTTGGCGGCGGCCGGCGTCGAGCCCAAGCGGCCGGTTACCACAACCTGCGGCTCCGGTATCACGGCGGCGGTCTTGGCTCTTGCTCTGCATTTGACCGGGCACCGCGACGTCGCGATCTACGACGGGTCTTGGTCCGAATGGGGCTTGCCGGGCGACCAGCCGGTGGAGACTGGCCCCGCCGCACCGCGTTAGGCCCATGGGCGCGTTATCGATCCGCCCATTTAGGCCGACCGACCGGGACGATTTGATCGCGTTGTGGACTCGTTGCGGTCTGCGCGTTTCCTACAATGATCCCGACCGTGACATTGCCTTATGGCAGGCTTCGCCGAACGCCGAGATATTCGTCGGTGAAGTGGAGGGCGCGATCGTCGCGGGCGTCTGTATCGGTCACGACGGCCATCGGGGTAACCCCTACTATGTCGCCGTCGACCCAGCGGCGCGCGGTAAGGACTATGGCCGGCAAATCATGCGGCACGCCGAAGCCTGGCTGGTCGAGCGCGGCGTGCCCAAGATGAACATCATGATCCGCGAAACCAACGAGCAGGTTCAAGCCTTCTATCGCGCAATCGGCTACCAAGACTCACCGCGCCTGGTCATCGAGTGCTGGCTAACCGGGGATGGAAAGCCGCCAGAACCTTCCTCCAAGACCGCCGGCACGTTGCCTTGCACGATCACGTTCCTAGAGATGACGGCGCGGCCAAGCCATGCCACCGTCCCCATGCCAGCACGGATGAAGGTCGCGCTCATGCGGGTGCACAAACCGGGTGCCGACTTCTACCGTTACCTCTACGACCGGGTTGGCAAGGCCTGGCTGTGGTACGAGCGCCGGGCGCTCGACGACGACGCCTTGCGCGCAATCGTCGACGACGAACAGATCGAGATCTATGTGCTTTACCTCGACGGTGTGCCAGCCGGTTATGCGGAACTGGACCGGCGCTCCCCGCCCGATATCGAGCTCGCGTATTTTGGCTTGCTGCCCGAATTCATAGGCAAGGGCTTGGGCCCCTATCTGCTCGACTCGGCCATCGGCATAGCCTGGAGCTATGAGCCCAAGCGCCTCTGGGTCCACACCAATACCTTGGATCATCCCAAGGCCCTGGGCCTGTACCAGCGCTTCGGCTTCGTGCCCTACAAGCGAGAGGATATAGAGATCCCCGATCCGCGCCTGGCGGGCCTGTTTCTCTAGGTTTTCGGGCCGATGCCGCCGGCCTTACAGGGCAAGCCCCAACTTGCGGCCCTCGTAAAACGCCATGTTGGCCAGGCGTGGCGCGACGCAGTCGCCGATCAAATGAACCTCCAGCCCGCTTTCAGTCAAGTCGTCCCCGAGCCATCTTTCTGAGCGGTTGAGCGTGGCCAGAACCAGGCCGTCGGCCGCCAGGACGCGTTCGCTGCCGTCGCGGAGATCGACCAGGGTGGCGCTGTCGCCGTGCCAGGCGCTTAGCGCCGCGTCGCACGCCACCTCTACGCCCAAATGTTTTAGGCGCTGGCGCAGGGGCCAGTCCGCCGCGGTGCGTTGAAGCTCCCAACCCACCATGGGATGGGGCGTCACCAGGGTTACCGCATGGCCTTGCTCGGCCAGGTGCCAGGCCGTACCGCAGGCATGCCAATGTCCGATGTCGTCAAGCACCACGACCCGCCGGCCCGGGCGTGCGGCCCGGCCCATGACATCTTCGACCGACCAAACCTGCCCGCGGTCCAACCCCGGCAGACGGTCTACCTGAGGCAAGGCACGCTGAAAGCCGTCTCCGGCCGGTTGCGATCCGGTCGCCAGCACCACGGCGTCGGCGCCGAAATCCCGCACCTCATCCCCGTCCATGGGGGCGTTCAGGCGGATTGTGATCTGCAGTTTTTCCAATTGGCCCTCGTACCAGCCGATCAGGTCTAGAATCTGCGCCCGGCGCGGCTGCATCCCGGCCAGACGAAAACGCCCGCCCAGTTGCGGCGCGGCCTCGGCCAAGGTCACCCGGTGGCCGCGCTCGGCGGCGACCCGTGCCGCCTCCAGGCCGGCCGGCCCGCCGCCAACCACCAAAATGCTGCGCGGCCGCTCCGCCAGCGTGAAGCGATCGCCGCCCCATTCGAACTCGCGCCCGGCCGAAGGATTGATCAGGCAGGAGATCCAGTAATCGCGGTAGCGCCGGCCCCAGCACATCTGGTTACAGGAGATGCAGCCGCGGATGTCGGCCGGGCGGTCTTCCCGCGCCTTGACCGCCAGATGCGGATCGGCGATCTGGCCACGCACGATGCTGACCATGTCGGCCTGTCCGGCGCCAATAACGGTGTTGGCGTTTTCCGGTGTGCGAATGTGGCTTTCGGCCTGGACCTTGGCGTGGCGAACAACCTGCTTCAGGGCTTTGGCCAAATCGGCGCCCAACTTGTCCTCGTAGAGGAACGTTGGCATCAGATCGTAGAAATGGAAATAACTGCCGGTGCCACAGGTTACGTAATCCATCAGGCCATTTGAGTCGTGGTAGGCAACGATTTCCTGCAACGCCTCTTGCGATAGGGCGACCTCCGCGTGGCGTTCCATGCTGACAGCGAAGCCCACGATGAAATCCTCGCCGACGTGGCCGCGGATCCGTTCCACGATTGTGCGGGAAAACCGCAAGCGGTTTTGCAAGGCGCCACCCCAGCGGTCGTCGCGGCGATTCGACCAGGGGGTCCAGAATTGATCGATCAGGGCGTGGTAGGCAGCGAAGAGCTCGACTCCGTCGAAGCCCGCGTCCCTGGCCCGGCGCGCGGCCTGGGCGAAGGCCTCGACGGTTTCCTCGATCTCCGCCTCGCTCATGGCATGGCTGCCGGCGGAATCATGATAGGAACCCAGGCCCGACGGCGACCAATTCGCCTCGAAGGAGTTGTCCGGGTCGCCGTGCTGGCCGACATGGTAGAGCTGCTGAATCATCACCGTGCCGTGTTCATGACAAGCATCGGTGATGCGCCGGAAATGCGGGATGATCGAATCGTCGCCGTGGCGGAAGTTGCCGCGGGTCAATACCGCCGTGCGATGGACCGGCACCGGCTCGACCACGATCATGGCCGCGCCGCCCATGGCCCGTTCCAGGTAATAGCCCAAGTGGCGCGCGCCCGGCAGACCATCCTCCGCCATGTTGGCGGTATGGGCGCCAAAGGTCAGCCGGTTCTTGAGCGTCTTGTGCCGCAGGTCCAGCGGACGGAACAGGTGCGGAAAGAGCCGCGACATGGGTGGGGGGAGCTAGCGCAGGCTACTCAGGTTCGCGATGAGGGCCGTAGTGTTGCGGCGCATTTCCTCGGCGATCTTGTGCGCCTGGTCCATGTCCTGATCGCAACAGGCCGCGGCGACCTTGGTGTTGCGTTCCGTGCAGTCGCGGTAGGCAGCGAGCAAGGCCGCTTCGACGATCTTGGCGATCTCCGCGGCGTGTTCCGGGGAAACGTCGGTCCCGAGCACGTCAACCACGGCATTCGTGACCTCTTCGGCGCTCTCTTTCAAGGGCATAGGAAATTCCTCTCTCAAGGCTGCGGCCAAATGGCCCAACGCCAGTGTAACGCCAAATTGCCGGGCTGGCATAGGGCTCCACAAACGATTGTTTCTCGGGGCCCGGCCACCCGTGTCCCTGACGCCAGGTATCGAGAGCGCTTGCAAGGACTTGGTCAATAGCTAATCTCGGGCCCAAGCCATACCTTGCGGTGAGGCTCTACCACAATGGACACGGCCGTCCGCGCAAGGCGGCCTAAAGGGAGGATGTTCGATGAAACGCTTCGCGACCCTTTTGAGCGCTGCGGCAATATTGGCCGCTTTGGCCCAGCCCGCAGGCGCAGAAACCAAGCTCAGAATTTCCCTGCAACTGCCGTTGAAGAGCCATCTGGGGCAAAACTTGCTGGTCTTCAAGGATGAGGTCGAAAGCGCGAGCAGGGGTGACTTGGTAGTCGAGATCTACGATTCAGCTCAGCTTTACAAAGACAAGGAAGTGCCCCAAGCGGTCGGCACTGGCCAGATCGAGATGGGCGTCGCGTCCCTGACCCGCTATGTCGGCGACATTCCCGCCGTCGACGTCTTCTACATGCCGTTCCTGTTCAATACCGAGGACCTGGTACGAAAGGCGACCGCGCCAGGCAGCCCCGTGCGCCAGCCGATAGACGAGGCGATCCTGGGCACTGGCGGACGGGTCCTGTGGTGGCAGGCCTATGGCGCCAATGTGCTCCTGTCCAAAGGCACGCCGATCAAGACGCCGGCCGACATGAAAAGCAAGAAAGCACGGGTCTACAGCAAGGCGCTGGGCACCTGGGTCGAAACCCTGGGTGGCGCGCCGACGATTGTCTCCGGCTCGGAACAGTACATTGCCTATCAGCGCGGTACGGTCGACATTGGTATGACCGGCGTCTCGGGCGTCAAATCCCGTAAGCTCTGGGATGTGATGGACACCATCACGGCGACCAACAATGCCGATATCGAGTTTATCGTGGTGGTGAACGACAAATTCTGGCAGGGCCTGAACGATGGGCAGCGCGCCATCATCACGGGCGCGGCCCGCAAAGCTGAAATAGCGGTTCGCGATGCCGTCGCCGGTATCGAGACCGAGGCTTTTGAGATTGCCAAGAAAAACGGCATGACGGTTTACCGTCCTAACGCGGTGGAAGTTGATCTGTGGCGCAGCGCCAGCCAGCCGGTCATCGATCAGTGGCTCGGCAATTCGGGCGCCCTAGGCAAACAAGTCTATGAGGCCGCGCTGTCCTTGCGGATGTAGTCAGTCTTGCGGCGCCCTCGGCCAGCCATGGCCGGGGGCGCTTTTTCCGCCCAAGAGCCGCTGTCCAGTGGCGGTTAGGTCGCAGAGTCGGTCAAGAATAGGTGCGCCATGCCGATAATCGACCGAATCTCGGAGCGGCTGGCCGCTGTCGCGGCCTGGCTGTTCTTCGCCACCGGATTGATGCTCGGATGGGAAGTAGTGGCGCGCTATGTCTTCACGGCTCCGACTATCTGGGCCGAAGAGCTATCGCGCCTGTTCCTGGTCTGGGGCACCTTGGCCGGTGCCGCCGCGCTGGTACGCCGGCGAGAACATATCCGCATTACTATCCTGACAGACCTTTTGCCGGGTCGGCTTCGCACCGGGCTTGAGGTCCTGGGCCTGACCGCGATTGCCGCCTTTTCTTTGGCAATCGTGGTTTACGGTTTCGAGATTGCTTGGGATTCCTTTAGCCGGGGCCGCACCACGGGCTCCATGTTCGACATCCAACTCGCCTGG
The DNA here is from genome assembly GCA_021776095.1 of Kiloniellaceae bacterium. Taxonomy (GTDB): domain Bacteria; phylum Pseudomonadota; class Alphaproteobacteria; order Kiloniellales; family J153; genus JAJFGN01. The sequence continues at coordinate 67,392 of JAJFGO010000003.1, read as the reverse complement.
AGCCAAGGCGCGGTGCCTCTGGGCGGCCTCTTGCTTACCCTCCAAGCCCTGGCTGAGGTCCTGCGCACCCTGCGCCATGGCGCGCCGCCGCCGGGGCAATCCGGCGACCCAGGCACGGCGGCATGACCGCGGCCCTGATTCTCGCCGCCCTCCTGGCCTTGTTGTTCGCCGGCGTGCCGGTCGCCTTCGCGCTCGGCGGCCTAGGTTTCGGCCTGCTGATCCTGGGTGGTTTTTCTCCGCTCATGGCGCCGGCCGGCTTGCTTTCGACCCTGGACAGCTTTGTCCTGATCTCGGTGCCGCTTTTCCTCTTGATGTCCAACATCCTGCTCAAGGGCGGCGTCGGCCACGATCTCTTCGCCGCGGTTCAGGCTTGGGTCGGTCATCTGCCCGGCGGCCTAGCGATCGCGACCATCCTGTCCTGCGGCTTGTTCGCAGCCATCTCCGGCTCCTCGGTCGCAACCGCCGCGACCATCGCCACGGTGGCGATTCCGGAGATGACCTCGCGAGGCTATCCACGTCCCTTCGTCCTGGGCCTGCTCGCCGCCGGCGGCACCCTCGGTATCCTGATCCCGCCCTCAATCCCCATGATCGTCTATGGCGTGATCACCGAGGAATCGATCATCAAGCTTTTCTTGGCCGGAATTGGGCCGGGCCTGATCCTGATTGTCCTGTTCATTGCCTATTCGGTGATTTACGCGCGTTTTTCGGCCAACTACGAGCCCAGCCCCAAGGCAAGCTGGATCGAGCGCAAGACAACCGCCCTGCGCGCCCTACCGACCTTCGGGCTGGCCGCCCTGATCGTGATCGGCCTCTATTCGGGGATCTTTACCCCAACCGAGGCGGCGGCGGTCGGATTTCTTGGCGCGCTCGCGGTTACCGGCGTGGTGTTGCGGACCCTGGACTGGCAAAAGTTAAAGGCTGCGGCCGGCGAGGCCATGGTCACCACCGTTGCCATTCTGATGATCGTCGCCGGCGCCAAGATCTTCGGCAAGGCGATCACGCTCTACCGCATTCCCCAAGACATCTCCGCCTTCATCACCGCGAATATCGAGACCACCGGGTTGTTCATCTTGGCGGTCTCGGCGGTTCTCTTGGTTATGGGCCTGGTGTTGGAGGCGCTTTCCATGATGTTGATCATGGTGCCGGTGCTCTCCGGCTCCCTCGCCGCCTTGGGGATAGACACCGTCTGGTTCGGCGTGTTCTTCGTGATCATGGTCGAGTGCGCCCTGATCACCCCGCCGGTCGGACTGAACCTCTATGTCATTCAAGCAGTTGGGCGCGCCGGTATGACCGAAGTCGCCGCCGGAGTCTGGCCATTCCTGGTGCTCATGATGCTCAGCGTGGCTGCGATCTACGCCCTGCCCGACATCGCGTTGTATATTCCCTTCAAGCTTTGATCCGACAACAGCCAACAATCACGGAGCCGATATCATGACCGAGCGCGCCGCTAGTCCCGCCAAACGTTTGCGCGCCTTGCTCGCCGCCCATGAGGGGCCGGCCATCGTCATGCCCTGCTGCTACGACGCGCTCTCCGCTAAGCTGATCGAACAAGCCGACTTTCCGGTCACCTTCATGAGCGGTTTCGCCGTCTCCTCGGCGCGCCTCGGCCTACCGGATACTGGTCTCATCTCTTACGGCGAGATCGTCGATCAGGCGCGAAATATCGGCGCCGCGGTCGCCATCCCGGTAATCGGCGACGGCGATACCGGCTATGGCAACCCAGTCAATGTGAAACGCACTGTGCGCGGCTACGCCCAAGCCGGCCTGGCGGCGGTTATGATCGAAGATCAGGTCTGGCCGAAACGCTGCGGCCACACCCGCGGCAAGCAGGTCGTGCCGCGCGGCGAAGCGGTCGCCCGGGTGCGTGCCGCGGCCGACGCCCGCGACGAAGGCGCCGACATCCTGATCCTGGCACGCACCGATGCCCGCGCGACCGAAGGCCTGGACGAAGCCCTGATCCGGGCCCGCGCCTTCGCCGAGGCCGGCGCCGATATTCTCTTCGTCGAGGCGCCCAAGTCCGAGGCCGAGATGCGCCGCATTTGCGCCGAGGCGCCGGGTATACACATGGCCAATTTGGTGGAGTACGGCGAGACCCCGTTGCTTCCACCCGAGACCCTGGGGCAAATCGGCTACCGCCTAGCCGCTTACCCACTCACCCTCATGAGCGCAGCCATGCGTGCCATGATCGAGACCCTGGACGACATGAAGGCCGGCCGCCACCCGAACGACCGCCTGCTGACCTTCGCGGAATTGCGTGCGCGCGTCGGCTTCGAGGACTACTACGCCGAGGAAGAGCGCTACGCGGCGCCCGAGGTTGGCACCAAACGGGGCGCGGCAGAGTGATCTTGGGCCCTCCCTCTCTCTCCCGTTGAAATGCGGTGTGAAAGCCCATAGGTTCCGGCCGCACGCTATCTTCTTCGGGGCGTAGCTCAGCCTGGTAGAGTGCCTGCTTTGGGAGCAGGAAGCCGGAGGTTCGAATCCTCTCGCCCCGACCATGATTCCCCCCGTGAGGCGGGCGCGTTGAATTCGAAGCCCCCGGCTGGTATCAGGGGAACCGCAATCGCCCCCATGACACAGACAGGCTGACCGCCCATGACGATTCAGGTGCGCATCTACCGCCAGGCCAAGACCGCGACTCAATCGGGCCGGGCCAATACCGACCGCTGGGTCGTGGAATTCGAGCCTGAGTCCGCGCGCGAGGTCGAGCCGCTCATGGGCTGGACCAGTTCCGCAGATACCAAGGGTCAGGTCCGCTTGCGCTTTGACAGCGAGGCGGAGGCCGTGGCCTACGCGCAGAAGCACGGCTTCATGTACACGCTGGAAAAGGCGCGCGAGCGGCGGATCCGGCCCAAGGCCTACGCGGACAATTTCAGGTACGACCGCCTGCTCCGCTGGACACACTGAGCGGGCCCGGCGAGGCCCGCCTCAGCGTCGCGCGCCCGTAGCTCAGTTGGATAGAGCACGAGCCTTCTAAGCTTGGGGTCGCAGGTTCGAATCCTGCCGGGCGCGCCATTCACCGCCGCGGGCTGGGCCGCCGGCACCTAGTTCTAGCCGACGCCTAGGATCAACCGCGCGGTCCATGCCCGCGCTGGGCCGCCGCGAGCGCGGCGCGGCGCCAGGGCAGCATCAGGCCGAACATACCGAACATCATGCCGGTGACAGACGCCGCACTGGCTGCGGTCCCCATGGACGCATCCAGAGGCAGGGCGACCACCGCCACCACCAGGCCGCCAAGGATCGCGCCGAGATATCCGTAGAGGAGCGAGCGGAGTACCGTCATGCAAATCGCCTTCCCTATGCCTTATGCAGCGCATCATTGCTGCCCGGTATTTAGGAGAAATTTAGAGAAATATTAGGGTTTGTCAATTATATATTTATTATTATTAACATTCTTAACTATAATTACCTGACTTGGGTTTTTTTGCTATGATCTTGCTTGGTTTGTTCTAATTTCAGCCTGAAAACAGGCTCTGGGGACATGGTCGTGGGTACGAAAAGGTCCCGCACACACCCTAATTATTGACAATATTTACAACACACGAAATCGTACAAGTTAATTCAATACATAAATTAGTCCATGGATTCAGTCGTTTGTTGACCCGACTCTCGATTCTGTAAAATAGTGAAACTTGGAGACGATCGGGGCGTAGTTGACGGTCCGGTCTCGGAAAAGGCTCCAAAAATATGCAAAACCCCGCTTAGGGAGAAACCTGTCATGGCCTTCGTGAAAAAGCATTCCTGGATCGTTCTGGTCACCCTGTTCGCCGTCCTGATCGCGGTCGGCATCGCTACCAGTTAAACGGTTCTCGTCTCTTCAGGTTAGAGCGCGGCACCTCGAATTTTTGGTTGCCGCGGTCCGGCCTCCTGGCGCAGGCGTTACCCGCGCAAACCCTCTATTCCTCCAGATTACCTTCGGCCGGCCCCGCCAGAAAACGGCCCGCGCCTCGGCCCAGGCTGGTGCGATCGATGGCCACCGCCTTGATCAGGGCATAGACCCGGGCCCCAGGGACGATCTGCAACTTGGCCAGGGAGCGACGGGTGATCCGCGCCCAGAGCGCAGCGCCACCCGCGTTCAGGCGCAGGTCGACCTGCGGCCCCGCCTCCGCCCCGATATCCTCGACCCGGCACGGCACCATATTGAGAATACTCACGCCGCGCGGCCGCTCGCGCGCCAAGGCCACGTCACGCGCACGCACCCGGATTCTAAGTTCTGTGCCGATCGGGGCCTCGACCCGCGGCACCCACAAACCGCCGCCGGCAAAACGCAGTTCGGTCAAGCCGAACGCCTCGTCTTGACCCACCACTTCGGCCCGGATCACGGCGCCCGCCTCATAGCGTCCGGTGAGTGGCCTCAGATCGAGCCGGCTGGTCAGGTCCTCGATGGTGCCCACGGCCTCGACCCGGCCCTCGGACAAGAGCACCAGTGTATCGGCCAGCCGAACGATCTCGGCCATGGAGTGGCTTACGTAGACGATAGGCAGGGCCAAAGTATCGCGCAGGCGCTCGATGAAGGGCAGAACCTCCTCTTTGCGTGGCTGGTCCAGCGCCGCTAAGGGTTCGTCCATCAACAGCAAGCGGGGATTGGCCAACAGGGCCCGACCCAGGGCGACCCTTTGTTTTTCGCCGCCCGACAGATCGCCTGGCCTGCGGCCGAGCAAATCCGCCAGGCCGAGCAGGTCGGTCACGTGCTCGAAGCCGATGCTGCGCTCCGCCGCCGGAATACGGGTATAGCCGTAGCTCAGGTTTCGGCGCACGCTCATATGGGGAAACAGCCGACCTTCCTGGAAAACGTAGCCAAGGCGCCGGCGCTCGGGCGGCAGATCGATGCCCCGGGCAGAATCGAACAGCACCGTGCCATTGACCGCGATGCGTCCGCGATGCGGCCGGGTCAGGCCGGCCAGCATGTTCACGACGCTGGTTTTACCGGCACCAGAGCGACCAAAAAGCGCCACGATACCTGTAGTTTCACAGGAAAACTTCGCTTCCAAGGCGAAGTTTCCCAGGCGCGCGGTGAGATCCAGTTCCAGCATCGCCCTAGCCCGCCAACCGGGCCTGTAAGCGGCGTGCCAAGAGCTCCGAGACCGCCAGGGCGGCGAGCGATACGATCACCGAAACGATCGCGAGGCGAAACGCCGCCGCCTCACCGCCGGGTGTCTGGATCATGCTGTAGAGCGCCAGAGGTAAAGTTCGCGTCTCACCCGGTATGTTGGCGGCGAAGGTGATGGTCGCGCCGAACTCACCCAGGGCCCGCGCGAAGGCCAAGATCACCCCGACCACGATGCCGGGCGCCATGAGAGGCAGGGTCACGGTTGCGAAGACGGCCACCGGACGCGCGCCCAAAGTCCGCGCCGCAGCCTCCAAACGCCGGTCGATCGCATCGAGTGACAGGCGCATGGCGCGCACCATCAGCGGAAACGCCATGATCCCCGCGGCCAGGGCGGCGCCTTGCCAGGTAAAGGGCAGGCTGACGCCGAACCAATCGAAAAGCAGGCGGCCTAAGGGGCCCTGGCGGCCAAGCAAAACGAGCAGCAGGTATCCGACCACCACCGGCGGCAGCACCAGGGGCAAATGGACGATCCCATTCAACAGTCCGCGCCCCGGAAATTCGGTCCGGGCCAAGACCCAGGCTATGAGCACCCCAAACGGCAGGCTGACCGCCACACTCCAGATGGCAACCCAGAGGCTGAGACGCAGCGCTTCCCATTCCAAGGGCGTGATCGGCGCCAAGGGGTTCACCCGGCCCCAGCCGGTCCGGAAAAGCCCCGGGCCAGGAAAAGGCCGCGTGCCACGTCGCCTTGGAGATAGTGGTGAAAGGCGATGACTGCCGGGGTCGCGCGCCCGCGCACGATGGCCAGGGGATAAACGATCGGTGCGTGCAGCGCCGCCGGAAATCGTGCCACCACGCTGACGCCCGGATTTTCGGCGGCGTCGCTGGCATAAACGATTCCGGCCGCCGCCTCGCCCCGCTCGACTAAGACCAAGGCGCCCCGTACGTCCGCCGCGAACGCGGCCTTGGGCGCGACCGCCGCCCAAATCTCCAAGCGGGTGAGCACATCCTTGGCATAAATTCCAGCCGGGACATGATCCGGGTCGCCCATGGCCAGGCGGCCGCTGCCCAGGGCCTCGACCAGGGCGAAGCCAGGCACGATCTCGATGTCGAAGGGGCGACCCATCGGCGCGATCAGCACCAGACGATTGCCCACAAGATCGACCCGGCTGTCGGGCTCGATCCCGTCACCGTGCGCCAGGTGATCCATCCAGGCGCGATTTGCCGAAAGGTACAGATCCGCCGGGGCCCCTCGAGCGATCTGCCGGGCCAATGTCGACGAGGCGGCCAGCACGACGCGCACCGGCGCGCCGCCCTTGGACTCGAAATCCCGGGCGGCAGCCTCGATCGCTCCCGCCATACTGGCGGCGGCAAAAATCGTCACCGGTCGCTCGGCTCGTCCGGATCCGGGACTCAGGGGCCCGGCAACCAGAACGCCAATGGCTAAGCCCAATACGCCGGCCAAGGTCGTGCGCCGGCCGCATGGAACTGCAGTCAGTCTGGCACGCCACGTCTTTGGAGGGGTCTGTCGGCGAAACAAAGTTCGGCTTTCCCACAATGGTTATATACAGCGATATATATCGAAGGGTTCGGCCCCTCGCCAGTGCCTTGGTGCCCGGACGGTCAAGCGTGCGGCTTGAGCAGGCGCCGGAAAGCCGCCATATCGCGGGCCAGGGTTTTCTGGGCTTTGGCCTCCATGGCCCGATAGCGGCGCAAGGCATCTCGACCCATGGGTGACAGTTCAGCACCGCCGCCGCGCCGGCCGCCCCGCGCGGTCGAAACCAAGGGCGCGCCAAAGCTCTGGTTCATAGTCTCGATCAAAAGCCAGGCGCGGCGGTAAGACATGCCCATATGCCGTGCGGCACCGGTGATCGAGCCTTCTGCTTGGATGGCGTCCAGCAGGTCGGCCTTGCCCGGACCCATGGCGATGGCGGAGCCGAAGAGCACCCTTAGGCGCGGTTCGACCCGGCCGCTCACGAGGAATCGCCGTAAAGATCCCTGGGGTCGCGCTCGATCGGCAGGGCCTCGGCGATCCGGCCGTCGGCGCTCACCGCGCGATAGAAACAACTCCGCCGCCCGGTATGGCAGGCAACCCCGGTCTGATCAACCCGCAGGAGAATTGTGTCGCCGTCGCAATCGACCCGCAGCTCGATCAGGCATTGAACCTGGCCGGAGCGTTCGCCCTTGCGCCATAAGGCACCGCGGGAGCGCGACCAATAGCAGACCCGACCAAGGCGCAAGGTCTCGGCCAGAGCGTCCCGGTTCATCCAGGCCAGCATCAAAACTTCGCCGGAATCGTGCTGCTGGGCGATGGCCGGGACCAAGCCGTCGGAATTGAACTTGACGGTCTCGATGACCGCCTTAGGGTCGATGCTGGCGCTCACGGGCTCGCTCCAGTCGGCTGGGCTTTGGCCTTGGTCATGCGGGCCAAACCGGCGGCCAAGTCGGCGATTAGGTCTTCCGGGTCTTCCAGGCCGGCATGGATGCGCAGAGTGGGCCCTGGTTCATCCCAGGTGGTGGCGCTGCGCGACGCGGTAATATCGCTGGGCATAACCAGGCTCTCGTAGCCGCCCCAACTTGCGCCCAGCCCGAATAGCTCTAGACCGTCGATGAAGGCGGCCAGCGCCGCCTCGGAACATGGCGTGAAGACGACCCCGAAGAGACCCGAGGCGCCGGCGAAATCTCGACGCCAGATCTCGTGGCCCGGATCGCCGGGCAAGCCTGGGTGCAGAACCCGCGCCACTTCCGGCCGACCTTGCAACCAACGCGCCAGGGTGAAGCCGGTTTCCTGATGCCGAGCCAAGCGGACCGATAGGGTGCGCAGGCCCCGCAGCGCCAGGTAGACGTCGTCGGGCGCCGCCGAGTAACCCAGCACCGCGGTATTGCGCCTGACCCGACGGTAATGGGCCTCGCCGGTCACGATCAGTCCCATCATGGCGTCGGCGTGGCCGACGATATACTTAGTAGCGGCATAGACCGAGATGTCGACCCCGTGCGAAAACGGCCGGAAGTACAAGGGCGTGGCCCAGGAGTTGTCGATGATGGACACAGCCCCGCCGGCCCGCGCGGCCGCGGCGATGGCCGGGACGTCCTGGACCTCGAAGCTGTGCGAGCCGGGAGATTCCAGGAAAATTACTTTGGTTTTGGGCCGCATCAACTGGGTGATGCCGGCGCCAATTCGCGGATCGTAAAAGGTCGTCTCGACCCCCATGCGGGCTAGGAAATCCTCGCAGAACCGCCGGTTGGGCTGATAGACCGAATCGCTAACCAAAATGTGATCGCCCTGGGCGACGAAGGCGCTGACCGCGCCAACGATCGCCGCCATGCCATTGGGCGTCGCAATGGCGCCGTATCCGCCGTCCAGTCCGGCGGCCGCGTCCTCCAGGGCAAAGGTCGTGGGCGTGCCCATCCGGCCATAGCTTGTGTGGCCCTTATCGAAGGGATCCCTGCGCTTATCCCGGAACGCGGCCAAGGTGCCGGAAAGCAGTGTCGAGGCATGATAGACGGGCGGGTTCACGACCCCATGATTGGCCGCCGGATCTCGGCCCAGATGCCCGAGCAAAGTGTCTGTCTTGTATACTTTTTTGTTAACCATACCTTGGTCGATCCTCCGTCTCGAATGGCGCGCGCGTTAGCATAGTGGCAGATACCGGGCCTGACGAGGGCGCGAAGCATGGGATGGCCCTGCCGCAAATGCCCGACAAGAATAATCCTTGGGCGTTACACGCACTTGCCTTTCGGCGGCTCTTGTTACATGGTTCCAAGGATAGGGAACTGGTGGCCGGCGGAGATCGACGTTAGGTTCCCTTTGGGCCGGCGATGGCTCCCAAAGAGATAAATCAACAGGGAAGGTTCGATTCATGAAGGTATTGTCTGGATTAATTGCGGCGGCGGCGGTTGCCGGCGTTGCGACGGCGGCTTCGGCCGGCACCTTGGACGACATCAAAGCCAAGGGATTTGTGCAGTGCGGCGTTTCGACCGGCGTCGCCGGTTTCGCCTTTACCGACGACAAGGGCAACTGGCAGGGCTTCGACCCGGCCGTCTGTCAGGCCGTTGGGGCCGCTATTTTCGGCGACCCCTCCAAGGTCAAGTACACCCCGACCACGGGCAAGACGCGCTTCGAGGCACTGAAGTCCGGCGAGATCGACATGCTGGCGCGTAACACGACCTGGACCCTGAGCCGCGATGCCGACCTGAAGCTGACCTTCGTCGGCATCAACTACTACGACGGTCAAGGTTTCATGGTTCCCAAGGCCTTGGGTGTGAAGAGCGCCAAGGAGCTCGGCGGCGCCTCGGTCTGCATTCAGACCGGCACGACGACGGAGCTTAACCTGGCCGAGTACTTCCGCACCAACAACATGAAGTACGAGCCGGTGCCGATCGAGACCAACGCGGAAGGGCGGCAGAACTATCTGGCCGGACGCTGCGACGTTTACACGACCGACGCCTCGGGCCTGGCGGCGACGCGCGGGACCTTCGAGAATCCGGCCGATCACGTTCTCCTGCCTGAGATCATCTCCAAGGAGCCCTTGGGTCCGCTCGTGCGTCATGGCGACGATCAGTGGGCCGACATTGTCCGCTGGACTCTGAACGTACTGATTACGGCCGAAGAACTCGGCGTCACCGCGGCGAATGCCGACAAGATGTCGACCAGTTCCGCAAACCCCGAGGTCAAGCGCATGCTCGGCACCGAGGGCAACACCGGCGAGATGCTGGGCTTGCGTCCGGATTGGGGCCTGCAGGCACTCAAGGCCGGTGGCAACTATGGCGAAATCTTCGAGCGCTTCATCGGCTCCAAGACGCCAATTGGCCTGGAGCGTGGACTGAACGCGCAGTGGGTCAACGGTGGGCTCATTTACTCGCCGCCGATCCGCTAAAGGTTTGAACTGGGGACCGGCCGTGCCTTCTAGCACGGCCGGCGCCCGTTTCCGCCCCCCTTTCCCCGGACAAAGGTGGCGTTGAGCGGCTATGTCAGCCATTGAATATCAGGGCCCCAGCTTCAAGCTGGAGGATCTTTGGACCGATCGCCGATGGCGTGCCATCTCCATCCAGATTTTGGCACTTGCCGGGCTATTCGCGTTCCTCGCTTTTATCGTCAATAACACGATCAATAACCTCAGTCTCCTGGGCGTCGAAACCGGTTACGGTTTCTTGGCTGAGCCTTCGAATTACGATATCAACCAAACCCTCATAGAATACGATTCGCGTAGCAGCCATTTTCGCGCTGCGATTGTCGGTCTGTTGAATACAGGTGTGGTGGCGATCGCGGGCATCATCGCCGCGACCATATTGGGATTCACTGTTGGGGTTTTGCGCTTGTCCGGCAACTGGCTCATCAGCCGGATCATGTATTGCTATGTCGAGTTTACGCGGAATGTCCCCCTGCTGCTGCAGATACTCTTGTGGTACGGCATTGTCGTACATTCGCTTCCACGACCGAAAAACGCTTTAGAGCCTTTGTCGGGTATCTTTCTGTCGAACCGCGGCTTTTCAGTGCCGGCACCGGTCGCCGAGCCAGCGGCCTGGGCGATTTTTATCGCATTTGTGATCGCGATCGCGGCGGCAATCGGCTTCGGCCAGTACGCCAAGCGCGTCCAAGAAGCGACCGGTAAAATCTATCCCGTAATTTCGATCGGTCTGGGCTTGATCGTGGTCTTGCCGGTCTTGACCTATTTCCTTTCCGGGCAGCCGATCTCCCTGGACTGGCCCGCATTGCGCGGATTCAATTTTGCCGGCGGGATGACGGTCACGCCAGAATTCGTCGCGCTGTGGTTCGCCCTTTCGATTTACACCGCGTCCTTTATCTCTGAGATCGTGCGCGCCGGCATTCAATCGGTCAGCCACGGCCAAACCGAAGCGGCCTATTCACTCGGAATCAAGCCCAGTTGGACCATGCGCCTGGTCATCCTACCGCAGGCTTTGCGGGTGATCTTGCCGCCGCTGATCAGCCAGTACCTGAACCTGACCAAGAATTCATCGCTCGCAATCGCGGTGGGCTATATGGACGTCGTGGCGACCATCGGCGGCATCTCGCTCAATCAGACTGGACGAGCGCTGGAGTGCATGTCGATTGTGTTGGCGACCTACCTAACGATCTCGCTGGTGATCTCGACGATAATGAACTGGTATAATAAGCGCGTCGCGCTGGTGGAAAGGTAGGCCGGCCATGACCGATACCACCGAAACTTTTGCGCCGGGCACCCACCCCGACCTGCCGCCGCCGTTAGGCAGCCGCGGCATCGTGAAGTGGATGCGGGAAAACCTATTTTCCTCAGCGACCAACACCGTCCTGACCCTGTTAGGTGCCTACCTAATCTATCTAGCAGTTCCGGCGTTCCTGGACTGGTTCATACTCGATGCGGTGTTCGATGCCGGATCGCGCAACGAGTGCTGGGAAAGAGCGGGCGGAGCTTGCTGGTCGGTTGTCGTTGTGCGTTTCGATCAGCTTATGTACGGATTCTATCCCGAGGAACTGCGTTGGCGCGTCGACCTTGCCTTTCTACTCCTGTTTGTCGCCTTAGCACCGGTTCTCTTCGACAAGGTGCCGGGCCGGCGTTACCTGGCGATCTTCTCCATCGTTTACCCGGTCATCGCCTTTTTCTTGCTCTGGGGCGGCATGGGGTTGGAGCCGGTTGAATCCGCCAAGTTCGGCGGCTTCATGTTGACGGTCCTGATCGGCGTATCCGGTATTATCGCCTCGCTTCCGCTCGGCATCGTCCTGGCACTGGGGCGCCGCTCTGAATTGATCGTCTTGAGGGTCGTTTGCATCTGCTTCATCGAGTTCATCCGGGGCGTGCCGCTGATTACTTTGCTGTTCATCGCCTCGACCCTGCTCAACTATTTCCTGCCGCCCGGATCGAATTTCGATTTGCTGCTGCGGGTGCTGATCATGGTCACGCTGTTCGCCGCAGCCTATTTAGCGGAGGTTATTCGCGGCGGCCTGCAGGCGATTCCCAAGGGCCAGTTCGAGGCCGCCATGTCCATGGGAATGAGCTACTGGAAGATGATGGGCCTGATCGTCTTGCCGCAGGCCATGAAGATTTCGATCCCGGGCATCGTGAACACCTTTATCGGCCTCTACAAGGACACCACGCTGGTGGTCATCATCGGTCTGCTCGACCCGCTCGGGCTGAGCCAGTCGATCCTGGCCGATTCCAAGTGGCAGGGCCTATCGACCGAAATCTACATCTTTATCGCGATTTTCTTCTTCCTGTCGTGTTTCAGCATGTCGCGGTACAGCATCTATCTCGAAAATAAGCTCCATAGGGGGCACAAACGTTAGGGAGAGCAGGTCATGTCCGAGGCAGCCGCGCACGCCGTGCCGCAATCGCAGGCCGACAAACTCGCCGTTCAAATGGTCGGCGTCCACAAGTGGTATGGCCAGTTCCACGTCCTGAAGGACATCAACCTGGCGGTCGAGGCGGGCGAGCGGATCGTGATCTGCGGCCCCTCTGGGTCCGGTAAGTCGACCTTGATCCGCTGCATCAACCGGCTTGAGGAGCATCAACGCGGCCAGATCATCGTCGACGGCATCGAGCTGACCAACGACGTGCGTAAGGTCGACGAGATCCGCCGCGAAGTCGGCATGGTGTTCCAGCACTTCAACCTTTTTCCCCACTTGACCGTCCTAGAGAACTGCACGCTGGCGCCGATTTGGGTCAAGAAGACACCGAAGGCCGAGGCCGAGGAAATAGGCATGAAATACCTGGCCAGGGTCAAGATCCCCGAGCAGGCGAATAAGTACCCGGGACAACTCTCCGGCGGGCAGCAACAGCGCGTGGCGATTGCCCGCTCGCTGTGCATGAACCCGAATATTATGTTGTTCGACGAGCCGACCTCAGCGCTCGATCCTGAAATGATCTCGGAGGTGCTGGACGTCATGGTCGGGCTGGCCGAGTCGGGCATGACCATGCTGTGCGTGACCCACGAAATGGGTTTCGCCCGCCGGGTGGCGAACCGGGTCATCTTCATGGACGGAGGCGAGATTATCGAGCAGAATAATCCGGAAGAGTTCTTCAACAATCCGCAATCCGACCGGACCAAGCTGTTCCTCAGCCAGATCCTGCATAATTAGGGCAACCTCCAGGGACGGGCTCCTAGCCCGTCCCGGCCGCCTTACTCTTCCCTATAATCCAACGCCATTTTCCAGCCTCTTGCCCGCACCAGGCGGCCGGAGGAATATGGGCGCAGCGGCAACTCGGCCGTTTGGCAAATTCTAGAGAAGGTTCGATCCATGACCATTGAGCGTAAACATAGCCGTCAACGCATGAGCCAAATCGTTATTCATGGCGACACCGTATATCTAGCCGGGCAAGTCGGCGAAAACGCGGCCGGCGGGCCGGCCCCGGCCCAAATGGCCGACATCCTGGCGCGCATCGAAAGCCTCTTGGCCGAAGCCGGCACGGACAAGACCAAGCTGCTTTCCGCCACGATCTGGCTGAGCGATATCCGCGATTTCGCCGCCATAAACGAGGTTTGGGACGCTTGGATCCCGGAGGGTCAGGCCCCCGCGCGCGCTTGCGTGGAGGCGAAGTTGGCCGCGACCAAATATACCGTCGAGGTCGGCATTATCGCGGCCCGCTAGGGCGGCGGACGCCTGGCCGTCAATTCAAGCGGAAGGATTATAGGCCTTGGCTTCGCGCACTATCGAGATGAACGACCGGATCTACGACTACATGCTCGCCCACTCCTTGCGCGAGCTGCCGGTCCAGACCGGACTGCGCGAAGCCACTGCGACGATGGAGTGGGCGCGCATGCAGATCGCGCCCGAACAAGGCCAGTTCATGGCGCTTCTGGTCGAATTAATTGGTGCGCGGAAGACCCTCGAGATCGGCACCTTCACTGGCTATAGCGCCTTGGCTGTGGCCCTGGCCTTGCCGGCCGATGGCCGGGTCGTCGCCTGCGACATTAGTGAGGAATTCACCTCGGTCGGCCGCCCCTTCTGGGCTGAGGCGGGCGTTGCCGACAAGATCGATCTTCGCTTGGGTCCGGCGCTCGACACCTTGGATGACTTGCTGAAGGAGGGCGCCGCCGGCACCTTCGACTTCGCCTTTATCGACGCGGACAAGGGTAACTACGGCCACTATTACGAGCGCGCCCTTGCCCTTTTGCGAACTGGAGGTCTTTTGGCTGTGGACAACGTTCTTTGGAGCGGCGCGGTGGCCGACCCAACCGAGGATGACGACGATACCCAGGCAATTCGGGCCGTTAACCAAGAAATTCACGCCGACCAGCGGGTCAGCATATCCCTGGTCCCGATCGGCGACGGCGTCACGTTAGCCCGAAAACGTTAAGGTGTCCTCGGTCCCTGCCCGGCCCCAGATGCCAGCCCTTGGGTTCCCGGGAGCCCAAAGCCATTGCGGCTTTCGATGGTTAACGAAGGGTTTGGACTTATTTAAACCTATCTTCACATCGCACTGTGAGACTGGAAGGACCGGTCAAAGCTGTTTTGACCGGAGCCTACGGACCCGTGAGGCTCACAATGTGGAAGACTTTAGCGCTTAGCGCGAGCTTCGCCCTTATTGCCCAGACGGCGCTCGCGCAAAATGCGGCGGCGCAGCCGCAATGCAACGATCGCAAGCAGGTACTCGATCTATTGGCCGAGAAATATAAGGAAGCGCCGGTCGCGGCCGGAGTCACCAACAATGGTGGCTTGGTCGAGGTGCTGACCGACGCGAAAGGCGGTACCTGGACCATCATCGTAACGACGCCCCAGGGCGTTAGCTGCCTGGTCGCCGCAGGGGAAGGCTGGCGTAAGATGGATCAGATCGCGCTCGACCCAGCGGCCTAAACAACCCCTTAGGTTCGCTTGCGACTCTGAGGTTGGCCCCGGCTTCTCAGCGGCCATCAAAGGCCCCTCATGCCCCTGGCGCGGGTTAAGACCCGCCTCCCAAGGCCCGGTGGATCACCCGATCCCCGACCGCGACACCCAGCCGCTGCACTGATCCAGCATTCAATTCCAGCACCCCGGCTACGGATTCCCCCGACGATATGGTCGCCAGAGAGTGCGGTACCGTACGTTCGGCCACGCGTACGATCCGTCCGTCCCGCGCCAAGAACAGCATATCGAGCGGAATCAGGGTGTTCTTCATCCACATATTAACCGGCCCGTCCCGCCGGTAGACGAACAGCATGCCCGAGTCGGCGGCAAGATCACGGCGGTACATCAATCCTTGGGCTTGCTGCCGAGGCGTCAGGGCGAGCTCGACCTCGATCTCGTACCGCGCCCCGCCGACGGTTTCGATCGCCAGGTCATCACGCTCGAAAACTTCCAGCGCGGTTTGGGCTCCGGCCGGACAAAGCCCGGCGAGCAGTAGAACCAGCGCAAAGGATAGTCTTGCCGCGATCCGCATGGTCAAGACATAGAGGGCGTCGGCCCAACCCGCAATATCTGCCTAGGGCACTAGAACCGCTGCCACCGCGGCCCGCACTTCGGCCCGCACGGGGCCCGGCCTGTACGTATCGGCCAGGGTCTCGAACCAGGCCTCCGGCGGGTTGCGGCCCCGGCTATGATGCCACTCGAGCCGGCGCAGGACCGCTTCGGCCGCCGGCGGAAGCCGATCCGGTATGGCCCGATCGTTCAGCATCGCCCAGACCCCGGTCCAACAGCGCCCGACCGACCAGGGGTTGTAGCCACCGCCACCTAGCACCAGCACCCGCGGAGCCAGGCGGCGGACCGCCGCGACCACGCCCCACAGGGCCCGATTGGACAAGGACAGGCGGCTCAGGGGATCGTCCTCCAAGGCATCGGCACCGCATTGCAGGACCACGGCTTCCGGGCCGAAATCCTCGGCCAGGGGCAAGAGCCCGGCCTCCAGCACAAAGGCCATTTCGCTGTCATTGAAGCCGGCCGGCACCGGCAGGTTACGCGCCAGGCCGTCGGCCCGATCGGCCAAGGCACCGGACCCCGTACCATCGGGGCCCATGGGCCAGCGCCCCGCCTCGTGCACCGAAACGGTCAGGACCCGGAAATCATCATGAAACGCGTCCTGCACCCCGTCGCCGTGATGGGCATCGACGTCCAGGTAAAGCACCCGGCCCAAACCCCCATCGAGCATGGTCAGGATCGCCAGGACCGGGTCGTTGAAGTAACAAAAACCACTCGCCCGATCGGCCCGGCCGTGATGGGTACCGCCGGCCGGGTGATAGATCGTGCCCGGCATCGCCAAAAGGGTTCCGGCCAGGATTGCTCCACCGGCAGCGGTCGCTGGGCGGCGGAAGATCTCCGGAAATATCGGGTTACCGTTTCGGCCCAGATTGAAGCGCTCGCGCACCTCCGGCGCAGCGCCTTGCCGCAATTCGACCTCCTGGACCGCCGCTACATAGGCCGGATCGTGAAATCGGGTCAGCTGTGTCGGTGTGGCACGTGGACTATCCAGGTAAACCTCGTCCGGCAGCCAATCCAAGGCCCGACACAGGTCCATCACGGTCGAAACCCGGGGAATCGCAAGCGGATGGCGCGATCCATAGGTCGACCGGCGATAGATTTCGCTACCGATGAACCGGGGCGGGACGAAATCGGGCGCTTTGGCACACAGGGCATCCGCCATGACAGCTCGCACGAGGTTGACGGTGGGCCCTGGCTAGATAGACCGATCGGCAGGGCGCGGCAAATCGTCTCCCGGGAGCGGTACACCCCTTCCCATTTAAAGGCCACATTGAGTATCATAAAACCTGCGATCAACTATATATTGGGCGAGGCGTAAGGGTATGCTCGACAGGCGGCCCGGCGGCCCGCTAGGATCAATAACTTTCGTCAGCGCACCGAGAAAACAAGAGGATGCAAGCTCCTAATATCAATAGATTATGAGAGTTTTTTGAGACATGACCAAAAGAACGCGCGGGACCTGGACCTTGCCCCTGGTTGGCCTTACTGCCCTGCTTGGGGCACCCCTAGGGGCCAGCGCGGCCGGCCCCGATCTCGCGATCGAGCTCAACAAGGTTGAGGATAGAGACCAAAACACCTGTGTGGGCGCCTTCGTCCTGCGCAACCATATGGCGGCAGCGCTCGACCGCTTTAGCCTCGATCTCTATGTTTTCGACACGGACGGCATCATCGCCCAGCAACTGGTCTTGGATTTGGCCCCGTTACGCACCGAAAAAACAACCGTGGTGCGCTTTCAGCTTCTGGACCGCGCCTGCGCCACCATCGGCAAGGTCTTAGTAAACGATATACCTTCCTGCCGCTCCGCCGCCACGGGCGAAGACCTGGACTGCCTGGCAGGCTTGAGCGTTTCCAGCCGCGACCGTATCGACTTAACCAAGTAAGAGCGGCTAGTCCGGGGGCACCCATGGGGACCGATGCGCCGCCAGGGTTGGATAGTGCGAACCCGGACGGCCAAGCGGCCGGCGCACCCGCCATACATTTGCACGCGGCCGGGCTGCGCTATGGGGCCGCGACCGTCTTCGAGGCGCTGGACCTGGTCCTGCCGGCGGGGCGGACCACCTGCCTGCTGGGCCCGTCCGGGGTCGGTAAGACTAGCCTGCTGCGGCTGATCGCCGGGCTCGCCCACGGCGCCGAAGGCCGCGCCACGGACCAAACCGGCGGCGCCTTGGACGGCCGGATCGCTTATCTGGCCCAACAGGACCTGCTTCTGCCCTGGTTAAGCGTGTTGGGCAACGTCTTGCTGGGCCCGGATTTGCGAGGCGAGCCGCCTAGTCCCGCCTTGGCGGCCCGAGCCCAAGACCTGATCGCCCAAGTCGGCCTGGCCGGGCGTGAAGCCGACCGCCCGGCCCGCCTCTCCGGTGGCATGCGCCAAAGGGTCGCTTTGGCGCGGACTTTGATGGAATCGCGGCCAGTGGTGCTGATGGACGAGCCGTTTTCCGCCCTCGACGCCATCACGCGCTATCAACTGCAGGACCTGGCCGCCCGCTTGCTGCGGGGCCGGACCGTGTTGCTGGTCACCCACGACCCGCTTGAGGCCCTGCGCCTGGGCGACAGCATCCGGATCATGGCCGGAGTCCCTGCGCGCCTTGACCACGCCTTGAGACCGCCAAGTCCGCCACCCCGGGACGCCACCGATCCCGCCATCTTACGCCTGCAGGCCGAGTTGCTGAAGCGCCTGGGCACGGCCCAGGCGGCCGGCAACACGCGGGATTCTAGGTCATGAAGCCGCTGCGTTCCGTGATCGTCTTCGCCGGCCTGATCCTCCTTTGGCATATCGTTGTTGTGGCCAGTGGGACGCCGCACTACATCCTGCCCGCCCCGGCCCGGGTGGCGACCGCCCTGGTCAGTCATTGGCCGGCATTGCTCGGACACGCTGCGGTCACCATCGCGGAGATCCTGCTCGGCCTGCTGTTCGGCACCCTTTTGGGCTGCGCCACCGCCTTGACCATCGCCAGCCAGCGTGCCCTGCGCCGCTGGCTCCTGCCGGTCCTGGTCATCAGCCAGGCAATCCCGGTCTTTGCCCTCGCCCCGGTCTTGGTGCTCTGGCTGGGCTACGGCCTCGCCTCCAAGGTCGCCATGGCCACGCTGATCATCTATTTCCCCGTGACTGCGGCGTTTTTCGATGGCCTGCGCCGGACCGAGCCGGGCTGGCTGGACCTAGCCCAGACCATGGGCGGCACCCCGTTGCGAACCCTGTGGCGGATCCGCATACCGGCAGCGCTACCCGCGCTCAGTTCGGGCCTCAGGGTGGCCACGGCGGTGGCCCCGATCGGCGCCGTGGTCGGCGAATGGGTCGGCTCCAGCGCCGGCCTGGGCTACCTGATGCTGCAGGCCAATGCTCGTATGCAGGTCGATCTGATGTTTGCCGCGCTGTTCGTCTTGGCGCTCTTCGCGGTCACGCTTTACAGCGCGGTGGACGGCGCGTTGCGCCGCGCCTTGCCCTGGCAGGCCGAGGACGGCCGGGTTATGGACTGAGCCCTATCCCGGCGGTTTGGCCGCACAGCCCTGGGGCCGGTTCAGCCAGGTCAAGATCATCGGCATCATGAGGGTATTGGTCATGGCCATGATAACCAACAGGGAGAACAGCTGACCTGTCACCGAATCGTCGCCTGACGAGGATCCGAACAGACCGGCCTCGAGCACCACGCTGAGCACCACCAACTCCATGGCGCCGCGGCCCGACATGCCGACGCCGACCATGGCGGCCTCGCGCCAGCTGCGCCCGACCGCGCGGGCGGGCAACCCGGCACCAAGCGCTTTCCCGGCAAAGGCGACAAGGATTAGCGCAAGAAGGAACACCGGGGCCACGCCCACGGCCCCAAGGTTCACTTGAAGGCCGATCCAGGCAAAGAACAAGGGCCCCAGAAGGGCGTTGGTCAGGGCGGTCAGGATCAGGCGCAAGTCCTCATAGGCCAGGGCGCCGACCCTCGATTCCTCGAAATACAGTCCGGCCATGAAGGCCCCCAGGATCCAATGCAACCCCAGGATCTCAGCCAAACACCCATAAACCAATCCGGCCATGACCATCGCGCTCAATTCCAGGGTCGCGGCCTGCATTTCCTGGATGCGGCGGCTGATCCTTGGATAGAGTTGGACGCCCAGCAAGATCGTTATGGCAAAAAAGGCGGCCACCTTGGCCAGCATCCACGCAAGGGCGCCGAGGTCCGGCAACTGACCGGTCTGGACTAAAGCAATCACCGCGGCGAGCAGGATCAGCCCTATAACGTCGTCGATGATCGCCGCCGAGACGACCAGTTCGCCGACCTTGGTGTGGAGCAAGCCCAGCTCGGAGAAGACCTTGACCGTGGTCGGTATTGCGGTGATCGCCATGGACACACCGATGACCAGGGCCAAGGTCTGGGCCTGCGGCGTTTCCGGCAAGAACAGAAGCCCAAGACCGACACCGCCAGCCAAGGGCACCATCACCCCGCCCAATGCGATGGCGACGGCACCTTTGGTCGCTTGTGCGATCTCCACCGGCCGCATCTCGACCGCTGCCTGAAGAACCAGGAAAAACACACCGGCCTGTGCCGCATAGCCGAGCGCCGGGCTGGCCACCAGGCCGCCCAAAACCGGCGCATGGACTCCCAACCACCCGGCCACGGCAGCCACAGCGACGCCCGCGAGAAGCTCGCCCACCGAAGGTGACTGGCCAAGGCGGACCGAGATCTCACCGAAGGCGCGCGCGGCCAAGAGAATAACCAGGAACTGGATCAGGATTTCCATAGGCGCCCCAACGGCCATGAGAGGTGCGCCGCCGCGGTCCAGCGGCGCGGAGGGAATTTGCCGCGGCGGCCCGATTGCTGCATTGCACTATGTCAAATCGCGAGAGTTTCCGCCAGAAATCGGCGACGGCTTTCGCTGCTATCGGGCGCTTGCTACGACGCTCCCTTGCGGGACTTGCGCCGCTCGCCAGGCTCGATATGATCCATTTCTAATCAAATGACGGTCACAAGAAACCGGCTGCTAACCAAAGCGGCAAACAACATGGGAGGTTGAAAGAGATGTCATTTATGAAGCCCATTTGCGCGGCTGCGGCCATGGCCGCATCGCTAAGTTTAGGCTTGGCGGCCCCGGCCTCGGCGAAGGTCGAGGGCGACACGATCATTCTGGGATCCGCGATTTCGTTGACCGGTAAGTATTCGACCAACGGAATCCACGCCCAGAACGGTTACGAGTTGGCCGTCAAACAAATCAACGACGCCGGCGGCGTCATGGTCGGCGGCAAGTCCTACAAGTTCAAGGTCGTCTATTACGACGATGAATCGACCCCGGCCCGCGGCGCCCAATTGGCGGAACGCTTGATTAAACAAGATGGCGTCAAGTTCCTGCTCGGCCCGTATTCCTCCGGCCTGACCAAGGCGATCGCCCCGGTCACGGAGAAGTACAAGATCCCGATGATCGAGGCGGAAGGCGCCTCGCGGTCGCTGTTCACGCAGGGCTACAAATATCTCTTTGCCGTGCTCTCGACCTCCGAGCAATACCTGGCGAGCGCGATCGCCCTGGCGGCGGAAGTTGCGGAAAAGAACGGCAAGAAAGCCTCGGATGTACGCATCGCCATGGCGTTCGAGAATGACCCGTTCTCCTTGGACGTGCGAGCCGGTGTGGTCGACGACGCCGCGAAATTCGGCATGCAGATCGTCATCGACGACAAGCTGCCGCGCGACCTGAGCGACATGTCGGCGACCCTGACCAAGGTCAAGGCGCTCAAACCCGACCTCTTGGTGATATCGGGCCATTCCAAGGGCGCGGCCACCGCGGCACGTCAGCTCAAGGAAATGCGGATCGACACGCCGATGGTCGCCATGACCCATTGCGAGGCCGCGCAGGTCACCGCCAAGTTCGAAGGCGCGTCCGAGGGGCTCTTGTGCCCAACCCAATGGGCCGAGACCCTGAGCTACAAGGACGGCTACTTCGGCACCGCGGCCGAGTACGATGCCCTCTTCAAGAAGACTTTTGAGGGCTATAAATCGGTGCCGTACCAGTCCGCCCAAGCTTCCGCGGCGGTGCTGGTGTGGAAAGACGCCTTGGAGCGGGCGGACTCCTTCGACATCGGCAAAGTCCGGGACGCCATCGCGGCGACGGAGATGGACACCTTCTACGGCAAGATCAAGTTCTCGCCGCAAGGCAACAACGTCGCCAAGCCCATGGTGCTGCGTCAGATTCAGGGCGGTAAGTACAATGTGGTGGCGCCGTCCAAGTGGGCATCCCACGAGGCCGTGCATCCGCGCAATCCGAAGTACTAAGCCGGCACCGAGAGCGATAGCCTAGAATCGAATGTCCCGCCCTCGCCTTAACCGGCGGGGGCGGTGGATTCACATACCACCGGAATCGCCTGGTTCACGGTAACGCCCAGCTCCAAACCCTCCGGGTTAAAATATGTGGGATAATATTTCTCTGCTTGGCATCGCGCCCTTGCTCAACGTTCAGCTATTGCTGGACGGTATCTTGATCGGCGCCATCTTCGCCCTCGCCGCCTACGGTTTGGCCCTGGTTTGGGGCGTCACCAACGTCAAGAACTTGGCACAAGGCGACTTTGTCATCATGGGCGGCTACATCGCCTATGTGTTCTCGACCTTGGGTTTCCACCCGATCCTGGCGCTTCCGGTCGCGGCCGTCTTGATGTTCGGCTTCGGCTGGCTGGTTTACCGTCTCATCATCGCGCATGTGATCGGACGCGATCTCTTTACCTCCCTGCTGGCCACCTTCGGGCTTGCCCTGGTGATCCAACAGGTTCTCAACCTCATCTTCGGCCCCGATGTCCAAACCGCCGAGTCAGGCTTCGATATCCTGTTTCTCTTCGGCGGTCAGGTCACCCTGGCCGAGATCAAGCTGGTCTCGCTAATCCTGGCCGGCACCTTGGCGGCCCTGATCGTGATTTTCATGAAAACGTCGCGCATGGGCCAGGCGATCCGCGCCACGGCGCAGAACGCGCGCGCGGCCAAGATCATGGGTATCGACACCGATCAGGTCTATGCCTTCACCTTCGCCTTGAATGCGGCGATCTGCGGGGCGGCGGGCGTGCTGATATCGATGATCTGGGTCATTCAGCCGTTCTTCGGGATCAGCTATTCGATCCGCTCCTTCGTCATCGTAACCGCGGCCGGGCTGGGCAATTTGCCGGGCGTCATCATCGCCGGCCTCGGCCTGGGCGCTGCCGAGCAATTCTCCGGCTTCGTCCTGGGGGCCGAATTCCAGCAGGCGACCGTGGTCGGTCTCTTGGTTCTGGTCTTGATCTTTCGCCAGCTTCAGATGCGCCGGCACCGCAAGGTCGTCGCATGACCGTCGCGAGAAAGCGGCGAATCAGCCACGCGGCGCTCCTGGGCCACGCGGCAATTCTGGTTTTCGGACTCGTCGCGCCCTTCGTATTTCCCAACTATACCTTCCAGATCGCCATGCTCTGGATCATGATTCTCTTCGCCCTGACCTGGGACATCATGGGCGGTCAGATGGGATACAACTCGCTCGGTAATATCCTGTTTTTCGGGGCGGGGATGTACATCTCGGCGGTTGTGCAGATTGGCCTGGTTTACGACGTTGCCGCCTATACTTCGGCGTTCGGCGGTGTGAAGGTAGACTTCACCACGGCGCAGTATTTCACCGGAATCGCGCTCGGTATCGTGGCGGCGGCGATATTCTGCACCCTGATCGCGGTGATTTTCGGCTCCATGGTCTTCGGGCTACGCGGCCCCTATTTCGCCATCGGCACCTTGGGCGTGGCCCTGGCCGCGGGCGAGCTAGTTGGCGGCTGGGACTATGTGGGCGGCGGCGGCGGCATCTCCATGCCGGTCTATCCGGGCGAGCCGGAATCCCGTTCGCTGTTTTTCTACTCTCTGTGTTTCGTCTCGGCGATCACGACCTTCGGCTTCCTGAAGTGGCTTTACTCGGGGCGCTTCCAAACCACGATCAACGCGATCCGCGACGACGAGGAAAAGGCCGAGGCAATGGGCATCCGCACGACCCGTTACAAGGTCGTGGCCTGGAGCATCGCCGCTTTCTTCCTGGGTATCTCCGGCGCGATCTTCGGCAACATGGCCGGCTTCATCGAGCCCCTGGAGGTCGCTTTCCCGACCGTGACCTTCGGGATCTTTATGGTCGTCATGTCGCTTCTGGGCGGCAAGGGCACGCTGTGGGGTCCGGTCCTGGGCGCCACCCTGTTTCATGTGATCAAGGAGGTGACCTGGACCTATTTGCTGGGCTGGCAATGGGTCGCGCTGGGCGCCATCATCATCGTCAACGTGGTCTTCTTTCAGCAGGGCATTCTGGGCTGGGCGCAAGATAAATGGCCGGAATTCTTCGGCATCGTGGTTGACGACAAGTTGAGCGCCAAGGGCGCCGCCGCACGCGAGGCGGCGGAATGACCAACTTGATCGAAATCTCCGGCGTCTCGAAACGCTTCGGCGGCGTGATCGCCAACAGCCAAATCAGCCTGAACGTACCGGAGGGCGGGATCACCGGCCTGATCGGTCCCAACGGTTCGGGCAAGACCACACTGTTCAACTCGGTTGTCGGGTACCATCCCATCGACGAGGGATCGATCACCTTCGAGGGGCAAGAGATTTCCCGAATGCGGGTGCCGCAGATCGCGCGCCTGGGATTGCTGCGCACGTTCCAGCAGACCCGCATCTACGGCAAGATGAACTGCATGGACAACATGATGATCTCGGTGCCGCAGCGCCGAATGCCCTTGGCGCGCATGTTCTCCAAGTTCCCCGCCGAGGTGATCGACCGCGCCGAGGCGATCCTGGAGTTCGTCGGCCTCTATCAGAAACGCATGCTGCCGGCCGGCAGCCTGTCCTTCGGCCAACAAAAGCTGCTCGAATTCGCCATGGCCCTGATCAACGAGCCCAAGGTCCTCTTGCTCGACGAGCCGACCGCCGGAATCAACCCGACCCTGATCAACGGTTTGATCGACCGCCTGCGCCGCGCCAACGAGGATTTCGGCATCACGCTCTTCGTGATCGAACACAACATGAGGGTGATCATGAACCTGGCGGACAATATATATTGTCTGGCGCACGGCGAAATGTTGGCCCACGGCACGCCGGAAGAAATCCAAAACGATCAACGCGTGGTCGACGCCTACTTGGGCGCGCATTGACCATGGCGGACGGGCCCAAGAAAAAGGTCGATATCGCGAAGGCGATCCGCGGCTATCACATGGGAGGGGTCGAGACCGTCATCTCGGTCGAAGACGTCGCACGCGAAGCCGAACGTATCTCGGAACAAGGCCCGCCGCGCGACCAATTGGCCGCACTGGCCAACGGCGAGCCGTTTCTCACCATCGAGTCCTTGAACGCCGGCTATGGGCAGATGGAGATCCTGCACAACCTCGACCTCCAGGTGGCGAAGCGTCAGTCCCTGTGCCTGATCGGCCCGAACGGCGCGGGCAAGTCTACGATCCTGCATTCGATCTTCGGCTTCACCAATATTTTCGGCGGAACCATTTCGATCGGCGGCGAAGACGTCACGCGCATGTCGCCCAAGGACAAACTGCGCAAGTCCGGCATCGCCTACATCCTGCAGGACAACTCGGTCTTCCCCGACATGACGGTGGAGGAAAACCTTTGGATGGGCGGCTTCCTGAAATCGGGGACAGACCAGGCCAAGGAGGCTGCCGAGCGGGTGTTCCAGAAGTATTCCCGCCTGGCCGAGCGCCGCAACAAGCCGGCGCGGGTGCTCTCCGGCGGCGAACGGCGCCTGCTGGAAATCAGCCGCGCCTTGGTCATGGAACCCGAGATCCTCTTGGTCGACGAGCCCTCTATCGGGCTGGAGCCGCGCTTCATCGACATGGTCTTCGAAATCCTGCGCGATTTGCAGATGACCGAAGGCAAGACCATCGTCATGGTCGAGCAGAACGCGAAAAAGGGCCTGGAGTTCGCCGACATCGGCTACGTGCTGGTCTCCGGCCAGGTCGCCATGGCCGGGCTCGGCGACGAACTGCTCAAAGACCCCCAGGTCGGCCGCCTGTTCCTGGGCGGTTGAGCGCATCGCCATACCGGTCACTTTCTTGCGCCGTGCGAGCACCCTGACTAGGATTCAAGGCCGCAGGGCCCCTGCCCCCAACTGAATTAATCCAAAGGTCTGCACCATGGAAATGTCCGGCCAACATCGCATCGAGGCGCCGCGCCAAGCCGTCTGGGAGGCCCTCAACGATCCCGAGATCCTGAAGCAGGCGATCCCCGGATGCGAGGAGATCGAAAAGACCTCGGACACAGAATTCAACGCCAAGGTAAAGGCCAAGGTGGGTCCGGTCTCCGCCAAGTTCGCCGGCGCCGTGACCCTGTCCGACCTCGATCCGCCGAACGGCTACACCATCTCCGGCCAGGGCAAGGGCGGCGCCGCCGGCTTTGCCAAGGGCGGCGCCAAGGTGCGCCTGGAGGAAGACGGCGCGGCGACGATCCTGCATTACGAGGTCCAGGCCCAGGTCGGCGGCAAGTTGGCGCAGATCGGCGCCCGCCTGATCGACAGCACGGCGAAGAAAATGGCGGGGGATTTTTTCGGCAAATTCTCCGACGTGGTGGTCGCGCAGGGCGCCCCGGCGGCCCCGGAAGGCCCTATAGCCGCACCGGCGCCGCAGGCGGCGGAGAGCCGCGGCTTGAGCCCCATGGTCTGGATTCTGGGCCTGATCGCCGCCGTCGCGGTTCTATTGTTGGTCTTTGCACGCTAGGCGGAAATGCCTGCCGCGATGGCTGCACGCGCGAATTGCTTGACCTAGCCAAGGCGGCGCAACAAACTTGATGCCAGGGAGGCGGGCCGGCCACCTGACGAGCCCGTAAGGGCCGACTGGCCCGCTTGAACAAGAAATCAGAATGAAGATGTCCGGTCCGTTCGG
This sequence comes from Kiloniellaceae bacterium, assembly GCA_021776095.1. Taxonomy (GTDB): domain Bacteria; phylum Pseudomonadota; class Alphaproteobacteria; order Kiloniellales; family J153; genus JAJFGN01. Next base: position 41,124 of record JAJFGO010000003.1, on the reverse strand, counting down.
ACCGGGCCGTTGCAAGGGAGACATGTCCTATGCCTAGCGTTTCCATGACCGTCAACGGAAAGGCCGTCAGCGGTGAAGTCGAGGGGCGCACGCTGCTCGTCGAGTTCCTGCGCCAGAATTTGAGCCTGACCGGAACCCACGTCGGCTGCGACACCAGCCAATGCGGCGCCTGCGTCGTTCATGTCAACGGCGAGTCCGCCAAGGCCTGTACCGTATTGGCGCTTCAAGCCGAGGGCGCCGAGGTCACCACGATCGAGGGCATGGCGCAGAACGGCACGCTGCATCCAATCCAGGCCGCCTTCAAAGAACATCACGGCTTGCAGTGCGGCTTTTGCACCCCGGGCATGGTGATGAGCGCGGCCGACCTTCTGCAGCGCAACAAGAACCCGGACGAGACCGAGATTCGCGACTGGCTGGAAGGCAACATTTGCCGCTGCACCGGCTATCACAACATCGTCAAGGCGATACACGCCGCCGCGCAAGCGATGAGGGGTTAGGGCCATGGCAGAAACAGGACTCGGCGCCGCCGTCCGGCGCAAGGAAGACAATCGCTTCTTGACCGGCAAGGGGCGCTATACGGACGACATCAACCGGCATGGCCAAGCCTATGCCTATTTCCTGCCCTCGCCGCACGCGCGGGCCAAGATCAAGGGCATCGACACCGCCGCGGCCAAGCAGGCGCCCGGCGTTGTCGGCGTTTTCACCGCTGCCGATGTGGCCGCCGACGGGGTCGGCGGGCCGATCTGCGGCTGGGTCGTGACCCAAAAGAACGGCGAACCGCACAAGTCGCCGGCGGTCAGCGCACTGGCCTCGGACCGGGTCAACTTCGTCGGTGAGCAGGTCGCGCTCGTGGTCGCGGAAACCTTGGCCCAGGCCAGGGACGCCGCCGAGCTGATCGAGGTCGATTACGAGCCTCTGCAGGCAATTACCCGAATGACGGCCGCCTTGGCCGATGGCGCACCGCAGCTTCACGACGATGTGCCGGGCAACCTGTGCTTCGACTGGGAGATCGGTGACAAGGCCGCCACGGACGCGGCCTTTGCCAACGCGCACCACGTCACCACGCTGGATATCGTCAATAATCGCTTGATCCCAAACGCCATCGAACCGCGTGCCGCAATCGGCGAGTACGACAGCGGCACCGACAGCTCGACCCTCTACACCACCAGCCAGAATCCCCATGTCGCCCGGCTGGTGCTGGCCGCCTTCATGGGACTGGGGCCGGAAAACAAGCTGCGGGTCGTGGCACCCGATGTGGGCGGCGGTTTCGGCTCCAAGATTTACGTCTACCGGGACGAAATCGTCACGCTCTGGGCCGCCAAGAAGTTGAACCGGCCGGGTCAGGCCTACGCCTATTTCCTGTTGTCGCCGCACGCGCGGGCCAAGATCAAGGGTATCGAGACGAGCGCCGCCAAGCAGGCGCCCGGCGTGGTCGGCGTTTTCACCGCGGCCGATCTTGCCGCCGACGGGGTCACTGGACCGATCTGCGGCTGGGTCGTGACCCAGAAAAACGGCGAACCGCACAAGTCGCCCGCGGTCAGCGCCCTGGCCTCCGACCGCGTCAACTACATTGGCGAGCAAGTCGCGGTGGTGGTCGCGGAGACTCTGGCCCAGGCCAAGGACGCCGCCGAATTGATCGAGGTCGATTACGACCCCCAGCCGGCCGTCACCAAGATGAAGGCCGCCCTGGCCGACGGGGCACCGCAGCTCCATGACGATGTGCCGGGCAATCTGTGCGTCGATTGGGAGATCGGCGACAAGGCCGCGACCGACGCGGCCTTCGCCAAGGCCCACCATGTCACCAAGATGGATATCCACAACAACCGCTTGATCCCGAATGCGATCGAGCCCCGGGCGGCGATCGGCGACTACGACAGCGGCACGGATACGATGACCTTGTTCACTACCAGCCAGAATCCCCATGTCGCCCGGCTGGTGCTGGCCGCCTTCATGGGCCTGGGGCCGGAGAATAAGCTGCGGGTCGTGGCGCCCGATGTGGGCGGCGGTTTCGGCTCCAAGATTTACGTCTACCGGGACGAGATTGTCACGCTCTGGGCCGCCAAGAAGTTGGGCCGGCCAGTCAAGTGGGTGGCAGACCGCTCGGCCGCATTCTTGACCGACGCCCACGGCCGCGACCACGAAACCCGTGCCGAGCTAGCCGTCGATAAGGACGGCATTTTCCTGGGATTGCGGGTTTCCACCCTGGCCAATGTCGGGGCACACAACCAGATCTTCTCGACCGCGACGCCGAGCTACCTGTACGGCTGCTTGCTGGCCGGACAGTACCGGACACCGGCGGTCTACGGCGAGGTGAAAACCGTGTTCACCAACACCGGCCCGGTCGATGCCTATCGTGGCGCCGGGCGGCCGGAGGCAACCTTCGTGGTCGAACGTTTGGTCGATAAAACGGCCCGGGAAATGGGCATCGACACGACCGAGCTGCGCCAGCGCAACTTCATCCAGCCGGAAGAGTTCCCCTATCAGTCGCCCTGCCTGGTGCAGTACGATTCGGGCGACTTCCCGCGCTTGCTCAATCGGGCCAAGGAAGTCATCGACTACGCGGGCTTTTCGGCGCGCAAGCAGGCGTCCGCGTCGCGCGGCAAGCTCAGGGGCCTTGGTCTGTCGTGCTGGGTCGAGGCCTGCGGCCTGGCCCCTTCGGCGGTCGTCGGCGCGCTGGGCGGGGGCGTCGGCCAGTGGGAATCGGCCAACATCAAGTTCAACCCGACCGGCAGCGTGACCGTCTTCACCGGCAGCCACTCCCATGGCCAGGGCCACGAGACGGTCTTTGCCCAAATCGTTGCGGAGCGTCTGGGTATTCCGGAAGAAAATGTCGAGGTGGTCCACGGCGATACCGGCGTGGTGCCCTTCGGCATGGGCACCTACGGGTCGCGCTCAGGCCCGGTCGGCGGTGCCGCTGTCTACAAGGCGGCGGAGAAGATCGTCGAGAAGGGCCGGAAGATCGCGGCCCACCTGTTCGAAGCCTCGGCCGAGGATGTCGAGTATTCCAAGGGGACCTATTCGGTGGCCGGAACGGACAAGACCAAGACCATGGCGGAGATCGCTTTCGCGGCCTATGTGCCGCACAATTATCCCCTGGATGTCTTGGAGCCGGGCCTCGACGAGACGGCCTTCTTCGACCCAGCGAACTTCACCTTCCCCTCGGGCGCCTATTTCACCGAGGTCGAGGTCGACCCCGACACCGGCCACGTGACGATCCTCGATATGGTCGGGATCGACGATGTCGGCAAGGTCATGAACCCCATGATCGTGGCCGGCCAACTCCACGGCGGCTTTGCCCAGGGCATCGGTCAGGCCCTCTACGAGCAATGCGTCTACGATGAGGACGGGCAACTTCTAACCGGTTCTCTCATGGATTACTGCATGCCCCGGGCCGATAACCTGCCCTCATTCAAGACCGAGGAAACCAATCAGCCCTGCCCGCACAATCCCTTGGGTGTGAAGGGCTGCGGCGAGGCCGGCGCGATCGGCTCGCCGGTGGCCGTGTTGAACGCCGTCGTCGACGCCATCGGCGTGGACATCGATATGCCGGCCACACCGGAAAAGGTCTGGCGCGCCCTGCAATCGCGCGCCCAGGCCGCCGAGTAAGGAGAAGCCAGAGATGTATGCATTCAACTATCACCGGCCGGCCTCGATCGACGAAGCGATCAGCGCCCTATCCGGCGCGTCGGACGGCACAGTCATGAGCGGCGGTCAGACCCTGCTGCCAACCCTGAAGCAACGCCTGGCAAGCCCCTCGGACGTGATCGATCTGGGAGCCATCGCTGCGCTGAAGGGTATCCGTGAGGACGGCGGCGCGATTGTGATCGGGGCCGGCACCTGCCATGCCGCGGTCGCCGGCGATGCCACGGTTAGGGCCAAGATCCCTGCCCTGGCCGCGCTCGCCGAAGGGATCGGCGATCCGCAAGTCCGCAACCGCGGCACCATCGGCGGATCGGTCGCCAACAACGACCCGGTGGCCGACTATCCGGCCGGCTTGCTTGGCCTGGGCGCCACGATCAAGACCACCAAACGCGAAATCGCGGCCGACGACTTCTTTACAGGGCTGTTCGAAACCGCCTTGGCGGATGACGAGATCATCACCGAGATCTCGTTCCCGGTGCCGCAGAAAGCAGGCTACGCCAAGTTCCCGAACCCAGCCTCGCGCTACGCCATTGTCGGCGTCATGGCCGCCCAGGGACCGGCCGGGGTCAGGGTCGCGGTAACCGGTGCCAGCGAAGGCGGCGTGTTCCGGGTGGCGGAAATGGAAGCGGCGCTGGGCGGCAACTTCAGCGCCGAGGCACTCGCGGGCATCGGCGTGCCGGAAGATAACATGAACGCCGACATCCATGCCTCCGCCGCCTACCGGGCACACCTGGTCGGCGTCATCGCCAAGCGAGCGGTCGAAGCGGCCGGATAGGCGCGACCACGCGTCCGGCGCAAAAAAATGGCCCGTCTTCGCCCCCTGAGTTCTCGGGGCGAAGACGGGCCTTCGTTTTTGACTTGGTCAGTCGTTGACCAGCAGGTGCATCAGGCTGGAGGTGTCCCAGCGGTTGCCGCCGCGGGCTTGAACCTGGGCGTAGAATTGATCCACCAAGGCGGTCACCGGCAGGCGCGCGCCATTGCGGTTGGCTTCGTTCAGGCAGATGCCCAGGTCCTTGCGCATCCAATCGACCGCGAAGCCAAAGTCGTACTTGCCGTCGCACATGGTCGGGGCCCGGTTCTCCATTTGCCAGGACCCGGCCGCACCCTTTGAGATCACATCGATCACGGTCGGCATGTCCAGCCCGGCCCGGGCGCCGAAGTTCATCGCCTCCGACAGGCCCTGAACCAAGCCGGCGATGCAAATTTGATTGACCATCTTGGTCAGCTGCCCGGCCCCCGCATCGCCCAGCAGGGTACAGGCGCGGGCATAGCCATCAATCACCGGCTTGACCGTGTCGAAGGCGGTTGCCTCACCGCCGCACATGACCGTCAGCACACCGTTCTCGGCACCTGCCTGGCCACCGGAGACCGGCGCATCGATGGTGGCGATGCCCAAACCCTTGCCGACACCGTGGATTTCGCGCGCGACGTCGGCCGAAGCCGTCGTGTGATCGACCAACACGGTGCCCTTAGCCAAACCGGCAAAGGCGCCGTCATCGCCTAGAACAACAGCGCGCACATCGTCGTCGTTGCCGACCATGGTAAAGGCGATATCCATGCCCTCGGCGGCGCCGCGCGGCGTCTTGGCCATGCGGCCGCCGAATTCCTGCACCCACTTTTCCGCCTTTGCTGCCGTGCGGTTATAGACGGTCACCTCGTGACCCTTGTTCTGAAGATGGCCCGCCATGGGATAGCCCATAACGCCCAAACCGATGAATGCGACTTTCGACATGGCTGATTTACCCGCCTGTTTCGGATGACGATGAAGGAGAATGGCACGGCCCAAGGCGCGGAAGGCGACCTGGGCCGGAATTGCTTGACCGCAAGATCGCGTACTCGGGCGCTCGGCGTCAAGCCGATCTCCGCAATGCCGGTCCTGGCCCCAGGCGCAGTGCCGATCTGGCTCTGTTCGCCCTTGGCTGCTTCGCTAGAATAGCGAAACATGGGAGGGTTGCCCGAATCAAGGCAGGGTCCTGTGAATGCTGGCGCGTGCGCCACCCTCCTGAAAACCGCCAAGCCTGGATGCCGGGGCTGTCACTCTGACCTCGGCACCTTGCCATGACCCATAGAGATACGGAGCATCGAAACAGTGGCCTTGGATCCCCTGGCGGTGGCGGTCGCTGTCCTGTTCGTTTCGGTGGGCGCCTACGTGCGCGGTTACAGCGGCTTCGGCTCGTCTCTCATTTGGGTCAGTGGCATGTCAGTTGTGTTTCCGCCGATCCTGGTGGTGCCGACGGTCTACATGCTGGAGATCGTCGCCAGCCTGGGCCTCTTGCCGGGGGTCTGGCGGCAGGCGGATTGGCGATCCCTGCGCTGGTTGTTCCTGGGGGTGGCCTTGGGGTTACCCCTCGGCCTCTATTTGCTGGCCAGCCTGCCGCCGGCACCGGTCCGGGTGGCCATCGCCGTTGTGGTTCTGGCGGCGACATTTCTGCTTTCGCAGGGCTTCGCACTCAAGGCCATACCCGGCCCCCTGCCCGCCGCCTGCACCGGCACCGTCTCCGGCCTGCTGAACGGTTGGACAGGAATCGGCGGACCGCCTGTCATCTTGTTCTATTTTTCCGCCCCCGCACCGATCCAGGTCTCGCGGGCCTCACTGATCGCATTCCTCTTCGTTTTGGATGTCATCGCCCTGGCCTTGGCCGGAACCCAAGACCTGGTCACCCGCGAGGTATTCATGATGGCGGCCCTCTTGGCCGCGCCGGTGCTGATCGGCATCTGGCTCGGCAACCGCCGTTTCGTTCAAACCCCGCCCGCGGCCTTCCGGCGTTTCGTGGTCGTCCTGCTGGCCCTATTGTCCTGCGCGGTGCTGGTCCGCGCCTGGCTGGCCTGAGCGCCGAGGCAATCCTATGATGAGGCCGTCATGCTGAGCCGTATTCCTTTTGAAATCCCGGCCGCCCTGCTCGAAAAGGCGCGCACCGGCGCCCCGGTGCCGACCGCGATCGCGGGTGCGGCCGGCGCCTTGGCCTTGGAAAGTGCCCAGCGCGCGGCGGACTTGGGCCTGATCGAACCGGTCCTGGTCGGCGATCCCGGCGAGATTCAAGCCATCGCCAAAGCCCAGGGCTGGGACGTTTCCAAGATCCGCATCGTCCCCGCCAAAGATGAGTCCCATGCGGCACAAACCGCCGTGGCCTTGGCTCGGGGCCACGAAGTCGCGGCGATCATGAAGGGGCAGGTGCACACCGACACCCTGATGCGCGCCGTGGTCAACCGCGACGCCGGCCTGCGCACTGACCGGCGTATCAGCCATTTGTTTCATATGAGCGCGCCCGGGCGGGCCGGCGCGATCTGCATAACAGACGCGGCGGTCAACGTGGCGCCTGACGTGGCCACGCGCCTGCATATCGTCAACAATGCGGTCGCCCTGCTCCACGCCCTGGGGCAGGCCGAACCCCGGGTTGCGGTTCTCTCGGCCACGGAAAGCCAACTCGATGCCATGCCAAGCAGCCTGCATGCGGCCGAGATTGCCCAGCGTGCGGCCAAAGGCGAAGTTCGCGGCGCACTGGTCGAGGGCCCCCTGGCGCTCGACGTGGCGATCTCGCCGGAGGCTGCGGCGGTAAAGAAAATCGACGGCCCGGTGGCTGGCCAGGCCGATATCCTGGTGGTGCCCTCGATCGAAGCGGGCAACGCCCTGTTCAAGGCCATGGTCTATTACATGAGCGCCACGGCCGCGGGTCTGGTCTTGGGGGCTCGGGTCCCCATCACCTTGACCTCGCGCGCCGACCCGCCGGAGGCACGCCTGGCGGCCATCGCCCTAGCGGCTATTGCCGCGGCGCAGGCTGATTAAGTTATTTTCTGAATAAGACTTGCTATTTCCTTGATCCCACTTGGAATTTTTTCGGTGGAAATCGAGGAAAAGCCGAGCCGGAAATAATTCTTCGGGCGCTTCGCGGCGTGAAAGAACAGCGCGCCCGGTTCCAGTACGATACCCTGGCGGAGGGCGGCGGCGGCCAGTTCGTGAGCATCCAGGTTTTCGGGCCCGCGGACCCAGAAACTGGTCCCGCCGAAGGACGGCACCCGGGTGCTGTCCGGCAAATGGGTATTGAGCGCTTCGCGCATGGCCTCCCAGCGGCCCCGGTAAGTCCGCTGCAGACGGTTGATCAAGGCGTCGTAGTAGCCGCCCGAGATGAACAGCGCGACGGTCCGTTGATTGTTCGAGGGCGGATGGCGCAAAAGCAAGCGGCGTAGCATGCGCGCCTCCGCGATGAATGAGGCGGACGCGACCAGGTAGCCGATCCGCAGACCGGGCGCGAGGCTCTTGGAAAACGACCCCACGTAGACAACGGTTCGGTCCCGGTCCATGGATTTTAGGGCCGGGGTCGGCGAGCTGACGAAATTTGCTTCGGCCTCATAGTCGTCCTCGATGACGGAGATATTGTGGCGGGCCGCCGTCTCGAGCAATTCCACCCGGCGTTCCATGGGCATGGTCACCGTGGTCGGCGACTGGTGGCTAGGGGTGACGTAAACGCAGTTGCAGCGGCGTACCGCCTTGTCCATGACCATGCCGCCGTGATCGACCGGCATGGGGCGCACCCGCGCACCGGTCAAGGCGAAGATATTGCGGGCATCCACATAGCCCGGATCCTCGACGCCAACGGTCGAGCCCGGCCCCGCGAGCAGCCGTGCGATCAGGTAAAGTGCGTTTTGCGCGCCCATGGTGATGAGGATCTCGTCCGCCTCCGCGCGGACCCCCCGGCGCGGCAGGACCCGGGTGCGCACCTCCTCGACCAGCAAGGGGTCGTCTTCATCGATGCTGTCTTCGGTCCAGCGATTGATCGCCGCCAAGCCCAGGGCTTGGCGCGAGCACTGGCGCCAGGCCGCGATCGGGAAGCTATCCGGGTCGGCCTGTCCGTAAATGAAGGGATAGGGGTATTGGTGCCAGTTCTTGGGTTTGCTCAATTGTGGCTGATCGGAAGGGTGCAATTGCAGTCGCTGACGCCAATCAGTCAGCCGGCCGGATTCGTTTTGAATCGGCGCCTGCGGCTTCGGCTGGGCCCGGTCCTCCAGCATATCGGTATTCACGAAGTAGCCGACCCGCTCGCGCGAGATTAGGAAACTCTCGCCGGCCAGGGCTTGATATGCCAGCACAACGGTGTTGCGTGAGACGCCGAGGGCATAGGCCAGACGCCGGCACGAGGGCAAGGGGCTGTCCGCCTGCAGGCGGCCGTCCATTATGGCATCCACGAGATGCGCGCGAAGCTGCGCCTGCAAGCCGACCTCGCCATCGTGCCGGACCGGAAATATCAACTCGCGCATTACCGCTCCCTGGGGCTTAAGTGCGCAGCGGTGCTTCCCTGGCTCCATAAGGCCAGATTATTGGGCCTGTTAGGCCACTGGCCTTAACACTAGACGGACAGGCGGGGGCCGGCAAGCGGCCGACATGGCCCTGGAGACTTGGGAGCGGCCTTAGGATCCCCCTGGGGCATGCGACAGAAATCGGCGGGCCGCATCCACGCCCTCGCTCTGACACCAAGCGCGGTAGCCGCCAAGCCCCCGGTTGGACCATTCCAGGTCGGCCGCGACCCAGCCCGCGATCCGTTGGGCCTTGGCTTGGTCCGGGTTTAAGCCGCTGTCGTCGGTCAATTGGGCCAACTCGGCCCTGAATCCGGCCTCGACTTCCGGCGTCAGGGTGCCGCAATAGCTGGTCACGGCATAGTCGTAGACCACGTCCCGGACTTGCCGGTCCGAGGTGCTGCCTGCCGCCTGCCTCGCCGGCGCGCCTAGAGCCATCGCGAGCGCGATCGAGCAGGCCAGTCCGGCCCTGGCGAACCTGTGCCTCATGGGTCCCGGGCCTGATCCTCGGGCGTGGCGCCGCCCTCCTCGCGGATCGCCAAGAGAGCGCGGGACCGGAACTCCCGGCGGTACAGAACGAACACAACCCATGCGGTGACCAGCATGAAAAGGATCGGATGGACGAACCAGCCCAGGGCCGCCAGCGCAAAAAAATAGGCCCGCAAGCCTCGATTGAAATGCTGGCCGGAGCGGCTGATCACCGCGGCGGCGCGGCGCGCATGGTGCTCGGCGTCTTTCGGCGGCTGGCCATCCGGGCCCAAGGGCGGCGCCGCGCCAATCAAGACGGAGCAATAGTTGGAGAGCCTGAAGGCCCAGGCGAACTTGAAGAAGGCATAGATGAAGATGGTGATCAGGAGCAGGACCTTGATCTCCCAGGCCGGGCGGGAGGTCGGGACCGAAAACGGCAGCTCGGCCAAGGAATTCATGGCCTGTTCCGCCGCCCCCAGGACCGCGACCAGGCCGCCCACTACCAGGATTGTCGCGGAAGCAAAAAAACCTATCGCGCTCAATAAGTTACCGACGATTTGGGTGTCCACCATGCGCAGTTCGCGGCGCAGCATCTCGGTCATCCAGGCGCGCCGAAAGCGGTCCATGGCGGCGCTTACGCTATGCCGGCTCCAGCGGCTATGATCGGCAACCGCCGTATAGCCAACCCAAACCGCCAGGAAGAACCACAGCGATAGCACGTCCAAGGGGGTGAAGCCGGGCAGAATGATAGTGATCTCCAAGGATTCCGATATGGGCCGCCCCGGGCGGCAGCCAACTATAAGGCATCGCCCGCCAGCCTGGACCCTATTTCTTGGCCCCACGCAAATAACCGATCTGGCCCTTTCTCCTCATTTCGGCCATCCTTAAGGTTTGAGGTTAAGTGCGAAGGCCCGTTTCGTTTCGCCGCCGGTACGCGTATCATCCGCCCTTGGATGGCGTGCTCGACGACAATGGCCGGGCCGCCGCCAGAGCACGCCGCAAGAGCGTGCAAATGAACAGGGTGCCGGAGGCTTACAGAATGCGGGTGCGGCATTGATCCCGAATCGCTGGAACGGTTGTAACCGTTATCCGGTATTGCTCCGAACCGCAGGTCCCCTGCGCGAGACGTGCGCCTTTTGGCGCGCGCCTGCCAAGAACCGCTGAGATTCCAACAACCGAACGGAGAGATATCGTGAGCAAAAAAACCAAATCCCCCAGCGCGAGCGAATTGACGCAACTTGCGGCCAAGGCCTTTACCCGGCGGACACTTCTCAAAGGCGCGGCGGCCGCCGGCGCCGTCGCGGCGGCCGGTCCCTTCGTCATCGGGTCGGAGGCCCGCGCGGCCTCGGGCACCATCAACATCATGATGTGGTCCGACTATTTGCCGAAACCCTTCAAGGAAAAATTCGAGAAGGAATCCGGGGTCAAGATCAAGCACACGCCCTATGGTTCGAACGAGGAACTGATCAATAAAATGAAGGCGACCCGCGGTCGCGGCTTCGACCTGATCAGCCCGACCAACGACCGCACCGGGCAGTGGCAGGATCTCAACCTGTTGAAGACCATCGACATGAACCGGGTGCCGACCGATTCGGTTATCGGCTCCATGCTCAAGATCTCCGAAGGCTTCTCCTGGGACGGCGAGCCCCGCCATCTGCCCTATCTCTGGGGCACAGAGGCCCTGGCCTGGCGGACCGACAAGTGGTCGCGCGACTATGCCGACCTGTCTTACGGCGACCTTTGGGCCGACGACATGAAGGGCAAGGTCATGGGCCGGCCGCACTCCATGATGGCCGGCATTGGCCTGTATCTGGACCGGATCGGCAAGGTGCCTTCGAACCGCATGCTCGACGCCTACAAGGACGAGGACAACATGCGCCGCATTTGGGGCGAGATCACCAAATTCGCGGTCGAGCATAAGCCCTGGCTGAAGCAATTCTGGAACGACGCCGACGGCCAGGTGAACGGCTTCATGCAAAACGACGTGGTTCTGGGTCAGACTTGGGACGGCCCGCCGCTCAAGCTCAAGGCCGATAACAAGCCGGTCACCTTCATGGCGCCTCAGGAAGGTGCTTTCACTTGGTTGGACGGCTTGGCGATCCCGGTCGGCGCCAAGAACATCGACGCGATCTACGAGTTCATCAAATTCGCGTACGATTCGGGCAACGCCGGTATGTTGGCCAACGAAACCGGCTACAACGCAACGGTTAAGGGCGCCGATGAGCACCTGACCGAAATGTCCAAAAAGAACTTCCAGGAAGCCTATCCGGGCGATGCTCTGGATCGGCTCTGGCCCTGGCCGCCGACCCCGTCCTGGTACGCGGAAATTCGCGCCGAGTATCGCGACAAGTTCGTCGCCGCCTAGGCGCGCGTCTTCAGCCCGCGGTCCCACCCCGCTCCATCCGGAGCGGGGTGACGGCCCGGCGCTGGGTAGGAGGACACGACACTAAGGCCACGGCCGAAAGAACCATGCCCATAAGAGGCAGGACCAGATACCGCAGGGGGCGGAGACACCATGAGCGCCGACGTCGAGCTTGACCACGTCACTATTAGATTTGGCGATTTCACTGCGGTCGACGATGCGAATCTGCGGATCGAGGACGGCGAATTCTTCAGCTTCCTAGGCCCGTCGGGCTGCGGAAAGACCACTATTCTGCGAGCGGTTTCGGGCTTTATGGATCCAACCGAGGGCGAGGTTCGGATCGGCGGGCGTAATATGCGCGGCATCGGGCCGAACAGGCGTCCGACCGCCTTGATATTCCAGAATCTGGCCCTGTTCCCCTTGATGACGGTGGCCGACAACATCGCCTTCGGCTTGGAAGTGCGTGGGGTCAGCAAATTCGAGCGGCGCAAACGCGCCGACGAGTTGCTGGCCTTGATCGCGCTGTCCGATCAGGCCGACAAGCTGGTCACCGCCCTGTCCGGCGGCCAGCGTCAGCGCGTCGCGATCGCCCGGGCCCTGGCGGTCGAACCCGACGTGCTGTTACTCGACGAGCCCTTGTCCGCCCTGGATTTGAAGCTACGCCAACACATGCGCACGGAACTGCGCACCATCCAGCAGCGAGTCGGTATTACCTTCATTTACATCACCCACGATCAGGGCGAGGCCCTGACCATGTCCGACCGGATCGCGGTGATGAGCCAAGGCATCATTCAACAGGTCGGCAACGGATCCGAGATATACAATAATCCGGCGACGGCGTTCGTGGCCTCTTTCGTGGGCGAGAACAATCCCTTCCACGGCCATGTCAGCAAGGCCGACGACCAGCACGCGGTTATGGATACCAAGTTCGGCCCCTTGCGCGGCCGCAACAGCCAGGGTTTACGCGCCGGCGACCGTGCGATTCTTTTCGTCCGCCCGGAATCCTTGTCGCTGACCAATGGCGCGGCCGGTGACGGCAACGTCATAGAAAGCCCGGTCGTCAACGAGGAATTCGAGGGCCACTTCGTAAAAATCTACTTAGCCGGCGAAGGGCCAAAGCCGATCGGTTTGTCGGTCACCAACGACGGCGCGGATTCCATACCGAACGTGGGCGATACGATTCGCGTGGCCTTCGACCCTGAACGGGCCAATATGCTGCCCATGGGCGAGTTGGCCGATGAGTGATTTTATCGTCCTTTTCTTGGCCGTCCTGCTGGCGCTGCTCGTCAAGCCCTTGGTGGAGAAACGGGCCGAGGCCTTCGCCGCCGCAGTGACCGGCATCACCTTCGTTCAGCGCAACGGCGTTATGCTGTCCGCCTATCTTATCCTGGCGGTGCTGGGCTGGGCGGTCTTCATGATCATCCTACCACAGCTTTACATGGTCGATTTTTCGTTCCGGCACAATTTGCCGTTCGACCAGGTCGGCGGGCCGAACGATACCCATACCTTCGACAACTATCGCTACCTCCTATTCGGCCGCGAGGGCGACGAGGAGATGTTCAACTGGCTGCATCTTAAGGTCTTCTTCAAGACCATCTTGGCCAGTGCCTGTGTGACTCTGTTCGACCTCGCGATCTGCTACCCGATCGCCTATTACATGGCGCAGGTCGCGCGCGGCGGAAAGGCCCGGCTACTGGTGCTCTGCCTGATCATACCTTTCTGGGTTAACGAGATCCTGCGCGCGTTTGCCTTCCGCATCCTGTTCGGCACCAGCGGGGTGATCAATTCGGTTCTGATGGGCCTCGGGTTTACGGATCAGGGGGTCGATTTTCTGCGCGCCGACGTCGGCCTCTATGCCGGCCTGACCTACGCCTACATCCTCTTGATGATCTTCCCGCTGTACAATGCGATCGAGAGCCTGGACCACAATCAGGTCGAGGCGGCGCGCGACCTGGGCAGCCCATGGTGGCGGATTCATTTCCGGGTCGTCATGCCCCATGCCAAGCCGGGCATCGCTTCGGGCTGCACCATGGTCTTCATGCTGTCGGCCGGCGCCCTGGCCGCACCCCAGATTTTGGGTGGGCCCAGTAGCCTTTGGTTCACTCAGGTCATCTACCAATGGTTCTTCACCGGTTTGAACTGGCCGCAGGGTTCGGCTTATGCCTTCGTCCTTTTGGCGACCTGTATCGTGTTCGTCATGACGATCATGCGGGTCTTCAACGTGCGCTTTGGGGAGATCGCGAAATGACCTCCTCCAACGTCATGCGCTTCATGGTGGGATTCTACATCCTGTTGTTTTTCGGTTACCTTTTCGGCCCGCTGATCATGATGGGCGCCGCCGCCTTCAACGAAAGCCCCTTCCCCCAGGTGGTCCCTTGGGAGGGCTTCACAATGAAGTGGTTCGGGCAGCTCGCCCAAGACGATCAGATGATCGAGGGTATCACCAACAGCCTGATCATCGGGCTGGGCGTGGTCTGCCTTTCGGTGCCGATCAGCCTGGCCGCCGCGGTCATGATGGGACAAATCTACGAGCGCCTGCGCCCCTACTACTATGTCATCGTCGTCTCCCCGGTCCTGACCCCGGGCGTCATCCTGGGGATTTCAACCCTGGTATTCTGGGATCGCCTCGGCGTGCTGGCCGAGGCGGAGTACGAATCGATTTTCTACAACGGCATGTTCCTATCGGTGGTCGGGCAATCGACCTTCATTTCGGCCTATTGCATGCTGGTCTTCATGGCCCGCCTGCAACGCTTCGACCGAACCCAGGAGGAAGCGGCCCTGGATCTCGGCGCGACCCACGTCCAGGTATTCTGGAAAATCCTGATTCCATTCCTGCGCCCAGCAATCTTCTCGGCCGCGATACTGGCCTTCCTGACCTCGTTCGAGAACTACAACACGACGGTCTTCACGATCCAGGCAGAAAGCACCCTGACCACCGTGCTAGCCGGCAAGGTGCGCATGGGCACCCAACCGGACCTCAGCGCCCTGGCGGTCATTATCGTCATGATCACCCTGATCGGCGCCGTGACCCACGAGATCATGCGCCGGCGTGAGATGGCCAGGGAAGAAGCTGCCCGCGAGGAGGCCATGCGGGCCGACGAGAAGATCGACAAGACGCTGGGCGCCAAGCCGATTGCGGCGACGAACTAAGGGCTTTCTGGAGAACCTAGAGCATATTCCGATCATATCGCACCATTTGATGGCGCCAAATCAGGTCACTCGGCTAGGCACGGAACGCCGCGCGATGTGGGGCATCGGGCAAGTTTCGTAACGACGCCGATGGGCTGATTTGGCCCACCGGAGGCCGGCTTTTCGCGCCCGCTGGACGTCGTTGCGGCCCACTTGCGGTCAGCCAGACCGCGGCGTGGGCCGCGCCTAGCCAGCAGACCCGAAAAACCGGTCAAATGATGCGATATGATCGGAACATGCTCTAGATTATTCGTTCGGAGAGCGGCGAAGTGGCGGCGCGTTAGGTTCGGCTAAGTTCCAGGAGAACAACGGGCCAGGCCCCGCGAGAGGCCATACCGCGCCTTATGCGCGGGCTTTGGACGACGCCTTGAAATAGTCGCCGATCACTTCCTTCTTGGTGTCGATCGAAAGGTGCGACAGGCTTCTGACCTTACCCTGCTGGCTCCAGCCGAGTTTCAGGTAGACCGTCTTTTCCTCCCGCAGGATATCCATGTAGCCCTTGTAGTGGGCGATATCCATATAGGCGGTCGCGCTCTGCGCTTTGTAGTCACCGGTCGGCTTGGGCGACTCGGCGCCAGCTTCGTATTTCTCGAATACCGCGACCGCGCGGCTCACGTTGTCGTCGTCGTACAGTCGCACCGTGATGAGGGAATGCCCTTCCTCGCCCATTCTCTTGGTCAGAACCTGCACTGTGTAACGGGTGATCCTGTGAACCGTTACGGACATTCTTGCCTCCCCCTGCTTCCCTCTCCCACCGGCCCATCGCTCCAGCCAGGGAGGCGCCGAAAAACCGGCGCGCCCCTAGACCGGAAGACAGGGTAGGCTCGGACCTTACTGGGTCTTCAAGACCTCACGCAGCTTGCCGAAGAGTTCGTCGAGGTGCTTGTCCTCGCTGACCAGCGGCGGCGAAATTAGCACGCTATCGCCGGTCAGCTTGACCATCAGGCCGGCATCGTAAAGCTGTTGCATGACCGCCAGGCCGCGCAGGCCGGGCGCTTCCGTGGGCGCCAAGTCCATCGCACCGAGCATCCCATAGCCGCGAATGTCGGTGACCACCGGCAGGTCCTTGAAAGCGTACAATCCCTCAAGGAACTTGGGCGTCATCTTGGCCGCGCGCTCGACCAACTGCTCTTGAGCGAAGATGTCGCGGGTCGCCAAGGCCGCGACCGCGGCAACCGGGCAACCCGAGTAGGTGTAGCCGTGGAACAGCTCGACCGCTGTTTCCGGCACGGCATTGGTGACGGTGTCGTAGATTCGATCGCTGACCGCGACCGCACCCATGGGAACGACCCCGTTGGTCAGCGCCTTGGCCATGGTGATGATGTCCGGCACCACGCCAAAGGCGTCGGAGCCGAAGTGCTCACCGGTCCGGCCGAACGCGGTAATGACCTCATCGAATATCAGCACAATGTGGTGTTGATCGCAGATCTCGCGCAGACGCTTTAGATAGCCCTTCGGCGGCACCAGGACGCCGGTCGAACCGGCGATTGGCTCCACGATGCAGGCGGCAATTGAATCCGCGCCATGCAGATCAACCAACCGCTGCAAGTCGTTGGCGATCTCGGCTCCGGTCTCCGGCTGGCCGAAGGTGAAAGTATGCTCCGGCAAATGAGTGTGGCGCATGTGCACCACGCCGGGCAGGCCCAGGCCGAAAGCCTTCTTGTTGTTGACCATGCCGGCAACCGAGAGGCCGCCGAAGTTCACCCCATGGTACGAGCGTTCCCGCCCGACTAGGCGCTGGCGTTGACCCTCGCCGCGCACCCGCTGATACGCCAACGCGATCTTGAGCGCGGTGTCGACGGATTCCGAACCGGAGTTGGTATAAAATATGTGGTTGAGATCGCCCGGCGTCAGCGCGGCGATCCGGCGCGACAGTTCGAACTGAACCGGATGGCCGAACTGGAACGGAGGCGCATAGTCGAGCTCGGTCAAGGCCTCATGCACGGCCTCGGCGATCTCGCGCCGGCCGTGGCCAGCGGCGACGCAGAACAGCCCGGACGAGCCGTCCAGAACCTGGTCGCCCCTATGAGTCGTATAATACATGCCTTTGGCGCCGACGATGAGCCGTGGATTGGCCTTAAAATGACGATTGGCCGTGAACGGCATCCAATGCTGCTCGAGCGAATTCGGCACTTTCGTGAGGTTCGACATGGCCTTGCCCAGTCCTATCAGGTTTGAGTTAGTGTTAGAATACGCCCGCGACCCGGCGCCGGCCTAGGTCCAATTGGCCGAATTACGTAAGGCCAGCCCGTTGGTACGCTTACCAATACGACAACGCGTTCCGGTACAGGCTGTTCAGTTCGTCCTTGCCGATAGCGCGCGGCGCGTTGTCCATAAGGCGCCGTTGCGGAAACGAGCCTTCGGTCAAATTCGGAATATCATCCTGATTGTACCCGACGCCGCCGATCCCGTTGGGCATGTCCGTGCTCTTCATGAATTGGATCAGTTGGCCGGCCAGAACCTCGCCGGCGTCGCCGTCGGTGGCACCGCGGGTATCGGCACCCAGCAAGCCCGCCGCCTCCAGATGACGGTCCGGACACGCCTCTGCGGTGAAGCGGAATACGGCTGGCGCGTTGACGATCACCGACATGCCGTGGGGCACGATCGGCTCGGCCTTGGGATAGCCGTCGGGCTGAAATTCGCGGACCATGCCCGCGACCGAATAGGACATGCCGTGGGGCACGTGGCAACCGGCGTTGCCGAACGCAATTCCCGCCAGGGTCGCGGCCCACATGAGTTGGCCCCTGGCCTCCTTATCCGCCGGATCGTTGACCCCACGCACCAAGTGCGTGCCCAGGATCCGCATGGCCTCGCGGCACCCCAAATCGCTCCAGGGATTGGCGCCCTGGCTCATGGGACGCAGGCTGGGCCGGGCCGGCGCCTTACGCCGGGTGTAGGCCAGCGCGGTATAGGATTCCAGGGAATGGCTCAACACGTCGAAGGCGCTGGCCGCGACCACGTTCTTGGGCAGGGTATAGGTGCAGGCCGGATCGACCAGGGCCATGGTGGGCCGCAGATAGCGCGACACGATTCCGGTCTTGGCCCGCATGGACAGAAGGTCGAAGACCGCGATCCCGGTGCATTCGCTCCCGGTCCCGCAGGTCGTCGGACAGGCGATATGGGGCTTGATCGGCCCGGGCACAGCCTGCCCACCGCCGATCGGCTTGTTGACGTAAGTCAGGAACTCGGCCGGGTGGGCCGAATAGAGATTGGCCGCCTTGGTCGTGTCGATGACCGAACCGCCGCCGACCGATACGAAACCGTCGAACTTACCCTCTTGGGCAAAACGCGCGGCGGCCTTGAAGGACTCGTCGGTTGGCTCGACCCGAACCTCGTCGTAAACGACGACGTCGATGCCGGCGCCCTCGAGCGCAGCCTTGACCACGGCAAGATGCTCCAGACCGGCCATGACCTTGTCGGTCATCAGGGCGACCCGCCCGATCCCCAAGGCCGCGGCGTGATCGCCCGCCTCCCGCAACACGCCTAGCCCGAATGTCACGGACGACCCGTCCATCGAGAAGGCTTCGTCGCCGCCCTCGCCGGGCGCGTAAAAGTGACAGCAGGCCATAGCTGATTTTACCGGCCGCGGCGCCGCGCTTACAAGCCCAGGGCCCGCTCCGGCGCGATATATTCCAAACCGTGCGCTTCGGCGACCGCCTCATATGTGACCTTGCCGCCGGCAACGTTCAGGCCATTCATCAGGTGCGGATTGTCCGCCAGGGCCTTCTTGTGGCCCTTATTCGCCAGCGCCAGGGTAAACGGCAAGGTCACGTTGTTTAGGGCGAAGGTCGAGGTTCGCGCGACCGCACCGGGCATGTTGGTGACGCAGTAATGCACGACACCTTCCTCGATATAGGTCGGGTCCGTGTGGGTGGTGCCACGCGAGGTTTCCGCGCAGCCGCCTTGATCGATCGCGATATCGACGAACACCGAACCGGGACGCATCTGGCGCATCATGTCGCGGGTCACCAGCTTGGGCGCCGCCGCGCCCGGCACCAGGACCGCGCCGATTACCAAGTCCGCGCCCGTGACATAGGACTCAATCGCGTCGACAGTAGAATAAATCGTGTTCAGCATGGGACCGAATTGCAGGTCCAGGGCGTAGAGGCGGTCGACGTTCTTGTCGATGACCGTGACGTGCGCCTCCATGCCCATGGCCATGCGTGCCGCGTTGGTGCCGGAGACGCCGCCGCCGATAATGACGACCTTGGCGGCAGCAACCCCTGGCACGCCGCCGAGCAACATGCCCGATCCGCCTTGTTCTTTCTCCAGGCAGTGCGCGCCGACCTGGACCGACATACGGCCCGCGACCTCGCTCATGGGGCCCAGGAGCGGCAGGCCGCCGTGCGCGTTCGTGACCGTCTCGTAGGCGATCGCTGTGCAGCCGGAATTCATCAGGCCCTTGGTCTGCGGCAGGTCGGGTGCCAAATGCAGGTAAGTGAACAGCACCTGCCCCTCGCGCAGCTTGCCGTACTCGCTTTCCTGCGGTTCCTTGACCTTGACGATCATGTCCGCAACGGCAAAGACCTCGTCGGCGTTCCCCACGACCCGCGCCCCGGCCCCCTCGTAATCGCTATCCTCGAAACCGATTCCGACCCCGGCATCCTTCTGCACGACCACCTGGTGTCCATGATGAACCAGTTCGCGGACCGAGGCCGGCACCAGGCCGACCCGATATTCATGAACCTTGATTTCCTTTGGAACGCCTACCAGCATCTTCATGCTCCCGAAGAATGTGTGTTGATCTTTAAGTGGCCCTGCCGAACCCGCTCAGACCTTAACCCGCGCCGAGGCTGGATCGTACATCGGCCGCAGGCTCGCGGTCGCGGGAAAACGCTCACCGGCGACCTCGATTTCATAGCGACCGGCCTTGATGAATTCAGCGTCGACACCGCCCGCATCGCGCACGTAGCCCAGGCCGATGGCCCGGCCGAGCGCATGGCCGTAGTTGCCGGAGGTCAGATAGCCCACGACCTTGCCGTCGCGGTAAATCGGTTCGTTGTGGTAGAGCAGCGGCTCCGGATCTTCCAGCGCGAACTGGACCAGGCGTTTCCCGACACCCTGCTCCTTCTGGCGCAAGACCGCGTCGCGGCCGATAAAGGGCACGTTTTTGTCCAGCCGGCACGCAAAGCTCAGGCCGGCCTCGACCGGCGTATCCTCGTCGCTGATATCGTGGCCCCAATGGCGAAAGGCCTTCTCGATCCGGCAGGAATCGAGCACATGCATCCCGGCCAATTTGAGGCCATGGGCCGCGCCCTTGGCCAGGATGGAGTCGAACACCCCGCCGGCGAATTCGCTCGGCACATAGATTTCCCAACCCAGCTCCCCGACGTAGGTGACGCGCAGGGCCCTGGCCAGGGCGTAACCGATTTCAATCTCCTGCGAAGTCCCAAAGGGAAAAGCCTCGTTCGATAGATCGGCGTCGGTCACCTCGGCCAGCAGGGCCCGGCTGTTCGGACCCATGATACCCATGACCGCGTAACCGCCGGTCACATCCGTGACCGTCACCCGCGCATCCTCGGGCGTATTGCGGCGCAGCCAATCCAGGTTGCGCGGACCGACGGCGGCGCCGGTCACCACAAAATACCGGTCCTCCGCCAGGCGGGTCACGGTCAGATCGGCCTCGATCCCGCCGCGCGGATTGAGCCATTGAGTGTAGACGATCTTGCCCGGCTCCACTGCCACGTCGTTGGCGCAGATCCGCTGCAGCACCGCCTCCGCATCGGGGCCCTGAACCATGAACTTGGCGAAAGAGCTTTGATCGAACAGGCCGACGGCCTCGCGCACCGCCATATGCTCGGCGGCGGCATAGGGGAACCAGTTCTGCCGCTTGAAGCTGTACTCGTAGGCCGGCGTGACGCCTTCCGGGGCGAACCAGTTGGGCCGCTCCCACCCGGCGACCTCGCCGAAGCAGGCGCCGTGCGCCTTGAGCCGCCCGTGCAGGGGCGTTTCGCGCACACCGCGTCCGCTTTCGAACTGACGGTAGGGCCAGTGCATGGCATAGAGCACGCCCAAGGCTTCAGCCGCGCGCACCTCCAGGTATTTCTTATTACCCTGGAAGGGCTCCACACGCCGGATATCGAGCTCGGAAAGATCCATGCTCGGCGCACCTTCGACGATCCATTCGGCCAGCGCCTTGCCGGCCCCGCCGGACGATTGGATCCCGACCGAGTTGAAGCCGGCTGCGACATAGAAGTTTCGTAACTCCGGCGCCTCTCCCAGGTAGTAACGGTCATCCGGGGTGAAACTTTCGGGCCCGTTGAAGAAGGTGCGGATGCCGGCGGTTTCGAGCGCCGGTATCCGGTGCATCGCGCCTTCGAGCACGGGCATGAAATGCTCCATGTCCTCGGGCAACTCGTCGAAGCAGAAATCCTCGGGAATGCCGTCCATTCCCCAGGGCTTGGCATTCGGCTCGAAAGCCCCGATCAGAAGCTTGCCGGCGTCCTCCTTGTAATAGGCGCAACCATCCATGTCGCGCAGCACCGGCAGGCCGGGCGTCATCTCGGCCATGGGCTCGGTCACCACATAGAAATGCTCGCAGCCGTGCAGGGGCACGTTGACACCGGCCATGCGGCCAAGCTCGCGGCCCCACATGCCGGCGCAATTGACCACCACCTCGGCCGCTATATCGCCCTGCTCGGTCCGGACGCCGGTGGCCCGACCCTTGGCGGTCAGAACGCCGGTGACCTTGGTATCCTCGAAGATCCGCGCGCCGCCCGTGCGCGCGCCTTTAGCCAGGGCCATGGCCGTATCGGCGGGGTTGGTCTGGCCGTCCTTGGGGAAATAGATCCCGCCGATGACGTCCTCGACGTTCATGAGGGGATAAAGTTCCAGGATATCCGATGGGCCCAGCAGGTGAACCTCGACGCCCAGATACTTGGCCAGGCCGGCAGCACGCCGGTGCTCTTCCCAGCGCTCCTCGTTGGCCGCGATGCCGATGCTGCCGTTCTGCTTCAGGCCGGTCGCTTGCCCGGTCTCCTCCTCCAAGGTCTGGAACAAGCGCATGGACTGCTGCGCCAGGCGGGTCGTGGTCACGCTGCCCAAGACCTCGCGCACCAATCCGGCGGCATGCCAAGTGGTGCCGCTGGTCAGCTTTTTTCGTTCCAGCAGTACCACATCACGCCAGCCCAGCTTGGTCAGGTGGTAGGCGACCGAACAGCCTACGATGCCCCCGCCGACAATCACGACGCGAGCTTGTTCCGGTATTGCTTTAGTCACGGCCACGGCCTCCCGATCCGCCGACGCAGCGGCGATTTGCCCAAACTTATTCCCACTCTACACCGCAAGAAAAGAGCCAGTTAGGGCGATACGTTGAGGCCACCGCTCAAGTCAAGTCGCCGGAGCCGAAAAGTGTCTCCTTGAGGGCCTGCCAGGAGGCCTCGTCCGGCGCCATCAGAAGACCCGGCGCCTTGTGGCTGGTCGCCCGATAGAGGGCGCCGTCCAGGGTCATGGCGACACCGCCGGCCTCGCGCTGGATCAGGGTTCCGGGCACGTGGTCCCAGGGCATCAGCTTGGTGAAAAGCGAGAAATGCATGGCACCCTGCGCCAGGCGCAGGTATTCGTGCCCGGCGCAGTGCAGGCTCTTGATCGCGCCCACCCGGGCCCGGCGCGACTGGACCTGGCGGGCAGTTTCGGCTGGAGCGAAGGTGCTGGCATGCAGAGTACCGGACATGGCGCGCGGCGTATCGGCGGTGGCGACCCGCAGCCGCTTTTCGCCCATCCAGGCGCCGCCGCCATGTTCGGCGGTGATCGCGCGCTCCGTAACGGGGTCGTAAATCCAAGCGGCCAGGGTCTCCGCCTCCCGGACTAAGCCGACCATGACCGCGAAGACCGGTGTGCCGCCGGCGAAGTTACCGGTGCCGTCGATCGGATCGACGATCCAAAGGGGGTCGGTTCCGGTCAGCCGCTCCAGAATAGCCGGATCGGCCTCGACGGATTCCTCGCCGACCACCTGAGAGCCGGGCATGAAATCGCGTAGCCGCCGGGACAGCGCCTGCTCTGCCGCCTCGTCGGCCACGGTGACTAACTCGCCGCTACGCTTGCGACGGACGTCCTGATCGCGCAAGGCGCGAAAGCGAGGCAGGATTTCCTGCCGGGCGACCTCCGCAATGATCTCGGTGACGGTTTGAGGGTCGAAACGCATGCCGCCTCAATCGGGACTGGCCGGGACGGGCCGCCCCCGTCGGCGGAACCGTGCCAGGGCGGTTTGGTCGAGCCGGACCCGCATATGGGCTTTGCGCTCGTCGTCACGGCGCGCCAGGACCTGGCCATGACTGTACAGCCAGGAGATCGCCGCACCGTCGGCCAGATCCAC
The DNA here is from genome assembly GCA_021776095.1 of Kiloniellaceae bacterium. Classification (GTDB taxonomy): domain Bacteria; phylum Pseudomonadota; class Alphaproteobacteria; order Kiloniellales; family J153; genus JAJFGN01. Next base: position 17,860 of record JAJFGO010000003.1, on the reverse strand, counting down.
GGCCAGATCGACCTGGGTTTGGGCCCGGGTCAAGTGCCGGTCGATGGCCGCCAAAAGCGCATCGATCCCTTCCCCGGTCGCGGCCGAGCACAGCAGCTTGCCCGGCTCACGCTCCAGACGCGCGGTCAAGGTGCCTCGAGCCTCCGGGTCTAAGAGATCGGCCTTGTTCAGGACCTCGATCAGGCTGTCCCCGTCCTCGGCGGCCACGCCCAGGGCCTCGAGGATCGCCTCCACGTCGGCCCGCTGCGCCTCGCTCTGCGGGTGGGCGGCGTCGCGCACGTGGAGTATGAGATCGGCGCTGGTGACCTCTTCCAGGGTCGCACGGAAGGCGGCGATCAGATCGGTCGGCAAATCGGAAATGAATCCAACCGTGTCGGACAGGATCGCGGTCATGCCCGAGGGCAGTTGGATCCGCCGCATGGTCGGGTCAAGGGTGGCGAAGAGCATATCCGCCGCGACCACGTCCGAGCGCGTCAAGCGGTTGAAAAGCGTCGATTTCCCGGCATTGGTATAGCCCACCAGGGCGACCACCGGATAGGGCACGCGCCGGCGCGCGCCGCGGTGCAGCTCGCGCGTGCGTTTGACCTGGTCGAGCGCGCTGCGAATCTTGGTGATGCGGTCGGTGATGATGCGCCGATCCATTTCGAGCTGGCGCTCGCCCGGCCCGCCCAGAAAGCCGTGCCCGCCGCGCTGACGCTCCAAATGGGTCCAGGACCGGACCAGACGGGAGCGTTGAAAGCTAAGCGCCGCCAACTCAACCTGAAGCTGACCTTCCTTGGTGCGGGCGCGCTCGCCGAAAATCTCCAGGATCAAGCCGGTTCGATCGATCACCTTGGCGTTCCAGGCGGTTTCGAGATTCCGCTGCTGGACCGGGGTCAAGGCCCCGTCCACCACCACCACCTCGATGTCCTCGGCGGCAATAAAATCCTTGAAGCGCGCGACGATTCCGGCGCCGAACAGGGTGGCAGGGCGGGGTCTGGGAACCGCGATCGCCTCCGCGTGTACGATCGAGAGCCCAATCGCGCGGGCCAGGCCCACGGCCTCCTCAAGCCGCGCCTCGGGGTCGCGGCCCAGGGCCTCATCGCTTCGCTGAATGGGATCCAAGACCAGGGCATGCACCAGCCCACGCGGGCTCTGGTGAGCCCGCCCCGGCGCTGCCCCGTTGACGCGCTGAGTCCCCGCGCGACGATCGCTCGTTCTAGGCGTCTTGCGCCTCCGCCCGCGCATCGAACAGCTGGACCGGGGTCGCCGGCATCACTGTGGAAATCGCGTGCTTATAAACCAATTGGGAATGGGCGTCCCGTCGCAGCAGAACGGAGAAATTGTCGAACCAAGTGACAATGCCCTGAAGCTTCACCCCATTCACCAGGAATATGGTTACCGGAACCTTGTTCTTCCGAATATGGTTCAGAAAAACGTCTTGAACGTTCTGAGATTTTTCTGCGGCCATTGATGCGACCTTTTCGTTTTGTGGCCGGTCCGGGCGAAACCATCGCACGGCCGACTGGTTTCTGGTTGTCGTTCCGGCGGGAATATTCTAGGTCGGCCATCATGGCCCTGGTACCCGCCCCCACCGGGTTTTGCCGTATCGGCCCCTAAACTCATAAACGCGCCCGGCACCCTTGGCAAACTTACATTCCGCGGACTGCCTCTAACAAAGCGCTGCAATCGCGAAAATGGAGACGAGGCTCGGCCTCGCCGAACTCCCCCTCACCAGGAGGATGTGGGCGCACGAGTACGGGAATGCAACCTGAATTGACCCCACACTGCATGTCGATATCCGTATCGCCGACGAACCAGACCTCAGGCCCGGTCGCCAAATTCGAGCCCGCGAGAGCCAGTTCCACCGCATCGACCGCCGGCTTGTCGCGCGCCGCATCATTGGCGCCCACAAGACGGGTAAAGAGCCTATCCCAGCCCAGATGCGCCACCTCCCGGCGCAGCAAATGGCCTTTTTTGTTGCTGACCACGGCCAGATAGAAATCACCCGCCTCCACCAAACCCTGCAGCATGGCCTCGGCCCCGGCGCGCGCGCGCAGCTTCTCCAGATGGTCGGCTTCGAAGGTGCGATAGAACACGACCATGGCCTCCTCGGCCCGGTCGCCGAACAGCACCGGAAAGGCATCGCGGGCCGAGGCGCGCACGCGCTGGACGGTTTCCTCGTAGGTCCAGGGTTCCCGCCCCATGGCACGGAAGGTCTCGGCCAGGGCATGATGGATGGCTACCCAGCTATCGATCAGCGTGTTGTCCCAATCGAACAAAAGCGCCCGAGGCCGCGCAATGTTCAAATCGGATCCCCTGCGCTCGCCATATAGTCGCTGTAATGCTGGCGCAGCTTGCCGCTCAGCAGACCCGGATGGCCGTTGCCGACTGTGGCATCGTCGATTTGCGTAACCGGCAGAACGTAAGAGCTGCTGGAGGTTATGAAGGCCTCCCGCGCGACCTTGGCCTCTTCCAGGCTGAAAGCCCGCTCCTCCAACTCATACCCCTCGGCCTGGATCAGTTTGATCAGGGTCCGCCGAGTGATTCCGCTAAGGATCGCATTGCTGGCCGCGCGGGTCACGACCTTGCCGTCTCCGGTCACAATCCAGGCGTTGGTCGAGCTGCCTTCGGTCACCATGCCCTCGCGGTCCACCTGCCAGGCTTCGTAAGCGCCGGCTTCGGCGGCCTCTTGCTTGGCCAGGATATTGGGCAGGAGCGAGATCGACTTGATATCGCAGCGGGTCCAACGGATGTCCGGCACGCTGATCACCTTTGCGCCCTCGGCCAGCAGTTTCGCCGATTGCGGCTTCGTCTGCCGGGTGGTCATAACTAGGGCCGGGCGGGCATCGTTCGGGAACTTATGATCCCGAGGCGCCACGCCGCGAGTTACCTGCATATAGATGATGCCGTTGGTGACCCCGTTGCGGCGGATCAGTTCGCGCGCGACCAGCTTTATGGCCGGGCGGGACATAGGCATGTCCATGCACAGGGCTTTGAGCGAGCGTTCGAGCCGGTCCAAGTGCGGCCCCTCGTCGATCAGCGCGCCGTCGAAAATTGTCACGACTTCGTACACGCCGTCGGCAAACTGATAGCCACGGTCTTCGATATGCACCGCGCCCTGGTTGTGCGGCACATAGCGCCCATTGACAAAAGCCTCGCGCGGCATGCTGCGCGTCCCCTTTCCTGCCTTCGTGGTCTAAAAGAATTCCAATTTCACCGCGAAGATCTTCTCGATCTTCTTCACGGCCGCCGTCGCGGCAAAGATGATGACCAAATCGTTGGCCCGCACCACGGTGTCGCCGCCCGGAATGATGACTTCGTCGTCGCGCACGATGGCGCCGACCAACACACCCTCCGGCAGGTTCGAGTCGCGGATCGGCACGCCGACCAGGCTGGAGGTCTCTAGGGCCTCCGCCTCGATCACCTCGCCAAACCCCTCGCTTATCGAGTGGACCGAGCGGATCCGGCCCCGGCGCACATGCTGTAAAATGGTGGACACGGTGATCGCGCGTGGGCTCACCACCGTGTCGATTCCAAGGGGCCCGACCAAGGAGCCGTAGGTCGCCTTGTTGATCAAGGTTACCGCGCGCTGGCAGCCGTAGCGCTTGGCCAAGAGCGAGGCCAGGATATTGACCTCGTCGTCGTTGGAAATGGCGATTACGGTCTCGGCCGTGGCCGCGCCGGCCTCTTCCAGAATCTCGCTGTCCAAAGCATTGCCATGAATCACCACCGAGCGCTCGAGTGACTGCGCCACGGTCTCGGCCCGCTCCTTGTTAACTTCGATCAGCTTGATGGCCACATGGGGTTGAGATTTCTCCACCGCGGTGGCCAGATTGAAGCCGATATTCCCGCCGCCGATGATGATGACCCGGCGGGCTTCCTTCTCCTCATGGCCGAACGCCGCCATGGCCCGCGTCAGGTGGCTCGTTTCGGCGACGAAGTAGACGTCGTCACCGGCCCGAAGCTCGTCCTCCGGTTTTGGGACAATGCCAACTCCGTCGCGCCAAATGCCCACGACCACGATGTTCATTTCGGGGAATAGCGCAGTCAGTTGGCGCAGCGGCGTGTTGAGGATCGGGGTGTCGGACGTGCAATGGACGCCGATCATGCTCACCTTACCGTTGGCCAGGGGGTGCACGTCGAAGGCGCCCGGTATCTCGAGCCGTCGTTCGATGGCCCGCGCCACTTCGACCTCCGGCGAGATAATCACATCGATCGGCATGTGATCCCGGCTGAACAAGTCCGACCACATGGCATCCAGGTAGCTCTGACTGCGCACCCTTGCGATCTTGGTTGGGACTTCGAAAATCGAATGGCAGATCTGGCACGCGACCATGTTGACCTCGTCCGCGTAGGTCACCGCGATCACCATGTCGGCATTCTCAGCATCGGCGCGCTCCAGCACGTCCGGATGGGATGCGAATCCGACCATGCCCTTCACATCGAGGGAGTCCGTGATCTTGGTGATCAGTTCCGGCGACTGATCGATGACCGTGATATCCGCGTCTTCGCTGGCGAGGTAGCGCGCGATATTGTAACCCACTTGGCCGGCACCGCAGATGATCACCTGCATGAAGGTATTCCAGATTCAAGAAATGACATTCGACCGGTCCGTTTATGGCCGATCCGGCGTATTGATGCCAAGAGACCGCAGTTTGCGATGCAGGGCCGAGCGCTCCATGCCGACAAAACCGGCGGTCCTTGAGATATTGCCCCCGAAACGCATGACCTGCGCCTCCAGATAGCGGCGTTCGAAAATGCCCCGCGCCTCACGCAGCGGCAAGGACATCATCTCGACCCCCGCCTCGCCACGCACGAACGACGGGGAAATCGACCCGATGTCGGGCGGCAGCATGCTGGCGTCCACGGTCTCCTCGCCACTGCCCGGCGCCATGATCAAGATCCAGTCGATGACATTGCGTAGCTGACGCACGTTGCCGGGCCAATCGTAGGCCTGAAGCGTGGCCATGGCGTCGTCGGTGATCCGGCGCGGCGGCAGGCCAGCCACATCGGCCGCCCGGTCCATGAAGTGACGAACCAGATCCGGAATGTCCTCGCGCCGCTGACCCAGGGGGGCCACCGCGAGGGGCACCACGTTCAGGCGATAGTATAGATCCTCACGAAAACGCCCGGCGTTGATCATGGCCTGCAGATCGCGGCTGGTCGAGGCGATGACCCGAACGTCGACCTTGACGCCACGATCCCCGCCGATCCGCTCGAAGGTGTTTTCCTGCAAGGCCCGCACGACCTTGGCCTGGGTCTCGAGCGGCATATCCGCCACCTCGTCGAGCAAAAGAGTCCCGCCGTGGGCCCGTTCAAACAGGCCCGCGCGGCCCGGTGCGTCCGCCCCCTCGACCCCCGGCTCGCACCCGAACAAGGCCCGCTCCAGATGCCCGGGATGCATGGTCGCGCAATTTAAGACGACGAAGGACCCGACGGCGCGGTGCGACTTGCCGTGCAGGATTCGCGCGACCACTTCCTTGCCGACGCCGGCCGGGCCGGTAATCAGGATCCGACTGCCGGTCGGGGCCACTTTGTCGATGGCCTGACGCAATTGATTGGCGGCCTGCGAGCGGCCGATCAAATCGGTCTCAGGTCCGGCGCGCAGGCGAAGCTCTTCGTTTTCCTGGCGTAACTGCGACGCCTCGATCGCCCTTTCGACCACATGAATCAGGCGGTCCGCCTTAAAGGGCTTCTCGATGAAATCGTAAGCACCCAGTTTTATCGCGGAGACAGCGGTCTCGATCGTGCCATGTCCGCTGATAATCACGACCGGCACGGACGGATCGTCGCGACGAACAACCTTGAGCAGTTCCAAGCCGTCGAGCGGACTGTTGTGTAGCCAGATGTCCAAGATGACCAGGCTGGGACGCCGGGTGCTCAGCTCAGCCAAGGCGGCCTCGCTTTCCGCCGCCTCGCGGGTCGAATAGCCCTCATCGTTCAGGACGCCGCCGATCAGCATCCGGATATCGGCTTCGTCGTCGACAACCAGGATATCACGCGCCATGAGACGCTACCCTCGCTCTTTGGCCCGCGCTGCCGGGCGTGTCGCGCTCGCCGCCCGTGGCTTGTATCGGCAGGATCAGACTGACCAGGGCCCCGCCGCCAGGCCGATCTGACAGCCGCAGATCGCCACCATGATCCTCCATGATCTTCTTTACGATCGCCAGGCCCAGGCCGGTGCCCTCCTCCCGGGTGGTCACGTAGGGCTCGATTAGGCGGTCGCGCTCGCTCACCGGCAGGCCAACCCCGTTGTCGCCGATTTCGATCACCTGATTCCGGCCCCCGCGCGCGAGACGTATCGTCACCGCCCCGGGCGGCAAGCTGCCGTCCGCCGATTTGGCCCGCCGTTCGATCCCATCGCAGGCATTCTGGAGTAGATTAGTCAGCGCCCGCCCAAGCTGTTCGCGGTCGCAGGCCACGACCATGGGCTCGTCCGGCGCCTCCACCGTGAAGGTGATCTCGGGATGGGCGCCTTTTTGCAAGAACAGGGCCTGGCGCAGCATCTCGTTCAAATCTTCCTCGGCGATAACCGGCGCCGGCATACGGGCGAAGGACGAGAACTCGTCGACCATGCGACCAATGTCACCGACTTGGCGGACGATGATATCCGTGCAGGTCTTGAAGGTCGTGGGGTCGCTTTTGATCTCGTCCAGGTATTTGCGCTTCAGGCGCTCCGCTGAGAGTTGGATCGGGGTCAGCGGGTTCTTGATCTCGTGCGCGATCCGCCGCGCCACGTCGGCCCAAGCGGCTTTGCGCTGGGCGGAGAGCAGTTCGGTCACATCGTCGAATGTGACCACGAAACCGATGATGCCGGTGTCGTCCATTTCGGCCGAGATGCGCACCAGCAGATGCCGTTCCGAGATCCCGTCACGCGTCAGCTTCACTGTGCGTTCGGCCAGGCGCTGCGGCCGCCGGTGGGCTTCTTCCAGAAGCTCGGCCATCTCCGGCAGGGCATCGCTCAAGGTCTTGCCGATCAGAGCGTCGGCTTCGCACGACAGCAGCTCGCAGGCCGATAGGTTGAGCAAATTGATCGCCCCGCCGCGATCCATCCCGATGATGCCAGCCGAGACACCGCCCAAGACCGCCTCGATAAATCGGGTCCGGTAATCCAGTTCGCGGTTGGTTTCCAGCAGTTCGTGCCGTTGGCTTTCCAACTCGCCGGTCATGCCATTGAACGCGCGGGCCAGCGAGCCAACCTCCGCGGCACCGTCGTATTCGGCCAGCCGCACCTTCAGGTCGCCGGCGCCGACCCGCTGAGCCGCATCGATCAGATGGGCGATCGGGCGCGACAAGTGGTTGGCGAACGCCAGCCCAACCCACACAGCGCCGAGCAACAGCAACATGGCGATCACGGCGAAGATCAGGGCGAAGGTAATCTGTAGGTCCGAACGCTTGCCCTCCAACTCCTGGTACAGCTTAGCCGCGTTCTTAGTCCGGTCGATGTGCCCTAAGACCACCGGGTCGACCAAACGGCCGACGAAGAGATAGGTATTGGTAAAGCCTCGCAGGCGCAGCAGCGCGCGAACCCGGTCGTCGGTCTCGGCGGTGATGATCACGACCTCGCCCTGGTCCGCACGGCGCAGGGCCCATTCGGGAATCTCGGGATCGAAATCGAGCAGCAGGCTGAAGCCGGCGCGCCCGATTTCCCGGCCCGAGCGATCGAAGACCAAGGCCTCGGTCAGCGAACGGTCGCCAACTTGATTGGCGAGCACGCGGCTGAAGCGATCCGGGTTGAGGGCCAGGGAAACGCCCAGCCGGTCCAGGTCCTGGGCTACCGCCAGGGCATCGGCCCCGATGCTCTGCTTGTGCTCGTCCAAATAGGCCTGTCCGACGGCGAAGGAGGCCTCGACCGCCGTGCGCACCCGGTCGCTGAACCAACCCTGCAATCCAAAGTCGAACAAAATGACGGAGAAGACCGCGACCACGATGGTCGGCGTCACGGCGACCAGACTGAACAGGGCGACCAAGCGGGTGTGCAACTGCGAACCGGCAAGGCCGCGCTTGCGGGCCGCCCAAAGGATGACCAGGCGCCGGGCGATCAAAGCGCCCAACCCCAAAAGCAGCACTAAATCCAGGTTGAGCAGCAGCAGAAGCGACCACGGGTCGGCCGCGACCGGGAAGTTGCCGGTCATGGCCATGAGGGTCACGGTGCCCGAGGTCACGCCGCCGATTAGAAAGACAACGGCGAGCTTGAGCTCTAAGCCGACGCGCCGGGCCCAGTCCATGAAACGCACGTAAACGCCGGGGGCCGCGCCCGGGGGCGCCGCTTGCCCGACGGCAGAGCCTTCGGGGGCATCTCCGGACGTGCGTGAATCAACCCGCCCAGAGGCCATCCTGGCCGTATCCAGCGTTTCAGTCATGTCAGGGCTTGTTGCCTCGGTACCAGGCGCTCCCGCTGCCTGTTGTATATTTGCCACAGGCTATTTAAGGCCGCGAATCACCTGAATGTCCAGGTCTCGTATTTTTTTGCGCAGGGTATTTCTGTTCAGACCCAGCAATCGGGCGGCGCGGATCTGATTGCCCCGGGTTGCGGCTAGGCTCAACTCAATGAGCGGGCGTTCGATTTCTTGCAGCACCCGGTCGTAGAGACCCGGTGCCGGCAACCGGTCCGGGTGGGCATCGAAATATTCCCGCAGATGGCGCTCGACCGCCCCACCTAGAGACTCGCCGACCGGCCTAAGGTCATGTGCCGGGACCGGGGCCTCGGCCAATTCGGCGCGCACGATTTCCGCGTCGATGGTTTCCTGATTGTACAAGGCAACCAGGCGGCGGATCAGGTTTTCCAACTCGCGCACGTTACCCGGCCAGCGATACCCCTTGAGCAATGCGATCGCGGCGGCATCGAGAGTCTTTGCCGGCAGACCCTCACCGCGCACCTGAACCAGGAAATGGCGGACCAGTTCCGGAATATCCTCGGTCCGCTCGCGCAAGGGTGGAAGGCGGATCGGCACTACGTCCAAACGGTAGAAAAGATCCTCTCTGAACAGGCCCTGACGCACCAGTTGGCGCAAGTCGCGGTGGGTCGCGGCGATGATTCTGGCGTCGGCGCGGATCGCCGCGCGGCCCCCGACGGTGGTGTACTCGCCCTCTTGCAAAACGCGCAGCAGCCGGGTCTGGGCCTCCAGCGGCATGTCGCCGATTTCATCCAGGAACAAGGTGCCGCCGGCGGCTTGCTCGAAGCGGCCGCTGGAGCGCGCTGCGGCGCCCGTGAAGGCGCCCTTTTCATGACCGAAGAGTTCGCTTTCGATCAATTCGCGCGGGATCGCCGCCATGTTGATGGCGACGAAGGGCCCATGGCGCCGCTTGCCATAGTCGTGCAGGGCGCGCGCCGCCAATTCCTTGCCGGTTCCGGACTCGCCATAGATCGTGACCGTCAGATCGGTCCCCATGAGCCGGGCCAGGGTCCGATAAATATCCTGCATCGCCGGCGAGCGGCCGATCAGGGGCAGCCCGTCCTCCTCGCCGCCCGGTTCCGGCGTCGGGCCGCCGGCGCCCCTATCCGCCCGCTTGTCCGGCTCGGAAAGGGCCCGGTTGACGGTTGCGACCAGCTCGCGCAGGTCGAAGGGCTTCGGCAGGTATTCGAAGGCACCACGCTCGGCCGCCTTGACCGCCGTCAGCAAGGTGCTGCGCGCGCTCATGACGATGATCCGCAGGTTCGGACGCAATTTCTTGATGCGCGGGATCAGGTCGAGCCCGTTTTCGTCGGGCATGACCACGTCGGTGATCACCAGGTCGCCCTCGCCCGCTTCGATCCATTTCCACAGGCCCGCCGCCGTGCCGGTGGTGCGCACGTCGTGGCCCTCTCGGCCCAGAGCCTGGCCCAAAACCGTGCGGATCGCGCGGTCGTCATCGGCCACTAGGATGGTCGCGCCGGTCATGTCCCGTCTTCACCCCCCGCTTCGCCACGCGGCATCATGGGCAGCATCATGCGCACCTGTGTGCGGCGCGGCTCGCTATCGAATTCCATCACGCCGCCGTGGTCGTCGACGATCTTGGCCGCCAGCGCCAGGCCCAGGCCCTTGCCGCCAACCTTGCTGGTCACGAATGGCTCGAAGAGGTGGGCCCGCAGGTCTTCGGGGATGCCCGCGCCGTTATCCTGCACCCCGATACACAACGGCAGGTCGATACGCGCCTTGTGCCCCGGCACCGCCAGGCGCACGCCCTGACGGTAAGCGGTCGAGAGCACGATCTCGCCGCCCGCTGCCGGCACCGCCTCGGCCGCATTCTTGACCAGATTGAGCAGGACCTGGATCAGCAGATCGCGGTTCCCGTAGACCGCCGGAAGCGAGGGATCGTAGCGTTCCACGAAATTCACATGGCGCGCGACGCCGCTCAGCGCCAAGCGCCGGACGTGGTCGAGAACTTCGTGAATATTGACCGCCGCGCGCGCTAGCGGCCGATTGTCGGAGAACATTTCCATGCGGTCGACCAGCGCGACGATCCGGTCGGTCTCGTCGCAAATCAGGCGGGTCAGGACCCGATCGGATTCCGCCGCCTCTTGTTCCAAAAGTTGCGCCGCGCCACGGATACCTGAAAGCGGGTTCTTGACCTCGTGCGCCAGCATGGCGGCCATGGCAGTGATCGAGCGCGCCGCGTTGCGATGGGTAAGCTGGCCGTCGATCTTGCGTGCTATGGAGCGTTCGCGAAGCGAGACCACCACGCCGCCCCCCGGGGCACCGGCAGAATCCTGCATGGCGGCGACACCGAGGGAGACGTAGTGGGAGCCGACCCGCGGGGATTCGATGGTGACGCCGTACTGGGTGATCGAATGCCCGGTACGGCCCACCTGCTCGATCAATCCATGGATCGGGCTGTCGGCGGGCAGATAATGTTCGAGCGCCCTGCCAGCCAAGGCGGTCAGGCTGGTCTGAAAGAACTGCTCGGCGGCCGGGTTGGCGTGGGCAATCAGACCCTGGGCATCGACCACGAACACCGGCTCCGGTAAAGCGTTGAAGATCGCCGACGGGTCGACGAGCGCGGCCGGCGGATCGACCAGGGCCGGCGCACCTCGGCCGACCATCAGGCCGCCGCCCGAGCCAAATGTGGCGCATAGAGACCTGCGATCGCGGCTTTGACCAAGGCCGGGTCCTCGAGCCGATTTATTTCGACCCGAAACTCAGCCCCGCCCGGCAAGCCTTTGGAATACCAACTTAGGTGTTTGCGCGCCATGCGCAGACCTCGGGCAACTCCATGGGTTGCCAACATGGCTTCGTAATGCTCCAGGAGGATCGCGCAGCGCGCCGCCGGCGACGGATCGGGCGTCCGCGCGCCGCACGCCAAGAAATCCATGACCTGACGCAGGAACCAGGGGCGCCCCATGGCGCCGCGACCGATCATCACGCCGTCCGCGCCGGAGTCCTCGAGCGCGCAGATCACGTCGCCCAGGTCGCGGATATCGCCGTTGACCACCACCGGAATACCAACTGCCTGCTTGACCTGCCGCACGAAGGCCCAATCGGCGCGGCCCCGGTAAAGCTGGCAGCGGGTCCGGCCATGGACCGTAACCATGCGAATGCCGCAGTCCTCTGCGATGCGCGCCAGTTCGGGCGCATTCCGCCGCGTTTCATCCCATCCGGTTCGCATTTTTAGCGTGACCGGCACCGTCACCGCCCGCGCCGTCGCCTGCAAAATGCGAGCGGCCCCCGGCAGGTCGCGCATCAAGGCCGAGCCGGCTTCCTTGTTGACCACCTTCTTGACCGGACAGCCAAAGTTGATGTCGATGAGGCGCGCGCCCAAGTCGACGCAAAGGCGCGCCGCCTCGGCCATGACCTCGGGTTCGCAGCCGGCCAACTGAACCGCCAAGGGGTAAGCCTCGGCCTCGGCGCGGGCCCGTTTGAGGGACTCGCGGGTCTGGCGGATCATGGCCTGGCTGGCGATCATTTCCGAGACCACAAGGCCGGCGCCCAGGCCTTTGACAACACGGCGAAAAGGCGCGTCCGTAACCCCCGACATGGGAGCCAGGATCACCGGCTGCTCCAGGCACAGGGGTCCGATCGAAATGCTCATTTCTTATGCACGACTAGTTAGTGCCTATTCGTTAGGCGTTTCTTACCGCCGGAGGCCGCCGGTGCAAAGAAAAATCGGGGTCTGTCGCAGATGACTTAGGCGAGAAGTACGCCCGTGACGAACTTGACCCCCGGATAGGCCAAGGTCAGCAGCAAATAGGCCAAGAGGACAAGCCTGGCGGCGCGCTGACCGCGCAAGCCGCTACGCCGGTGCAGGAACAGCAGCAAGGCAATCACGGCGAACGCCAGGATCGACAGCAGGGTCTTGTGGTCGAATTCCACGAGATGTCCCGTTGTCAGGTACTGCTTGGCCATGCCGGACACGATGCCGAGCCCCAAGACCACCGCCGAGGCGGCGAGTAACCGGCCCTGCAGGCGTGAGGCGTCGGCGACCGAGGGCAGCCGGTGGGTCAGCGCCGAGGGCCGCTTGCGCTTGATCGCCCGTTCCTGCACCAGCACCGCCGCCCCGGCGACGGCGGCCAAGGTACATAAGCCATAGGTCGCGACGGATATCGCTATATGTAGGGCCAGCCAGGTATCGGGCCGAAGCGTCAAGGGCGGTCCCGGCGCGGCGTTGCTCCAAAGGGTGGCCAAGATCCCAAGCAACAACAAATAAGGCGCCAGCAAGGGTGCCAGGCGCCAAGCCTCGCGCACGCTCAACGACAGACCGACGAAGATCGCCATACTGGCCGCGATCGACATCCACAACGCGAGCGAGAAGCCACTTTGCCAAGGGCCCATAAGCTGAACCACGCTGACCGCGGCCGGACCAGCGGTGGCGGCGCACAGAACGGCCCAGAACACCGGGTCGCGGCGGCTGCTCGCGCCCTTAAACGACCAGACCGAGGCGGGAACCAAGGCGACCAGCGCCGAGAGGCTCATCAAGAATCCATTTGGCATGCCGCAGTATAAACACCGGCGGCCGTGCGGTCAGGCCCTTCGCGCACCTGCGACACGGAAAGTCCTCTTGGCCCCATGGCCGGCGACCACTAGGCTCCGCCCCAAAATTCGGAGTCGAGGTTCGAGCCATGCCTGCTACGGTCGCCCTGATCGTCGCGGCGGGACGCGGTAGCCGGTTCGGCGCCGCCCTGCCGAAACAGTACGCCCCGCTCGCCGGGCGTGCGGTGCTGCGGCACGCGCTGGAGGCGTATTGCCGTCATCCCCGGATCGATGCGGTCCAGGCGGTGATCCACCCCGACGACCGCGCACTCTACGACAAAGCGGCGGAAGGCCTCGGCCTGCCCGAGGCCGTGGCCGGCGGCGCGACACGTCAAGATTCGGTACTCAACGGATTGAACGCCTTGGCGCCCGGTGCGCCCGAGCGCGTCCTGATCCACGACGGCGCCCGCCCGCTGATCGGCGCCGAGACGATCGACCGGGTGCTCGATGCCTTGGGCCAAGCTCCCGGGGCGATCGCCGCCCTGCCGGTCATCGATACCCTGAAGCGCGGCGGCGATGACGGCCGAATCTCCGGCACGCTTTCGCGAAGCGATCTTTGGCGCGCGCAAACACCCCAAGGCTTTCGCTTCGCCGAGATTCTAGGTGCCCACGAGGCGGCCCGCGACCAAGCCTTGACCGACGACGCGGCAGTCGCGGAACGAGTTGGGATCGAGGTCCGCCTGGTCCCCGGCGCGCCGGAAAATATCAAGGTGACGACCCAGGAGGATTTGATGCAGGCGGAACGCTGGCTTTCCGGCGCAGCGTCGGGCGAGACCAGGGTCGGTCAGGGCTTCGACGTTCACCGTTTCGGTCCCGGCGATCACGTCATGCTGTGCGGCATCGCGGTCCCCCACGGCGCCGGTTTGATCGGCCATTCCGATGCCGATGTGGGCCTGCACGCCCTGACCGATGCGATCCTAGGCGCCTTGGGTGCGGGCGATATCGGGACCCACTTTCCGCCCTCGGACCCGAAATGGCGGGGCGCCGATTCCGCCGCCTTTTTGCGCCATGCCGCCGCCCTGACCGCCGAGCGCGGCGGCCGTATCCTGCAAACCGACGTGACCTTGATCTGCGAGGCGCCGAAGGTCGGGCCGCACCGCGCCGCCATGGTGAGGCGCATCGCCGAGTTGCTCGAAATCGCGCCGGAGCGGGTCAGCGTCAAGGCAACCACGACCGAGGGCCTGGGCTTCACCGGCCGGGGCGAGGGCATCGCGGCCCAGGCGCTCGCCACTCTTCGCCTGGCCGACGCGGGCCCATGAGCGCCGCCCGGCCGCTGTCCTTCTGGCACCCGGCCAGCCTAATCGCGACCTGGTTCGGCAGCGGTCTGCTGCCGCGCATTCCCGGTACCTGGGGGTCCTTGGCGGCGATTCCGGTGGCGATCCTGATCGTCGCCTTGGGCGGGCGTTGGGCGCTCTTGGGCGCCGCAGCCGCCGCCTTCCTGGTCGGGCTCTGGGCCAGTGCCCGCTATGCCGAAAGCCTGGGCACAGAAGATCCAAGTAAGGTCGTGATCGACGAGGTCGCCGGCATGTGGCTGGCGCTGGTCCCGGTCGCCCTTGACCTGCCGGCCTACGCCATCGCGTTCCTGTTTTTCCGGTTCTTCGACATCGTCAAGGTTTGGCCGGCGAACCTGCTGGACCGGCGGGTCAAGGGCGGCTTCGGAATCATGATCGACGACATTGTCGCGGCGGTCTATGCCGGCGCCGCAACCCTGGCGGTTCTCAAGGTGCTGCAACCGTGAAGGTGTTCGACGCCGATATTCTGGCCGAGGCCGAAGCCCTGCTCGCGCGCTACCGGCGCGCCGGCCTGCGCCTGGCAACCGCGGAGTCCTGCACCGGCGGCTTGATCGCGGCCTGCCTGACCGAAATCGCCGGGTCATCGGACGTGGTCGAGCGCGGCTTCGTGACCTACTCTAACCAGGCCAAGATCGACATGCTCGGTGTCCCGAAAGATCTGATTGCCGCCCATGGCGCGGTCAGCGCCGAAGTTGCGGCGGCCATGGCGGCCGGCGCCCTGGCGCGATCCCAGGCCGAGGTCACGGTCTCGGTCACCGGCATCGCCGGGCCGGGCGGCGCGACGCCGGACAAGCCGGTCGGCCTGGTCTACCTCGGCCTGGCCCGCGGCGACGCCGCACCGCGCCACCAGCGCCAAGTCTTTGCCGGCAACCGCAG
Source organism: Kiloniellaceae bacterium (assembly GCA_021776095.1). Taxonomy (GTDB): domain Bacteria; phylum Pseudomonadota; class Alphaproteobacteria; order Kiloniellales; family J153; genus JAJFGN01. Next base: position 2,763 of record JAJFGO010000003.1, on the reverse strand, counting down.
CGCGGTTCGCCTGGCCGCCCTACGCGCCGCCTTCGCCTTGTTACGCCAGGCGGCCGAATGACTACAGCGCCATGAGCCTTCCGGGTCCCAAGCGGGCCCCGACCCATCCGATCCCGGCCTGGGTTACCCAAGTCACCGCCGGCGATTTGCTTCTGTTCCTCATCGTCAACCTGAGCGCCTTACGCCTGGCCGGATTTTTCGTTGGCAGTATCCTGGGCGCGGCGCGCGGCGGCCGCGAGGGGGGCGGCGAGGCCATGGCTTTGGCCGTCCCCTTGTCCCTGATCCTACTTCAGACGCTGGTCCTGCTGGCCTGCCTGCGTGGGCTGATCCTGCGCAAGTACGGCGTAAGTTGGGCCGACTTGGGCCTGCGTCCCTGCCCGCGGGTTTGGTACTGGCGGGCCTTCCTGCTGGCCCTGGTTATGTTGCCGGTAGTGGGCGCGTTCAATGCCGCGATCCCCAGGATATTCGACGTTCCCTTCGAGAATCCTCAGATCAGCGCGCTGGCACCGAGCGGTTTCAATTGGCCGGCCCTGATCGGCATGACTGTCATGGGCGGTATCGTTGCCCCCTTCGCTGAGGAACTGGTGTTTCGCGGCTTGCTCTATGGCTGGTTGCGCGGCCGCATGGGTTTCGCGGCGGCGGCCGGGCTCAACGCTTTGTGCTTCGCGGTCATGCACGGGGTGGTTCTCTTGATTCCGGCCCTGGTCGCGGTCGGGTTAGCCCTGGCCTGGGTGACCGAACGGTCCGGCTCCATCTGGCCGGCAATCGTGACCCACGGCGTCTTCAATTCGGCCATGATCCTGACCCTCTATGCCGCTCTGGCGCAGAGCGCGGGCAGGTAACCTAGGCTACATTTTCTCTTCCTTTGAAATAACGCTCAACGCGCCGGGGCTATCTGATGAGCGCCTCCCGTCCCGTTCATATCAATAATGGCGGCGCCTACTTGTGATTGTAATGTAGATGCGACATACGCGGAATAAATGTTTTTCCAGCATATACTTTGTACACTAATGAGTTAGGGCAATGTTAATATAACCAGCCATACCTTTGAGAGAACGTCGATCTTCCCCTCTCGTGTTCCGGGTATCGCAAATGAACAATAAAACGGACCAGCTAGCCGAGGATCGGGATAGTCTCCATATCCTGCCTCTAACGACGGTCCCTCTTACAATTCCCAGCCTTCAAGCAGCACATCTTGTTAAGAACGTGCGGTTGGAAAGCATGATTGAGCTATATTCCGGAAAGGAAACCGGCAGCGGACAGATAAACGCCGGTGAACTGAGCAAGGCCTTCGATTTCAGCGGCGATAAGAAGGCCGACCTGGAGGTTGTCACCTCTCTATGCAAGCTCTCGAGTTATGATGTTTACAGCCTGCGCATCGGCTTGCGCAAACTAGGCATCAACGTCGAAGAGCACGAGCACCTGCGCTTATCGCAACCCATGGTCGCCAGGCTCTCGGACTACATGAGTGTGTTCACGAAGCCGCTGGTCGCCGCTGTCTATGGCGATACATCCAAGAGCGCGGGAAACCACAATGACATGCTCAAGCTGTTTATGTCGCCCGACAAGGATGTGGCGAAAAACAATCTCCAAAAGCTCTCAGAGATGCTGGAAATTTCGATCGCAGATATCCCCGCATTTTTGCAGGACTACGGGGATGTGTATCTCTCGCTCGCCTACTATCAATATTGTGTCGACACCTATCACGAGCAAATGGCGGAATTTTTCGTTTGGCTCGATGAGCTTCGGCGGGACCCGGCGACCCGCTCGAACGGTGAATTCACGAAAATCAGCCAGACTGTGGAGCGGACTGTCAAATCCACAACAGGCGAAGTTCGGCACATACTGGGAATGTTCGAGAGCCGCACCGCCAACATGTGGGACAATCCCTCGGCGGAAAAATTCCGGGCGATGAAGGACCTTGTGATCGAATATCAGTGCCTGATCGGCGGGGCGCTATGCGCTGTGACTGTGAAGCTCGATGCCTGGTCCGAGAAATTCCGTTTCAAGGCACCCGGGGCAATTCACCGGCGGGTCGAGTTCATCATGAGCGAAATGCGCTACGGGCTGGACCAGATCCAGCCGATCAAATACAGCGACGCGCCCCAATAATCCTGCCGCGTGACTATGGCGATCATGGTATCGCCTGCCCATAAAGTGCCTGCGCGCGCGCCTCGAAGGCGCCGACCATGCGCCGCACCGCCTCGGAAAACAGCACCGCGATGGCCTTTTGCAGAATCCGGGAGCGGAACTCGAAGTCCACGTAGAAGTCGATCTCGCAGCCCTCTGGGTGGGGCGCGAAGAGCCAGTGGTTATCCAGGTACTTGAAGGGCCCTTCGGTATAGGCCACGTCAATCCGGCTGGCCTCCGGGTTCAACTTGACCCGGCTGGTGAAACGCTCGCGAAACACCTTGAAGCCAATCACCAGGTCGGCGACCACCAAGTCGGCCTCGCGCTGGCGGATACGCGCCGCCACGCACCAAGGCAGGAACTCCGGATAGCGCTCGATATCGGCGACCAGGTCGTAGAGCTGCCTCGGCGTATAGGGCAGGACGCGCTTTTCCGCGTGGGTGGGCACGAGGTCGAGATCGCCTCGCGCTAGGTACCGGCCGCCAGCTTGGCTTCGCGGGCGGCGCGCAGACGGGCGAAGTCTTCGCCGGCGTGATAGGAGGACCGGGTCAGCGGCGTGGCCGAGACCATGAGGAAGCCCTTGGCGTAGGCCATGGCCTCGATGCGCTTGAAATCCTCCGGCGTGACGAAGCG
>JAJFGO010000020.1 GCA_021776095.1 Kiloniellaceae bacterium | reverse complement strand
GCCCGAGGAGATCGTATCGGCGCCCCCAAAGGTGGTGATGGTATCGTTGCCTGGGCCGGTGACCGGGGTGTCGGGCCCGTCGGTGCCGACGAACACCTGATCGACTATGGGCTCGTCCGCCTGGGGCGACGGTGGCGGCTCTTCTGCGGCGGGCACCGAATCCGACTGGAAAACCAGCGGCGTCAGAGATGAGATCTCCGGCCCGGTCGGCGGCTCGGGCCCGGGGTTCGGGTCGCCGGCGGTCTGAACGAATGGGCTGGGGCCGTTCGAGGGAGACGACGGCTGACTGGTGATTTGCGGCACCGGCGGGTTAGTGGTTGGTTCCGGCTCGTTCGACTCGCTCTCGCCAAACGCGGGCTCGTCAATTCCGCCGATACCGCCAGAGGCGTTCTGGCCCGGGCCCTGTCCGGGATCGCCGCCCGCTCCGGTCTCCAAGGGCGCGCCCGCTGGCGTGTTCGGTCCCGCCGCCGTATCGATCGGTGACCCGTCGGGACTCTGAGGCGAATCCTGGGTGTCCAATTCGCCACTCTGCTGGGTGCGCTCGGCCGGCTGGTTGATCGGCTGATCGCTGCCGAAACCGAATTGGAACGAGTCCTGCGCCGCCGGCAACCTATCGGACTGCGTTTGGAATTCGAGGCGTTCCTCCCCGGTGGCCAGCCGCTCGCCCACAGATGCACCGCGGCTGAGGATTTCGTACACACTGGCCGGGTTGCTAATGAAGGCCAGGATCTCCCCGGTTTCGGGATCCTCGTAGGTTACGTCGTTGGTCGGATCGCCGCTGGTGGTGGAAGCCATGATGCTGAGTGGCCCGAGCGCCGAGGCCAGCTTGCCCAAGCCGATCGTGCCGCGAATGCCGATGGTCGCGACCGGGGTCTTGATCAGCATTTCGCCGCTCGGTGCGATCTGCCCGGTGACGAAGGAGAAGGTACCCTGCACAACCGAGAGCACCAGCGAGTTTTCCCCGCCCGCCGGATTGTAGATCATCCCGTCGAGCGTGATGCGCGCGTTGGCCGCCAGGGTAAAAATCGTGTTGTCGGCGAACCCGATCGCCAGCTCCGAACCCAAACCGGTCTGCAAGACATCGTTCTGGAACAGCGGGTCGCCGATCGCCAATTGGACCGGCACGCCGTCGCGAATCGCCGCGGCTGTGCCGACCACGTCTTGGACCTGGCCGATTGGCGGTTCGGTGTCGATTGTACCGGTCTGGGCGAATTGTCGCGGCGTTTGCGAGGCAACCAAGGTCGCCACGAGGCCCGGCGCCAGCATCGCACCGTCCAGCGAGTACAGGCCCGGCGACGCCTCCAGGCTGAAATAATTCTCGATCAAGAGCGTGGTGCCGTCGGCACCGTTCAGCAGCAGATCGTCGCCGACGCGGGTATAATCCGCAGTGAAAAGCAGCTCCGTGTCCGGCACGACTATGGGGCCGTCCGAAGCGTCGATCGGAGGCAAACTCTGATCCTCTACGGGGCCCGCCGGCCCCTGGCCATTACCCCAAGCCATCCGCACCTTCCCCTGAACGACCAGCCGGCCCCTGAACGACCAGCCGGATCGGTCCTCATGGCCAACACCACCAAGGAAACGTTCCGGCTGACACAGCGACCCTTAAGACAAGTAGGAAGCGGCCCCCAAGCCGAATCCGACCAAACCGTGTCGCCGATCACATATTATTCCGCGGATTTTATCCAAATTCACGCGTTAGTGGCAATAAATTAGGTAAATTTGCCGTTACATATTTCGCTTGTGTTGCTATAAATAATTTAACCATACAGTAGTATTAATCATTTGGAATATTAAAAGAAATACTGCCTGGTAAATAAAGCAAAGGTATCAAGCTAGGCGCCAAATCAATTGCATGTGATTTGCCGCAAGGCCACGCCGTCAATCGCACCGCACGGTTGTGAGCATCGCCCCACCACCCCAGACGTCCCATGCCCAAATACTGTGCGGCCCCTAAATCAGCCCTGAACCAAGCTCTCCGCCTCGGCCAGGTCCTCCGGCCGGTTAGCGTTGAAGAAGGGGTCGCGCGCGCCCTGCGCATCGGCGGACCAAGGGAACTCCACAGCCACCAGCTTGTGGCGCCCGGTCCAGGCATCGACCTTGCGCAGGCCCTCCTCGATCATGGCCCGGCGCAGATCGTCCCGCAGGCGGACCGGCCAGAGGCCGAAAACCGGGTGCGCCCGCCCGCCCGAAGCGGCGCAGGCCAAATCGGCGCCCTCGCCCATGACCGCGGCAAGAAGCCGCGCCACCAGATCGCTCGGAAAGAACGGCGCGTCGCAGGCGAAGCTGGCCAGGTGTTCGCAGTTCGGCGCGTGTTCGGCGGCCCAATCCAACCCGGTCAAGATGCCTGCCAGCGGTCCGGCATGGCCCTCGACCACGTCCGCGGCGACCGGCAAGCCGAAGTCCGCGAAACGCGCCGGATCGCCGTTCGCGTTCAAGACCAGGGCAGATACCTGTGGCCGGGCCCGATCGATGATGTGAGCCAGAATCGGCCGCCCGGCCAAGAGGCGCAGGCACTTGTCGCCGCCGCCCATGCGCCGCGACTGCCCGCCCGCCAGCAAGACCCCGGCGACGCCCCGGTCCGTCACGGCGACCCGGGCGGTCGCGGCCATACCACCGGGAAAGTGGAGCTATCCATCGGCGCGCCGGGCCGCAGGGTGACCTCCTCGAAGGGCGGCGACATATAGCTCTCGCGCCGGGCGAAGCGCGCGTCGTCGCCGGTCCAGCGCGCGGCGAAAGCACGTCGCCGGAGGTTCGAAGAGGTGTTGCCCGGCGCGCCGTGCAGAGTTAGCGCGTGAAAGGCAATGCAATCGCCCGGTTCCAGATCCCAGCCCAGGATCTCGTAGTCTTGACGGCGGCTTTCGATATCGGGTACCGGCTCGCCCTCTGGCGTGTTGTGATCCGCTTGATCGACAAAGCGCTTAGGTCGGAACCACTTGCCCCAGAGATGCGAACCGGCGACGAACTCGACGCAGGTTTCGCGCGCCACGGGGTCGAGCGGAATCCACAAGCTACAAACCTGAGTCCCGTCCACGGTCCAATAGGGCTGGTCGTGATGCCAGGGTGTGGGCTCCCCGGTCGCGGCCTCCTTGACCAGGACGTGCTCGTGAAAAAAGTTGACTTTGGTCGCGCCCATGATCTGCGCCGCGATGCCGGCGGCGGGCGAATCGTACACGAAGCGCCGGTATTCGGCGATGCGTTGCCAGTTGCAGTAATCGCCGAAGAATAGGCCCGGCTTGCCGGGCTGGGTGTAGTGATGGGCATGGCGACCCGGTTCAGCCAGGTTGCGCTCGACGCCAGCGCGCAGAAGCTCGATCCAATTGGGCTCGAAAACACCGCGCAGGGCGACCGCGCCGTCGCGCGCGTAAGCAGCAACGTCTTGATCCGCGATGGCGGGTAAGGTGTCGGACGTCGTGGCATCGTGGTTCATAATGCGCGTCTCAACTGGCGTCGTCGCGCGCCGACTTGCGCCGGTGGCGCTTGTCTTCCACGCCGACCGAATCCGGATCGTGATCGTACACAATACGCTCGTTGCCCGAGAGCACGACGAATCGCTTACCCTTGGCCCGCCCGATCAGGGTCAAGCCCGCCTGGCGCGCCAGATCGACCCCCCAAGCGGTAAAGCCGGAGCGCGAAATCAGGATCGGGATACCCATCTGAACGGTTTTGATGACCATTTCCGAGGTCAAGCGCCCGGTGGTGTAAAAGATTTTGCCCTCGGGCGAGAGCCCCTCCAAAAACATGTAGCCGGCGATCTTGTCGACCGCGTTATGGCGGCCGACGTCTTCCATGTAAATCAAGGGTCGGTCCGCCTCGCAAAGGACGCAACCGTGGATCGCCCCCGCCTCGAGATACAGGCTGGGCGCCGTGTTGATCTGGCGCGACAGGGTGTAGAGCCAAGACGTCTTTAGCACCGCGTCTTTGGGCAGGACGATGTCCTCGAATTTCTCCATGAGGTCGCCGAACACCGTGCCCTGGGCGCAGCCCGAGGTTCGGGTCTTTTTCTTGAGCTTGTCTTCGTAATCGGTCTTGCGGCGCGTGCGTACCACCACGACGCCCAGGTCCTCGTCATGGTCGATCCCGGTGATCTTATCGTCCCCGCGCAGCATGTTCTGATTCAGGAGGTAACCGACCGCCAGGTAATCCGGGTAGTCGCCGATCGTCATCATAGTGACGATTTCCTGTTTGTTCAGGAACAGGGTCAAGGGCCGTTCGACCACCACGCCAGTCTCGATCGCACGGCCGTTCTCGTCGAAGCCCTGGACCCGTTCGGTCAAGCGCGGATCGGACGGCGCCGGGCGGATCAGGAAGCCATCCTCGGCGGCCGGAGCCCCCGCCTTGGCCCGGACCTTCGCGCCCGCCCGCTTGTGCGTGCGCCGCCCGCCCGGTTTGGCATCAGGCTTGGTGTCCAATTCAGTCATACTGGAAATATGCGGTTCGGACGGCCCCACCGCAAGCGCCCCTACCTGCCTGCTCCGCCCACAGCGGAACTCCGGGCAGCACCCTTGCGGGGACGAGGGCTTGGGCGGCACACTCGCCGGCTGACGCCAAACGGGAGGCTGGCCCCATGGGAACCATCGACTACTACTACTCTGTCCGTTCGTCCTTCACCTATCTGGGGGCGGCACGAATCAATGCCCTAGCCGCCAAGTATGGGCGCCGCCTGGTCCATAAACCGATCCTTTTGTCCGTCATAATGCCACCGATCGGGGCCCAACCCTTCGGTGAGCGCCCGCCGCACCGCACCGCCTATATGCGCCGCGACTTTCAGCGCTGGGCGGCCCATCTGGGCCTGGAGGTCGAGTTGGAGCCGATCCATCATCTGGGTCCGAACGAGTTGCCGTCGGGCGTCGTCGTTGCCGCTCAGCGGGCGGTGGCAAGCGGCAGTGGGGACAGTGGGGGCGACGTAGATGCCTTGAGCGCCTCGATCCTGGCCGCCCTGTGGCGCGACGACCGCGACATCGCCGACGAGGCCGTGATTGCCGAACTCTGCCGCGCCGCCGGGTTCGATCCGGACCGCCTGATCCCGGTGGCAACCAGCCCCGAAATACAGCTTGAGATCGAACGCAACAACCGCGAGGCCATCATCCTTGGGGTTCTCGGCGCACCCAGCTATTTCGTGGGCGACGAAAACTTCTACGGCCAGGACCGTTTGGATTTCGTCGAATGCGCCTTGGCGAGCGGTTAGGACAGGACTCCGCCAGGTCACCCTTTACAGGTTTTGGCCGCCATCGACGGCAAGGGTTTGACCGGTTACCCAGGACGCGGCGTCTGACAGCAGGAAGGCCGCGGCGCTGGCCACCTCGTCCGGCCGGCCCATGCGGCCGAATGGAATTCGTGCCAGGACTTTATTGTAGTAGTCGGGCTCTTCCGTCTTGCGCCGCTCCCAGGTGCCGCCGGGAAACTCGATCGAGCCCGGCGCAATGCAGTTCACCCGAATTCGCTCGGGCGCGAGTTGAAGGGCCTGGGATTGGGTCAGTTGGATTACCGCCGCCTTGACCGCGCCATAGGGAATTGTCGCAGATGCGCCGATTCCGGAAATGGAGGAAATGTGCAGCACCGCACCGGTGCCGGCCGCCTTGAAATGCGGGATCGCCGCCCAGGTCGCCCGAACCACGCCCATAAGGTCGATCTGGAAACCGCTTGCCCAGGCTTCCTCGTCATCGTTGATACCGAAGCCGCTGGGATTATTGACCAGACCGTGAAGGCCGCCCAGGCGCGCGGCCGTGCCATCGACAAATTCTGCGACCGAATCGGGATCGGCCACGTCACAAGGCACCGCATAG
>JAJFGO010000019.1 GCA_021776095.1 Kiloniellaceae bacterium | reverse complement strand
ATCGGAACATGCTCTAGGCTGGTTCCACACGCCAGACACGGCAGCCTCACGACAGAAGTCCGTGAAGTCGCGCGGCGCGCGACCAAGCGCTTTTTGCATACCGTCTCCGAGCGACGCGTTACGACCGTCAAGCACTTCTTTGCACAGATCGGTGAGCAGGTTGGCGAGCTCGGGCCCGGCGTTTTCGGTAGCGGCGGCACGAAACTGCTCCAACGAGATCGCGGCGTACTGGGTGTCTCGACCGGCGGCCTTCGAGATTTCAGCGACGGCGTCGGCGAAGGTCAGCAGACGCGGTCCGGTGAGCTCGTAGAGCTGACCGGCGTGACGGTCGTCGGTGAGCGCGGCGACCGCAACATCGGCGATGTCGTCAGCATCGACAAACGGCTCGCGCACGTCGCTGGCCGGCAACGCAACCACGCCGCTGAGCACTGGCTCGAGCAGGTGGCCTTCATTAAAGTTTTGCGAGAACCAGCTCGCGCGGATGAGTGTGTAACTTAAGCCGCATTCGCGGACGATGTTCTCGCAGCGCTGCGCGTTGACCTCACCTCGCCCCGACAGCAACACCAGCCGCTTCACGCCCGCCCTGATCGCACACGACGTCAGCTCTTCGATCGCTGCCGGCGCACTAGGCACCGCAAGGTCTGGGAAGAATGAAATGTAGACGGCCCCGACGCCGCGGAGCGCCTCCGGCCAGGCTGAAGGTTTCTCCCAGTCGAAGGGCGGCTCGGACCGCCGTGAGCCCTCCTTAACCGGGAGGCCGCCCTCCAAGAGCCGCTGGACGATTCGTCGGCCGGTCTTTCCGGTGGAACCGATGACGAGAATGGGGCACTGCTGCATGATTTCATTGCTCCTTTTTGGGGCGTTTCAGACAATTTTCAATGTCCACGAGTCGGCCATAGCGGTCTGTCGACAGGTGATCGATGACTTCCTGCGCCCCGGGTTTCCAGCTCAAGGGCGCTTGACACCATGTCAATTGACACGGTGACAAGTAAGTGCTATTTGACACCATGTCAAGCGATAACCCCGAGACCCGGACTCGAATTCTGAAAGCCGCCTTGAACCTGCTGGAAGCGGGCCAGGGCAAAAGCGTTCGCATGACCGATATCGCCAAACGGGCGGGGATCTCCCGCCAGGCGGTCTACCTTCATTTCAGCACCAGGGCGGAGCTGCTGATCGCGACGACGTACTATCTCGATGAGGTGAAGGGGGCCGAAGAACGCCTGGTTCCGAGTCGCGCGACGCGGAGCGGCATCGAACGCCTTGACGCTTTTATCGAGGCCTGGGGGGGCTACATCCCGGAAATCTATGGCATTGCCAAAGCGCTACTCGCGATGAAGGATACGGACGAGGCAGCGGCGAAGGCGTGGGACGAGCGGATGCAGGACATGCGGGAAGGCTGCGAAGCGGCGATTAAGGCGCTGAAACGTGACAACAGGCTGTCGCCCCATCATTCGCAAAAAAAGGCGACTGACATTCTCTGGACGATGTTGTCTGTCCGCAATTGGGAACAGCTGACGATCGAATGCGGTTGGCCGCAGGAGCAATATATCGAGACGCTCAAATCGCTAGCGCGGCGGGTCTTCGTGGTCGAAGACGCGTCGAACTGAACCATGGCAATGTCTGCTTACGGGCCACACCGATTAAGCGTAGTGAGTTCGGCGAACGACCGCGTTTGACCCACTGCGGACAGCACCGCAATCACCGGTATTCGCGGATTCGACTCCACTCCCCACCGGGCGCAGCCGCGCCAACGGTTCCTTAACCGCGGTAGCGGACTATGGGCGGCCGGATGGACACTGACGTACCGGCGCTATTTCACGGATTACCTCGGCGTCGAGGCTGAGGCACGCACCGCGCGCCGGCGCATTTGGCGCGGCCGTTTTGCCAAACCCTGGGCGTGGCGGGACATGAAGGCCGGCTAGGGAGCTCCAACCCGCGAGTCATGATCTCGACAATCCCCAATACCGTGAACGCTGAATCAATACGTACTCAGTGCGATCTAACAGCAATGCGTCATGCTGAAGAAATCTGGCTAACGCCGTTCTGGTTTCGCATGTTCGTTGCCGGATTGGGCGTTATGGCGGCCATCCTGACATCGTTCGCGCTTGTCTCCATCGTATGGGGATGGGCCTATCCCAGCGCGTCGGGTGATGGCCTCCAAATCATCGTTGGTAGCGCGCTCGCGGCTTACCTGTCTGTGATGGTGCTGCGTTTTCTCAACCCTCTCAATCAGCAACGATGGTTCCGTTTTGCCCTGGCATCTGAGGGTCTCTATCTGCCGGCTCGCGATTCCGGATTGCTCTTCGTTCCTTGGTCCGCTGTCGTTTCAGTTGATATACAGCGCTGGTACGGAAGAGGCGGGGAGCACAGTGCAACAAGGCTCACTCTCGATCTGGACAATGAAACCTGGCCCTGGTTTAAACGGGAGGCTCGCGTCGAAGGCATTGGGCGGGTGCGTCAGATCACCGTCCAGATCGCCGATGTGACAGGTGACGAAATCGCGGCACGCATCAAAGTGTATCGCGATGGTTCTCCTGATGCTCACCATTGAGCTCAGGGCTGTTGAATCACTGTAAGTAAGGGCCGTGCACTCAATGACCGTTCCTGGCTGAAGCTGTTGAAAAAGTCCCGAGGACCAGAATTCTTGAAACAATGATTCAAAATCCTGGGTGACGTTGAATCGATATTACTTCAGGCTCAGCTTACGGGGACGATAGTTGCAAAAAATCTGACGGCTCCGACTTCTTCAACAGCCTCGGCTAAATGCGGAAGTGACCCAGTTGGCGGATATGCGACCGGTGTTGGCTCGAAATCCGACCTCGGCATCTCGCCGCTGACCTAAATTTCGTCAATGACTAGGCGTTCTAGTCCTCGCTCCAACCGACCAGGCCCTCGAAGAACTCGAGCTGCCAGGTCAACTCGTCCTCGCTCAAGGGATAGTCGGTGCCGCCACGCGGATTGAGCACCTGGTTCGGCGCGATGCCGCCCATGCGCAATTGAAGCTGAACCGCGAAGCGCATAGAGAACCCGGCCTTCCAAGTTAGGGCGGTCACGCCTTTGGCGCTATGGGCCGAGAAGATATGGTCGACCATGGCGATCGGCATTTCGGCGCACCGGGCCAGGCCGTGGCGCACCTTGTCCCGATCGCCGCCGTTCAGGGCCGAGGTCATGAACTTTTCGTCCAGCCGGCCCGTCTCGTGCAAACGTTTGACTTCCGCCGCCGGATCCGCCGCCGCCGCGTCGTCGCCCTTTTCTTCATTTAGGCGCCGCTTGACCTCCTTGGAGAGGGCGCGGGCGGTCTTGCCGTCGAGGTCTTGGCGCGCGCTCAACATGGAGAGCAAGGAGCCGGCCACGAACCCGGCCAGCTTGCGCACCGCGCCGGAAGATAGCTTCGGGCGCAGGACCAGGGGTTTCTGCCAGGCCGTCACCTTCATGGCGGCGTCAACCAAGCCGTCCAGTGCGTCCTCGCGAATTTGCGCGCTATCGTTCTCCAGCAGGGCGGAGACCGCGACGGTATCCTTCACCTTGACGATGGCGTCGGCGACCTTTTCGCCCAGCCCATAACGGCGCGAAATGGCGGAAAGCTGGCCCTGGCCGGTACCGCCTTCGATAATCTCGATCAAATCCCGGTCGCTGAGCAGGGGCGAGAATTCCAGGACCGGGCGGGCAACGACCTCCTCAATGTCGCGTGCCAGGCGCTGGACCACGCCCGGCGGCGCGTCAACGACGTCCTGCAAGGTCTCGGCGATGATTTGCCGGATCCGGACCACCTGATCCTGGGCCAGGATTTCGATCACCTCGATCAGGTAATTCCGGGCTTGTTCCTGCCCGCCTGGATCGAGATCCGGCAGGAGGTCGGCGATCTTGTCGGCCAGCTTGCGGCGGACCGCCTCGTCACGGTCGCGCGCCAGGATCAGATCGGCTTGGCGCGGCGTGACCCGGTTGGCGGCGATGCGGCCACGCACCTCGGCCGAATCGTCCTCGGCCATGAAATACAGGACCTCGGGGCGGATATCCTCGCGCAAGGCGATACCGGCGCGCACTTTCGGGTCCGCGTCGGCGGCCAAGCGTTTGGAATCCTCATAGGAAATCGGCGCTTGCCCCTGGGCGCCCGCCTTCGCGGCCTGGCTCATGTCAGGTCCTCCGGCGCCGGCCGGACCGAAATCTCGACCCCGCCCTTGCCCCGCCGCTTAACCTGGTACATGGCCTGATCGGCCCGTTCCACCGCATCCGAGGCGATCTCGTCCTCTTCCGCGCGGCAGTAGGCGACACCGACCGAAAAGCCCAGGGGATGGGCCTCGTCGCCCGACAGGCTCGACAGTTCGCCTGAGGCCGCTTGGAACTCCCGCGCCTTGTGCTCGCTCGCGCTTTGGCCGATGTCCTCCACCAGGACCGCGAACTCGTCGCCGCCCAGGCGCGCGACCAGATCGCGGCTTCTGGTTTGCTCGCGCAGGATCCGTGCGACCGTGACCAGGGCCAGATCCCCTTGCTGGTGGCCGTGCCGGTCGTTGACCGCCTTGAAGTTGTCCAAGTCGATAAAGAACAAGCCGGCGCCGCCGCGCCAGGCGGCCCGGCGCGAGAACCGCCGTTCCAACTCGCTTAAGAAGCTGCGCCGGTTGTGCAGCCCGGTCAGCGGATCGGTCGCGGACAATTCCTCCAATTCCTCCTGACGGGCCAGCTGCCGGTTGGTCAAGCCGATCTGCCCGGCGACCTCCGCCAGCAGGCCCCGGTCCTCGCGCCCCCAGGACTCGCCCGCCTCCGCCTGCCAAAGGCACAGGAAGCCGTTCCAGGAGTCCTCGAAGTGGGTCGCCAGGCCGAACAGAAGGCCGCCGTCCAACTGAATTTCGACCTCGCTCTCACCTTGAACCGCCCGGCCTATCAAGCCCGACAACTCTGCCGGCCCCGGCAGATCGCCGGCCTGGGCGGCGCAAACCAAATCGCCCTGCGGATCTTGGCGGTAGATGGCCGCCCCGGTCGCCGGCAGCGCCGGCACCAGGGCGCCGCACGCCGCGCTGAGCACCCGGTCCGGGTCCATCTCGTCGCGCAGGATGCCGAGAATATAGGCGAGCAGCCGCTCGCGATGGCGATCGACCGCCAAGCGCGCTTTGTGCTGGCGGTCGGCCGTGATGTCGCGGCACAGGCCGCGTGCCCCGCGCCATTCGGCGTCGGCATTGAATAGAGGCAGGGCGGTGGCGAGCAGGCAGGCCGGCTCGCCGTCTTGGCCACGCACCCAAATCTCCGCGTCTTGCACGGGAGTGCGCGTGGTGAAGGGCGATTCGCCGCCGTCCGTGCCGGCGCCGGTATCCTCGAGCATTCGGGACGATGCGCCGATCAGTTCGGCCGCGCTGTACCCCATGGCGTTGTTGCCCGAGAGGAAGGTGAATCGGCCCTGGGCGTCGGTCTCCCAGGCGAAGTCGCTGGCCGCCTCGACCAGGTCTTTGAACAGCTGCCGGGATTCGATCAGAGCCGCGCGCAGGCTGCGCTCCAAGGTAATGTCACGGCCCAGGACCAAGACCGTCGCGGCCTCGCCCCAAGGCAGGACCGCCACGTCGAAGGCTTGGCCGGCGATGCCCGATTGGGCGTTGAGCAAGAGCGGATTGACCTGACCGGGCCGGCCCTGCTGGGCGCCGGCAATGGCCTGACGAAGTTCGTCGCCCTCGCCCCCGCGCAAAAGCGCGGCAATCGGCTCGCCGGTCGGGTTCGCGTCCAGGACCACGCCGTTGGCGCCGACGATCACGGCCGCCCCGGGAAACCGGCCGAGGGCCGTGGCCGGGAACCCGGCCAAGTCGTCGCCGGCGGCGGTCTGGCTGGGCGCCGGACCGGCCCGAAAGGCGCCGGACGTTGGCGATTGTCCCATATTCGGTTCCTGGCGGCATGGGCTGCGGAGCGTCCCCGAAGCATGCCGCATTTCGCCTTAAGGACGGCTTAAATCGAGGATTTTGAAGACTTTCCGGCGCTTGGCGTGGCCCAGCCTTGGCGGCGTCCGGCGGCCCCCTTCGCGGCCCCACGATACCCCCTCGGTGCCCCCCCGGGTGGCGTTGACAGGAGACGGCGGCTCCCGCATCTTCGCCGCTCGCAGTGTCCTTCATCGCAACGTAACGGAACCCTTCATGGCCGCCGCCCAAACCGAGCAACTGGAACAAATCGTCGAAACCGCTTGGGAGGCGCGCGAGGGCATCGGCCCGGCCACCAAGGGCGAGCTGCGCGACGCGGTCGAGGCGGCCTTCGAGGGCCTCGATTCGGGCACCTTCCGGGTCGCCGAGAAGACCGATCGGGGCTGGAAAATCAATCAGTGGTTGAAGAAGGCCGTCTTGCTGTCGTTCCGCCTGAACGATATGGCGCCCATTCCGGGGGGCCCCGGCACTAACACCGCCTGGTGGGACAAGGTGCCGTCGAAGTTCGAGGGCTGGGGCGACAACCGGTTTCGCGAGGCCGGGTTCCGGGCCGTGCCGAACTGCACCGTGCGCCGCTCCGCCTTTATCGCGCCGGGCGTGGTCCTGATGCCCTGTTTCGTCAATGTCGGGGCCCGGGTCGATAGCGGCACCATGATCGATACCTGGGCCACGGTCGGGTCCTGCGCCCAGGTCGGTAAGAACTGTCACATTTCCGGCGGGGCGGGCATCGCCGGCGTGCTGGAGCCCCTGCAAGCCAACCCGGTGATCATCGAGGACAACTGCTTCATCGGCGCCCGGGCCGAGGTCGCCGAAGGGGTCATCGTCGAGACCGGGTCCGTCCTGTCCATGGGGGTCTACATCGGCGCCTCGACCAAGATCATCGACCGCACCACCGGTGAGGTCTTCAGCGGCCGGGTGCCGGCCTATTCCGTGGTCGTCTCGGGCACCACGCCGGGCAAGCCCCTGCCCGACGGCAGCCCGGGGCCCGGCCTGTATTGCGCGGTCATCGTCAAGCGGGTCGATGAGAAGACCCGCTCCAAAACCTCGATCAACGAATTGCTGCGCGACTGATCGACACCGCCGGGCAGCCGGCGCCAAACGAAACGCCACAGAAGCGAATGCCAATGCCATGAGGCAAGACGCAACCATGCCGGAGTCTCCCCGCTCGCCATCGAAGGGCGCCACGCAGATCGACCCGGTTGACTTGACCCGGGCCCTGATCCGTTGCCCCAGCGTGACCCCGGCGGAAGGCGGCGCCCTCGACCTGCTCGAAGAGACCCTGAGCGGCCTCGGCTTTGCCTGCCACCGCTTGAAATTCAGCGCGCCCGAGACACCCGATGTCGACAACCTCTATGCCCGCTGGGGTACCTCGGGACGCAACTTTTGCTATGCCGGCCACACCGACGTGGTGCCGGTCGGCGATCCGGCCGATTGGTCCGTCGATCCCTTCGCCGCGCAGATCGTCGGCGAGGAGGTGATCGGGCGCGGCGCGGTCGACATGAAGGGCTCGATCGGTGCCTTCATCGCCGCCGCCGCCGGGTTCTTGGACGAGCGGCCCAAGGGTATCGAAGGCTCCATCAGCCTGCTGATTACCGGGGACGAGGAAGGCCCGGCCATCAACGGCACGCGCAAGGTTTTGGATTGGCTGAGCGAGAAGGGCGAGCGCCTGGATGCGTGTTTGGTCGGCGAGCCGACCAGCGACGCGCGCCTGGGCGACACGGTCAAGATCGGCCGGCGCGGCAGCGTGAGCGGCAAGCTGAGCGTCAAGGGCATTCAGGGCCATGTCGCCTATCCGCAACTGGCCGACAACCCGATCCATCACCTGGTGCGCATGCTGGACGCGGTGACCGGCCCGGCCCTGGACCAGGGCAGCGACCATTTTCCGCCGAGCAGCCTGCAGGTCACCAGCATCGACGTGGGCAACCCGACCGGCAACCTGATCCCGGCCAAGGCCACCGCCGCCTTCAACGTGCGCTTCAACGACCGTCACACCGGCGAGGCCGTGATCGCCTGGGTGCGCGCGCGATTCGAACAGGCGCTGGAGGCCGGCGGCGGCGGGCGCTACGATCTGGAGACCCGGATCAGCGGCCAATCCTTTCTGTGCCCGCCCGGGCCCTTGAGCGACCTGGTCAGCCGCGCGGTCGAATCGGTCACCGGCGCGGCGCCAACGCTCGGCACCACCGGGGGCACCTCCGACGCCCGCTTCATCAAGGACCACTGTCCAATCGTCGAGCTCGGCCTCTTGAACGCGACCGCGCACCAGGTGGACGAGCGGGTCAGCCTGGCGGAGCTGCGCGACTTGAGCGCCATCTACCGGGCCGTTCTGGAGGGATATTTCACGCCTTGATGCCCAGCACCCGCGATATCGTCTATGGGGTTTACGGAGCTTGGCGCCTGGCGCGCCTCGACCGCGGCGCCCTCTCGTATTTCGACACCAGCGACGAGGGCTTTTGGAAATCATTCTTCGCCGCCGCCCTGGTGCTGCCCGGCTACGCCATCCTGGTGCTGCTCGACCCGGCGGTCGAGCGGGCGTCCGGCGGCGTCCTGCGCATCTCCCTGATTCAGGTTTTGACCTACAGCCTGAGCTGGACCGTCTACCCGGTGATCGTCCAGCCGATCGTGCAGGCCATCGACAAAGAAGCGGCCTACGTGCGATTCATCGTTGCCTTCAACTGGGCCAAGGTCATTCAGATGGCGATCTACCTGCCGGTGGTCGGCATCGTCACCGCCGGAATTCTGCCGAGCGGCCTGGCCAGCCTTTTGAACGGCGCGGTCTATGTGACCCTGCTCGGCTATCAATGGTTCGTCACCCGCACCGCCCTGGATATCAAGGGCTGGTCCGCCACCGGCCTGGTCGCCCTCGATTTCATGACCGGCGTGATCCTGAGTGTGCTGGCGGTGGGGATGTTGA
>JAJFGO010000018.1 GCA_021776095.1 Kiloniellaceae bacterium | reverse complement strand
GTATGGACGCTTCGGCCCGCAATCAGCGCGTGCGCGAGCTTCTGGAGATGATCGAGTTGCCGACCGATTTCGCCGACCGCTTGCCGGGCGAACTATCCGGCGGCCAGAAACAACGCATCTGCATCGCCCGCGCCTTGGCGGCGGAGCCGGAATTGATCATCTGCGACGAGGTCACCTCGGCCTTGGACCAATTGGTCGCCGAGGAGATCCTGAAGCTGCTGCAACGGATTCAGGACGAGTTGGAGGTCTCCTACCTCTTCATCACCCACGACTTGGCGACGGTCAGAGCGATTTCCGACGAGATCGTGGTCATGCTGCGCGGCCGCGTGGTCGAACAAGGCGGCAAAGGCGAGGTCCTGACCCCGCCCCATCACGAATACACGGACCTATTGCTCTCCTCGGTCCCCGAGATGGACCCGGACTGGCTGGACCACCTCCTGGACAAGCGCGCCGCCGGGGGCTGAGGCACCGCTCAGGCGGTAATTTCAACCCCGCTCGTCGCATCCCTGCCATGCGCGCAGGCGCCTCGACAGTGCCGCGCGCCCGTGGAATCTTGGGCGCAAGCTGGGGGCGGGCAGTCAGCCCCATCTAGATCTCAACCTACGGCAGGTGAACCATGTACGCAGAACTACAGATGCTGATCGACGGGGCCTGGACCCAGGGCACGGGCAGGCGGCGCGAGGCGGTCATTAACCCGGCGAACGAACAGATCCTGGGCGAACTGCCGGTGGCCGAGCGCCCGGACCTTGAGGCGGCCCTGGGCGCGGTGGCGCGGGCCCAGGCCGATTGGGCCGCGACCCTGCCGAAAGAACGCAGCCGCATCCTGCGCGGCGCGGCCGAGATCATGCGCCAAAGGGCCGACGAAATCGCCCGCCACATGACCCTGGAGCAGGGCAAACCGCTGGGCGAGACCAAGATCGAGACCGCGGTCAGCGCCGACATCCTGGACTGGTATGCGGAGGAGGGGAAACGCGCCTACGGCCGGGTTATTCCGACCTCTATGCCCACAATTTTGAACCAGATGATGGTCAAGGAGCCGGTCGGGCCGGTCGCGGCCTTCACGCCCTGGAATTTCCCGGCGGTCACCCCGGCGCGCAAGATCGGCGGCGCTTTGGCCGCCGGCTGCACGCTCATCATCAAACCGTCGGAGGAAACCCCGGCCGGCGCCTTGGCGATCGCCCGCGCGCTTGAGGAAGCGGGCTTGCCGAAGGGTGTTCTGAACATGGTGTTCGGGGTCCCGGCCGAGATTTCCGAGTTCCTGATCGCCTCGGACATCATCAAGAAGGTGTCCTTCACGGGCTCGGTCCCTGTGGGCAAGCACCTGACCCGACTGGCCGCCGACGGTATGAAACGGGTCACCATGGAACTGGGCGGCCACGGCCCGGTAATCGTGTTCGACGACGTGGACGTCGACAAGGCGGCGGCCATGTCGGTCGCCGGCAAGTTCCGCAATGCCGGACAGGTTTGCGTCAGTCCGACCCGCTTTTTCGTCCAGGAACGGATTTACGGCGATTTCGTCGAGGCCTTCACGGAGAAAGCCAAGGCGCTGAAGGTCGGCGACGGCCTGGAGGCCGGCACCGAGATGGGCCCGCTGGCCAACGCCCGCCGACTGGATGCCATCGACGGCCTGGTGCGCGACGCGGTTGGGCGCGGCGCCACCCTGAAGACCGGCGGCGAGCGGATCGGCAACAGCGGTTTTTTCTACGCCCCGACGATTCTGGCCGACGTGCCGGAGGACGCCAAGGTCATGAACGACGAGCCCTTCGGCCCGGTTGCGCCGGTCGTGTCGTTCAAGACCTTCGACGAGGCTGTGCATCAGGCCAACCGCCTGCCCTTCGGCTTGGCCGGTTACGCCTTCACAAACTCGGCCGAGACCTCGGCGCGGGTCGGCGCCGCCCTCAAGACCGGCTTGGTCGGGCTGAACAGCTTCGCCATCTCCATGCCGGAGACGCCCTTCGGCGGGGTGAAGGAAAGCGGTTACGGATCAGAAGGCGGTATCGAAGGCTTGGACGCCTATCTCTCGACCAAGTTCGTCACCCAATCGGGCGCGGTGTAACCGCGCCGGTCCTATGGCTGCCACCATGCGGGAAAACTTCCGGACTGCCGCGCTGCGACATTCCGAGACAACGATGGCACCTAATCGCGGCAAACGTCGGCTGGTGCAATAAGGGTTTTCGTCATCCCGGACGATGCACAGCATCGATCCGGGATCTTCTGACTGGGCTGACCGGTTCGAGGTTCGCGCTCTTGCGATGGGAAAACGGTTCTACGTCTATATCCTTGCCAGCAAACCTAAAGGCGCAATCTATGTCGGCGTGACTAGCGACTTAGTTCGCCGGATTTGGCAACACAAAGAAGGGCAAGCCGATAGTTTCACCCACCGGTATTGGATCAAGCGGTTGGTCTATTTCGAGGAGCATGCAACGGCAGAGTATGCGATCGAACGCGAGAAGCGTCTGAAACGTTGGCGTCGGGCTTGGAAGGAAGAGTTGATCGAATCCGTCAATCCAGAATGGCGCAATCTTCATGACCGCATTGCCCGGCCCTGATTCTCAGTCAAAGATCCCGGATAGCCGCCAGGCGGCTTCCGGGATGACGAGAGCACAAGCGCAACACCCAGCGCAATCCGGGCAACGGGTTTCCTGACGATAGCCCCCACGAAAGGGGTGCGGTGTGGCAAAACAGCCCCAATAATACTTGTCAGACGGCCAGGGCCATGCCGTCGCGCCCCGGGTCGGCGCCGCCGTGCAACTTGCCGTCGCGAATCTCGACCGCGTGGACGCCGGCGAAGTGGTAGGTGCGATAGCTGCGCCGCACCGGATAGCCTTTGGCCTCCAGTTCCTCGGTCACGAAATGGGGAATCCGGTTGACCACGTCGATGGTATCGCTGGTCGTGCAGAACCGCGGCGCGGCGACCGCGTCGCTGGCCGACATGCCGAAATCGATCACGTTCAGGATCGCCTGCAGAACGCCCATGGTGATGAAGGTACCGCCGGGCGCACCGACCACCAGGCGCAGGGCGTCGTCCTTGAATACCATGGTCGGGCACATGGCCGTGAAGCGCGCCTTGCCGGGCGCCAGGGAGCCGGTGCGCCCGGGGCGCGGATCGAAGACCGTCATACAGCCGTTGTACATGAATCCAAGGCCGTCGGTGATCGCGCCGGATGACATGCCGAGGGAGTGGGTCATGGCGACCGCGTTGCCGGACTCGTCAACCACGGAGATATGGGTCGTGTCCTTTATGTCGTAGCCTTTTTGCAGGCGCGGCACATGGGCGACTTCGCCCCGTTCGATCTCCTGCGCCTGGCCGCGCGCGTAGTCCTTGCCGATGAGGCGCGCCAGGGGCACGTCGACGAAGCGCGGGTCGCCGACCTGGGCATCCTTGTCTATGGTCGCGCGTTTCATGGCCTCCGAAACGATACGAATGTAATCGGGCGAGTTATGGCCCATGGCCGCGAGATCGAAGTTCTCCAGGATGTGCAGCATCTGCAGCACCATGACCCCGCCGCCGGGCGGCGGGTTGGTCGCGATCCTGTGGCCGCGGTATTCGCCCCATATGGGCGCGGCCTCCTCGGTGCGGACGTTCTCCAAGTCTTCAAGGTTCAACAAGCCGCCATTTGCCGCGAAATCGTCGGCGATCTCGCGCGCCATTTCACCTTCGTAGAAAACCCCCGGCCCCTCATCCGCGATGCGCCGCAGGCTGCGCGCCATATCGGGGTTACGCAGGGTCGCGCCGAGCTGAAGCAGATCGCCGTTCCGGTCGAAATAGATCCGCCGTCCAGCCGGGGTATGGCGCAGGCGCTCGATATGATCGGCCAGCCCGAGGGTCTCTTTCCGAGTCCAAAAATCGTACACATGAGGCCGAACCATGAAGCCCGCCTCGGCCATGGCGGCCGCAGGTTCCACAACCTCGCGCCACGATAAGGTGCCGAAGCGGGTCAAGGCCTCGTGGAAGGCCTTGAGGCTGCCCGGCGTGGTCACGGCCTGATAGCCTAGATCGTTCAAACGGCCCTTGAGGATGAAACCGAAACCGTCCTCGGACTCGTATTCCAAAAGGTCCTGCCACATGTTCGGCGTGGTCTTAGCAGGCGCCCGGCCATGGAAATCGATCATGGTATGGACGCCGCGCCCGGGCAGATAGACCTGAAGGCTGCCGAACCCGGCGATGCCGCACATCTGCGGATCGACCACCGTCTGCATCAAAGCGCAGGCGATCGCGGCATCGACCGCGTTGCCGCCCTTTTTCAAGGCCAGAACCCCGGCCTCGACCGCCTCAGGCTGCGGCGCGCAGACCATGCCGTGTGTCATAGTCGAACTTCCTTATTCCAGGTCTAAGGGGTAAACCGGTCGCCGCACCTTGGTATAGGTCAAGGCCCGAAAATCGTTGGAGGTCAGGCCGCCGCCCGAATCGACCACGATAATCTCGCGCGCTATGGGGGCGAAAGCGGCCCGGAAGTGCTGAGCCGATTTGACCGCGATCACGGACTTTCGCGCCGGGTCGATTCCGGCGTGCAAAAAATATTGTCGATCCAAGGCCTGGTAGCGGCCACTTGCGACAACGATATCGACACCGCCGACGCGCAAGACCGCGCTGGGGCCCATGTTGATCTTGAGCCCTTTAGCCATGGGACCGTCCAGGACGACGCGACCGTCGGTCAAGCGCGCCACCGTGCCGCGCACATCGAGCGGCGCACCGAATTTCGGATCGGTCTTGCCCCCGAGCTTAAGTGAAACCTCCGTTCCCTCGCCGGCTTGGTGGCAGATCGCGGCCGCCTCGGGATCGTAGATCATCGCGAAGGCGGCATCTTGCAGATCGGCCGCGATCATGGCGCCAAGCAGACCGGTCGCGTCGCCGTAACCGCCGCCGCCGGGATTATCGGCAAAGTCGGCCAGCACGACCGGCGGCGTTCCGGCGCCGGCCTGGCGCACTAGGTCCATGGCCACGGCCGCGTCGACGCTTTCCACGGTCGTGCGGTGCCGGCTGTCCCAGATCTCGGCGATTAGGGACTCCGCAATCTCGCCATAGCGCGGCGACCGGCCGTCGCCGACAACGACGGCGCTGGGCCCGGCATCCTGAATGTCGGCCCAGGGAAAGCCGGCGTTGACCGTGACCGAGAGCACGCCCGGTTCCTTTTCGTAGCGTGCGGCGCTTTCCAGCACTTCGCGCATGGGACCGGGGGCGGTGGTTCGGCCGTGATCGGCGCCGTCCAGCATGGCCCCGCGCGCGACCCGCACGCTGGGGTGCACCTCCCCGGCCAGGGCGCGGGCGAGAATATCCGCCGCCTCCGTCGCGACCTCATGCATGTCGACGTGCGGATAGGTCCGGTATGACACGATGACGTCGGCCAAGGCCGCCATCTTGTCGGTCACATTGGCGTGCAGGTCGAGGGTGACCGCGATTGGCACCTCGCGGCCCAAGGCCCCCCGCAGGCGTTCCAACAAGGCACCTTCGCCGTCATCCAGATGTTCGGCGACCATAGCGCCATGAAGCTGGAGCAGGATACCGTCCAGGGGCTCGGCCTGCGCCGCGTCCACAATCTCCCCGACGATTGTCTCGAAGGCATCCCGCGACACCGGGCCGGAGGGCGTGGCGTCACCGACCGTACCGAAGATAGGTGTCCAGTCATGCCGTGCGCAGGCTTCCATGAAGCCGGCGATTTCGGTGCGCGTACCGCGAAACGCTTCGGGTATCGCCTCGCCACGGTACAGACCGCGAGCCTGGTAGGCGGCCAAGTCGGCAGGGCGTTCGGAAAAGGTGTTTGTCTCGTGCTTGAAACCGGCGATCAGAATGTTCCGAGTCATGAAAACTTTCCCTTAGGTGCGCAGCTTGGCAAGATCCGGAACCGGCCGCGCCAGGTCCTTGTCACGCGCCATGGCAACCTCAAGGCTGTGCGCGATGGCCAAGAGTTCGGCGTCGCCCTGGTATCGTCCGACGATCTGAATGCCGAATGGCAGGCCGTGCGGATCGAGTCCGCAGGGGATGACCGCGATCGGATGGATGGTCATGGTCATCCCATAGGTAATCGCCATCCAGCGAATGTAGGTTTCCATTTTCTGGCCGTCGATCTCGCTGACCGCCCACTGTGAATGGGGAAAGGGCGAAACCGAACAGGCCGGGCATATCAAGATGTCGACCTCGTCCAACAGCGCGACAAAGCGGCGATAAAGCTTGGCCTGTTCGACATGGGCCCAGGCCACATCGGCAGCGCTGTATTTCAGCCCCCGCTCCGTATTGTCGATCACGTTCGGGCCCAGGATATCGCGGTGTTTCTCCAAGCGCTCCTTATGTGCCGCGACGAAATTCACCCCGCGCAGAATCTCGAAGGCCTCGTGCACCGGCCCCAGGTCCGGATCGCGCGCATCGCACGTCGCGAAGAGCGGCGCGATCTTCGCCATGCGCGCGGCGAAGGTGGCGCGGATATCGCTTTCGATAGCTGCGCATCCCAAGTCGGTCGAAATTGCGACCCTCAAGCTGGATAGATCGAGAGTTTGGGGCCGGCCGAACAACGCGGGATCGAGGACACGGGAAAAGGGATCGCGTGGGTCCTCGCCCGCAATCGCCGACAACAGAAGCGCTGTATCCGCCACGCTGCGGCCCATCGGCCCGTCGACTGAGAAGGGTGAAAGACCCACCAAACGCTGGTCGTCGGGCACGGTTCCCGGGGTCGGGCGAAACCCGACCACACCGCAGAACCCGGCCGGGGTGCGCAGGCTGCCGCCCAAATCGGAACCGGTGGCGAGCGGCATCATGCCGGCCGCCAGCGCGACCGCTGAACCGCCGGAGGAACCGCCGCAAGTCAAATTCGGATCGAAAGGATTGCCGGTCGCGCCATAGACGGCGTTGCGGGTATTGGCACCGGCACCGAACTCCGGGGTGTTGGTCTTACCGATAACAATGCCCCCGGCATCGCGGATATCGCGGACAATCTGCTCATCGGCATCGGGCACATTGTTTTCGTAAATGCGCGAGCCATAGGTCGTACGCAGACCAGCGGTTGCCGTCAGGTCCTTGATGCCAACCGGCAGGCCATGAAGGGGACCCAGGTCTTCGCCGTCGCGCACCGCCTGTTCGGCGACTTTGGCCTCGGCGCGGGCCCTCTCCAGATCGAGGGCAACCACCGCGTTGAGCGCCGGGTTGACCGCCTCTATGCGGGCGACACAACTTTCTAGCAGCTCAACCGGGGAGATCTCCTTGATGCCGATCTGTCGGCGCAATTCCACGGCGTCAAGATCGCACGGTTCCGTCATTCGGCGAGTCTCCTCAGGCATTGCCGGCGGGCGTGCCGGGCAGGCCCAGATCCCAAAACAGTCCAGTCATGATTTGCAGGCCCTCCAACGAGGTGCCTTCGAGAATATGCTCGTCGGGCGCGTGCTGCGAGCAGGAGGCGTAGGAATGGGGCACCCAGATCGTCGGCAGGGCGAGCACGTCCGAGAAGACGTCGTTGGGCAGGGAACCGCCCAGATTCGGCAACACCGCGACTTTCTTGTCCGAGGTCGCCTCGAGCGAGGCGATCGACCAGCGCGCCCAGGGATGATCCGGGTCCAGGCGGGTCGCCGCCATGATATCGGCCGCCGGCTCGATCTCGACCATGGAAAAGCCGTGCGCGTCCAGGTGCCGGCGCAGGCCCGGCACGAAGGTCGCGGGATCGCTCGGCACCACATAGCGGATGTGGCAATGGGCGCTGGCGCGCGGCGGAATCGCGTTGACCGGGTTGTCCGGATTGCCGGTCTTGAAGGCCAGAACCTCGAAGCTGTTCCAGGCGAAAACCTTTTCCGCCTCACGCAGGCCCGGCTCGCCCCAGCCGGGATCGATTTCCGGCGCGTTCTCGCCGCCGTCGATCTCCAGATCGGCAACCGCATGGCGCACGGAATTGGGAATCGCCGGGGGCCGCCACTCGGGCACCAGGATTTCGCCGCTGGCGCTGGTCAGACTGGCAATGGCGTGGGCCAGAATGATCCCCGGATTGGCCAGCAGGCCGCCCCAGTTGCCGGAATGGTGGCCGCCCGCGCGCAAGTCCACCTTGAGGTCGAAATTGAAAACCCCGCGCGAGCCCATGAAGACGGTCGGCCGGTCCGGTGCCAGGCGCGGCCCGTCGGAGGCGATGAAGACGTCGGCACCGAACAGATCCTTATGGCCGGCGCAGAATTCGCGCAGGCCGGGCGAGCCGTTTTCCTCGCTGGTCTCGATCAGGATCACCGTGTTGAAGCCCAGGTGGCCACGTTCCTTGAGCACGCATGACATGGCCGCGATGTTGATCGAATGCTGGCCCTTGTTGTCGGCGGTGCCCCGGCCGTACCAGCGGTTGCCCTCCTTGCTCAGGATCCAGGGATTGAGGCCCTCGCGCCACTGGGCGTCGTAGCCGCGCACGACATCGCCGTGGCCGTAGCTCATCATGGTCGGCAGGTCGTCGCCCTCGCGCCGCCGGGCGACCAGGAACGGTCCGCCGCGTTCGACCGGGTTGTCGAAGATCTCGCATTCGAAACCGAGCGGCTCCAGGGTCGGCGTCATCTCCTCGCGCAGATAGCGGTACAGCTCCGGCTTCTGAGAGGGCTCCTGGCTTTCCGTATGGATCGCGACCCGGCGCGCCAAATCGTCGAAGTAGCCGCCACTATCGAAATAGTCGGTGGCACGCGCAATCGCCCCGTCGCGGGTCATAGGACCGGCCTCCCTTCACGTTTGTTCTTGCTGCGGCGTCCACGCGGAAACGGACATGCCATCGATCTTGCGGCCATTTCACCCAAATCCACGGGCCAAAGCAAGCGGCGGCGCGCGTTTTGGCCGAAGCTGAAAACGGCGGAGCCGGCGTTACCGGCGGGGCAGGTACTGCTTTGGAAATTTGCAAATGTAGGTGAACTTCGGGTTGACCATCTGCGTGCAGCGAGCCTCTGCCACCTGGCCCAGCAGCATATACGCCTCCGGACCCGCGATTCCGTAGTCCTCCTCGAGCCAGTAGACCATCTCTTCGAAAGCGATGCGAAGGGCGTCGTCAAGCGGGCGGGCGCAACCCACGGTGCATATGTGAGTCGGCGTCTCGATGCGCGGCCAAGTCAGCCGGCGCGGCGCCGGCGAAAGTGACACCTGCAAACGTAAGTGCCCGCGGATTTCGATCGCACCCATGCCATTGCACTCGGCGTCGCCTTGGAGTGCGTGGACATCGCCAACATGCAGGTACGCGCCTTCTTGGAAGACGGGCATCATCAACTTGTTGCCGTTCGTGACCTCCTGGACGTCCATGTTTCCGCCATGGGTCCCGTTGTCTATGGTCAGCACGGAGCCTGCTACCGGCGCGACACCGATCACACCGATCATGGGCTTGGCTTCCAGCTTCAACGTGTCGCTCCAATGAACCACTCCGTTTTCCACCACCACGTTGCGGTTCTGAATGCCAAACTCTTCGCGCCGGACCCAATCCGGAAATATGCCGATTCCCGGCCAAAGGGCGGTGAAACCCAAACCATGCACACCAACCTCGATGACGTTAATGGTCAACATGTCTCCCGGCTTGGCGCCGCGTACACTTATGGGCCCGGTGGCCGGATTTACGAATGGAATGGTAACGTCGGACTCGGTGAGCTTTTCGTCGATCGAGTTTATCAGGTGACCGCCGATGTTGAGCTCTGTCTCGACCTCGAAAATTTCGCCCGGCGCGACCTCCGCGATGAACGATTCCTTTGCGCCAATTGCATATTGCAAAACATTCTTATTGATCACCTGACCGCTTAGAGCAGGGCCCTTAGTAAACACTTCCATTTGATTCCTCCCGGGTGTTTGGGCACACGACCTCGCCTCAGAGGTCTGGCCGCCACGGCAGCAGTAGCTTTTCGATCTTGCCGACAACATAGGTAAGGCAGAGTGCCAAGGCTATCGTCACCACCAAGGCAGCGAATACCTTGGGAATAATGTAGAGACTGCCCGCTTTGAAGATCGCGTGGCCCAACCCCGCCGAAGATGACATGAATTCGCCGATGATTGCGCCGATTAGTGCGAAACCCGCCGTTAGCTTCAGGCCGGCGAAAATGTCGCCGAGGGACGCGGGCACGATCAGCTTCCGGAAGATATGTCGCTTCGAAGCGCCTAAGGTGCGCATCAGATTGATCTGGTCGACATCGACACTCATCGCGCCCTTGTAGGCGGTGATCAGCGCAACCACGACTACCGACAGCGTTGCCATCGCGACTTTCGAGCTGAGACCGGTCCCGAACCAGATAATGCAGATTGGTGCAAGCGCGATTATCGGAATCGATCCGATGGCTACGACAAAAGGCTGGACGACCCGCGAAACGAAACGCGAATACCAGAGCGTAAGCCCGATCAGTGTGCCGAGAACATTGCCGGCGAGGAAGCCCAGCAAAGTTTCCAACGCGGTAATTCTAGTGTCGGTAATGAGGCTGCCGTCCTTCCACATCTGGACCAGAAAACCCCATATGGCACTCGGCGAGCCGAACAGGAAGGCATTGAGTTTGGAGTTGGCGGTAGCGATTTCCCAGGAGACGAGCAGAACGACCAGTACGGCGATCTGTGTGGTCAGCACAAGCGCATGGCCCCTCAGCGCCCGAAATCTTCGGACCCAGCCGCGCACGCCAGGCGCTGCCAGCGTCGCGTCGGGCGGGACGTCCACCGCCGCACCAGCAATATGGTGATCTTCGTTGCTCATGTTTGGCGCTCGACCTCTAGTTCGCTCCATATGGTACGAATGTAATCGGTGAAGTTCGGCGACTCCCGGGCCGCCATCATGTCCGTCCGATCGATGTCGATGTCGATTTCGTGGATAGCTCGAATTCGCGCCGGCCGGTGCGTGAGCACAATAACCCGATCGGACAAAGAGACAGCCTCTTCAACGTCATGGGTGATGAGAAGAAGTGAGCGTTTCTGGCTGCGCACCAAGCGCGCCATGTCGTTTTCGAGCACGAGTTTTGTCTGAAAATCAAGCGAGCCAAAAGGCTCGTCGAGCAGGAGAACCTCCGGCTCGTTGGCGAGTGTGCGCGCCAGTGCCACACGCTGGCGCATGCCGCCGGAAAGAGCCGACGGATAGTAGTCATGGAAGCCTTTGAGGCCAACCGTGTCGAGCAATTGATGCGCCTTCTCGGTCCGTTCCCGGCTCGACATATTGTGGATTTCCAGGCCCAGCGTCACGTTCTTAAGCGTCGTGCGCCAGGGCAACAGCAGATCCTTCTGCAGCATGTAGCCGACGCGTTTCGGCATGCCCGTGCTGGCGTGGCCATACCATAAAACCTCACCGGCCGTTCGAGGCAGCAGCCCGCAAAGAAGGTTGAGCAGCGTGCTCTTCCCGCAGCCGGAGGGCCCGACGATGCTGACGACCTCGCCATGCCCGAGCGTAATAGATATGTTGGCGATCACTTCGCTGGCTGTGCCGGTCTCCTCGCCGAACACTTTCTTGAGATCGGTTACGACCAGTGGCGGATCTGGGCGATCCGCCACTGGTCGGTTTGCTGGCGATCGATTGACCGACAACGCCGTTTGTCCCGAGCGCCGGATTATCTCGCGATTATTTTGGCGCCATAACGTTCTTGGCGTTCTTCGCGGCCATTATGGCATAGGAATTGTCGATCACCTGATCCATGGGGATCGAGTATTTCACGTTGCCGAGGAATTTCTGCATCTCCATAAGCTTGTTCCATGCGTCTGCCTGCGTCACGACGGTCGCGGCCGGGATCTTATACTTGATTTCCGCGTCGATCGCCTTGTCGACGATGGCGCCGTCCAGATCGGGAAACTCCAAGCGCGCCACTTTCTTGGCGTAAGCGGGGTCGGCGTATACCAGGCGGCCGGCTTCTTCGAACGACGTCACCAAAGCCTGCACAATGTCGGGGTTCGCCTTGGCATACTCGGGCAGGACCATGATTCCGGTGTTACAAAACGGGCCGACATAGCTGGCGAAGTCGAAGACCACCTTCGCGCCTTGCGCTTCCGCCGACGAGACACTCGGCTGGTAGGCGACCGCGATGTCGGCCTGGCCGGCCAGCATGGCGCCGATTTCCGTGCCCGGATTGACTTCGAGGATCTTGGTGTCGACCTGCGGCTTTAGGCCGTTGTCGAGAAGCAGCTTTTTGGTGACGCTGAAGTTGGTGTTGGGCTCGGGCGAGGTTACCACCGTCAGTCCCTTAAATTGCTTCGGGTCCGTCAGCATCGGAAGATTTTTCGAAACGCCAAAGTAATGGGCGCGTTGCACGACGGTTCCCACCACGATGCCCGGCCCACCGGCCTCGCGCGACATCTGAACCATAGTCGCGTCACCGATGGCGAAGGGCGCGCTTTTTCCCAGCACTGCGGCGAAGGCTTGAGTATCGCCGCCCGCTGCCGAGAGATTGAGCTTCAGTCCGTTCTTCTCGAAGATGCCGGCATGCTGGCCAACATAGAGGTTGATGTAGCCAAGATTATGAACCGCTTCGACGAAATTGATTTCTTTCAACTCTGCGGAATTGGCAGACTGCCAAGCCGGTGCCAGAACGACAGCCGCCATCGAAGTCGCGATCGCAATTCGGCGGATTGATTCCGCCCAAGCCGTGCACTTGATGATCGAACGTAAGCTCATGATTTGCCTCCAATGATTTGAAGCCCGCATTTTTTAAATTTCTTTGCTGGCAAGAGGAATAGGTTAACGTACGGATGTAACTTCGTTCAACCCTCGTCCAGTCAAGACGTTCACCAACAAATTCTTAGTCGAGAAAACTGGAGTGAGGCTCGGGCGGGAGATCTTGGCAGCATCAAGGATGCGGTCTCGGCGTTGCAGACCCAAACTCGCCTGCTCGACCACGTGAACAAATCCATCCGGTCCCTTACTCGTCCGCATTGTACCGAGCGCACGTATTCGCCCAAGGATTGCGCGCGCCTGCGGTCTCGACAGGCGGCGGGGGGATGGGCGATAAGCTCTTATGGACGAAACCGAATACGCGATCATTGGCGGTAGCTTGGTTGACCTGGCGGTGGCCTTCGGCGCGACGGGCGCAAGGTCACGGTGTTCGACGAAGGTGATCTGGCCGTCCGGGCTTCGCGCTGCAATATCAGACTGGCCTGGGTTCAGGGCAACGGCGTGAACATGCCGGACTGTTTTCCAACCGACCGGCACGGCTGGTCCGAACTCCTGCCGGAACGGCAAGGAACCCGGTCATTAAGTGGCGCTCACCGGGTCGCCTGGGCGGTGGTCGGGGCCGGGGTGACCGGCCTGGCCTGCGCCCGCCGTCTGGCTGCGCTGCATCCCGATCAAGACATCACGCTGCTGGACGCGCGTTTGGTTGGCCAGGGCGCCTCCGGACGCAATTCCGGTTTCGCCGTCGCGGTCAGTCATTTCGGCGGCGGTTTCGAAGCGGATCGGATGGCGTCCTATCGCCGGGTCAATCGCATCAACCAGGCTGGTCTGGACCTGTTGCGGACGCAAGTCGCGGCGTTTGGGATTGACTGTCAATGGCGGGAAGACGGCTTCATCCATACCGCCGCCGACCGGCCGGCGGTTCGAGAATGCGGTCATTTCCTGCGCTATCTCGAGGCCATGGAGATCGCCCATACGCCGCTCGATGCGGAGGCGTTGACGGCGCGCCTGGGCACCGCCCTCTACCAAGCCGGTGTTCACTTACATGAAGGCGCCCTGCTGCAACCGGCGGCCTTGGTGCGCGGATTGGCGGACAGTTTGCCGGCCAATGTCAAACTTCATGAACGCAGTCCGGTGCTGGGGATCGCACAAGGCGCGCCGCTGACCCTCAGGCTTCCCAATGGCGAGGTACGGACCGACAATCTTGTCTTGGCGAGCAACTACGAGGTGGCGAAACTAGGCTTTCTGCGCCGGTACGTGGTGGGCAGCACCTTGTCGGGCAGCTTCACACGGGTCCTGACCGATGAGGAGGTCGCCGGCGTCGGCAGCCAAAAGGAATGGGGGACGCTCTCGCTCCACAGCGGCGGCGCGACTCTACGCTTGACGCGGGACCGGCGCATATCCCTGCGCAACGCGGCGGAATATCACGGCGGCGCCTTGCTTTCCGACACGCAATTAGCACGCCGGCAGGCGATCCACCGGGCCGCGTTCGAGAAGCGCTATCCGCAATTGGCCCATGTGCCCTTCGAGCATGGTTGGTCCTGCGTCGAGGGAATCAGCCGCAACATGACCAATTTTTTCGGCCGCCAAGCCGACAACATTTTTCTCGCGGGCGGCTATAACGGCTCCGGCGTCAGCCGGGGCACGGCCTTCGGCACGGCGCTCGCGGATTATGCCAGTGGCGGCGATTCACCGCTGATCGACGATTGCCTGGCATCGACCCCCGGCGCCTGGATTCCGCCGAGGCCGCTCCTCGACATCGGCGCCTATCTGACCGTCCGGTCACGGTTTCGGGGTGTTGGTTTGGATCGGTAAGGTTACGTCCGACCACATCTATCTGAGGCAATGCCGCCTTGGCCGAGACGTTGGAGACCTGCGCCACCCTGCGGTCTCGACAGGCGGCCGCGGGATGGGCGATAAGCAAGGCATGGGTGAAACCGAATACGCGGTGATCGGCGGCGGCCTGGTCGGCCTGGCGGTGGCCTTTGGCCTGCAGCGCGAGGGGCGCCGGGTCACGGTGTTCGACGAAGGCGATGTGGCCTTCCGGGCCTCGCGCGGCAATTTCGGGTTGGTCTGGGTTCAGGGCAAGGGCGTGGCCATGCCCGATTACGCCCGCTGGACCCGCCTGTCGGCCGCCCTATGGCCAGACTTGGCGGCGGAGTTGGAGGCGGAGTCCGGCCTCGACCTGGAATTGCGCCAGCCCGGCGGTTTCGACATCTGTCTCGACGACGAGGAACTGGCGGCCGGCGAAGCCCGGTTGGGAGCCTTGCGCGCGCGCCTGGGCGGCGACTACCCCTTCGAGGTTATGGGCCACAACCGCCTGCGCCGCATGCTGCCCCATATCGGGCCCAAGGTCGCCGGGGCGATCTATGGCCCGGAGGACGGCCACACCAATCCGCTCTATCTGCTGCGCGCGCTGACCGCCGCCTTCACCCGGCGTGGCGGGCAAATCGTCAGCGGGCCGGCGATTCAGGACATCGCGCCTTTGGGCTCCGGCTTTCGGATCGGCCGGGCGCCGGGCTGGCGGGCCGAGAAGGTCGTGCTGTGCGCCGGGCTGGGCAACGCCCGGCTGGCGCCGCAGGTCGGCCTCGACGCGCCGGTCAAGCCGAACCGGGGCCAGGTCTTGATCTGCGAGCGGGTCAAACCCTTCCTGCCCTACCCGACCGCCCAGGTCCGCCAGGTCGGCGAGGGCGCGGTGCAAATCGGCGATTCCAAGGAAGACGTCGGCTTCGACGATTCGACCACGCCGCGAGTCGCCGCCGCCATGGCCAAGCGGGCGGTGCGCATTTTTCCCATGCTGGAGAACGTGCGGGTGGTGCGCACTTGGGGCGCCTTACGGGTCATGAGCCAGGACGGCCACCCGGTCTACGACCGCTCGCAAACTTGCCCCGGCGCCTATTTGGTGACCTGCCACAGCGGCGTTACCCTAGCGGCGGGCCATGCCTTGCGCCTGGCCCCCTGGATCGCCGGCGGCGAACCGCCGGTGCCATATTTGGAGAGTTTCAGTGCCCAACGATTCGCCGTTTCGCCGGCTGCCTGAAGCGGGCCGCCGGGCGGTCACCATCGCCTTCGAGGACCGGACACTGCCGGCCCTGGAGGGCGACAGCGTCGCCGCCGCGATCCTGGCCGCGGGCATCGCCACGACCCGGCACACACCGGTCAGCGGCGCGCCCCGGGGGCCGTTCTGCATGATGGGGGTCTGCTTCGACTGCCTGATGGAAATCGACGGCGAGCCGAACCGCCAGGCCTGCATGGTCGAGGTGCGCGAGGGCATGCGTGTGCGGCCCATGATGGGCGCGCGCGGCCTTAGTGAGGGCTCGGCCGATGACTAAGAACGTGCCCCTGATCGTGATCGGCGCCGGCCCGGCCGGCCTAGGGGCGGCCGCCGAGGCGGCCGGCGCGGGCGTCGAAACCCTGCTGCTCGACGAACAACCGGGTCCCGGCGGCCAGATATATCGCGCGATCGCGCGCAGCGACGCGGCCCGGCGGGCCCTTCTGGGCCCGGATTACGCACGCGGGGCCGCATTGCTGCCAGCGCTCGAGTCCGGCGCCGTCGACTATCGGCCCGGCGCCAACATTTGGCAGATCACGCCGGAGCGCGAGGTCTATTTCACCCGCGACGGCAAGGCCCAGGTGCTGCAAGCCGCACGCATCGTCTTGGCGACCGGGGCCATGGAACGGCCCATGCCCTTTCCCGGCTGGACCCTGCCCGGCGTCATGACCGCCGGGGCGGCGCAGATCATGCTGAAAAGCGCCGGCACGGTGCCGCAGGGCGAGGTCGTTCTGGCCGGCAGCGGGCCCTTGCTGCTGTTGCTCGCTAGCCAGGTTCTCGATGCCGGCGGGCGGGTCGCGGCCCTGGTGGACACCACGCCGCGCGGCAGCCTGATGGCCGCCTTGCCGCACCTGCCCGGCATGTTGCGGGCGCCCTCAACCTTGAAGAAGGGCCTGGCCTTGCTTGCGCGCCTGCGCCGGGCCGGGGTGCCGCACTACAAAGGCGCGGGCGATTTACGGGCACGGGGCACAGAGAAAATCGAGGCCTTGCGCTTTACCGCCGGGGGCCGCGAATACGACTTGCCCTGCGCTCTGCTGCTTCTGCACCTGGGCGTGGTTCCGAACCTGCAGATCACGCGGGCGCTCGGCCTCGCCCACGATTGGGACCCTTTGCCGCGGTGCTGGCGGCCCCGATTGGACTCCTGGGGCAACACCGAGCACGAGGGTATCGCGGTCGCGGGCGACGGCGGCGGCATCGTCGGGGCCGAGGCCTCCGAGCACCAGGGCCGCCTGGCCGGGCTTCAGGCCGCCTGCCAACTCGGCAAGCTGAACCCGGCAGACCGCGATGCCAAGGCGGCCGGCATCCGCCGTGCCCTGGCGGCGCAACGGGCGGCGCGGCCGTTTCTCGACCGCTTGTATCGCCCCGCCGAGGCGTTTCTGGACCCACCGGACAACACCCTGGTGTGCCGCTGCGAGGAAGTGACCGCCGGGCAAATTCGGGACTTCGTGCGCCTCGGCTGCCTGGGCCCGAACCAGACCAAGGCCTTTGGGCGCGCCGGCATGGGACCGTGCCAGGGCCGGTTCTGCGGCCTGACGGTCTCCGAGGTGATCGCCCGGGCGCGCGGCGCCGGGATGGAGGAGGTCGGCCACTACCGGATCCGCCCGCCAATCAAGCCGGTCACCTTGGCGGAACTGGCCGCCATGGACCCAGACGACACCGGCCCGGAGGGTGGGTTCGACCGGGACGATGCAGCGTAATTTCGACGCCCTGATCGTGGGCGGCGGGCTGCACGGCCTGTCCAGCGCCCTACACTTGGCGCGGGCCGGTCTGAAGCCCGTAGTTTTGGAAAAGGATCATCCGGGCCGCCACGCCTCCGGCGCCAATGCCGGCGGGGTGCGCCGCTTGGGCCGCCACGAGGCGGAAATACCCCTCGCCAAGGCCGCCATGGAGCTGTGGCACGGGATCGGCGACTTGACCGGCGAAGATTGCGGTTTCGCCCCTTGCGGACAGATCAAGCTCGCCGAAACCGAGACCGAGATGACCCGCCTGCGAGACCGGGTCGCGCGCCTGCACGAACTGGGGCACAGCCACGAGGAACTGATCGACGCCCGAGACCTGCGTGCGCTGGTGCCCACCGTCGCGCCCCATTGCCTGGGCGGGGTCGTGTGCCGAGACGACGGCGCGGCCGATCCGTTTCGCACGGTGACCGCGTTCCGCCGCGCGGCGACGGCCCAGGGTGCCGCCATCCTGAACGGTGCGACGGTGCATAAAGTCGCGCGCAGCGATGGCCTCTGGACCGCCGAAACCGCGCGCGGGCGCTTCACTGCCCCACTTCTGATCAATTGCGGCGGCGCCTGGGGCGGCGAGATCGCGGCCCAATTGGACGAGCCGGTGCCACTCAGCGCGAAGGCACCGATGCTCATGATTACCGAGCGTCTGCAGCCCTTTCTGAAACCGGTGCTGGGCGCCGCCGGGCGCGCCCTGTCGTTCAAGCAACTTGACAATGGCACCCTCTTGATCGGCGGCGGCCATCTGGGCCGCGCCGATCCCGCAACCAACGCCACCGCATTGAACATCGCCGGATTGCACCGCAGCGCGCAGACTGTCTTGGCTTTGTTCCCACGCCTGCGCGGCGTCCAGGTGGTGCGCGCCTGGGCCGGAATTGAGGGGGTCATGCCGGACGAAATCCCGGTCATTGGGCCGAGCGAAACCCAGGAAGGCGCCTTTCACGCCTTCGGCTTTTCCGCCCACGGCTTTCAACTTGGACCGATCACGGGGCGCATCGTTGCGGAATGGGCGTCGGAGGGGCACAGCAGCCTGCCGATCGCACCATTTCGCATTGGCCGCTTCAACCGGCCGCCCTGAGACACAGTGCCCCGGGGTCTCGACCGTCCGCTAGAGCATGTCCCGATCATTTCGCATCATTTGACCGGAATATGCTCTAGCTCAGACCCCGCAATACGGCGAATCACACGGAACGGCCCAATAAAACCGCTGGATCGCCCATCGTGCGCAGACAAACGTTGAGCGGCAGCCGAAAATATGAGGTAATCGCGCGATTAATTCTAATCCAGAGGGAGGTCTTCATGAAACTAACGGCCAAAGTATTCGCCTTAGCCTTAACCGGCGTCCTATGCGCCGGTGCGGTCGCGCAAGCTCAAGATATGAAATTTTTCCGTATCGGCACCGGTGGCGCTGGCGGAACCTATTTCCCGATTGGCGGCTTGATCGCCAACGCGATTTCCAACCCACCTGGCTCGCGCCCCTGCGACAAGGGCGGCAGCTGCGGCGTGCCTGGCCTAGTCGCGATCGCGGTGTCGACCAATGCCTCGGTCGCCAACATGAACGCCATCCATGCCGGTCAATTGGATGCCGGCCTCGCCGGCGCGCAGAGTGTCACCCAGGGATACATGGGCGAGGGCAAGTTTGTCGGCAATAAGAAGGATAAGGTCCGCGTCATCGCCAATCTGTACCCGGAAGACATGCACCTAGTGCTGCCGAAGGGCACCAAGTTGAGCAGCCTGAAAGACCTGAACGGTAAGAGCGTCGGCGTCGCCGCGGCCGGTTCCGGAACTCAGGTCTCGGTACGCCTTATCCTGGAGCACTACAACATCAAGGCCGATGAGCACGAGTTGGGCCTGTCGCAAAGTACGCAGCGCCTCGCCGATGGTCAGTTGGACGCTTTCTTCTATGCCGGTGGCACGCCGTTCGCGGCACTGATCCAGTTGGGTTCGACCAAAGGCTTCGAGCTGTACAAATTCTCCGATGCCGAGCGCAAGGATATCAATAAGATCATCCCCTACTATGTTGAGTCGGTCATTCCCGCCGGCGTCTACGAGAATGTTACGGAGGATACGCCGACCGTGGCGGTGAACGGTCAACTGGTAACTTCGGTCGACCAACCGGACGATCTGATCTACGACATTACCAAGGCGTTGTGGAACAAGAACACCCGCAAGCTCCTGGACAAGGGGCACTCCAAGGGCAAGGCCATCCGCATGGAGAGCGCCCTCAAGGGCGTGCTCATTCCGGTGCACCCGGGCGCAGAGAAATTCTACAAAGAAGTCGGCTTGATAAAGTAACAACCTTCCCAAGGAGGGGGCGTCGGCCGTTTGGTGGCGCTCCCTCTCAATGGAGAGTCAAAGGGGAAGTTTCCTGGATAAGGAGACTTCCCATATTTCTTTAGTAGTATCTAAAAACAGGGCGTGAATTGGGGGCGGGCATGGCCGGCAATCAAGAATTCGATATCAAGGCGGCGGAGGAACTGGAAAAGCAATACGATTCCGCGCTGCATACCCGCGCCGTCGGCCCTTGGATAGCCAAATTCACCTTCGGTTTTTCCGTCATCTTCGCCGCCTATCACTACATTACCGCCGGCATCGGCGTCCCAATCGATTACTGGCATATGGGCATTCATATGTCCGGCGTCATTCTATTGGTGTTTATCGGCTTCCCGATGATCAAGAACGCTAACGTTTGGCAGCGCCACCCAAATACCTGGTGGCGCTATTCCAACGTGCCGATCTGGGATTGGATGTTGATCACCGCCGGGATCGCGGCGTCGCTGTACATCGGGGTGACCTGGTACGAAATCAATTTCGAGTTTATGGGCGGGCGTTTCATGCTGCCCGAACAGGTCCTACGCCAAGGCAATCCTGCCCTCATCGATATCGTATTCGGCACCGTCCTCATCGTCGTGCTGCTGGAAGCGGTGCGGCGCACCCTCGGAATCATCGTGCCGATCATCATCCTGGTGTTCACTTGCTACGCGGTGTTCGGCAAATACATTCCGGTTCAAATTTTGAAGCACCCGGGTATCGGCTGGGGGCAATTCATCAACAACATGTACTTCCCGGCCGAGGGCATCTACGGCATCACACTTTGGATCGTGTCCACCGTCGTGTTTCATTTCGTCTTGTTCGGCGTCTTGGCGCAACGCATGGGTCTGGGTCAGTTCTTCGTCGACATGGCGACCGTGGTCGCCGGCCGCTATACCGGCGGCTTGGCCAAGGTCAGTGTGGTCTCCTCGGCATTCTTCGGCACTATTTCGGGCTCCTCCATCGCCAACACGGTATCGACCGGCTCGCTGACCATCCCCAACATGAAGCGCATGGGCTACCCCGGCCACCTGGCCGGCGGCGTCGAAGCCGCGTCCAGCGCGGGCGGCCAGATCACGCCGCCGATCATGGGCGCGGCCGCCTTTGTCATGGCCGAATTCCTTGAGGTGCCCTACACGACCATCGTGATCGCGGCCATCGTCCCAGCGTCGATGCACTACATCGGCGTTCTATCGATCGTCCATTTCAAGGCCAAACAACTGGGCCTCAAAGGCTTGCCTTCGGAAGAGATTCCGAAGTTGTTGGCGGTGATCAGTAAGGGTTGGCCAACGGCAGTTCCGCTGGCGGCGTTGATCTACGTGCTATTTAGCGGTTACTCGCCACACATGGCCGCGTTCTGGGGCATCACCACGGCCCTGGTCATCGGCTTTCTCAATCCCAGGCACCGCATCACCGTGCGCGACGTCATCGAGGGTTGCATCCAGGGCGTCAAGTATGCGCTTGCCGTCGGCGCCGTCTGTGCCGCCATCGGAATCGTCGTCGGCGTCGTCAATTCGACCGGCCTGGGATTCCGTCTCGGGTTCATGGTCACCAACTCAGCCCTGACCCTCGCCGAAAACCTACATCCCTTGATCGCCTGGTTCCCGCTAACGACCATATCGCTGGATGGCATGACGCTTTTTCTGTCGCTCATCCTGATCGCTATAACCTGCATCCTGATGGGCGCCGGTCTGCCGACCACGGCGCTCTACATCATGCTGGCGACCGTGGCGCAGCCGGCGCTGGGCAATCTTGGCGTGCCGCCTTTGGCGTCGCATCTCTTCGTGCTTTATTACGGTGTCATCTCGGAGATCACGCCGCCGGTCTGCGCCTCGGCCTACGCGGCGGCCGGCATCGCCGGCGCCAACCCGTTCCGCACCGGCATTTCCGCGTTCCAGCTCGGCATTGCCAAACTCATGGTGCCGATGGTGTTCGTTTACTCGCCAGCCATGCTGATCGTCATCGAAGGTTACTTCACCTGGGCGGCGTTCATCGAAACCACGGCGACCTGCGCGGTCGGCGTGTTCATGGTCGCCACCTCGGTAGCCGGATACTTTCTGACCGCGATGCCAGGACCGGTGCGGGCGCTGATGGCGCTGGCCGGCGTGTTGGCGGTGGCGCC
Organism: Kiloniellaceae bacterium; assembly: GCA_021776095.1. Taxonomy (GTDB): domain Bacteria; phylum Pseudomonadota; class Alphaproteobacteria; order Kiloniellales; family J153; genus JAJFGN01. The sequence goes on along the minus strand of JAJFGO010000018.1, from coordinate 32,017 downwards.
TGGGCTGGAAAGCGACCTCTGGGCAGCGGGCCTCGCGATACCGGTGCTGGCGCAGCAGATCCTGGCGCGCAGAACGGCGCGCGCCGAACAAGAGGACAGCGCCGCCCTGGCCGTCGAGGTGGTGCGTGACTGACGCCAGCTTTGGTGCTGGCACGGCCGACGGCCCCGCCGAGGGAAAAGATGCCATCGTGGTCGGCGCCGGCATCGTCGGCATCTGTTGCGCCCTGGCGCTCCAGGACAAGGGCTTCGCGGTCCGGCTGATCGACCGCGACGCGCCCGCCACGGGCGCCAGCGCGGGCAACGCAGGTATTATCTCGCCCTGGTCCTGCGTGCCGCAATCGATGCCCGGCCTATGGCGGCAAGTGCCGAAATGGCTGCTCGACCCGGAGGGACCGGTCAAGTTGCGCTGGTCTTACCTGCGGCGCCTGACGCCGTGGTTGGTTGCGTTCCTGCGATCCGGCCGGCCCGAGCGCCTGCCCGCCATCGCCGACGCCATGTTCGCCCTCAATCAGCCCTCGCTCGAGCTCTACAGATCGCTGCTGAAAGGCACCGGCGGCGAGAATCTGGTGCGAGACAGCTATTACATTCACCTCTATCGGCGGGCCGAGGACGCCCGCCTGTCCGATCTGAGCTGGCGAATGCGCCTGGAGCGCGGCAGTACCCTGGAGCGCGTTACCGGGGAGGAATTGCGCGAGATCGAGCCCGCCGTGTCGCCCGATTACGGCGCCGCCATCCTGATCAAGCAGCAAGGCCGGGCCAGCGACCCGGGGGCGATTGGCCGCGTCCTGGCCCGCGAGGTCGAACGGCGCGGCGGGATTTTCCTGCGCGGCGAGGTGCGGGCGCTACGCCCCGACGGGCACGGCGGTGCGGTGGTGGACAGCGACGCGGGCGCCTTGACGGCCTCGAAAATCGTGATTGCCGCCGGCGCCTGGTCGGCCCGCCTGCTGGCGCCGCTCGGCCTCAAGGTGCCGCTCGAGTCCGAACGGGGCTATCACCTGGTCTTCGCCAATCCAGGGGTCGCGCTCAGCAACACCCTGTCGGAGACCGACAAGAAATTCGCGATCAACCCCATGGACATGGGGATCCGTCTTGCGGGCACCGCGGAATTCGCCGGGCTCGACGCGCCACCGAACTATCGCCGCGCCGAGGTCTTCAAGCGCCTGGCCCGCCGCGTGCTGCCAGGCATCAACACCCAAGAGACCAGCGCCTGGATGGGCCAGCGACCCTCGATGCCGGACTCCCTGCCCTGCCTGGGGCCGCTTCCGGGACTGCCCAATATCCTCGCCGCCTTCGGCCATGCGCACCTGGGCCTGACCGGGGCGCCCATGACCGGGCGGATTGTGGCCGGTTTGGCCGCCGGCGCGCCGCCCAACATCGACCTCTCGGCCTATCGGATCGAGCGATTCCTCTAATTCGGGCGCGTATCGCCAAGCTTTACTGGGCGCAATCGACGCAACGCTCCGTGGCCGGGTCGACCTCCAGGCGCTTGACCGGAATGGTTTCCTCGCATGAGGTGCAAAAGCCGTAATCGCCGGTCTCTATGCGCTTTAAGGCAATCTCGATTCGTCGCAGGCGGCCACGGCGGCGCACCTCCACAGCCTGGGCCATGGCTTGAACCTGCATGGCGTCCATGCGCGACAGACGCCCCACGCTTTGCTGGTCGAGTTCCACCGGCCGGCGTTCTTCGGCCGTGTTCTCGCTGACTTCCAACAGGTTTTCCCGTTCCGCCTCCAGCAGCCGCTTGAAGGCTTTGAAATCGGGTTTCTTGCCCGCGGCCATATCGGTGCCCTTTCCAAAGGTGGCGCCCCTTTCCAGGCTAGCAGTTTAGGGGCCACCTGGCCAAAACGGGCAACAATTGTACGGCGGACGGCACGCGACACTGGGCTTGCCCTGGGGCCAGGGCCGCCTTAAATGGCCGGGCCATGGCCCCACCCATCCTGATTTTGCGCGACGTTCACTTGAGCTTTGGTGGCGCCGCCCTGTTGGAAGGCGCGGAATTGACGGTTTCGGCCGGCGAACGCCTGTGTTTGGTCGGCCGCAACGGCTCCGGCAAATCGACGCTCTTGAAGATCGCCGCCGGCCAGGTTCAGACCGAATGGGGCGAACGTTTCGTCCAACCTGGCACGACCATTCGCTATCTGCCCCAGGAGCCCGACCTCGCGGGATACGGGACGGTCCTCGACTATGTCGCGGCCGGTTTGGCCCCCGGCGACGACCCCCACAGGGCCAACCACCTCCTGGAGCGGCTTGACCTAAGCGGCACCCAGGATCCGGCGCGGCTTTCGGGCGGCGAGGCCCGGCGCGCCGCCCTGGCCCGAGTCTTGGCGCCCGAACCGGATATTCTGCTGCTCGACGAGCCGACCAACCATCTGGACCTGCCGGCCATCGAGTGGCTGGAGCGCGAACTGGCCGGTCTGCGCTCGGCCCTGGTCATGATCAGCCACGACCGGCGGTTTCTGGAAACCCTGTCCCGCACGACCCTGTGGATCGACCGGGGCACGACCCGGCGGCTGGACAAGGGGTTCGCCGCCTTCGAATCCTGGCGCGACGACACCTTGGAACAGGAGGCGACCGAGCGCCACAAACTGAATCGCAAGATCGCGGCCGAGACCGAGTGGCTGCACAAGGGCGTGACCGCGCGGCGCAAGCGCAACCAGGGCCGCCTGCGCGCCCTGCAAACCCTGCGCGGCGAACGGCGGGCCCAGCGCCAGGCCACCGGCAAGGTCGCCCTCTCGATCACCGAGGGCAAGCTCGCGGGCAAACTGATTATCGAAGCCAAGGGTCTCTCGAAATCTTATGGCGCGCGCGCCATCGTCAAGGACTTCGACCTGAGGGTTCAACGCGGCGAGCGGATCGGTCTGGTCGGGCCGAACGGGGCCGGCAAGACGACGCTGCTGAGGCTCCTGACCGGCACCCTGGCGCCCGACGCGGGCCGCGTGCGCCTGGGCGCGAACCTGCAAATGATCTCGCTGGATCAAGGCCGCGAGAGCCTGGATCCGGCAACAACTCTGAGCGATGTCCTGACCGGCGGCCATGGCGACACGGTTTCGGTCGCCGGCGCGTCTCGGCACGTGGTCAGCTACATGAAGGATTTCCTGTTCTTGCCCGAGCAGGCGCGCACGCCGGTCGGCGTCCTGTCCGGCGGGGAGCGCGGCCGCCTGATGCTGGCGCGCGCCCTGGCGCGGCCATCGAACCTTTTAGTCCTGGACGAGCCGACTAACGACTTGGACCTGGAAACCCTCGATCTGCTGCAGGAAATGCTGGCCGACTATCCCGGCACGGTCCTGCTGGTCAGCCACGACCGCGATTTCCTGGATCGGGTGGTGACCGCCACCATCGCGGCGGAAGACGACGGACGCTGGCCGGTCTATGCCGGCGGCTATAGCGACATGGTGGCGCAACGAGGGGACCTGGACGCCACCCAGTCCGAGACCCGATCCCCCAAAGCGGCCGCGCCTAAGCGCGAGAGCCGGCAATCGTCGCCCCGGACAGGTAACGGCAAACGCAAGCTGTCCTTCAAGGAGAAACACGCGCTCGAAGCCCTGCCCCAGCGGATCGGCGATCTGGAGTCCGAGGCCGCGAAGCTGCGCGCCCAGCTCGCCGAACCGGGGCTTTATGCCCGCGACCGGGGCGCCTTCGACGCGGCGGCAGCAGCCCTGGGCACGGCCGAGACCCAACTGGCGGCGGCGGAAGAAGAGTGGCTGGCACTCGAACTCCTGCGCGAAGAATTGGAGGACCGCTAAGGCCGCACGCGCGGAGGCCAACTCGGGCCCCGCCCTTCGACAAGCTCAGGGTGAGGCCCTCATGCTGAGCTTGTCGAAGCATGCTGACCGACGCTCCTAGGCTGCTTGCTTGAATCCGGATATGCCCCTGCCCGCGGCGGCGCGCCTGGGCTATACTGCCGGCCGACCTGAAAACGCACACATGCGGAGGCTATCGAAGCGATGAACCGACACCCGCCGCGCGCCGTCACCCAAGCGGAAATCGAAACCTATGCCCGCGACGGGGTCGTCCACCTAAAAGGCATGTTCGACGCCGAGTGGGTGGAACATTTGCGCGCCCAAGCCGAACGGGATATGAGCACGCCGGGCAAGATGAAGCACGAACTTGCCGAAAGCGGCGACCCGGGGCGCTTTTTCACCGACACTTTCCTTTGGCCCCGCTACCCGGAATTCAAGACCTATGTCACCGAGTCGCCGGCGGCGGAACTGGCCGGGACGGTCATGGGCGCCTCGAAGATCAACATCGTTTTCGACCAGTTGCTGATCAAAGAACCCAAAACCCGCCAGCCCACGGTTTGGCACCACGACCTGACCTACTGGCCGATCAAAGGCGCGCAGGTCTGTACCCTGTGGCTCGCCCTCGATCCGGTCACCAAGGAAACCGGATCGGTTGAATTCGTGAAGGGTTCGCACCTCTGGGGGCAGCGCTATGCGCCGATCGCCTTCCGGCCGGATTTGGATTACGGCGAAGACCTGCCGCCCGTGCCGGATATCGAGGCCATGCGCGACGAGCTGGAGTTCCTGCAGTTCGAGTTCGAGCCCGGCGACTGCACGCTTCATCACGGCATGATGGTCCACGGCGCCCCCGGCAACACGAGCGGGACTCAGCGCCGCCGGGCCCATGTCACGCGCTGGGCCGGCGACGATGTCGTCTACGATCCCAGGCCCGGCATTCAGCCCATGTTGTGGGACCCGCCGATCGAGCTTGGGGCGCCTTTGGACTGCGATCTCTGGCCGGAAATCTGGCGCCGGGCTTAGCGCAATCAGGCCACTGCGGTGACCGCGCGCCGCAGGGACCGAACGATCAGGCCGGCGGCTTCCGGCGCTGCCGTGACCGGGCCGGCGTAAACGATATCGTCGCGGCCATGGGCGGCGATCGCTTGCGGCACATCTTCGGCCGCGTGCAGCCCGGCGCCGGAAAAGAAGCCGACCACGACACAGGGCCCGGCCGGCAGACCGGCCAGAACCTCGGGCAGGAAGGGGGCGTTCTCCAGATAGGCGCTGCGCACCTCGGCGAAGCGGCCGAGCGTGCGCAGGCGCGCGGCTTGCCATTCGGTGGCGGCGCGCGAATCGCCGCTTTTCGAGGACCCGTGACCGATCAAAAGCAGCCGCGCGCGCAAGTGGTCCACGCCCTGCCTTTCCAAGGTCCGCACCGCATGGCGCGCGATCAAGGCGGCCAGGCCCGGCTCCAAGCCGAAAGGCCGATGGATCTGGCCGGATCGCCCGGCGGCGCGCAGCCGCGCCGGCAGGGCCTCGCGCACGCAATAGCCATCGCTCATGAACAGGGGATAAACCTCGGGCCGGGCCGAGGAGGCGCCGGATAACGCGGTTTCGATCGATGGCGACCCCTTCAAGACCCCGGCCCGCACGCGATCGAATACGCCGCGATCCGCGATCCGGGCCGCGAGATCGACCAGCGCCCGGTTGTTCCCGTCGCCACCGCGCGCCCCGTGGGCGACGATCACCAAATCGCCGCGCCGGAGCGGCTCAGTGACTGGTGCCGTCCGAAAAAGTGATCTTGTTCCAGACATTGTACTTTCCCGATGGCTTTGACATGGGCAGGCGCTTGACCTCCTCCAAAGTCTTGGCGTCGTAGATCACCAGCGCACCCTCGCGGTCCCAAATGGAAACCAAAGCATGGCTGCCGTCGCGGTCGAATTCCACGTGGGCCGCGGTCTTGCCCGGCGCCGGACGCAAGGTTTTCACGATCTTCAGGGTATCCTTGTCGATCACGTGCATGAGGTCGCGGTTCGGCCCGAAGAAAACATCGGTCCAGGCATAGCGCGTGTTTTCGTGACTGCGCATAAAGAAGCCGGGACCTTGGGTTTCGATGGTCTTGACGATGGACCAGTTGTCGATGTCGATCACGCTGACCCGGCCGTCCTTGAGATGGGGCGTGGCCATGACCGGACGTCCCTGGTAGGTCCAGGCGATTCCGGAACCCAGATGCGGCAGGCCGGGCAAATCGACACGCGCAATTTCGCGCCCGACGTTCAGGTTGACGACCACGGCGTCTTTCCCGCTGCGGGCCGAGCCGATCAGGTTGCGGTAGTCGGGCGTGAAAAAGAAATCGTCGAGCGGTTCCGAGGTTTCGATCCGGCGCAAGGCGAACAGGCCGGCGCCCGACGGCAGCGCCTCCTTCATGCCTTTCTCGTTGGAATGCACCAGTCCGGCGAAGACCGGCCCGGCCTCCGGATCGGTCATGATTTCCCAAATCTCGGGCACGTCCTTGAGCGCCGCGACGAAGCTCTTGCGGGGGCGCGCCTGATAAACCGCGGAGACCCGCGACGGCTTGCCCCAGCGATCCTTGACCTGGAAGATCTTCTCCAGCGAGAGATCCTTGGCACGCAGCATCACCAGGGTATTGGGCAGGTAGTTGGCGACGGCGATGTGCAGGCCGTCCTCGGAGATCGCGATGTTGCGCGAATTGATTCCGGCGCGCGCTTCCGCCACCACATCCAAGGCATAGAGATCGAACTTGGTAACCCAGCCGTCGCGCGACATGAAGAAAACATAGCGCCCATCGGGCGTGAACTTGGGCCCGCCGTGCAGGGCATAGCGGGTCGGAAAGCGGTGGATCGGCGTGAAGCGATCGCCGTCCAGAATGGTCGCGTGTTGATCGCCGGTCTCGACCACCACGAAAAGGTTAAGAGGATCGGCCTCGAAGACCGGCTTGTCGACCGCCGGTAACGCGGTATTGACGCTGCGGCTGGCCGCGATCTCGGCTTCACCCCAGACCGGCACCTCCGGCAGGGGCGTATAGATATGGGCGACCAGCGCCTCGATCTCCGCCGGGGTCAACAGCGCGCCAAAGGCGGGCATCTGCGTCGCCGTGCGTCCGGCCGCGATCACCGTGGTCGCCCGCGGGGGCTTTAGCCGCCCGAGGTTCTGCGGCAGAAGCGCGGGGCCCATACCGCCCAGGCGGCCGGCGCCATGGCACTCGGCACAGTGTTCGCCGTACAGCGCGGGCGCATCCGGTGACGCACTCGCCGGCGCGGCCGCCAGCACCGCGATTGCGATGCTAAGCGCGCAGACGAGGCGCGTGACGGGCTTCATGCTTTTGTCCCCTGAAGGGCGTTACGGTTAGGCGCTCGGCACCCTCGGCCACACCGATTTCCGCGTCGCTCAAGTAGCACGCCGGATCTTCATCCCAGGGATCGCCGGTCAATTGCATGGCGCGCACGCGCGTGTTGCCGCCGCAGATGTCGAAATACTGGCAGGCGCCGCAGCGTCCCTTGATCTGGCGCGGCCGCTGCTTGAGCCCGGCCATCACCGGGTCACGGGTGTCGGCCCAAATCTCGGAGAACCGCCGCTCGCGCACGTTGCCCAAGTTATAGTGCCACCAGAAGGTATCGGGGTGAACGTTGCCCAGGTTGTCGATGTTGGCGACGTTCACGCCGGAGGCGTTGCCGCCCCACTGCGCCAGCTTGGCGCGCAAGTGATCGGCCAGGGCCGGAAACCGGCGGCGTGCCCAATACAGCAGAAAAACACCGTCGGCGTCGTTATTGCCGGTGACGAATTCCTTGTGCTGACCGGCCTCAACCGCGGCCCAGGCGCGCTCGAACATCAGGTTCATGGCGTCGCGGGTCACCTGCCAGCGCGCATCGTCGCCCCGGTTCTTGTTACCCCGCCCGGCGTAAACCAAGTGCGAGAGGTAGAACTTGTCCACGCCCTCGTCCTCCGCCAGGTCGAGCAGAGCCGGCAACTGATGGGCGTTGTCCACGGTCATGGTAAAGCGTAAGCCGACCTTGATACCGTTCGCCCGGCACAGGCGAACCGCCTTGAGCGAGTCCACGAAAGCACCGTCGCGGCCCCGGAAGCGATCATGGGTTTCGCCCAAACCGTCGAGGCTGATCCCGACGTAGTCGTAGCCGATCTCGGCAATCGGTTCGATCAAGCGCTCGTCGATCAAGGTGCCGTTGGTGGAAAGCCCGACATAAAAACCTTTTTCCTTGGCGCGCTTCGATATCTCGAAAATATCGGGGCGCAGCAGCGGTTCGCCGCCGGAAAGAATCAGAACCGGCACGCGGAAACCCTTGAGGTCGTCCATCACGCCGAAGACCTCGTCGGTCGAAAGCTCGCCCGGGAAGTCCACATCGCCGGAAATCGAATAGCAATGCTTGCACAACAGATTGCAGCGCCGGATCAGGTTCCAGATCACCACCGGGCCGGGCGGGTCGCGGCGCGGCCCTGCCGGTGTCGGCGACTTGAGCTCCTGCATGAATTGACTGAGGCGGAACATGACGGTCTCTCCCTAGGCCGCGATACGCAGGCCGGTTTTTTTCAGAATTCGGGTGCTGTAGAGCACTTCGTGCGCGCGGGCGTCGGGGCCGAGCATCTCGGTAATCGCCGCGACTTTCTCCGCGACCTCCGCGCGGCCGCCGCCGTGCACCATGGCGAAAAGGTTGTAAGGCCAATGGGGCAAGTGACGCGGCCGGCGATAGCAATGGCTGACGAAATCGAGCGCGCCGACCCGCCGGCCCAACGCGGCCACGAGTTCGTCGGGAACGTCCCAAACGCTCATGCCGTTCGCATTCCAGCCCAGGGCATAGTGATTAGGCACGGCGCCGATGCGGCGCACGATCCCTTGATCCGCCATGCGGCGCAGCCGGGACATAACCTCTTCCGGCGCGGCGCCGACGGTCTCCGCGACCGCGCGATAGGGCTCGGGCACTAGGGGTAGGCCGCCCTGAGTCGCGGCGACGATACGGCGATCCAGATCGTCGAGCATGGCTAGACCTCCACCTTCAGGCCGATGAAGTATTCTTCCAACTTGGGCATGAGAAAGACCTCCAGCCCGGTTTCGGCCTCGATCTCCGCCGCCGTCTCGTCGATACGTTCCGGTTTTTCGCTTGCCAAAACGAACCACATGTTGAGGGCGTGCTCGCGGGCGTAGTTGTGCGCGACCTCGCCATGGGCATTGACCTGTTTGGCAACGGCGTCGAAGTCCGCCTCGGGTACGGCCATGGCGCACAGGCAGACCGCGCCGCCCAGGCGCTCGGCGTTGAACATGGGCGCGAAGCGGCTGAGCCGCCCGTCCGCCACAAGTTTGCCGATCCGCGCGATCAGGTCCGCCTCGTCGAGATCCAGTTTCGCCGCCGCCTCGGCGTAAGGCCGCGCGCAAACCGGGAAGCCGCCCTGCAACTCGTTGACGATCCGCCGGTCGATGGCGTCGAAATCCACGCTCATGCCACGGCCTCCGACGGCGCGGGCGCGAAGCGCGCGCCGCGTTGCTTAAAGCAATGCCGGCTGAACAAAACCGCCTGGGGCAGGCCGTCCGCCTTTGCTGCCCGGTTCAAGGTTTCGATCTCGGCCAAAACCCGCGCGCGATCGCGCCCGTGGACCATGCAGAATAGATTGTAGGGCCAATGCGGCCGCCGGCGCGGCCGGCGATAGCAGAGGGTTACGAAGGCATGTCCGGCGAAGATCGCGGCGACCCGATCCACCTCGTCGTCGGGCACGTCCCAGACCGCCATGGCATTGGCGCGGTATCCCAAGCTTCGATGTTTGACCACCAGGCCGAAACGCGAAATCACGCCGCCGTCGATCAGGTGCGCCAGGCGGACGATCACGTCGCGTTCGATCCAGCCGAGACGCCGCGCGAGCACAGCGTAAGGCCGTGGATCGAGTGGCAGGCCGTCTTCCAAGGCATTGAGCAGAGCCCGGTCGCCGCCATCGGGCTCAATCTGCGCGCCGCCAGGGCGGCACGGGCGCTCGGCCGGGGATTGGCCCGAGAGGGCAAAGCCGAGGTCGATGTGATAGGCGCGCTCCAAGGGTAGATCGAGGACCTCCAAGCCGCTGTCCACTTCGATCCGCGCCAGAGCATCGGCAACGCCAGCGCGGTCGGCGGCGGTCACCACGAACCAAAGGTTCAAGCGGTGTTCGCGCTCGTAGTTATGGTTGACCGCGGCCTCCGCGTTGACCCGCGTGGCGACCCTTTCCAGGTGCGCGGGGGGCACCGCCATGGCGGCCAAGGTGCTGGCGCCCACGGTGTTTGGGCGGACCACCGCGCCGACACGGGAAATCAGATCGCGCGCGCGTAAGGCTTCGATCCGCGCGATGACCTCGTCTTCCGCCAGGCCCAGGGTCAGGCCCAGAAGGGCGAAGGGTCGCGGCAACAGCGGAAAGTCCCGCTGCCAGCGGTCCAGCAATGTGAGATCGAGCGGGGCCAGGCCAAGGTTCATAGGCCGATCCGATGGGCCCGGGCGGTGAAGAAAATTCCACTCGGCTTGGCCATGGGCAGCTCCGCAATTTTCTCGAAGCTGCGGGTGTCGTAGACCTCGACCTTGTCGGAATCGCGAACCGAGATCCAAACCTCGTGCCCGCGCGGCGTGAACTCCAGGTGCAGGACCGCCGGCCCCGGTTTGAAGCTGTGCACGACCTCCTGGCTGGGCACGTCGATGACCTGCACCGTGTCGTTCAGGGGATGGGCGAAATTGACCCAGACCTGGCGCCCATCGGGCCGCGCCACGGCGAAGATCGGCTGCCCGTGAACCGCGATCCGGCCGACCTCTTGAAAGCTGTCGGCGTCAACGGCCAGAACCTCGTGGCGGCCAACCGCCGGCAGCATGAGACGATCGCCCGCGCGCGCCCAGCCTTCCAGGTGCGGCATTTTATAGACCGGCAGCTTTTCCTCGCCCCGGCCATACCCGTCGAGAATCCGCTCGACCCGGGGCTCCGCCGCCCAGAGGTCGATGTGCGCCAGGCCGTCCTCGCCGAACAGCCCGGCGATGTAATGGCGGCCATCGCCGGTGATCAAGGCGTCGTAGGGCAGGTCGCCGATGCCGGCGAATTTGGTGATCGCAGGTCCGCCGCCATTTGAAAAATCGGCGACCCAGATCTCTCCGGCATCGTAGAGGGTGAAGATAAAACGGCGGCCAGGCGCATCGACCAGGCCAACTGTCTTGGACCGTGCGCCGCTATCGCCGTAACGGGCCGGAATGTCGGCAACCGGGGCCAGAGTTTCGCTATCGAAAACCCGCACGCCGCCGGGCTTGTAGTTTGAGACTGCGATCAAGCGGCCGTCATCGGAGATCGCGCCACCGATCGAATTGCCGGCCTGCATGACCCGCTTGACCAGCTTTCGGCTGAGCAGGTCGACCTTGCTGAGCCCGCCGTCCCGGCCGAAGACAAAGGCATAACGCTGATCGGGTGAAAACACGGCCGAGGCGTGAGACAGATCGCCCAGGCCCTCGACCCGGCCCAGGGCGCGGCGGGCGGTGACGTCGATCACCTGAAGGGAGCCGCTGGCCCGCTCGATGACGATGCCCAGGTCGCCAGTGCCGCGCAGTTCCGCCGCCTGCAGTTCGACGCAAGGCGCAAAGACCAAGATCGCCAAGGCGGCAAGAAAGAGTCTCATTCGATCCGGCCTTCCTTTAGAGCGCGGGCAATCCACAGGGCCTCGTCCTCACTCAACTGTCCGCGCCAGGGCGGCATGGGCGTACCGGGAATGCCGTCCAGAATGACCTCGGCGAGGGCATCCGCGCCCGCACCCTCCAGGGCCTCCGGCACCAGAGGCCGGCCCAATCCGCCGCGCAGGGTCATGCCATGGCAGGAGCCGCAGTCTTGACGCACAAGATAGGATAAGGCGGCCGCGCGTTCAGGCGGCACCTCCCCGGCGTACGCCGGCATCCCTGCCAGAACGACGAGGCCCGCCAGACTAAGCGTGAGAAGCCGCACGGGTTCCATCTTCTTCCGCCGACGTGTCGAGCGAATCGGCCAGGCCCGCGACCTTGCCGACGATGAACAGGACCGGGCCCTCGAAACGCGCCGCACGCGCCGCCGCCGGCAGGGCAGCCAGGGTGTCGCGCACGCGCCGTTCGCGCGGCGTGGTCCCGTTGTTGATCGCCAGCGCCGGCGTATCACCCGGCAAACCGGCCGCCATGAGGCGCCGGGAGATCTGACCGATGTTCGCCATGCCCATATAGACGACCAGCGTGGTCTGCGGATCGGCCAGGCCGTCCCAATCGAGATCCAGATCCAAATCTTCACGGCAATGCCCTGTGACGAACCGCAAGCTGTGGGCCAAACCGCGATGAGTTAAGGGAATGCGCGCGCTGGCCGCGCAGCCCTGGGCGGAGGTGATTCCGGGAATCACGTCGAAGGTTATGCCCTGTTCGGCCAGAACCGCCGCCTCTTCGCTGCCGCGCCCGAAGATGAAGGGATCGCCGCCCTTCAAGCGTACGACCCGGCGGCCGCTGCGGGCCAGGCGGACCAGCAGGTCATTGATTTCCGACTGCGGCACGGGATGGTGCGACGGCTGTTTGCCGACGTAAATTCGCGCAGCGCCCGCGGGCGCCAAGGCCAAGACTTCCTCCGAGACCAGCCGGTCGTAGACCACGACATCGGCGCGCTCGATCGCCTTTAAGGCCTTGATGGTGAGCAGCTCCGGATCCCCCGGTCCGGCACCGACCAATGTTACTCGACCGACATCCTGCATCGGTGCCTCCCGTAGCGAAACTCGTTTCCCCACTCGATTATTACGCAGCGTGGCGCGGCTTTTGGCCGCGCCACGCCAGCGCTATTTAGTAGACGTCTTTACGGGTGTTGTAGACGTTGAACTTGCCCGTTGGCGTTATCAGCCGCTTGTCTTTGATGACGTGCTTCATCTTTAGGGTTTTGTCGTCGACGACAACGATCGCCGATTCTTGGCTGGCACTGTTCCAGACCGAGAACCAAATCTCGTCGCCGGCCACGTTGAACTCACCTTGCACCACCCGGCGCACACCTTCGGTGATTCCCGACCACTCGCCGATCGGCAGCACCGTGTACTCGGGCTCCTCTTCGGTTAGATCGGCAACCTTGAAGACCGCGATCGAGGATGCGATCTCGGCTTCGGGGTTGAGCGGTGAGTCAACATAGAGATGCTTGGATTTCGGATGGGTCTTGACGAACAACGAACCGCCGCCTTGCCCTTCCAAAGTTTGCACAACCTTCCAGGCTTGCTTGGGATGGCCCTTGGGATCGGTACCGATCAGCGAGACCGTCTCGTCGCCCAAGTGACTGGTTACCCAAACCGGCCCGAACGTCGGATGCACGATATTGGCGCCACGGCCCGGATGGGGAGTCGCGCCGCCGGTTTCGATCACATCAACCAGCCGGCCTTCCTTGGTATCCACGATGGCGACCTTGTTGCGGGCGTTGGCCGCGACCAGGAAATACCGTCCGCTGGAATCGAAACCGCCATCGTGCAGAAAGCGTTCGGCCTCGATGGTGGTGACCTTGAGGTTCTTGATGTCCTCGTAGTCGACCATGAGGATTTGGCCGGTTTCCTTGACGTTGACGATGAATTCCGGCCTGAAGTGCGACGCCACGATGGCCGCGACCCTTGGCTCCGGGTGATACTCCTGGGTGTCGTAGATCATGCCGCGAGTCGAGACCACCTTAAGCGGCTCCAGAGTCGCGCCGTCCATAATGACGAATTGGGGCGGCCAATAGGCCCCGGCTATGGCGTACTTGTCTTCCCAGCCCTTGCGCTTGGAGGTTTCGACCGAGCGCGCCTCGGAACCAACCTTGACTTCGGCGACGGGGGCGGGCGGGTTCATCCAGAGATCGATCAGTGTGAGCTTGGCATCGCGGCCGATGGTGAAGAGGTAGCGGCCAGATGCGGACATGCGCGAAATATGCACCGCATAGCCGGTCTTGATGATCTGAAGGATCTTCTTGGAGTCGCCATCTATGAGGGCGATTTCACCCGAATCGCGCAGGGTCACTGCGAAGATGTTCTCGATATCGATATCGTTCATCTTCTTGGTCGGGCGCTTGTCGACCGGGATGAAAATCTTCCAGGACGCCTTGATCTTCGGCATGCCGAATTCCGGCGGCTGGGCCGGCTCGTTCAGCAGGTAACGTGCCATGAGGTCGATATCGTCGGAAGTGAACTCGCCGGAAGTGCCCCAGTTCGGCATGCCCGCGGGCGAACCGAAGTTGATAAAGTCGCGCAGATATTCGATGCCGCGCTCCCTAGTGACTTCTGTGGTCAGGGCCTTGCCGGTGGCGCCCTTGCGCAGCACGCCGTGACAGCCCGCGCAGCGTTCGAAGTAGATCTGATTGGCGCGCTCGAACTCGGCTGCGGTGAGAGTCGGAACGCCCGGCTTAGCGCCCGGTTGCTCCAAAGCCTCGTCCTTGAGCACGTCCAAGCTCGGCTGGTACTGCCCGCCGGGCGCGGTCTCGTGCTTCTTGAGATCCGACGGTGCCGGCGCCTCCGCCGCGAGGGGCGCCGCGCCATTTACCGCGAATGTTAAGGGAATGGCGAAGCTCGACAGGATTGCCGCCCTCCGCACGAACACGCGCATCTTCATGGTCTGCCTCCGAAGGTCTGAAAAAGTGCCCGCAGATTGGTCCTTTGCGGGGCCGAACACCTTGATATAAATCAAGGCCAACTGCGCCTTTGAGATTAGGTTTCACCGATGGACGGGCGGCTCGCGACGGCGGTGCAAATCGTGCCAAGGTGGGTGTCCGCCTTGGCCGTTGGGCTCTGCATTGCGCTCACATCCGCCGGCGCATCGGGCGCCGGGCCGAACCCGGACGCGGCCGATGCCCGGGCCCTCGCCGCAGCGCTGTTTTCCCTGCCGGAGGTTTCGCTCGAGGTCGGGCCCTTCGAGGGCGCGCCAGCGGCAGCCGAAGTGCGCGAGAACGGGCGGAGCGTCGGCTACCTAGTATCCAGTTGGGACACCATCAAGTCGGTCGGTTATTCCGGCAAGGCGATTGATGTTTGGCTCGCAGTCGGCCTGGATGCCCACATCGCCGGCGCGCGGCTGATCGCCCACGAGGAACCGATCCTGGTGATCGGCGTGACGCCGGAGGACCTGGAATCCTACGTCGCGGGCTTCACCGGGCTCGACCTGCGCGGCGGAACTTTGGAGGCGTCGGGCGAGACGGCCCCCGGCATGCCGGATATCGTCTCCGGCGCGTCGATCTCCAGCGCGGTCATCCGGGACGCGATCCTGCGGGCCGGCCGCCTGGTCGCGACCACGCGCGGCCTGTTGGGCCCGCAATCGGACCAGCCGGTCATCGACCGCGCGAGCTTTCAGGCGGCGGGCTGGCCGGCGCTCTTGGCCGAAGGCGCGATCGCTCGGCGCCGCATCGCGCAAGGCGAGGTCGCGCGCGCCCTGGCGGACACCTCGCCGGAGAAACCCGGAGCGCTCTTCGCCGAGATCTTCAGTGCCCTGGCCACGCCGCCCAGCCTGGGGCAAAGCCTGTTGGGCCGTCGGTTGTACGAATCCCTGCTCGGCGATATCGGGCCCAACGGCAACCTGATCCTGATCGCTGCCAACGGGCTCTATTCCTTCAAGGGGACCGCCTACCGCAAGACCGGCCGCTTCGAACGGATCGAAATCCGCCAAGACGACAAGACCATCAAGCTATCCGCCGCGGGCTATCGCAACGTGCCGCGCCTGGCCGCCGAAGGCGCCCCAGAGATGCGGGAGATCGGCGTCTTCGCGGTGCCGGAGACTACCGGCTTCGACCCGGCCCGACCCTGGGCGCTGGCCTTGCTGGCGACCCGCGAAACGCCGGACGGCGGTCTTCTCGCGGCCAGCTTCACCCTGCGCTACACCTTGCCAGCGCGCTTCATCCTGGGCGCGCCGGAACCGGCACAATCTCTTACCCCAAATACCGGCCCGGCCCTGTGGCAAGAGATCTGGCTGGCCCGTAAGTGGGAGGCCGCGTTCCTGTGCGTCATGCTTACGGTCTTGGCGGCGATCCTGGTGTTTCAAGACACCCTGGCCCGGAATGTGCGGCTGTACCAGCGGGTTCGATGGGGCTTTCTAACGGTCACCTTGGTCTGGCTGGGTTGGATCGCGGGGGCGCAACTGTCGGTGGTCAACGTCCTAACCTTCGCGCAGGCCCTCCTGACCGGTTTCCAGTGGGAGTTGTTCCTGCTCGACCCACTTATTTTCATCCTTTGGGGTTTCGTGGCCATCGGCTTGTTGTTTTGGGGCCGGGGCGTGTTTTGCGGCTGGCTGTGCCCCTTCGGCGCCCTGCAGGAACTCTTGAACGCCGCGGCGCAACGCCTGCGGGTGCCGCAGATTCAGATCCCCTTCGCCCTGCACGAACGGCTGTGGCCAATCAAGTACATCATCTTCTTGGGGCTGTTCGCGGTCTCGCTGAATTCGGTGACCCTGGCCTTCCAGGGTGCGGAGGTCGAACCTTTCAAGACCGCGATCACCCTCAAGTTCATGCGACACTGGCCGTTCGCCGCCTATGCCGTCAGTCTTTTGGTGGCGGGCTTGTTCGTGCAACGGTTCTTCTGCCGCTACCTTTGCCCGCTCGGCGCGGCACTGGCCATCCCCGCGCGCCTGCGCATGTTCGAGTGGCTGAAGCGTCGGGTCCAGTGCGGCCGCGAATGCCGCATCTGTGCGTCTAAGTGCCCG
This sequence comes from Kiloniellaceae bacterium, assembly GCA_021776095.1. Lineage (GTDB taxonomy): Bacteria > Pseudomonadota > Alphaproteobacteria > Kiloniellales > J153 > JAJFGN01. The sequence continues at coordinate 15,642 of JAJFGO010000018.1, read as the reverse complement.
GTGCAAGCGATCCACCCCTTGGGCCAGATCAATCCGAACGAGTGCATCCACTGTTTGAATTGCCAAACCCTGTACTACGACAACACGACCTGCCCGCCCTTGGTCGCGCGGGCGCAGCGGCGCCAGCGCCTCAAACCCGGCACCACGCCGGGCGCGGACACGGCGGCCGGGACCGGACATGCCTCCTGACCGGGCGGCCGTTGGCGAAACACCCTTGGTCCTAAGCGCCGCGTTCCGGATCTTTTTCTTGCTGGCCGGCTTGGCGGCCGTGCTCAATGGTCTGGCCTGGCTGACCTGGCTCGGCCTACACGCCGCCGGCGGTGCGATCTTGCGTCCCAGTTTCAGCGTCGCCCCGCACCTCTGGCATGGCCACGAGATGATCTTCGGCTACGCCCTGGCAACGGTCGCCGGGTTCTTTCTGACCGCTGTGCCGAGTTGGACCGGTACGCAGCCCCTAGGCAGCCGGCCGTTGATTCTGCTTGCCGCCGTTTGGATCGCCGGGCGCGTCGCGATTTGGGCTTCGGCGGTCTTGCCAGCACCCCTGGTCGCCTTGTGCGACCTCGCCTTCGTGCCGTTGCTCGCCTATTTCGCGGGCCGGGCCCTGTGCGCCAAGCCGGCCCCACGTAATCTGATCGTGCTCGCCCTGCTCGGATTTCTCTTTGCCAGCAATCTCATGGCCCATCTGGACTGGCTGGATTGGATGCCGGGCCTGGCGACCCGCGGGCTGGCCGGCGGCATTTTGAGCCTGATCACGCTGATCGGCATGATCGGGGGCCGGGTGGTGCCCGCCTTTACGCGCAACGCCCTGGTTGCCGCCGGCCACGCAACCGGCCTGCCGCAAAGCCATAAGCCGCTCGAGGCGGTTTCCATCGGTACGCTGTGGCTGTTGCTGATCGCCCGCCTGTTCGAGGCACCGGATATGGTCCTGGCGCTGCTGGCCAGCGTCGGTGCGCTGGCCCATGGCGCCCGCCTGTTCCTGTGGCGCGGACCGGCGAGCCGGGGCATGCCGATCGTGTGGAGCCTGCATTTGGGCTATGCCTGGCTGCCGATCGGCCTGGCCGCCCTGGCGCTCGCCTACGGTTCGGGGATTCTGCCGGAATCGGCCGCTCTGCACGCGTTGGCGGTCGGCGGGGTCGGCGGCATGACCTTGGCGGTCATGACCCGTGCCGCTCTGGGCCACAGCGGCCGGGCCCTGGTGGTCGCCCGGCCAATTGCCTGGGCCTATGGAATGGTCGCCCTGGCAGCCGCGCTGCGGGTCTTCGCGCCGGCCCTGGTACCGGGGCTCTACATGACCTGGATTCTGGGCGCGGGCGCCGTATGGACCCTGGCCTTCCTCATATACTTGGCGGTCTATTGGCCGGTCCTAACCGGCCCGCAGGTAAGAGGAAAGCCGTGAAATATGGGCGGTCGGCCTTACCCCAGAGTGTCGCCCGAACGGCCTATCAAGCGGCCATGAGTTCCAGGCGCGAGGCCGGAAAGCGAACTATCGCGGTCGTGCCGACGTCGAGCGTACTTTCGAGCGCTAAGGTCCCGCCATGGAGTTCAATGAGAGCTTTCGATAAGGGAAGCCCAAGTCCGGCACCCTCGTGACTACGCCCAAAGCCGACGTCGACTTGACGGAATGGGGTAAACGCGATTTCAAGATCTTTTGCCGCCAAGCCGATACCCGTGTCCGACACTTGAATGACCATGCCCTCCACCGGATCCGCGGACGCCGACACGGTCACCTGTCCACAGGGGCGATTGAATTTGACTGCGTTGCCGAGCAGATTCAGTAGAATCTTCTTAATGGCTCTTTCGTCGCCCATAAGACGCGGCACACCGGCCGGAATATTCATGACGAGATCGGTTTGAGCTTCATCCGCTCGAGTTCGGACCACGTGCATTGCGTCCTCGACGACCGCGAACAGGTCGAGCGTTTCTTCGCGGAGTTTAAATTCACCGGCCTCGATCTTGGATATATCTAGAATCTCGTCGATTATGACCAGGAGATGGGTGCCGCATAGGTGAATATCGTCAAGGTATTCCTTGTATACATCCGTTCCGATAGGCCCCTGTGATTCGGTTCTCATCATTTCCGAGAAGCCGATAATGGCGCTGAGAGGCGTCCGCAGTTCGTGGCTCATATTGGCTAGGAACTCGTTTTTGGTTCGGTCTGCCGCCCGCGCCCGCTGCATCGCTTGCAACAATTTCGTTTGGCCCTGCCGCAATCCGTTCAAGACGTACCAACTCAACATGCCAACACATGCAATGGCAGCCAGTAAGGCGGGTAACACGCCGTACAATACATGCCGGCTGGGTAGGTCAATCTGCCACGTCAGGGTTCCATACTGCTGGCCATCCGCACTATAGAGCGGCTGCGTCAGACCGGCGGGTAGATCGATATCGGCGCTGTAGCTGAGATTCGTAAGATCGAAATCGTTGGCGACGGTTTCCAACAATTCACTGTCGAGCGGCCGCATAAAAGCAGCGACATAGGCTTTGGCTGGCGTGACCTCGATCCTAGAAAGCATTTCTTCAGTATGTGGGTGAATGGCCCGGGCGACCGCGAAATGTAGCAAGCCATCGATCTTGACCAAGCCGCCCACCGCCATAAATTCGCCATCGACCAGGCGGCGCGCATCCTGGACCAGTTTATCGAGACCGCCTTCCACCTGAGCACCGATGTTCTGGGCCGGCGCGTCATCGACGATCTCTGAGTCCACCATGAGGCGCAGCACCCGATTGTCCGGCGCGGCAATGAAACTGGTGGTGATGCCGAAAGTGTCCCGGAGATAGTCGGCGTCGCCAAAGTTCTCGTCGAACCAGTCGGGGTCGAAGCCCTCGACCGTTCGCTCATAGGCGTCGTCCCAAAATGTGTAGTCGATTAGGGTCTTTTGCAGGTGGCTGAGCTGGACGCCTATCGCCGCGTTGGCGAGATGGCGCGAATCCTCGACCGCGATTTTATCCTGGCTTTTCGCCGACCAGAACACCAACGCCAAGGTCAATGTTAGGCTGAACGCCAGCAACCCGGCCAGCAGGCGAATCTGGGTCGTCAGGCCATAGCTCGGCACGGTTTCGCCTTGTCCTCGAAGGCCAAGCTGATCGACGCCCGTGCCAGCGTCCATTGCGGTCGTCGCTGGATTGCCCATCCCGGCTCCCGTGTGTTGCATACAAACGTGTTCTACTAATTGAAGAAAATGCCTTAATTTTCCCTTAGCCTCGATGTCCTCGTGGCATAGGAAGCGCATCGCCGCCCCGATTTCCGATAAGGCCTGTCCGTGGTGGCGAATCTTCCCGTTATCCCGTGGCGATGCTACCTTCGAGGCCATGGACCGGGCGCTGATTTTTGATTTGGAACGTCGGCTTGACCACTATGAGCGGGTCGGCCTGGCGCACCTCCCAACTCCCTTGGAGCCGCTCAAGCGGCTGACCGCGCATCTTGGCGGCCCCCGGTTGTGGGTAAAGCGCGAGGACTGCACGGGCATCGGATTTGGCGGCAACAAGCTGCGCAAGCTCGATTTCGTTCTGCGCGAAGCGCTCGATGCTGGAGCCGACACGCTGGTTTCCGGCGGGGTCGTCCAATCGAACAGTCAGCGGCAGGTGGCCGCCGCCGCGGCCAAGCTTGGCCTCGATTGCCATCTTGCCGTCTACCATGGCCGGCTCGCGCCGCCGGGTCCTGCGTACGAAACCTCGGGTAATGCCCTTCTCAACCGGCTGTTCGGCGCACAGCTTCACCATGTGCCTTGGACGGGTAACCGCAACCAAGCGATTCGCGCCCTGGCCGAAGAACTGTCGTCCGATGGGCGCCGACCATACGTAGTTCCCTATGGCGTATCGAACGCCCTAGGAGCCGCCGGCTATGCCACGGCGGCTGCGGAGATAGCGAACCAGAGTGCGGCCCTGGGGATTGAGCCCCGCGCGATCGTTCACGGCTCCGGCAGTGCGGGCACTCAGGCCGGCCTGGTCTTGGGAGCCTCCATAGCCATGCCGGAGGTCGGAATCGTGGGCATCGACATAGATGCCGAGCCCGAGCGCGTGCACGCCGATGTGCTGCGGTACGGGTCCGCCGCGGCCGATCTCTTGGGCGTCCCGTTTCCGACCGACCGCGTCGAGGTCGTGGCCGGGCATGCGGGCCCGGCCTATGGCGTCCCGCATGCCGCGACCATCGAAGCCATAAAACTGGCGGGACGGCTCGAAGCCTTGGCTCTCGATCCGGTCTACTCGGCCAAGGGGCTTGCCGGGTTGATCGCCCTGGTTCGACAGAACCGTTGGACGACCGAAGACGACATTGTGTTCGTTCATACCGGCGGCGCACCCGCCTTGTTCGCCTATGCGGAAGCCTTGGACCCTTAGGCCGTGGCCAAAGTCGATCATGTAGTCAATTTTTTTGGAGAGACGCCAAGTGGTCCGATACATAATTCTAAGCGCCGTCATGACGTTATCGATCGGCGGTTGCGCGCCCAATACACCGCCCGCAGTATCGGCATCGCCCGAAATCAGTACAGCGCGCGAGAGCCCTCAGGCTGCGGCGTGCCGAGCGGCGGGCACTGTGGAACCTTGGATCGGCACCTGGCATGCACGTAGCGGCGACGCGGTTGTCACAATGAACATCACGAGCCGAACGGTCCGCGGCCAATTGATATCCTCGGTCACGACGTTCGCCTTTACTGGCGGCATTGACCGTATGGGACACATCGACATTACCTTGGCCGGAAAGGACCACTGGGATAACGCTGAGATCAGTGGAAACTTCCCCGTCGTCGAATTGCGAAGCGGGAGCGACGGGCGGTCATTCGAAACCATGGATGGCCGAATGTTTCGCCTCTGCGCGTGACAGGGCTCAACCTCGGTAAGGGCCCTGAAGACCGCTAACCCAGCGTCTTGTGCATGCGCGCGTCGCGGGTCTTGAAATGTTGGGTGAACCAGTCGCGCAGGTGGATCGATAGCGCTTCGCCGTAGTCCGTGTAAGCGCCGCTCTCGTAATCGTCCATGATATCGCGGATGCCGTCGAGCAGGCGTTCGTGGTCCGCCTTGTGATCGGCGTATTCGTCGTAGCCCCGATCGCGCATGATCCTTTCCTCAAGCGCGAAGTGCGCCGAGATCTTGGCGTTGACCTCACCTAGGAAACCCACCACCGCCTCCCGGGCGCTTTCGCCTTGGGCCTGTGCGTGCAGGTCGTTGATAAGCTGGATCATCTCCTGGTGCTCATGGTCAACCGAGGCAATCCCGATCCGGAACTCGTCGCGCCATTCCACAATCGCCATGAGTCAGATTCCTAGCTGCGCGCGCGGTCGGCGGCAGAAAAGAAGAAGCCGCCCGATTCGGCACGAAATTCGATCACGAGGCGCTGCTGCGGCGCAATCTCGACCTGGGCCTCGCGCACATAGTCGAAACCCTCGCTGCGGGCGCTGTCACGCAGGCGTGCGGCCAAGGAGTATGACCCGGCCGGGATCTCGAAGTTCTCGTAGATCTGCGAGGGACCGTCACCGAATAATCCCGAAGGCGACACCGATCGGCTCACGATGGTGCGGCCGTCGAGCACGATCTCGACCAGCACGGGCAGACGCTCGCGCGGGCAATCGGTGAGCTTGCGCATGTTCGGCGGCAAGGCGGCAATCTCTTCGCGTGTTAGGCGGCGGCAAGGGTGCACGGGATCGCCGCTGTGGGCCAGGCTCAGGGTCAACTTCGCCCGCTGAGTATCGGCGTGGCGATAGGCCGGAGAAGTCGCGAAATAACCGAACAGGCCGGCGATCAGCGCATAGACGACGCCCTGCGCCAGATATCTCAACACGCTAGGCATCGAGGCTTACTCCCTCGCTTGCCGTAGGCCGTGCACGCGGCATCTTAGCGGGAGGCGGCGCGGCCGGTAGCGCCGCAAGAGCGGTGTGGAAGTCCTCGATCGCCTTAGCCAGCGCGGCGCGGTCGGCGCCCGCCGCCCAGTAGGTCAAGACACGCTCTCGCGGGACCCGCTTGCGCAGATAGGGGTCGCGCGTACCGGCCAGGCGCGCGGTCATCCAATCGACGCCAAAGCGGTTGAAACACTCGCCATCGCGACATCCGGTGATGACCACGCCGTCGGCCAAGTCGCGGCTCAGTACGTAATCGATGAAGGACGGCGGCAGGGCGGCGATGCAGGGCAAACTCAGCGCGCCGGTCTGCGACGAGCCCAAGGACTCGACCAGCGCGGCATGGTCGCACCCGAAGACGATCACCCGGGTCTTCCCGGAAAGCTTGGCCGATGCAGCCTCAAGTCGTTCGCGCAACACAGGCAAAGAACGTTCGGGAAGGTCGATACCGGGTACAAGGTCGCTCGCCCGGCGGAACGGTGTCGAGGTCGGGCAAGATCCAGCACAGATGCCACAGGCGGTGCATAGATTCGCATCCACGCTCGCCTCCTGCTCGAAAGGCAGCGCGTCGCTACGTGGGCGCATGAGAATCGCCTCGAAGGGGCAATCGTTGGCGCAGCGTTCGCACCCGTTGCAATTGTCCAAGTCAACGGCAGCCGCGGCAGCGCGGCGCCTCGGCGGCAGCCAGGGTAGAGCGAACAGCATGAATGACAGGACTGCCGCGAAGGCCCAGACCGCGCCATAGGAGAAATGATCCATCAAGGGGTAGGCCGGCAGGTAGAACCAGTCGAGATCGAGCACCCCCGGCACCTTGGTCAGATCGGCCGGAGGGTGGCTGATCGCAGGTTTGACGAAGGACAGCGCCACCAACATCAGGAAAGTGCCCACCGCCAGGCCGCGTTTGGGATTGATCCGGGGCCTGGTCACCCTTAGCAAATGGATCCACAAGACCAACAACAGCAGCAGCGGCGCGACGATGTGAATGAAAGTCAGCAGGGTGAAAAACCGGTCGTCCAAAGTGTGCGGCGCCAGGAAATTTCGGGCGATGGGCTCACCGAAGATGCCCAGCCAATCGAGCCACTCGGTGCTGAGAATGGCGATGTATTGCGCCAACTCGTCCCACACCATCCAATATCCGGAAATGCCGGCGACAAAGACCAGCCAGAGAACCGGCGTGCCGGTGACCCAGGTAAACCAACGTGCGCCGCGATAGCGATCGAGCGCGAACTCGCGCAACATGTGGACCACCATCATCAGGACCATGCCGTCCGAGGCATAGCGATGCAGGCTGCGCATCACGCCGCCAAGGTACCACTGCTCTACGGTCATGTACTCGACCGATTCGTAGGCCTCGGTCGTACCGGTATCGAACAGGATGTAGACGTAGATGCCGCTGACCGCGACGACCCAATAATAGAAAAAGCCCAGGGCGCCGAGCTGATATAGCGGGTTCCAGGCCGGCCCGAAGATCCGGTCCAGCCACGCCTCGACGACCTCGAAGCCCCACCGGAGCCTGCTTTGGAGAAAGGTCAAGAAATCACTCCCCAATTCGGCACGGCGGGATCAGGTCCTGCGTTCCTGCGGTCGAGTCCGCAGCCAGGCACGGACCAAAACCGCGCCGAGGCCGAGCAAGCTGCCGGCCCCCACGACCAGGGCGATAAAGATCGAATAGTCGAAGCGGTAGCGTTCGCTGGCCGGATCGAAGTAGGTGCAGAACAGGCGGACCCGTTTGATCAGATTTTCCAACTGCCCGGCCTCGGCGGACCGGCCGAAAACCAGCTCCAGCAAGGGATCGACCAGGGCCGGCGCGTTGAACTGCGCGCCGTAGACCTGCCGGTACACGCCGCCCCCTGCGTCGATCACCGTGGTTTGAGCCAGATGATCGAAGCCGCGCGGCGACGGGAAATAGATGAAGCCCAAGATTCCGGCTAGGCGATCGATCTCATCTTGAGTCCCGCTGAGAAAGGTCCAGTTCGGCAAATCGACGCCCTGGCCGCGGGCGAAGGCACGCATCCGCTCCGGCGTGTCGTCGCGCGCGTCGAAGCCGATGGTGACGACCGAGAAGGCGTCGTCGCCGAGCACATCCTGCGCAACCTCAACGGCGTCGTAAAGCGCCTGCACAACCAGGGGGCAGGATTCCGAGCAGGCCGTGAAGACCATGTTGATGACCAAGGGCTTGCCCTGGTAGCCGTTCAAGAAGACCTCTCGGCGCTCGGTATCGAGAAAGCTGAATTCGCCGAGGCTGCGCCCAATAGCGGCCTGGCTGTAGGCGACCGCCGCTTTGGGGTCGAAGGCGATGCTGGAGTCGATGGCCGTCTTGGCCATAGCGCCATGGGATAGCGCGGCCCCAAACAACGCCAAGGCCGCCATGCCGGCATGCTTCGCGAAATCAGCCATGGCGCCAGTCTAGCCGAGAATCGCGCGGTCCGCGATGGCGGCGAACAATAGCAAGCTGAGTTGAACCAGCGACGCGAAGAAGTTCGCCATCGCCGCCTTGCGTCCGGGTTCGCGGACCAAGTGGATCGATTTCAGGATAAAGTAGCCGCCGCCGATCGCCGCGCCGGCCAGATAGATCCAGCCCATACCAAGCGCGGCCGGTACCAGCGAGAGCACAACCAGGGCCAGCGTGTGGGCCAGGATGACCTTGGCCGCCAGGCTGTCGCCCACGACCACCGGCAGCATGGGAACTCGGGCGGCAGCATATTCATCGTGCAGGGCGGTCGCCAGGCTCCAGAAATGAGGTGGGGTCCAGAGGAAAAGCACAATCGCAAGCACGACCGGCGCAGCGGAAAGCTGCGGGTCGACCGCCGAGGCTCCGGCCAACACGGCGAAACTGCCAGCCAGGCCGCCGAACACGATGTTGAGCCAGGTCCGGTTCTTCAGCCAGATCGTATAGACCACGCCATAGGTGAAGGCGCCGAGGAAGACATGTAAGGCCACGGCCAGGTTAAAGGCCCAGGCCGCCGCTGCGACCGCCAGGGCCAAAATGCCCAGGATCGCCCCCAGCCAAAGCGGCCCGGCCTTAAATGTGCCGTTCACGAAGGGGCGATTGCGGGTCCGCGGCATGCGTGCGTCCAAATCGCGCTCGACATACTGATTGAAGGCCCCGGCGCTGGCCGCCGACATCAACACGGCGAGCGCGAGCACGAGGATCTTCCAGCCCGCGACCTCCGGGCCCGGCGTCACCGCTAGCCCGCCAAGGGCACACAGCATAATCGCCAGCCCGATACGGAGCTTGAACACGGACCAGAGCTGCGCAACCGTCGTTGCCATCGGCTTCCTCGTGGGTTCCTTGGGCGCCGCAGTCAGCTCAAGGGCCAAACTTCGGACAGGAACTTCCAGTTGATGAAGTAGTAAAGGACGAAGGCCAGGAAGAAGACCGTCACCAGGACGATGGTGCCGGGCAGCTTCAGGGTGCCTTCGCCGCCGTAAGTGGAGACGGCATTGCCCGGCGCCACGATCGGGTTGGCCTTGATCGCGGCCTCGTCGCGCACCTTGCCGAAGAGGATCGAACCGACCACGACGACGACGTACATTAAGCCGCCCACGGCCGCCAGAACGGCGCTGATGCCGTTCAGCCCCATCATCAGGAAGGCCGTGCCCGGATAATCGAAGGTGAAGACCGAATCGCTGAAGGTGATGTCCCAATGCCGGCGCGACACGCCCAGGGTCCCGGCACCCATCATGAAGAGCGAGATTCCCGCAACGCCAATGCCGAAGATATAAGGTTGCCACCTGGCAACCGCGGGCAAGATCAGCTCGCGGCGGAAAATCAGCGGCACCACCAGATAGGTGACCGCCATGAAGGCTAGGGTGGTGCCGGCGACCACGGTGGCGTGGAAGTGGCCGGGCACGTAAAGCGTGTTGTGCATCAGCAGGTTGATCTGCTCGGTACCAAGCACGACGCCGGAAATGCCGCCCAGGAAGCCGAACATGACCAGAGACATGAACATGCCGGAAAAGGCCGGGTTGCCCCAGGGTGCCTGGCGTAACCAGCCGAAGACGCCCTTGTTGAAACCGCGCCGGCGCTGCGCCGCCTCGATCGCGCCGGGCAGGCTCATACCGTGAATCATGCTGCCGAGCACGGCCAGATAGATCGCATAGCTGGTGTTGAAGACCTTCCATTCGGAGCTGATGCCCGGCTCGGCCAACAGATGATGGGCGCTGGCGAGTTGCAGGAATAGGATGTAGAGCAGGAACGCGGTCCGGCTTACTTTTTCCGACAAGGGTTTGGCGCCCAGCACCAGCGCGGCGATGGCGTACCAGACCGCGACGTGGGCGGAGACGTTGATCTGCTGCGAGGAGTGCCCCATGGCCCACCAGACCAGCTTGTACATCACCGTATCGATGTGGCTGATGTAGCCGATCGACCACAGGAAGGTCGGAACCAGAATGATCGCGCCGGAGGCGATGGTGAAGACCGCGATAATCGCCGCCGTGATCGCGCCGAAGGTGACTAGCGGTACGGATCCTTCGTAAGTTTTCTCCTCCTTGGCGATGACCAGCGTGCCGAAAAAAACCATGCATCCAAGCAAGGCGCCGACCGCGAACAGAATTATGCCGAGATAAAAGTGCGGCGCGGCCTTCATGGGCACGTAGGAGGTGAACATAACGCTCGATTCGCCTTGCAGCACGGCGACCGTCGCCATGAGCGAACCGACAATCATCAATATAAAGCCCAGCCAGGCGAACTTAGGCGCCGCCAAACGGCAATTGAGAAGGATGGCCGAGGCGAAATAGAGGATCGCCATCTCGAAGAAGATGATCCAGAACAGGAGGACAGCCGCGCCGTGCGCGGTCAGCGCCGTGTAGAACCACTCCGCCGGCAGGATATGGACCGCCGGCCAGCGGGTCAGGGCGACGAGCAGACCGAACAGCCCGCCGACCGCCAAAAATACCACCGCGGCCACGGCGTTGACCTTGATCAGCGTCTCCGCCTTGGCGTACACGCGCAGGCCGGTATCGCCGCAGATCCGGTATTTTTCCTCTGGCCGCGCCAGAGCGCCTTCCAATGCACCTACGCTCATGTCTGCCTCTACTGCTTATCGATGACGCGGATCTTGCCGACCATGGTGTGATGGCCGACGCCGCAAAATTCGTTGCACACGACGAAGAATTCGCCCGCCTCGTTGGGCGTCAGGGTCAACACCAATTCGTAGTCGGGGTGAACCTGGATGTTGATGTTCGTCGGCTGCAGGGAGAAGCCGTGCTGCCAGTCCATCGACGAGAGATGAAGTCGATAGCTCTGGTCCTTCTCAAACTGCAGAACCGGCCACCATTCCCATAGGCGTGCGATGAGATAGACGTCACTGCCCGGCGGCGGCTGAACGATGGGCACGCCGGTATCGCCCTCTTCACCGATCGTATACTTCTCGACCATGGCCTCGGTGTGCGCGGCAAAGACCTCGGGATCGATCCGATAGGCCTCGTTCGAAAGGTTCTGCTTGCCCTCGATGTGCCAATAGATCATGGCGGAAAACATGACCAGGCCCCACACGAAGGCGATGGAGATCCAGATAACCTCCATGCGGTGCAGCGGCTCGTTCCACCAGTTTCCCTTTACGGCATGTATCGCCATTGACTTACGCTCCGGGCTATTTCGCGATCGGGATCTGGATAATCTCCATGATCCCCCAGATCAGATAAAACACCGTCGGCATCACAACGCCGAGGAACAGCAGCAGGAAGGGATTGTCGAGCAGGCGCTGCATGGCCGGCACCCGGTCAGGCCGCGCACCGCCGCCTTCGGTTGCCTGACTGCCGCCGTCTTGCGACTCACTTGACGCCATGATTTCCCCCTCTTTGTAATCCGGGCCCGCGCATAACCGGGCGCGACGCCTGATTTGCCAGCCTGCCAATTACAAGCCGCAGCCCGGTGTCTGTCCTTGACTTAAATCAAACGCCCTTGAGCGCTCGTGGAACCGGCGCTAACCCTAGGCAAAAGTCCGAATCAAGCCGAAGGCGATCAGGCTCGATCCCAGCAAAATGCCGAAGAAGTAGATCGAGCGTTGCTCGAATCGGCGTCCGGCGAGTGATTCCAGTCCGCGCAGTAGAAAATCGGAAAAGAAATACAAGCCGATGGCGACCAGGGCGAAGGTAAGCAGCTCCATGGGCCGTCGGATCCGCTCAGCTCTTGGGCCGCCGCGCCGAGTCCCCGCTCCGCGCAGCGGAGGCGGCGGCACGGGCCATGACGGATTGGATCGCGGTGGCGATCAACTGCGGGGTCGCGTCGTGCTTCAGGTAAGTCAGGATCGCGCCGTCGGGACCGAGCACATAGATATAGGCGCTATGGTCGAGCGGATAGAAGCCGTCACCGGTTTCGACCTTGGAATAATAGACCCGGTAAGACTGCGCGATCTCCTTGATTTGTGCCGGGCTGCCGGTCAAGCCGATCATGCGGGGATGGAAGGCGGCCACGTAATCCGCCATGACCGCGGGCGTGTCGCGTTCCGGGTCGACCGATACGAACAGGGGCTGGACCTTCTCAGCCGTGGGCCCGAGCAGGTCCATGGCCTCGGCGACGGCGCTCAGCGTGGTCGGGCACACGTCCGGACAAAAGGTATAACCGAAAACCATCACCAGATACCGGCCCCGAAAGGCCTGCTCGCTGACCTGGGCGCCGGCATGATCGGTTAAGGAGAAGGGCCCGCCCAGAGCCGCCGCTTGCACGCTGAGGCCCGGCTCCGCTTCGATTGCGGGCGGCTCAGACTTGGCCTGCAGATAGAACCATTCGCCGATTAACACGCCGGCGACGATCAAGATTGCCGCGGAAATCCGCCCATACCTCATGGCCCAACCCCCTCCGAAAACACGCTTTCGGGAACAGGACTACGCCCGAAGACCCGGCGGGCACATTGATTTCGGTCAAGCCGGATTCGGTGTCAGGGCGGTCTCGACCAGGGCGCGGGCCCTGGCCGGCAGGTCCAATTCCAACGCGGCCGCCTGGCCGTGCGGCGACATCTTGGGCCAGGTCTTGCGCAGAATATCGACGACCTTGGCATCTTCGTGCTTGGCCGCAAATTCGGCGAAATGATCCTCCAGGAACACAATGCAGACAACGTCCTCGAGGGCCTGGGCCTCCGGATCACGTTTCAGGCGGTGCTTGCGAATCAACGATTCGACCCGCTCCGCATCCTCCGGCGCGTAGCCGGCCTGGGCCATAATTTCGCCGACCCGCCGGGCGTGAAACCGTTTCAGATCGTTGCGCCAGCGAAGATAACCCTCGCGCCCGGCCGGATAGGCGTCGCGCGGGCTGGTCCAGCGTTCGATGTGCTGGCCCCGTGCCGCGATCTGCAGGTGTTCCGAAGCGCCGGGATAAAGCCGGGCCAGGGTGCGCGACATGCGCCGGCCATAGACCAGCTCGCCCGCTTGCTCGACATCCTCGCCGGGGCCCCGCTTCGGATCCTGCGCATTGGCCGCGTCAACCGCCTCCAGCGCCTTGGCCAGCCGGTTGTTAGCCATGATCGAGCTCACTGCCGAAATAGGGGTGTTCGTCGTCAACGAACTCGCGCAGGGCGACAACATCGCGGATCGCGGCGGTATTATGGTCGATGATCACACCCAGGGGGCGAAGCCGGGCAAAGGCCCGTGACAGGCTTTCCGGCTTCATGCCCAAACGTCCGGCGATCAGGGTCTTGTCGTAAGGTAGGCCGATGGTGCAGGCGCCGTCTTCGATTGGGCAGAGCTCACCTAGGAATTCCGCGACCCGTTGGGTGCCGGTGCGCGCCTTGAGCTGTTCGATCTGGTGGATCAAAGAATGCAGGTGGCGCGACGTCGAGGCCAGCATGGCCAGGCCCAAATCTGGCGATTCGCGCAGCAGCGAGGTAAGACCCTTGGCCGGAACCCGCATCAAGCGGCTCTCGGCGACGGTTTCCGCGCTAGCTGGGTATTCACCCTCAATAAAGGCCGCCGCCTCGGCAAAGCTCTGGCCCCGGGTAAAAACCCCGACCACGGCCTCGTCGCCGGCCCGGGTCAGGCGAAAGACTTTGACCCAGCCCTCGAAAACGAAAAAAAAGTGGTTAGCCGGTTCCCCTTGCCGGAACAAGACCTCGCCACGCGCATGTTCGTCGACAACCGCCTTGGCAAGCAGCCCGCGAAGCGACTCGTTGTCCAGGCCGCCGAATATCGCGCTCTGGCAAACAAAATTCAGGTCGTGATCTTGCACCGCAGCACCCTCGATCCCGGCTTATCCCCATCCCCAGCATAAGAGCCTCAGGCGTGGGATCAACCTTGGCATTTCAGGGGCTTGATTAAGGAATCCCAGCCGTCATGAAGGCACGCGGGCGGTAAAGGGGCGTTGAGCAAGAAAATCCAGGTCGCAACCCTCGTCAGCCTGCTGCACATGGTCGAGGTGCAGGCGCCAATAGCCACGATTGGTGGCGATTTGCGGTGGGGCCCAGCTTGCCCGCCGGCGCGCTAGTTCCGCCTCTTCGACCCGTAGCTCGAGGCGCCGCGCCGGCACATCCAGTTCGATCTCGTCGCCGTCGCGCACCAGGGCGAGCGGACCACCCACGGCGGCCTCGGGACAAGCATGTAGGACCACGGTACCGAAGGCCGTGCCGCTCATGCGCGCGTCGGAAATCCGCACCATGTCCGTGACCCCCGCTTGGGCCAGCTTACGCGGGATCGGGATATATCCGGCCTCGGGCATTCCGGGCCCGCCCTTGGGCCCGGCATTGCGCAGGATCAAGACGTCCTCGGCTGTGACATCGAGGTCGGGATCGTCGATGCGCGCCGCCAGGTCGTCGAGAGAATCGAACACAACGGCCTGACCCTCGTGGCGCATTAAGGCGGCACTGGCGCCCGATTGCTTGATAATAGCGCCATCCGGGCAGAGGTTCCCATGCAGCACCGCGATCCCGCCTTCGGGAAACACCGGGTTGGTGCGCGGCCGCACGACCTTTTGGTCCCAGTCGGCCGTGGCCGCCGCCATGTCCTCGCCCAGGGTGTGGCCGGTCGCACTCAGAACATCGAGGTGCAGAAGACCGCCCAGTTCGCGCAGAACCGGGGTCAAGCCGCCAGCCTTGTGCAAATCCTCCATGTAGCCCGCGCCCGACGGCTTCAGATCGACCAGAACCGGGGTCTCGCGACCCATGATGTCGAAAGCCTCCAGGTCTAGACGGATCGCCAGGCGCCCGGCGATCGCCGCGATATGTACGAGGGCGTTAGTCGAGCCACCGATGGCAAGCAGCACGCGCAAACCATTGGAGATCGCCTTGGGGGTCAAAATCTTGTCCGGTGTCAGGCCTTCGGCCGCCATCTCGACGGCGCGACGGCCGCTCGCTTCGGCGTGGCGCAGCCGGTCGGCGTGAACCGCCGGTATCGCGGCCCCGCCGGGCAGCATCATACCCATGGCCTCGGTCATGCAGGCCATGGTGCTGGCCGTCCCCATGACCATACAGGTTCCGGCCGTGGGCATCAGCTTGCCGCCGATCTCCTCTATTTCGGCCTCGCCGATCTCTCCGGCCCGGTGCAAACCCCATAGCCGCCGGCAATCGGTACAGGCCCCCAGACGTTCCCCCTTATGGTCTCCGGTCATCATCGGCCCGGTGACCTCGATTAGGGTCGGGATGTTGGCGCTAGCCGCAGCCATGAGCTGGGCCGGCACGGTCTTGTCGCAGCCACCGATCAGGACTGCGGCATCCATGGGCTGTGCGCGCAACATCTCCTCGGTGTCCATGGCCATGAGGTTGCGATAGAGCATGCTGCTGGGCCAGGCGAAGGATTCGTGCAGGGAAATCGTCGGGAACTCGACCGGCAGACCACCGGCCATCAGGACCCCGCGCTTGATCGCCTCGACCAGCGCGGGCGCCGT
>JAJFGO010000017.1 GCA_021776095.1 Kiloniellaceae bacterium | reverse complement strand
CTCAGGTGCGCGCGGATTAATCGACCCCGGCACACAGCAGACATCGGACGATGCCGGCGATC
The DNA here is from genome assembly GCA_021776095.1 of Kiloniellaceae bacterium. GTDB lineage: Bacteria > Pseudomonadota > Alphaproteobacteria > Kiloniellales > J153 > JAJFGN01. The sequence goes on along the minus strand of JAJFGO010000017.1, from coordinate 39,966 downwards.
GCGTCCGCTTAGTATCACCGAGATGTCGGAAAATGGTGCCGCCTGGGTGACTCGAACACCCGACCCCCGCATTACGAATGCGATGCTCTACCAACTGAGCTAAGGCGGCATTCCCCGGTTTCCGGGTGTTCTTGGCCGGCGGGATTAGCGCCGGGCGGTTAACGTCCCGCGACCGCCGCAACCTAATCGCGCGGCGCGGTCTTCGTCAACGGGCTAGGTCGTTGACGGCCGGGCCATCGCAAATCGTGACAGTGCCGCCAAGGGCCGCCAAGGGCCGCCTTGGTGCGTGCTTCGACAGGCTCAGCATGAGGGTTTTTCTGTATGCCATCCACGATCGCCTTCAGCCTGAGCTTGTCGAGGGCCGCACCGGTGGGTCCGACAGCACCATAGCGGTTGGCCTACGCCTAAGCGCGCCTCATGGCGTCGTCACGGGCGCGGCCTGGGGCGAGGTGGGCAGGGCCTCGAGTTCGCCCTGGATCTCGGCCGTCACATCGTCGCCACCCGCGGTTAGGGCCGGGACGACACGCGGCGGCGGTTGCCAGGCGATCGAATCGAAGCTCTCGCAGGCGCCGCAGCGCGCGCTCCACTGGGCCGAAACCGCGCCGCAATTTGTGCAGACCCAGGCCGGGTCCCGGGGCGCCCCGGCGGCGCGGCCCAGCCAGGACCGGGCGGCGGCGCTGTCGCCGCTCTCCCGTTCTTCGAGCTCGGCCATGAGGCGGCAGACGCTCTCGCCCGGCGTACCGTCCAGGCCGTCCGGGCCGGCGGCGTCCTTGATGTGGCGCCGGGCCTCGCCCCACAGGCGGGCTTCCAGGGCGGCGCGCGCCAAGGCCAGGTGGCTCTCCGCATCGTCCGGGCGCTTGGCGGTCAGTTGGCCGAGGCGTTTCAGGCGCTCCAAGCCGTCATCACTTTTCAGGGTTGTGAGGTAAAGCGCGGCCAGATCCGGGTGAGGCGCGGCGCTCCAGGCCCGTTCCAAGACCTTGGCCGCCTTGCGGTCCTGCCCGGTGGCGATCATTTGCTCGGCCAGGAGGGCGGCGGCCGGCACCAGGTCCGGCGCCAGCTTGTTGGCCGTGCGGGCGTGGGCCACGGCGGCCGCGTGATCGCCGGCGCGCGCCGCCTCTTGGGCGCGCTCCATGGCGATGACCGCGCGTTTGCGGCCGGCCTCCGGTGCGGGCAAAACCTTGGCCTTGGCCGCCGACTCGAGGGCGCGTTCGGCGGCCGCCAAATCGCCGCAGCGTTCGCTCAGATCGAACAGCGAGGTTAAGACCCAGGGCGTGCGCGGGCGCATGGCGTGGGCTTGGCGCACGTAGTCCAGGGCTTGCGGCTCGTCGCCTTCGCGCAGGGCCTGGGTCAGCAGGCCGCGCAGGCCCAGAAAGCGAGTCTCGGGATTGGCCAGCATGGCGGTGAAATAGCGCTTGGCCGCGGCTTCGTCGCCGTTCAGTTGCGCGGTCTGGGCCGACAGCAACATGGTCAGGGGCGGCTCATCCAGCAGGTTGTCGGCACGCCGGGCGTGGCGCGCGGCCTCGTCCGCCTCGCCGGCCGCGACCGCGACCATGCCCTGGGTCAGCGCCTTGTAGCCGCGTTTGCGACGGCTCGCCTGATAGCTTTGTCCAATGTTGCGCGGCGAGCGGCGCAGAAAGCGCCAGGCCCGGTAGACCAGCGCCGAAATGCCGACCAGTAAGACGACCGCGGCCAGAAGAATGCCGACCGAGGTTTCGATCCGATAGCCGAGCCAGTCGATGGACACTTCACCGGGGCGCTCGGCCAGCCAGTAGGCGACGGCAACCAGAACCGCGAGCTTGAACGCGAACCAGAGGACGCGGATCATGCGCTTTATCCTTATCCCTGGCCGGCGAGCAGGCCGCCCAAGCGATCGAGCGCCGATTGGGCCGCAAGCCGCGCTTCGGCCCTTTGGCGCCATTCGGCGACGGCGTCCATGGCCGGCGCGTTCAGGCTGTTGAGTTCGCGCACGGCCGAGGCCAGATCGCCGGCTTCGAGCAGCGCCTCGGTCCGGGCCACGATGGCCTCGGTGCTGTCGCCCTCGACCGGGCCGTGCGGGCGTATCGACACCAGCGCGGACAGGCTGCGCACGGTTTTCACCCAAAGATCTTGCCCCTCGCCGCCGTGGGCCTGGGCGATGGCGGCGCGCGCCACCGCCGGAAAGGCCGCTTGCAGGGACTCCAGACTGGGCGCGCCCTGGGCGGCATAGGGCCGCAAGGGCGCGATGGCCGCGCGCAGGGCGTTGCCGGCCTCACCCTCAACACCGGCGGTCAGGGTCTCGACGGTGCCCAGGGCGTCCGCGAAGGGTTCGGCGCCGCGCAGGGCATCGCGGATTCGCAGGATCGCCAGGGCCATGGCCGGCTCGCTGGCGCTGGGCGCCGCAGTGCGCTGCGTGGCCAAGGTCGAGATCTCAGCCCGCAGGGCGTCGATGTCCGTGGCCATTTGCGCCGATAGCTCGGCGTTGCGGGCCTCGATTTTCCCCAGGGCGGCACCCAGTTGTTCCGTATCCGCGCCGGCCTGGGCGATCTCGCCCAGGGAGTCCAGGCGCGTGCTCATGGCGGTCAAATCGCCGCGCAGGGTTTCGATTTCGGCGCGAGCCGCCGCCAGCGCGCCCTCGTCCGGTGCCGCGGACGACGCGGCGGCAAGCGCCGCGAACTTGTCCTCAAGTTCAGTGATTTGCGCCGCGCCTGGGGCGGCGTTCAGTTTGGATGACATCTCGGCTAAAAGGTCTTCCAAGGCCTCGATCCGCGCCGCCTCGGGGCTCTCCCCCGGCGTGGCGGCGAGATAGGGCATCCAAGCCTCGCGGGTCAGTACGGCACCGCCGGCACCGGCGACGAAAACGACCGCCGCAATCAGGAACGGGCCGGTCCAACCGCCGCCACGCGCCACCGGCGCGCTCGGTTCCGCCGTGTCGCTCAGCTTCGCCGGTTCGCTCGGTCTCGTCGGCAGCCTCGATTTGGCCGGTTCGGGGGCCTCGGCGGCGTTTTCTTTGACGTTTTCTGCCATGGCGGCGGGCTCCTCCGGCTGGGCCGAGCTGTCACCCTCCGGCGCGCGGTCGCTGGCGGCCAGGGTTTCGGCGTCGATATCGATAGAATGAGCCTTGGCCGCCGCCAAGATCTGATGATGACGGGCGGACGGGATCGAGTCACGCTCGCGCCAGCCTTGGACCGTGCTGACCGCGACGCCCAATTTGCTCGCCATGGGCCGGATGCCGCCGAACTTGACAATAACCTCTTTCGCCGGCTCCGGCTTACTGCCGCCGGTGTTCGCGGCCGGGCTATGGTCTGGTTTCTCGTCTGCAGGCATCGTCCCCTCCACGGCACCGGCCTCGTCTCGCGCGGCCATGCCATCGATACACTCAAGCAGCGCATCCTGATTGGGCTGCGCCGCTATACGTATGCTCCGCCAAGGAAGTACGTCTAGTTTTTCGGCGACCGCGGCGCTTAGGCATACCGCGTCGACCGACGCGCACGCCCCAGCCAAGTCCGCCTTTTGCACCAAGTCTACAAAGCTTTGGCCCGTTCGGGGAGAGAAAAATGTCGCCGCGTCAATTTCGCCGTGGGACAAGGCCGTACGTGTGGTGGGCGACAGGTCCGTTGCCGTCCGTGTCTCGTAAAGCACCTCGCGGCGCAGGGTGAAGCCGGCGCCTTCCAGGGTGCCTTTCAGATCTCCCGCCAGGCTGCGTGCCGCGCCATGGAACAGGGCGCCGTCGGCGGGTTGCAGACGGGCGGCGACCAAACGGGCCAAATCGTCGACGTCGCCGGCCGCGCTTTCGACCTTGGCGAACCCGGCCTCGCGCGCGGCCCGCGCGCTGGAATCGCCGACCGCGAAGACCGGCAGATCGCGCCGGTCGCTCAGCTTCGCGAAGGCGCGCACGCCGTTGGCGCTGGTGAAGATAACGGCTTGAACCCCATCCAGGGCGATTGGTGCGCCTGCCGCGGTTGCCGGGACGATCTCGATGATGGCCTCGAGGATCGGCGTGTGCCCGCGCGTGCGCAGGGCCGCCGCAAAGGGCGCCGCGTCCTCGCGCGGCCGGGTGATGAGAATGCGCACGCGCGGACCCTTGCTCTTAAAGCGTGGCCAGAATGTCGAAGAACGCTGGGCCGGCGGCAGCGCGCAGTTCTTCGCCAAGATCGCGACCCAGGCGGTCCGCGTCGCCTGGCGCCCCGGCGCCGCTGGCGCGATGCGCCTGGGTCCCGTCGGGCAGGCAGATCAGCGCGCGCAAACTGAGCGTGTCGTTCCCCCCGGCCCATTCGGCGAAGGCCGCGATCGGCGTCCGGCACGATCCGTCCAAGGTTTCCAGGCACGCGCGCTCCGCGGCGACCCGGCGTTCCGACACCGGATCGTCCAGGGCTGCGATCGTGCCCCGGGCGTTGGCGTCATCCAGACGGATTTCGATCCCTATGGCGCCTTGTGCGACCGCCGGTAGCATTTCCTCTGGGGATAGGATGGCGGTGGCTTGGTCCACCAGCCCGAGGCGCTTCAGCCCGGCCATGGCCAATAAGGTGGCATCGACCTGCCTCTCCGCCAGTTTACGCAGGCGGGTTTGCACATTGCCGCGCAGGGGCACGACCTTGAGGTCCGGACGGGCCAGCAGAACCTGGGCCTGGCGGCGCAACGCCGCCGTGCCGACCACCGCGCCGGCCGGCAAGGCGGCCAGGCTGTCGCCGCGGTCCGCGAACAGGGCGTCGCGCGGGTCTTCGCGCGGCAGAATGGCGGCGATGCCCAGGCCGTCGGGCAGCCAGGTCGGCACGTCCTTCATGGAATGGACCGCGGCGTCGATGCGCCCGTCCAGCAGGGCCTCCTCGATCTCCTTAGTGAACAGGCCCTTGCCGCCGGCCTCCGCCAAGGTGCGGTCCTGGATGCGGTCGCCGGTGGTCTTGATGACCACGATCTCGACCGCGCCCTCGGCGGCGAGTTCGCCGTGCGCGGCGGCCAGGCGTTGTCGCACCTCATGCGCCTGCGCGAGAGCGAGCGGGCTGCCCCGGGTGCCGAGGCGGAATGGCGTTTGCGCGGTCATGATTGGCAAGCTTTACGGGCTGTCTGAAAACCGCGCAAGGCCGCATCGGAACGGGCGGCAGGACGGTGGTCAAGTCCGGTCCAAGCCGGTAGTCTCCGGCGCCATGAAGGTCCTGGGAATCGAAACCTCCTGCGACGAAACAGCTGCCGCCGTGGTGGACGGGGAGCGGCGGATTTTGAGCAATCTGGTGTTCTCGCAACTGGAGGAGCATCGCCCCTACGGCGGCGTGGTGCCGGAGATCGCGGCGCGCAGTCACCTCGACCACCTGGACGGCTTGATTAGCGGCGCTTTGGCGCAGGCGGGCCTAGGTTTTGACGAACTCAACGGCATCGCGGCGACCGCCGGCCCGGGGCTGATCGGTGGGGTCTTCGTCGGGGTGATGACCGCCAAGGCCATCGCCGCGGCCCGCGGCCTGCCGTTCATCGCGGTCAATCATCTGGAAGGCCATGCCCTGAGCGTGCGCTTGAGCGGCGAGGCGGATTTTCCCTTTCTGCTGCTGCTGGTGTCCGGCGGCCATTGTCAGCTTGTGGCGGTCGAGGGGGTCGGCGCCTACCGGCAGTTGGGCACCACCATCGACGACGCGGTCGGCGAATGCTTCGACAAGACGGCCAAGTTATTGAACCTCGGCTACCCCGGTGGTCCGGCGGTCGAGACCGCCGCCAAGGGCGGCGACGGCGCGCGCTTCGCCTTGCCCCGGCCCATGCTCGGCCGGGACACGTTGGATTTTTCCTTCTCCGGCCTCAAGACCGCCGTGCGCCACAAGGTCGCGGCCTTGGACGAGCCGATAAGCGAAACGGACCAGCGAGACATGGCGGCGTCGTTTCAGGCCGCCGTCGCCGACGTCTTGGCCGATCGATGCGCCCGCGCCCTGGCGCTGTTCCAAGACGATTACGGACGGCCCGGGCCCTTCGTGGTGGCCGGCGGCGTGGCCGCCAATGCCATGCTGCGCGCGCGCCTTGACGATGTCGCTCGGGCGGCCGGCACGGTTATGGTCGCGCCGCCGCCAAGTCTTTGCACCGACAACGCCGCCATGATTGCCTGGGCCGGGCTGGAGCGCTTGCAACTCGGCCTGACCGATTCCCTCGATTTCGCGCCGCGGCCTCGCTGGCCCTTGCAAGAGGTCAGGGGTCCGACGGCCGCCGCCGCGGCGAGCGAGAGGGTTTGAGATGAGCGCACAAAGCATAGGCGTGGTCGGTGCGGGCGCTTGGGGCACCGCCCTGGCCACGGCGGCCCGGCGCGCCGGGCGCGATGTCGTGCTGTGGGCGCGCGATCCGGCGCTGGCGGCGCGGGTCAATGCCCAGCACGCCAATCCGGATTACCTGCCGGAGGTGGCGCTCGACCCGGCGATCCGCGGCACCAACGACCTGGCTCAAGCGGCGGGGTGCGATGCCCTATTGCTGACGGTGCCGGCCCAGCATATCCGATGGATCGCGGGCGAACTGGCGGCCGCGATACCCGGCAGCGCGGCGTGCCCGCCCCTGGTCATTTGCGCCAAGGGAATCGAGCAGGGCAGCGGCGCCTTGATGAGCGAGGTGCTTGAGGAGGTGATGCCGGGACAAGGTTTCGCCGTGCTGTCCGGCCCGACCTTCGCCGCCGAGGTGGCGCGCGGCCTGCCGGCGGCGGTCACCCTGGCGGCGCGCGACGAAGCCTTGGCCGAGGCACTGGTGTCTGCCTTGGGCAGCGCCAGCTTCCGGCCCTATCTCTCGAGCGATCCGCTGGGCGCGCAATTGGGCGGTGCGCTGAAGAACGTCATAGCCATCGCTTGCGGCATCGTGGCAGGGCGCGCCCTGGGCGACAATGCGCGCGCCGCGTTGATTACCCGCGCCTTGGCGGAGATCATGCGCCTGGGCACGGCCTTGGGCGCACGCCGCGAAACCCTCATGGGCCTGAGCGGCCTGGGCGATTTGGTTCTGACCTGCACCAGTACGCTGTCGCGCAATTACACCCTGGGAGTCGCGCTGGGCGAAGGGCAAGACCTGAGCGCGATCATGGCCGGGCGCCGCACGGTTGCCGAGGGCGTGTTCTCGGCCTCGGCCGCGATGGAGCTGGCGCGTCGCCACCAGGTCGAGATGCCGATCACCCAAGCGGTCGATGCCCTTCTCAATCGCGGCGCCGATATCGACGACGCCATTCGCGGGCTGCTCGCGCGGCCTTTCACCGCCGAAGGATTCTAGCCCGTAACCACCATCGAATAAGGAACGCGCACATGCAATTCGCCATCGTCTGTCTCGATAAACCGGATCATCTCGCCGTGCGGATGGAAAACCGCCCGGCCCATGTTGACCACCTGAAGGCGTACGAATCCCACATCGTGATTGCCGGACCGCTGCTCAGCGACGACGGGCAGTCGCCGGTCGGCAGTCTTCTGATCATGGAGTTCGAGAATGCGGATGGCGCGCGCGCATTCGCCGAGGCCGACCCCTATGCCAAAGCCGGCCTGTTCAAGACCGTGACCATCTGTCCTTACCGCAAGGTCCTGCCGGCAGACTAGCGGGGCATTAACCTTTTGCTAACCACCATTTAGCAAGATTCCCCCGACGGTTTTTTTGACCCGCGTTTACGAAAGGCGGAGCCATGTCTTCTGGCTGGCGATCTCTTGTGCGCATTCTCGTGGCCTTGGGGGCGATGGGCTTGGTGTTGATCCCATCTCTCGCCACGGCTGACGGCGGGGGCGACGGGATCAAATTCGGAACCTATTCGGTGACGCCTGAATACAGCGACGACGATGATGAAGAAGACGAAGCGCCAAGTGGCTTCTCTTCTTCCTATTCACTTGGCTCCGGCCTCAGCACCAAGTTCGACCTCGGCGTGACCTACGAATTGAAACGAAGCGACGGCGAGCCGGACGTCGAACTTGGCGGGCCGAGTCTGAGCGAAGACGAGACGACCTATTTCACGCCCCGCTTCTCGTATCGTTTTCCGGGAACTTACGCGCCGGTACCATCAAATGCGGGCAGTACCGGCACCGATACCCAAACCACCTTCAGGACCCAGGTCTGGGCGAGTGAGCCGGTCGTCGAGCGCTTCGACATAGAAGCAGTCCTTGGCCGGATCGAAGAAGACACGAAGAACCTGACGCAGAGGCAACGCATGGCCATGTTCTTCGGTATTACGGAAGAGGAGGCCGAAGAGATCAGACGCAAATTTGCGGAATGGGTATCGCGCCAGCAGGCGGAGCATTTTCTCGGCAGCGAGACCTATGACAAATTGCAGGCCGAATATGGCCGTGCGCCCATCCTCGCGGCCGGTCAGCCGTCGAGACCGGGCGTGAACACCGCGCGGGCCACGCCGAACGGCCTAGGCGCGGCGGAAGATCACTCCGGCTGGAACCAGTATTACCTCTATTGCGGTGGGACCTGCGTTCCCAGCGCCGACTAGTCCCCGCGATCGATCGCAAGACCATAGGATTCAAACCATGAAGAACCCCATTCGCGAGTTCCGTGGCGCTCTCTTGACGTTCCTGGCCGCCTGCGGCTTGTCGGCCTGCGTTACCGACGATCTCGGTCTCGGCGAGCTTAAACAGAGTCTGAGCGGAATCTCTCTGTTCGGCGACGAAAAACCAGGACGTTATCCGGTCAGTGCCGAGGACTTGCCGATCCATGTGGAGGCGGCCCTGACCGCCGCGGTCATGCGTCTGCGCGGTCATTCCGCCGTCGATGTGCGCAAGCGGCTGAAAGTCGCCAGCAGCGAGCGGGTCCTGCCCGAAGCGGGATTCGACTACGCCGGTTTCGCGGTCGTCGATATTGAGCTTCTGAAGCTCGAAGCCCCTGACGACAGACCGGCGGTACGCAGCATTGCGGGGTATCTGCACTTTGAAGACGGCAATCGCCGCCGGGCCACGGTCGGCTTCGATATGGACTATCATGTGGCCGGGATCAGCCCGGTGGTCATTACGCGCGCGTCGCTGGCGCCGGCGTTTCCGCGCGGTGCCAGAGCGGTCATGTACGTGGTCCCGGGCGCGGCTATGGAGGCCGGCCTGCCCAAGGTCCATAGCTATGGCGATCTCTACCGCCTGGTTCGCACCTCGGCCACACCCTTGCGCCTGCCGGCCACGGCCGCCCCGGCGCCTGGGCCCAGCGACCGGGTGATCGTCGTGCTGTTCGAGGATCGCCTGCCCACCGGCGACCGCGTTCAAGTCGGCGTCAGCGACCTTGGCGAGGGCGTCGAAAGCTACACCGACGCCACACAGTATGTGGCCTTCAATGACGGCTGGGTCGTAGCCATGATCCCGGGCCGTTTCGCCCTCGGCGCGCGCGAGGCCTTCTGGGTCAAGGCCGTGCATACCCCGGCGGCCGGTGCCGAAGGCCGGGTGGAACCCGCGCTCGTCGGGCTGTTCTCCACCGATCCCGCGGTGTCACCGTCGAGCTAGCGACGGCCACCGGTTGATTTTAGCGCCGCCCGCCGGCTAGGCGGGTCGATTCCGGGTGCGCGCGCAAGCGGGCCATGGCCCAAACCCCTAGGATGGGGCCGATCGCCAGGGGCGCGAAGGCCCAGCGCCAGCCCAGCCATTCGACCCAATGGGGCATGAGGTGGATGGTGATGAGGGTCAGGGTGAAGCCCATGGCGGTCTGGATCGTCAACATGGTGCCGACCAGAAACCGGTTCGATAGCTCCGCGATCGAGGCGGAGAACTGCGCCGAATCGGCCACCACGCTCAAGCCCCAGAGCAGGCAGACCGCGACCAGCAACCAGGGCGCGCCACCGTAGAATAGGCCGACGGTGGCCGCGCAGGCCCCCGATATGGTCATGGCCAGCATGGTCAGGGTGGTTCGGCCCAGGCGATCCGCGAAAAGACCCCCGGCCAGGCACCCCAGGGCGCCGATGCCGACCGTGGCGAAGGTCGCCAGTTTGGCCGCCGGGCCGGCGATCTCGGGCGCCAGGGTCTCGGCGAAGCTGGCGTGCAGAAAGACGCCAATCCAGGCCCACATGGCATAAAGCTCCCACATATGGCCGAGGTAACCCAGGTTGGCGAGGCGGACCGGTTTGATCTTCCAGGCCCAGAGCACGAATCCGGGCCGGAAGCGCGGCGCCGCCTGGATGTTCGGGCCCAGTCTGGCGGCCGCGATACCCAGACCGCCGGCCAGGGCGGAGATCGAGGCCACGGCCAGGGTCAGGCGCCAATCGATACCGCCCAGCGCGCTGAACAGATGGGGCAGGGCGGAGCCTAGGGTTAGGGCGCCGACCAAGAGACCGACCAAAAGGCCCATATCGCCGCCGGCGCCGGCGCGCGCCCAGGTCGACGCGATCTTCATGCCGACCGGGTAGACCCCGGCCATGCAGGCGCCGGTCACGAACCGCAAGGGTGCGACCCACAGCGAGGTCGGTTCGACCAGGAGGATGGCGCCGTTCGCCGCCGCGCCGATCAGGGCGCTGACCATGAAGAAGCGCCGGGGCTCGATCCGGTCGGCCAGGCCCAGGATGGCGCTGGTCAGGCTGCCTGCCACGAAACCGGCCTGCACGCTGCTGGTGAAGAGCGACTTGGCGAAACCGTCCAGGTGGTATTCGGCGCTCAACGCGGGAACGATGGCGGAGGCGGAGAACCACAAGGCCATCACCGCCACCTGGCACAGGCACAAGACGGCGAGCGAGGCCCATTTGGACCCGGCGATCACGCGGCGCGGCCTTGGCGGTCGAACATCGGGCGGTTTTCTCTCCCCTGATTTCCGGCTAACACTAGGAGCGGAGTCGCCACACGAGTTTCCCAATAACGTTCGCGCGAGCAAAGGATGAGATCATGGCTTATTGGTTGGTGAAGTCGGAGCCCGGATCCTATTCCTGGGACGACATGGTCGCCGATGGACGCACCCACTGGGATGGCGTGCGTAACTATCAGGCGTCGAACAACATGAAAGCCATGAAGCTGGGCGACCGGGCTTTCTTCTATCACTCGGTCAAGGAAAAGCAGGTCGTTGGCGTGGTCGAGGTGGTCAAGGAGTACTATCCCGACCACACCGACAAATCCGGCCGCTTCGGCATGGTCGACGTCAAGGCGGTCAAGCCCTTCGAGGCGCCGGTATCACTGGCCCAGATCAAGGCGGAACCGAAGCTGGCGGAGCTGGCCTTGGTTCGCCAGTCGCGGCTTTCCGTTGTGCCGGTCGACCGGGCGCAATGGCGCCATATCTGCGAGATGGGCCGCACCGAGGCATGAGCGGCGCGCGCGTGCTGTGCGCGCTCGAGGATATCGAGGATGGGGAGGCCAAGGGCTTTAGTCTGGCCGACGGCCGCGACATTTTCGTGGTCCGCGAGGGCGAAGCGGCCTATGGCTATCTAAACTCATGCCCCCATCAGGGCACGCCCCTGGATTGGACGCCCGACAAATTCATCAGCGACGACACCGGGCAGATCCTGTGTGCGACCCATGGCGCCTTGTTCGAAATCGCCGATGGGGCATGTATTTCCGGGCCTTGCATGGGGGACCGCTTGTCACCGGTACCGCTGCGCGTCGAGGCCGACGGATCGGTCATGCTACGAGACGGCGACTGAGCCGCTGGCTGGCCCCCCCGGTGCGGCTGCCGGTGCGGCGCTTGTGCCGAAACGGGAAATCCGTAGATTATTACGACAGGTTGAATTGACGAGCCGGCGGGCAACGCCGCGTACCCAGGGGATTGTTACAAAGGGAGCCATCCAGCATGTCCGAAAACCTTGTCTTTCCAATACCTAAGGATCTCGCGGCGAAGGCGTGGTGCGACGAGGCCACGTATTTCAAGATGTACGAGCAGTCGATCAGCGATCCGGAAGGGTTCTGGGGCGAGCACGGCAAGCGGATTCATTGGTTCACGCCTTACACCAGCGTCAAGGATGTTTCCTACGGCCCCGGCGACGTGCACATCAAATGGTTCTCCGACGGCACCACAAACGCGGCCTACACCTGCATCGACCGCCACCTGCCGGCCAAGAAGGACGATGTCGCCATTATCTGGGAGGGCGACGATCCGGCGGTCGACAAGAGCATCACCTACGGGGAACTGCATGAAGAGGTCTGCCGCCTGAGCAACGCCATGAAGGACCTGGGGGTCAAGAAGGGCGATCGGGTGACCATCTATATGCCGATGATTCCCGAGGCCGCCTACGCCATGCTGGCCTGCGCGCGCATCGGCGCGGTGCACTCCATCGTCTTCGGCGGTTTCTCGCCCGACTCCCTGGGCGGGCGGATTGAGGATTGCAAGTCCAACTTCGTGATCACGGCCGACGAGGGCCTGCGCGGCGGACGCAGCATTCCGCTCAAGGCCAACACCGACAAGGCGATCGCGAACATCGACCATGTGGACAAGGTCATCGTGGTCAAGCGGACCGGCGGCAATGTGGACATGAAGGACGGCCGCGACGTCTGGTACCACGAGGTGTGCGCCGCGGCCTCGCCCGATTGCCCGGCCGAGCCCATGAACGCCGAGGACCCGCTGTTCATCCTCTACACCTCCGGCTCGACCGGAAAGCCGAAGGGCGTGCTGCACACCACCGGCGGCTACATGGTCTTCGCGTCCATGACCCATCAGTACGTTTTCGACTACCACGACGACGATGTGTATTGGTGCACGGCGGACGTCGGCTGGGTCACCGGGCACAGCTATATCGTCTATGGCCCGCTGGCCAACGGCGCCAAGACGCTGATGTTCGAGGGTGTGCCGAATTATCCGGACGCCTCGCGCTTCTGGCAGGTTTGCGACAAGCACAAGGTCTCGATCTTCTACACCGCGCCGACCGCGATCCGCGCGCTTATGCGCGAAGGCGACGACCCGGTGAAAAAGACCGAACGGACCTCGCTGCGCCTCTTGGGCTCGGTCGGCGAGCCGATCAATCCCGAGGCCTGGAAGTGGTATCACGAGGTGGTCGGCGACCACCGCTGCCCGATCGTCGATACTTGGTGGCAGACCGAAACCGGGGGCATTTTGATTACGCCACTACCCGGCGCGACGCCGCTCAAGCCGGGCTCGGCGACCCGCCCGTTCTTCGGTATTAAACCGGTCATCGTCGATGCGGACGGCAAGGTTCTGGACGGGGCCTGCGAAGGCAACTTGTGTATCGCCGACGCCTGGCCGGGCCAGATGCGCACGGTCTACGGCGATCACGAACGCTTCATACAGACCTATTTCGCGACCTATCCCGGCAAGTACTTCACCGGCGACGGCTGCCGGCGGGATAGCGACGGCTACTATTGGATCACCGGGCGCGTCGACGACGTGATCAACGTTTCCGGTCACCGCATGGGCACAGCCGAGGTCGAAAGTGCCCTGGTCGCGCATCATAAGGTCGCCGAGGCCGCGGTGGTCGGCTATCCGCACGATATCAAGGGCCAAGGTATCTACGCCTATGTCACCTTGAACGTTGGCATCGAGTCCTCGGAGGAATTGCGCAAGGAGTTGGTTGGCTGGGTCCGCAAGGAGATCGGCCCGATCGCCAGCCCGGACTTGATCCAATGGGCGCCCGGCCTGCCCAAGACCCGGTCGGGCAAGATCATGCGCCGCATCCTGCGCAAGATCGCGGAGAACGAATTCAGCAATCTAGGCGACACCTCGACCTTGGCCGATCCCGCCGTGGTCGACGACCTGGTGGAGAACCGGCAGAATCGCTAGATACTGGTTCAACCAGATACAATTTTGGGGTCGGCCATTGGGCCGGCCCTTTTTCTTTCGGCGGATCGCAAGACCCGGATAGAGAAGCATCCGGCCCTGCCCCATGTTGCAGTCAGATCCAATCAGAGGAGCCGACAGCGCCATGACCGAAATTCGTTTTTCCTCCATGCCGAGCGAAGAGGCCGAGGCCTATCGGGCCGGCGCGCCCGATGCCAACGGGCAGAAGCCGGAAACCCATATCTCCAACGGGAGCGGCGTGCCCTGCCGCCATTGCCTGCAGGACGTCGGAAAAGACGAGCCCTATCTAATTCTAGCTTACCGTCCGTTTCCGAACGCTCAGCCCTATGCCGAGATTGGCCCGATCTTCCTCCATGCGAAACCCTGCACGCGCAATCCGGAGACCGCCGAGATACCGGCGATGTTCCAGCGCCGCGAGAGCAGTCTCATAAAGGGCTACAACGCCGAGGATCGCATCGTCTATGGCACCGGGCAGATCGTACCAACGAAGGACATGGACGCGGCGGCGGCGCGCATTCTTGCGCGTGAGGACGTGCGCTACATCCACGTCCGTTCGTCCCTGAACAACTGCTTTTCCTGCCGCATCGACCGGGCCTGACCTCGCCGGCCTCAGCCGGCCAAGGCGGCGGCCAGGCTGCGCACGCTGGTTTCGATGCGGTCTTCCGGCACGGCGGCATAGCCGAGCAGAAGGGCGGGATCGCTTCTGGCCTCGACCGCGTAGCCGGATAGGGCGGAGGTGGCGATGCCGGCGGCGGCGGCGCGCTCGGCGGCTTGCGCATCGTTCATGCGTCGCTTGAGGGCCGGGGTCATGCGGGCCACCAGGTGCAGCCCGGCCTCGTCCGGGGCTAGGATGAGCTTGTCGTCCAGCCAACGCTGGGCGGCGGCGATCAGAGATTCCTGACGCGCGGCGTAACGGGCGCGCATGCGCCGGATATGGGCGCCGAAGTGCCCCTCACCGATAAAGGCGGCCAGCGCCGGTTGGACCACTGCCGAGGGATGGTCGTCGAGCGCGGCGCGCACCCGGACCATGGGCTCGACCAGGGCGTCGGGAACAACCAGATAGCCGATCCGCAGGGACGGAAACGTCACCTTGGAAAAAGTGCCCGCGTAGATGACGCGGCCGGCGCCGCTCGCGGCATCGAGGCTCTGCAGCGCGGCGAGCGGCCGGCCCGCATAGCGGTACTCGCTATCGTAATCGTCCTCCAGAACCCAGGCCCCGGCGGCGCGCGCCCAGTCCAGGAGCTCCAATCTTCGGCCGAGCGACATGACCACGCCCAAGGGGAATTGATGCGAGGGGGCGACCACCGCCAAGCGGGCCGCCGGTGCCCGCGCCCGCCCGGTCGAGACCGACAAGCCTTCCGTATCGACCGGCACCGGCGCGATACGCGCGCCGGCGGCGATGAGGGGGCCGCGCAGGCCGCCATAACCGGGGTCTTCGCACCAGACCGCGTCGCCGGGATCGAGCATGGCCCGGACCACAAGGTCGAGCGCCTGCTGCGCCCCGCTGGTTATCACCACTTGCCGCCAGTCGCAGCGCAGGGCACGGGTCGCACGCAGGTATTCGGCAATCGCCTCGCGTAGCGGTCGATGCCCCGCCGGGTCGCCGTAGCGAAGCAGCGCCGGGTCTGGCCGGCGCCAGGTCCGGCCCAGCATGCGGCCCCAAATATCGAACGGGAAGTGTGCCGCGTCGGGGCCCAGCATGAAGGCGCCCGCTGGACCGCGCGGGCGTGGGGTCTGTTCTGCCAGCACGCGCCCGCGGGTCGACAGCGCCGCCTGGGCGGTGGTGCCCCGCGTGTCCGGCGGGCCGCTTGGTCGACCGTTGTTCACGGCCAGGAACTGATCGGGCAGAACCCTGGAAACAAAGGTCCCGGACCCCGGGGTTCCGGTCAGGTATCCCTCCGCCAGCAGAAGCTCGTAGGCGCTCAGAACCGTGTTTCGGGAACAGCCGATCTCGCGCGCCAGGGTTCGGCTCGCGGGCAGGCGCGCGCCTCCGGTCAGGCGCCCGCTCAGGACATGGCCACGTATCTGATCGTAAAGCTGCCGGTGCTTCGGTGCCGACGCGGCACCCGCCGCCAGGGTCAAGGCCATGAAATGGGGCGGCGGCCGGCGGCCGGGCTGGGGCCGAAGCTGCGATCGGGCCATGGATTGCGACTCTTCGGTGATTCAAAAAGTGGCTCTGCTATTTATTCAGAAGTGGATCTTTTCACACAACCACTTTATGCCTAGCTTGGGGTCCGCCATCAAGCTTGAGGAGCCTTGGAAACCGTGACACCGCCCAACGATACCGCCATGCCGGATTTTCGGCCGAGCGAGCGGACCCGGATCAAACGCCTGAACCAAAGGGCCGTTTTCGATCGCAAGACGGTCTACGAGATCTTGGATGCCGGGCTCATGTGCCATGTCGGCTATGTGATCGACGGCCAACCCTATGTCACGCCCACGGCCTATTGGCGCGAGGGCGACCGCGTGTATTGGCATGGGTCTTCCGCCAGCAAGATGCTGCGCGCGGTGGAAAAGGGTATCGATGTCTGCTTTACGGTGGCCCATCTGGACGGGTTGGTCCTAGCGCGCTCCGGCTTTCATTCCTCGATCAACTATCGCTCGATCATCGCGCTTGGGGTTGCGGAGAAGATAACCGGCGAGGCCGAGAAGACGGCGGCGCTGGAGGCGTTTTCGGAGCGTTTGACGCCCGGACGCTGGGCCGAATTGCGGCCGATCCAAAAGCAGGAGCTTAAGGCGACCACGGTTCTTTCCATGAAGCTGGAGGAGGTCGCCTGCAAGGTGCGCACCGGCCCGCCCGGCGATGACGAGGAAGACTATGCCCTGGACGTTTGGGCCGGCGTCGTGCCGGTCGGCACCGCCATTGGCGCCGCCGAGGACGACCCGCGCCTGAACCCGGGCATTGCCCAGCCGGGTTATTTGAAGCAGGTCAAGATCGGTTAGGTGGCCGGTCCGAAATCAAGCGTTACGATATCGATGGCTTGTGGTGGCGCGCCCTATGATGCCGCGCCACCCGGGCACCGCGAGCCCCGGTTCGGGCGTGTCCGCGAAACCGAACCGGGTAACCGCCGCGCGGCGGTGATCCGGCATCCGCGCGCGCCGTATCGGGGATTTAGCCCCTCATCGCCCGGCGCATGGTTGCGCCGATCTCGGCCGCATTGGGTGCGATGCGCACCCCGGCATTGCGCAGCGCCTCGAGCTTGCTCTCCGCGCCGCCGCGGCCGAAGACGTTGACCGTGCCGGCATGGCCCATGCGGCGGCCGGTTTCGGCGTGGGTTCCGGCGACGAAGGCGGCGATCGGTTTTTTCGGTTTTTCCGCCGCGATGAAAGCGGCCGCCTCTTCCTCGGCGCTGCCGCCGATCTCGCCGACCAGCAGGATGCCTTCGGTCTGCGGGTCGCGCAGGAACAGCTCCAGGCACTCCACGAAGCCGAGGCCATGGACCGGGTCGCCGCCGATTCCCACCACGCTCGATTGGCCCAGGCGGGCGTCGCCGCATTGCCCGACCGCTTCGTAGGTGAGCGAGGCCGAGCGCGAGGCGATGCCGATCTTGCCCGGGAAGTGGATGTGCCCCGGCATTATGCCGATCTTGCATTGCTCCGGCGTGATGATGCCCTGGGAGTTGGGGCCGATTAGGCGGGTGCTGGAATCCTCCAGCCTGCGGCGGACCCGCACCATGTCCTGCACCGGCACGCGCTCGGTCACGCACACCACCAGAGGCACCTCGGCGTCGATCGCCTCGATCATGGCGTCCGCGGCCGCGCGCGGCGGCACGAAAACCAGGCTGGCGTCGGCGCCGGTCTCGGCCACGGCCCGGGCCACCGTATCGTAGACCGGCAGTTGCAGGTGCCGTGTGCCGCCCTTGCCCGGCGTCACCCCGCCGACGATCTGGGTGCCGTAGGCGATCGCCTGTTCGCAGTGAAAGCTGGCCTGGGTGCCGGTCAGGCCCTGGCAAATCACCTTGGTCGTCTTGTCGGCCAGGATTGCCATCAGCTTGCCCCCCCGTCCGGAGACTGACCGGCCGCCGCGACCGTGCGCTCGGCCGCCTCCGCCATGTCGTCGGCGAAGATCGCCGGAACCGCCTGGCCGGTCAGGATCTTGCGCGCGATTTCCATATTGGTGCCGGCGGCGCGCACCACCAGGGGCACCTTCAGGCCGTCTTCCTTGACCGCCTCCGCGATGCCTTCGGCGATGGTGTCGCAGCGCAAGATGCCGCCACCGTACATGTTGACCAGGATCGCCTTCACCTTGGGATTGCGCAGGATCATCTTGAAGCCGGTCGCGACCTGTTGTCGGGTGACCACAGGGCGCAGGTCCATGAAATCGGCCGGCCGACCGCCGCGTTGCTTGAGCAGGTCGATGGTTGCCAGCGCCAGACCGGCGCCGTTGACCATGCAGCCGATATCGCCGTCCAGGCGCAGGTAATTGATTTCGTAGCGGGCGGCTTCGACCTCGCTGGGATCGTCCTCGTCGCGGTCGCGCAGGTCGGCGATCCGCGGATGACGGAACAGGGCGTTGTCGTCGAAGCTCATTTTCACGTCCAGCGCCAAGAGATCGCCGGCCTCGGTCAGGACCAAGGGATTGATCTCGATCAGGCTGGCGTCCAGCTCGACGAAGGCCTTGTAGAGTCCCGCCATCAATTTCGCGGCGGCCTTGGCCGGGCCGGCTTCCAGATTCAGGCCGGACGCGAAGGCTTCCGCCTCGCTCGCCACAAGGCCGTCGTTCGAATCGACGATCAGGCGTTTCAGCTTGGCGGGCTCGCGGACGGCGGTTTCCTCGATATCCTCGCCGCCTTGCGCCGCCCCCAAGAAGGCGACCCGCCCGGCGCCGCGGTCGACCAGAACGGCCAGGTACAACTCCCGCGCCGCCTCGACCTGTTCCTCCACATAGACCGCCTTGACCGGCCGGCCCTGGGTTCCGGTCTGCGCGGTAATCAGGGTCGACCCCAGCAGTTCCGCCGCCATGCCCCCGACCGATTCGACCGAGCGCGCCAGCTTGATGCCGCCGGCCTTGCCGCGCCCGCCGGCCAAGACCTGGGCCTTGACCACGCAGGGGCTGCCGCGCAGCGCGCGGGCGACGGTCTCGGCCTCGTCGATGCTGCGCGCCAGGCCACCGCGCGGCGTGCGCAGGCCATAGCCCTGAAGCAGATCTTTGGCCTGATATTCGTGGATATCCATATGCCCCTCCCTTTGCGCCCTCGCGGGCACCTCGCCGGGGCCTCTCTTCGGGGCCCCTCAAGCGATCTTGATCTGCACCGCTGTGCAAATGGCTAGATATCGAATCGTTGGTATACAATATACCAGAGATTGGTAAAATGCAACAACCCGTGCGATGCCGCTGGGATGTCATTGGAATGACAAGCCAGAATGGGATGAGGCGCAGAGCAGGGACGGCGCGGAAGGCGAAGCTGGTGCGGTGCGGGAACCGGGCTTGGCCACTGCCGGTTGGTAAGAAAACCGCGATATGGGCCTGTACAGAGACAAAAATGATGCCTAGACTGCCCTCTGGTATACCTTATTCCAAAGACCAGGGTGTGGATATGGGGCGCCTATAACAGGTTATCGTGACTCCCCAGATCCCCCGGAACCTGGCATCGTTGTACCAAGGCGCGCTTGTGGCGTGTCGAAACGTGAACCGATGGGAGGACTACTCGTGAAAAATCTGGCCATGAGAGCCGTGTCATGCGGAATCGCCCTGGGCGTTGGCCTAGGCTTGGTTTCGTCCCTAGCCGTGCAACCGGCGCAGGCTGCCTGGCAGCCGCAAAAGCCGGTCGAATTCGTCATCATGGCCGGCCAAGGCGGCGGCGCCGATCGCCTGGCCCGGCTGATTCAAAGCATTATCGAGAAGAACAATTTCTCGAACCAGCCCTTCATCCCGGTCAACAAGGGTGGCGGTTCGGGTGCCGAGGCCTTGCGCTATCTGCAAGACAAGGCCGGCGATCCACACGTAATCATGGCGACCCTGAACAGCCTCTATACCACCCCCTTGCGCAATCCGGGCATCGGCGTCGATATCTCGAAATTCACCCCGGTCGCGCGGCTGGCCGAAGATACCTTTGTGCTCTGGGTTAACTCCGACTCCGATATCAAGACCATCGACGACTACGTGGCCGCGGTTAAGGCGGCTGGTAGCGAAAAGTGGGTCATGGGCGGCACCGGCACCGGCCAGGAGGATTCTCTGGTCACCGCCATGCTTGAGAAAGCCTACGGTCTGAAGATGACCTATGTGCCCTTCAAGGGCGGCGGAACGGTTGCAAAGAACCTGGTCGGCAAGCAGATCACCTCGACCGTCAACAACCCCTCCGAGCAGCTCGGTTTCTTCGAGGCCGGCCGGGTCCGGCCCATCGCCGCCTTCACGCCGGAGCGTATCGGGGTGTTCCCGGACGTGCCGACCTTCAAGGAGATGGGTCAAGATCTGGTCTACTACATGCAGCGTAGCGTGGTCGCGCCTCCGAACATGCCCAAGGAGGCCCAGGACTTCTATGTTGAGGTGTTTCGCAAGGTCAACGAGTCGGCCGAGTGGAAGGAATACACGACCAAGAAGGCCCTGAACCGGGCGTGGCTGACTGGCGACGACCTCATGTCGTACTTCGTCGCGGAGCGCGATAAGCACCACGATTTGCTCAAGGCTATGGGCGAAATCAAGTAAGGCCGATTTAACGGCGAAACGGCATCGGGCGACGAGGTGAGGGACGGCTATGCGGCGGGCGGAACTATTTACGGCTGTCGTGTTCGCCTTGCTTTCCGGCTACCTGATGTGGAAAAGCGCGGAACTACCCGTCGGCTGGATCCCCGATAAGGGGCCGGCCGGCGGGGCGTTCCCGTTCTGGCTCTCGGCGGCCATGCTTGCTTGTTCGGCATGGATCTTTGTCCGCGCCCTAAGGGGTGCGACGCCGGAAAGCCGCACACACGGCCCCTTCATGGACGGTCCGACGGTCAAGCTTTTGGCCATGGCGGGCGGTTCTCTGCTGGTGGCGCTGATTCTGATCACCTGGCTCGGGTTCTATGTCGCGATCCCGTTCTTGTTCGTGTTTTGGGTCCGGCTGGTCGGCCGGCGCTCTTGGATGACGACCGGTATCCTGGCGGTCACGGTGCCCGTGTTGACCTTTTTCTTTTTCGAAATCGGCATGCGCATCCTGTTGCCCAAGGGGATTACGGAGCCGCTGTTCTATCCCTTGTATCAGACATTCTTCTAGGCATGGACCGGTGCGCAGCCCCGGCATCGCAGCGCCCCCAGCCGGCATGACGGAACCGTAAGATGGATACACTCGTTCACCTCGCCGGCGGTTTCGCGACGGCCTTCGAACCGCTTAACTTCGGGTTGCTCGTCTTGGGCTGCACGGTGGGGCTGTTCGTCGGCGCCTTGCCCGGTCTGGGTTCGGTCAATGGCGTCGCGATCCTTTTGCCAATCACCTTTTTCGTACCCCCGACCGGCGCCATAATATTTCTGGCAGCGATCTATTACGGCGCCATGTTCGGCGGCGCGATCTCTTCGATCATGCTCGGTATTCCCGGCGCCTCGACGGCGGTGGCGACAACCTTCGACGGCCGGCCGATGGCCATGAAGGGAGAGGCGCATAGGGCCCTGGTCGCGGCCGCGGTCGCCTCGTTCGTCGGCGGCACGATCGCCGTCATTCTCTTTACTCTGTTCGCGCCGCCCTTAGCCGAATTTGCTCTACGCTTTGGCCCGGCGGAGAATTTCGCCCTCATGGTGGTCGCGTTCGCGACCTTTGTCGGGCTGAGCGGCGACGACATTCCCAAGACCATCCTGTCCATCCTGTTCGGCCTGATCCTCAGCGCCGTCGGCCTGGACATCATCAGCGGGCAGCCGCGGTTGATCTTTTTCGACCTGCCGGGCTTCTACAAGGGCATTAGTTTCATCGTGCTGGCGATCGGCATCTATGGGATCGGCGAGATCCTCTGGACGCTCGATTCGAGCAAGGGCAGGGTCGAGATCGCCCAGCACAAGATCGGATTCCGCAACATCGTCCAAGCGATCATCGAGCTGCGCAAGACTTGGCGCACCATGGGGCTGTGTTCGCTGCTCGGCTATTTCGTCGGCATCTTGCCGGCGGCCGGCGCCACCCCGGGATCGCTTATGGCCTATGGCATGGCCAAAAGCATGTCCAAGAACTCGAAGAATTACGGTAAGGGCGAGATCAACGGCGTGGTCGCGCCCGAGGCGGCCAACAATGCGGCCAGCACCGGCTCCATGCTGCCCATGCTGACCCTGGGCATTCCCGGCTCGCCGACCACGGCGATCCTGCTGGGCGGCATGATCATCTGGGGCCTGGAGCCCGGCCCCATGCTGTTCATTACTCACGAGGGGTTCGTGTGGGGCCTGATCGCCAGCCTGTACACGGCCAACTTGTTCACCTTGCTGATTAATCTGGCGTTTATACCGCTCTTCATCTGGGTTCTGCGAACCCCCTTCGCCATCCTGGCGCCGGTTATTTTCGTGCTCAGCCTAGTTGGCGGCTACGCCCCAGGGAGCTCTTTGCACGACGTCTGGCTGATTCTCATCTTCGGTATCGCCGGGTATCTGCTGCGCAAGCTGAACTACCCCATGGCGCCCGCCGTTCTGGCTATCGTCCTGGGGCCCCTGGCCGAAAAATACTTTCGCCAGGCGATGATCATATCCCACGGCGATGTGATGACCTTCGTCGAGCGTCCCTTGTCGGCGGTATTCGTCGCCATGGCGGCGGTGCTGGTCTGCATGCCGATCTATTCGGCGCTGAAAAGGCGCCGCGCGGCGGCTGGATAGGCGATACGGCGCCCAGGGCGGGCGGCTTGCTTCCAGTCCTGGGTTTTGGTATAAGGTATACCACCAGACGGGTCCCGGAAGGGCCTGAGGAAGACGGATAAGGCGTTATGGCAACAGCAGATCTCGATGTCGCCCCGATCGAGGCCAATTTCAGCCTGAAAGACAAGATCTACGGGACCCTGAAGAACGCCATCACCTCGATGGATATCTACGCCGAGGACGCCGAACTGCGCCTGGACGAGCGCGAGTTGTCGGAGAAACTGGCGATCAGCCGCACGCCGATTCGCGAAGCCCTGGCCCGACTGGAGCAGGAAGGCCTGGTCCGCATCGTACCCCGGCGCGGCGTCTTCATCGTGCGTAAGACCAAGGAAGAAATCCTGGAGATGATCACGGTGTGGGCGGCGCTGGAGTGCATGGCGGCGCGCCTGACCACCCTGCGGGCCAGCGACGCGGAAATCGCCACCCTGCGGCGCTTGTTCTCCAGCTTCGAGGGCGACGAGGTCAATGCCCGGATCGACGAGTATTCCGTGCGCAACATCGACTTTCACTCGATGATTCTAAAGCTGAGCAAATGCGATCTCATTGGTGAGATGGCGAGCAATCTGTTCATCCATATCCGTTCGATCCGGGCCCGCACGATCTCGGAGGACAACCGGGCCAAGCGTTCGATCATCGATCACATGCACATTATCGAGGCGATCGAGCGGCGCGACGCGGACCTGGCCGAACGCCTGGTGCGCGAACACAATTTGAACCTGGCTTCGCATGTCGCGGCCAATGTCGACTATCTCGACTGACTCCAATCCGTATACCGCGGCCAAAGGGCCCGCCCGCCGTCGTCGGCGCGGCACCTAGGTCTCGATCAGGAGGAAATCTATGTCCAGCACGGCAAGCGATACCCTGGCCCAAAAAGACAAATCCGGC
Organism: Kiloniellaceae bacterium; assembly: GCA_021776095.1. GTDB lineage: Bacteria > Pseudomonadota > Alphaproteobacteria > Kiloniellales > J153 > JAJFGN01. Next base: position 16,676 of record JAJFGO010000017.1, on the reverse strand, counting down.
ACCGTGGTCTCCGGCGGCCACTTGGTCGCCAAGGCCCTGAAGAGCGAGGGCGTCGATACCATCTTCACCCTGTGCGGCGGTCACATCATCGATATTTACGACGGTTGTCTGGACGAGGGTATCCGCATCGTCGATGTCCGTCACGAACAGGTCGCCGCCCATGCCGCCGACGGTTACGCGCGTCAGACCGGGCGGCTCGGGTGCGTGGTAACGACGGCGGGCCCCGGCTGCACCAATGCGGTGACCGGCATCGCCACCGCTTTCCGGTCGGAAAGCCCGGTGCTGCACATCGGCGGGCAGGGCGCGCTGACCCAGCACAAGATGGGGTCGCTGCAGGACCTGCCCCATGTCGACATGATGGGCCCGATCACCAAGTTCGCGGCCTCGGTGTCGAGCACCGAACGAGTCGCCGACATGATCGCCATGGCCGCGCGCGAATGCTTCAACGGCGCTTACGGCCCGTCGTACCTGGAAATCCCGCGCGACGTGCTGGACCGCGAGGTCGAGGTCAGCAAGGCGGTGCTGCCGGCCGCTGGGCATTACCGGGCCTCTACCAAATCCATCGGCGATCCCGCCGATATCGAAAAGCTGGCCGATATTCTGGTCAAGTCGGAACGCCCGGCGGTGCTCTTCGGCCAACAGGTTTGGGCCGCGCAGGGTCATCGCGAGGCGATCGGCCTGGTCCGCGAACTGGATATCCCGGCGTATCTGAACGGGGCCAGCCGCGGCATGCTGCCGCCCGGCGACCCGCACCATTTCGATCGCACCCGGCGCCTGGCCTTCGACAAGGCCGACGTCATCCTGATCGTCGGCACGCCCTTCGATTTCCGCATGGGCTACGGCAAGCGCATCAGCAAGGACGCGACCCTGGTCCAGATCGATCTGGATTACCGCACGGTCGGCAAGAACCGGGATATCTCGCTCGGCCTGGTCGGCGATCCGGGCGCGATTCTGGGGGCGGTCGCCCAGGCGGCCTCGGCACGGATCGACAAGGGGGCGCGCCAGCAGCGCCAGCAATGGATGCAGCAGTTGCGCGAGGCGGAAGCGATCGCCCTCCAAAAGTTGATGCCGCTGTTCACCAGCGACCAGTCGCCGATTCATCCCTACCGCGTGGCCTATGAGATCAACGAGTTCCTGGGCGACGACACGATTTATATCGGCGACGGTGGCGACGTGGTCACGATCTCGGCGCAGGCGGTGCGCCCGCACGGGCCGGGCCAGTGGATGGACCCCGGCGCTTTGGGTAGCCTGGGGGTGGGCACCGGCTTTGCCATGGCGGCCAAGCTGGCCCATCCGGAAAAAGAGATCCTGTGCTACTACGGCGACGGCGCCTTCTCCATGACCGCATTCGATATGGAAACCGCCAACCGCTTCGGCGCGCCCTACATCGCGGTGATCGGCAACAATTCTGCGATGAATCAAATTCGATACGGCCAGATCGCCAAGTACGGGGCTCAGCGCGGCAACGTCGGCAACAAGCTGGGCGACGTGGAGTTCAGCCACTTCGGCCGCATGCTGGGCGGTTACGGCGAAGAGGTCCGCGACGCCAAGGAGATCGGCCCGGCCTTGAGGCGCGCGCGCGAATCGGTGAACAGCAGCGGCAAGTCGGCGGTCATCAATATCTGGGTCGACCCCAACGAATACGCGCCGGGCACTAAAGCCCAAACCATGTACAAATAGCGGCACGTCAAGCCGCCGCCGGGGTAAGAGGAACGAAGATATGGGTAAAGCGCTAGAGGGTGTCCGTATTCTGGATTTCACCCACGTCCAGTCGGGCCCGACCTGCACGCAGCTTTTGGGCTGGTTCGGGGCCGACGTCATCAAGGTGGAACGTCCCGGCGTGGGCGATGCCACGCGCGGCCAACTGCGCGACATTCCCGATGTCGATAGCCTTTACTTCACCATGCTCAACCACAACAAGCGTTCCTTGACCCTGAACAGCAAGAACGAGAAGGGCAAAGCGGTTCTCGAAAAACTGATCAAGGCCTGCGACGTTCTGGTGGAGAATTTTGCGCCGGGCGCGCTCGACCGCATGGGCTTTCCCTGGGCGCGCATTCAGGAACTCAACCCGCGCATGATCTATGCCTCGGTCAAGGGCTTCGGCCCAGGCAAGTACGAAGACTGCAAGGTTTACGAGAACGTTGCCCAGTGCACCGGCGGGTCCGCTTCGACCACCGGTTTCGACGACGGGCCCCCCGTGGTAACCGGTGCGCAGATCGGCGATTCGGGCACCGGCCTGCATCTGGCCCTGGGCATCGTGACCGCCCTGTATCAACGCGAAACCTCCGGCCGGGGTCAGCGGGTCCAGGCCGCCATGCAGGATTCGGTGCTCAACCTGTGCCGGGTCAAGCTGCGCGACCAGCAGCGCTTGGCCCATGGGCCACTCAAGGAATATCCGCAGTACCCCGATGGCGAATTCGGCGACGCGGTGCCGCGGTCGGGCAATGCCTCGGGCGGCGGTCAGCCGGGCTGGATCCTCAAGTGCAAGGGCTGGGAGACCGACCCCAACGCCTATATCTACTTCATCACCCAGGCCGCGGTCTGGCCGGCGATCTGCAAGGTGATCGGCAAGGACGAGTGGATCGAGGACGCGGGCTACGCCACGCCGGAGGCCCGTCTACCCAAGTTGAAAGCGATCTTCGCCACGATCGAGGAATGGACCATGACCAAGGACAAGGTCGAGGCCATGGACATCCTCAATCCGCTGAACATCCCTTGCGGCCCGATCCTGTCCATGAAGGAAGTCGCGGAGGAGCCGAGCCTGCGGGCCAGCGGCACGGTCGTTGAGATCGACCATCCGACCCGCGGCAAGTACCTGAGCGTCGGCAACCCGATCAAGATGTCCGATTCGCCCAGCGAGGTGACGCGTTCGCCGCTCTTGGGCGAACATACCGAGGAGATCCTCAAGGGCGTGTTGGGCCTCAGCGACGAGGACATCGCCGAGGCACGGAGCGCCGGCGCGATCTAACCGGGTGCGGGGCCGAGCGGCGCGAACCGCCCTCGAAATCGCACTTGTTCGCGCCAGGTCAAGATGACCGCGTTTTCAGAACAGTCCGGCCTGGCGCCGGACGCTAAGTGAATGCACCGAACGGGGAATGTCATGCGACTGATCGTGATGGGACAGCAGGCCTTCGGAAAGGCCGTCTTGGACGCCTTGCTAGAGCGCGGGGACAACGTGGTTGCGGTTTACTGCGCCCCGGACAAGGAGGGGCGGCCGCTCGATCCCATGAAGGAGGCGGCGCTCGAGAAGGGTCTGCCGCTTTATCAGCCGGCCAACTTCAAGGCCCCCGAGGTCCTGGCCCAGATGCGCGCGCTAAACGCCGATCTCTGCCTCATGGCCTACGTCACGATCTTCGTGCCGGAGGAGGCGCGGGAAATTCCGACCCATGGGTCGATCTGCTTCCATCCCTCGTTGCTGCCCCTGCACCGTGGCCCCAGCTCGATCAATTGGCCGATCATCGGCGGTGCCACCAAGACCGGGCTGACCCTGTTCTATCCGAACGACGGGCTCGACGAAGGCGATATCCTGCTCCAGAAAGAGGTCGAAATCGGCCCGGACGACACCCTGGGCACGGTCTATTTCAAGAAGATCTTCGATCTAGGCGTGGCAGCGATGCTGGAGGCGGTCGATCTGTTCCGTGAGGGCCGGGCCCAGCGCATTGCGCAGGATCATTCCAAGGCGAGCTATGAAAGCTGGTGCCGCAAAAAGGACGCCGAGATCGATTGGTCGAAGCCGGTGGATCAAGTCTACAATCTGATCCGCGGCACCAATCCTCAACCGGGGGCCTGGACTCGGCACGAGGGCAAGACCCTGCAGATATTCGACGCCAGGAAGATCGACGGCGCCACCGCGGGCGCGTCGGGCGAGGTGATCGAGGTGACGGGCGATAGCATTAAAGTCGCGGCGCCGGGCGGCGCGATCCAGGTGCAAAGGGTTCGCCCGGAGGGAGAGGGCAAGATCGCAGCCGGGGCTTTTGCCGCGGCGGTAGGACTTAAACAGGGCGCACGCCTGGGCTGAAACCCGGGCGTCAGACCGAAACACGATAGGGAGCGAGAGGCGATCATGCCTAAAAGCGATATCGAAATTGCACGCGAAGCGACCATGCAGCCGATCTCGGAGATCGGCGCCAAGTTGGATATTCCGGCCGATGCCCTCATGCCGTTCGGGCATCATAAAGCCAAGATCTCGCCGGATTTCCTGAAGGGCCTGGAGGGCAAGCCGGACGGCAAGCTGATCTTGGTCACTGCGATCACGCCGACCCCGGCCGGCGAGGGCAAGACCACGACCACGGTCGGCCTCGGCGACGGGCTGAACCGTATCGGCAAGAAGGCCATGATGTGCCTGCGCGAACCCTCGCTGGGGCCCTGCTTCGGCATGAAGGGCGGCGCGGCCGGCGGCGGCTATGCCCAGGTCGTGCCCATGGAGGATATCAACCTCCACTTCACCGGTGATTTCCATGCCATCGGCATCGCCCACAACCTGCTTTCGGCCCTGATCGACAACCACATCTATTGGGGTTTGGAGCCGCCCATCGATTCGCGCCGGGTCGCCTGGAAGCGCGTGGTGGATATGAACGACCGCGCGCTGCGCAATATCGTCAACTCCCTGGGCGGCGTCGCCAACGGCTTCCCGCGCGAGGACGGTTTCGACATCGTCGTCGCCTCCGAGATCATGGCCATCTTTTGCCTGGCCAAGGACCTGAACGATCTGACCGAGCGGCTCGGCAAGATCGTGATTGCGCAGGATCGCGCGCGCAATCCGCTCACTGCCAAGGACGTCAAGGGGCCGGGCCCCATGTCGGTCCTGTTGAAGGAGGCCATCGCGCCCAACCTGGTGCAGACGCTGGAAAACAATCCCGCCTTCGTGCACGGCGGTCCCTTTGCCAACATCGCCCATGGTTGCAATTCGGTGATCGCCACTAAGGCTGCCTTGAAACTGTGCGACTACGTAGTCACCGAGGCCGGCTTCGGCGCCGACCTGGGAGCCGAGAAATTTTTCGACATCAAGTGCCGCAAGGCCGGCCTTAAGCCCGCGGCTGCGGTGATCGTCGCGACGGTGCGTGCGCTGAAGATGCATGGCGGCGTCGCCAAGGCCGACCTCGGCAAGGAAAACGTCGAGGCGGTCAAGCAAGGCTGCTCCAACCTGGCCCGCCACCTGGAGAACGTGAAGAGCTTTGGCGTGCCGGCCGTGGTCGCGATCAACCAGTTCATCACCGATACCGACGCGGAGTTGGAGGCCGTGCGCGCCACCGCCGAGGGCTTCGGTGCCAAGGCGATCATCTGCTCGCACTGGGCGGACGGCGGCGCCGGGACCGAGGACCTAGCCAAGCACGTGGTCGAGCTAGCCGATTCGGGCCAAGCGGAATTCAAGCCACTCTATCCCGACGATATGCCGCTGGTCGAAAAGGTGCGCACCGTCGTGCAGAAGATCTACGGCGGCGACGACATCACGTTCGATGGGGCGATCGGGAAGCGTTTCGAGGAATTGCAGAAAGACTACGGACACTTCCCGGTCTGCATGGCCAAGACCCAGTACAGCTTCTCGACCGATCCGGATCTCAAAGGCGCGCCCGAGGGTTTCACGGTGCCGATCCGCGAGTTGCGTCTCTCCGCCGGGGCGGAATTCATCGTCGCTGTGACCGGGGCGATCATGACCATGCCCGGTCTGCCCAGGGTTCCCTCGGCCAACAGCATCTACCTGAACGAGCAAGGCCAGATCGAGGGGCTGTTCTAAACCGGGGTTCGCTTCTCCTAACCCTTGGCTGCCGCGACATGCTAGACTGCCGATCATGATCGCGGATCGTTTTTCCTTGAAGGGCCGGGTGGCAATGGTGACCGGGGCCTCGCGCGGGCTCGGTTGGGCCATGGCCGCAGCCCTGGCCGAGGCCGGCGCCAAGCTGATTCTGTGCGGGCGCGACGAAGCCGCCCTCGACGAGCGGGTCCACAGGCTCAAGACCAGCGGCGCACAGGCAAGTGCCGCCGTCTTCGATGTTGCCGAGCGAACGGCGGCCGGCCCGGTGGTCGAGGCGGCGCTCAAGGAGCACGGCCGGCTCGATATTCTGGTCAACAACGCTGGCATCGCGCATCGCCAGGTCCTGGGCGAGTTCACCGACGAAGACTGGGACCTAACCATCGCGACCAACCTGTCGGCGTGCTTCTCCCTGGCGCGCGAGGCATCGCGGCCCATGACCGCGCAAGGCTGGGGCCGGATTATCAACATCGTCTCGATCATGGCGCTGCAGGCGCGGACCACGGTTCCGGCCTATGTGGCGTCCAAGGGCGGCTTGGCGGCCCTGACCCGCGCGTTTGCCGTCGAGCTCGGCCCCAAGGGTGTGACCTGCAATGCCATCGCGCCCGGGTACTTCTTGACCGATATGACCGAAGTGACCGCGGCCGATCCCGATTTCGATGCCATGGTGCGCCGGCGCACGCCGCTCGGCCGTTGGGGCAAGCCGGAGGAACTGGCCGGCGCGGCCGTGTTCCTGGCCTCAGAGGCCGCGTCCTACGTTAATGGGCATGTCCTGGTGGTTGACGGTGGCATGACGGTTTCTGTCTGATCGGGGAGGCCCGAGGCCTTGAAAGTTGTCATCACCGGCGGCACCGGATTCATCGGCCGCATGCTGGCCAAGCGGATTCTGGAGCTTGGGCAACTGACCGGCCCTTCGGGCGCGCCGGAAGATATCGACGAGGTGGTGCTGTTCGATGCCGTGGCCCCTCCCGGGCCGATTGGGGGCTTGGACGCACGGGTCCGCGTGGTGACCGGCGACATCGCCGACCGCGACCTGGTGTTCGGCCTGATCGACCGCGACGATGTTTCGGTCTTTCACCTGGCGTCGGTGGTCAGCGGCGGCGGCGAGCTGGATTTCGATCTGGCGATCCGGGTCAACCTGACCGGCGGCTTGAATGTCCTGGAGGCCGCGCGGGCGCGCGGGAGCACGCCCCGTGTGGTTTTCGCCTCTTCGGTCGCGGTCTTCGGCGGCGCGGCCATGCCCAAGCGGGTCGGCGACGCCACCAAGCAGACGCCGCAGACCACCTACGGCGCCACCAAGGCGATCGGCGAACTCCTGATCAACGACTACAGTCGCAAGGGGTTCTTGGACGGGCGCTCGGCGCGCTTGCCGACCGTGATCGTGCGTCCGGGCAAGCCGAACCTGGCCGCCTCCAGCTTCGCCAGCGGCGTGATCCGCGAACCCTTGAACGGAGAAACCTGTAATTTGCCGGTCAAGCCGGAAACCGCCATGCCCGTGCTCGGCTACCGCAACATCGTCGAGGGCTTCGTGCGCTTGCACGAGGCCTCGCCGGAGGCCTTGGGCGACGACCGCGCGATCAATTTCCCGAGCGTCACTTTCACGGTCGCGGAGATGATCGAGGGGCTGCGCCGGGTCGCCGGCAATCGCCACCTGGGCGAGATCGTGGTCGAGCCGGACCCGCGCATCGAGGCCATCGTCGCGACCTGGCCGAGCGAGACCGACGCGGCGCGGGCGCTTGCCCTCGGCCTGCCGGTCGACCAGGCTATCGATCCGATCATCGAGGCCTATATCGAGGATTTCCTTGATGCCATTTAGCAGCGGCAAGTCTTAGCCTTGCCATGTGTGCGATGACGATCGAGATCTATGGAGATCACCACCACGACGGGGTTGTGGACCTTTGGCGCGAGGTCTTTCCCAATCCCTCGCCCTGGAACGAGCCCGAGGCGGTCATTCTCAAAAAGCGACAGGTTCAACCGGAGTTATTCTTCGTGGCCTTGGAGAATGATCGGATCATCGGCACGACAATCGCCGGCTATGACGGTCACCGCGGCTGGCTCTATTCCTTGGGTGTCAGCCCGGCGTGGCGCCGTAAGGGCATTGCAACCTCTCTCGTGACGCATGCGGAACGCGTATTGACGAAGCTCGGTTGCGCGAAACTGAACCTTCAGGTCCGGGTGCCCGACAACGGTGCCGCGGCGTTCTATCGAAGCCTTGGATTTGAGATCGAGGACAGGATCAGCATGGGCAAGCGTCTTGATAGGGGCCCCGCCGGCGTGTGAAGCAAGAGCCGTTCAGACCCCGTCGCGGTCGCATTAGCGGCGGCGCACTTGGAGCCTAGCCCACATGAACCAGATCGACCTTAAGGGACAGCGCGCCGTCGTCACCGGCGCGGCCCAGGGTATCGGCCGCGCGGTCGCCGAACGTCTGCTGGAGAGCGGCGCGGAGGTCGCGCTCTGGGACAGGGACGAAGCCACCCTGGCGCAAGCCGTGCAGGACCTGGCGGCGCTTGGCCGGATCGTCCCGATCGAGGCGGACGTGTCGGACCTGAACTCGGTCACCGGCGCTGTGGACGAGACCCGTGCGCACCTGGGCGGGATCGACATCCTGGTCAACAACGCCGGAATTTCCGGGCCGAACGCGCCGACCTGGGAATACCCGCCGGAGGCTTGGCGAGAGGTTCTGGCCATCGACCTGACCGGCGTCTTTTATTGCTGCCGTGCGGTACTGCCCCATCTGATCGAACGGAACTATGGCCGGGTGGTCAATGTCGCCTCGGTCGCTGGCAAGGAGGGCAACCCCAACGCCCCGGCCTACAGTGCCGCCAAGGCGGGCGTCATCGCCCTCACCAAATCCTTGGGGAAGGAACTGGCCGGCTACGATATCGGCGTCAATTGCGTGACCCCGGCGGCGGCGCGTACGCGCATCTTCGATCAAATGACCGAGCAGCACGTCGACTACATGCTGTCCAAGATCCCGCGCGGTCGTTTCGTCGAGGTCGCCGAGGTGGCGGCCATGGTCGCCTGGCTGGTATCGCGCGAATGCTCCTTCACAACCGGCGGCGTCTTCGACCTCTCCGGCGGCCGCGCGACGTATTAGGGTTGGGTTACGCCTTCGCCAGGGCCTCGGCCACCCGTGCGGTGATGTCCTTCAGGCCGCTGGTCCCGCCCAGTTCGCAAGGGCGCAAGTCCCCGGGCGCGTAGGCGGCCTCGACGGCGCCTTGCAGCAGGCGTCCCGCTTCGACCGCCTTAGCCTCGCTGTGGCGCTCGCCCAGCCAGTCCAGCATCATGGCGGCGGAGAGGAACATGGCCGTCGGGTTGGCCTTACCGGTGCCCATGATGTCCGGCGCGGTACCGTGGCAGGGTTGGAAGACCGCGTGCTTGGCGCCGATATCGGCCGAGGGCGCAACCCCCATGCCGCCCATCAGGCCGGCGCCCAGGTCCGAAAGGATGTCGCCGAACATGTTCTCGGTCGCCATCACGTCGAAGGCCCAGGGGTTGCGCACCATGTTGAGCGCGGTGGCGTCAACGTAGGCGGCCCGGGCGTCGATCTCCGGGAACTTCTCCGCGCGCTCGTAGAAAATCTTGCGGAAGAAGGCGAATCCACCGAAGACGTTGGCCTTATCGACACAGGTGAGCATGCCCGGCGAACCCAGTGCCTTGCGCCTGCGCGCCAATTCGAAGGAGAAATCGAACAGGCGCTCGCTGCCGGTCCGGGTGATCTCCATGGTGTCGTAGGCGGTCGCGTCGTCCACGATCCGGGTCTTGCCCATGGAGGCGAACAGCCCCTCGGTCGATTCGCGGACCAGCACAAAATCGAGGCTTTGCGCGCGCGGATCGCTCAGCGGTCCGGCCAGCCCCGGGATCGAGCGCACCGGGCGCACCCCGGCGAAGAGGTCGAGGGCGATGCGGATATCGATCTGCGGCGCGATCTCGCGCCCGTCGGGATAGCGAATGTCCGGCAGGCCGGCGGCGCCCAGCAAGATCGCATCCGCCGACGCCGCGCGTTTCAGGTTTTCCTCTGAAAGCGCCGTGCCGTGCTGCACGTAGTATCCGGCGCCGGCTTCCACCGCCTCGAAGCGGCAGGAAAACCCACCTACCCGCGTGCTCACCGCGTTCAAGAGATCCAAGCAGGGCGCCATGACCTCCGGCCCAATGCCGTCGCCGGCCATGACCGCGACGTGGAACTCTGTATCGTTTCTCATCGCGGCTTCCACATTCTCAATGACTCTCCTTTGGCACGGGCGCGCCACTGGCGCCGAGCAGGAAGTCGAGGTCGCAGCCGGTATCGGCTTGCTGGACATGGTCGTGGTAGAGCCGCTCGTAGCCGCGGTCCGCGCTGGGCGCGGGGGGTGTCCAGGCCGCGCGGCGCCTTTCCAGTTCGGCGTCGCTGACATCCAGATGCAGGCGCCGGCCCTGCACGTCCAACTCGATCGTGTCGCCGTTTTGCACCAGGGCGAGCGGCCCGCCGGCCGCCGCCTCGGGCGCGGCGTGCAGGACCACGGTGCCATAGGCGGTGCCGCTCATGCGCGCATCGGAGACCCGCACCATGTCGGTGATGCCCCGCTTCAGGATCTTTTGCGGCAGGGCCATGTTGCCGACCTCGGCCATGCCGGGATAACCCTTCGGCCCGCAGTTCTTCAACACCATGACGCAGGTCTCGTCGATGTCGAGGGCGGGGTCGTTGATGCGCGCCTTGTAATCGTCGATGTCCTCGAACACCACGGCGCGGCCCTTGTGCTGCATGAGTTCGGGTGTCGCCGCCGAGGGCTTCAGGACCGCCCCGCCGGGTGCCAGATTGCCGCGCAGCACCGCCACACCGCCTTGCGGTTTAAAGGGTTTGTCGAGCGGAAAAATGACCTCCCGGTTCCAGTTCGGGGCGTCTGCCACGTTGTCCCACATGGTCTGCCCATTGACGGTCAGCGCATCCTTGTGCAGCAGGCCGCCCTCGCCCAATTCGCGCAGCACGGCGGGCAGGCCGCCGGCATAATAGAAATCCTCCATGAGGTATTGGCCCGAAGGCATGAGGTCGACCATGCAGGGCACTTCCATGCCCAGGCGGTCCCAATCCTCGAGCGATACTTCGACGCCGACCCGTCCGGCCAGGGCCAGCAGGTGAATGACCGCGTTGGTGGAGCCGCCGATCGCGCCGTTGGTGCGGATCGCATTCTCGAAAGCGGCGCGGGTCAGCACCTTGGACATGCGCAAATCCTCGCGCACCATCTCGACGATGCGCCGCCCGGCCATGTGGGCCAGGGCGTTGCGCCGGGAATCGGCGGCCGGGATCGCGGCGTTGCCGGGCAGGCCCATGCCCAGGGCCTCGACCATGCTGGCCATGGTCGAGGCGGTGCCCATGGTCATGCAGTGGCCGACCGAACGCGACATGCAGGATTCCGCCTCCATGAAATCCTGCAAGGTCATCTCCCCGGCCTTGACCATGGCATCGAACTTCCAGACGTGGGTGCCGCTGCCGATCTGCTGGTCGCGGAACCGGCCGTTCAGCATGGGCCCGCCGGAGATCGCCAGGGCCGGCAAATCGCAGGAGGCCGCGCCCATGAGCAGGGCCGGCGTGGTCTTGTCGCAGCCGACCAGCAGGATCACCCCGTCGAGCGGGTTGGCGCGGATCGACTCCTCCACATCCATGCTGACCAGATTGCGGAACATCATGGTGGTCGGGCGCATCAAGGTCTCACCCAGGGACATGACCGGGAACTCGAGCGGAAAGCCGCCGGCCTCGTAGACCCCGCGCTTGACCCGCTCGGCCAGAGTGCGGAAATGGGCGTTGCAGGGCGTCAACTCGGACCAGGTGTTGCAGATGCCGATCACCGGCCGCCCATCGAAAAGGTGGTTCGGCAGGCCCTGGTTCTTCATCCAACTGCGGTGGTTGAAGCCGTCCTTGTCCATCGGGCCGAACCACTCGGCGCTGCGGTTCTTGGGCGCCTTATCGCGCGAATCGGTCATGAAGGTCTTCCTCTTGATTTGCTCAGCGGACTCACGTGTCCTTGTACAGATCGGTGCTCAGGTACTTAAGACCGGAGTCGACCATCAGTGTAACAACGGTGGCGTCGGGCCCCAGCCGTTCCGCTGCGCGCAATGCGGCGATAACATTGCCGCCGGTCGAGGTGCCGGCGAAAAGCGCTTCCTCGCGGGCCAAGCGCCGCGCCATGGCCATGGCTTCTTCCGTCGAGACCGTGTGGATGGCGTCGACGATCGTTTCGTCCCACAGCGGCACGACGAAGCCGGCGCCGACACCCTCTATGGCATGGCTGCCGGTCTTGCCGCCCGACAGCACGGGCGATTCGCTCGGTTCGACCGCGGCAATATGAACGCCCGGGTTGTGGCGGCGCAAAGCCGTCGCCACGCCGCACACGGATGCTGCGGTGCCGACACTTTGCACGAAGGCATCGACTCGCCCACTCGTCTGCGACCAGATCTCCTCGCCCAACTCAAGGTAGCAGGCGATCTGGTCGCGGTTGTTCAGTTGATCCGTCCAATAGCTGCCCGGTTCTTCGCTGATCCGACGGGCGGCTTCGATCATGTTCTGGGTCAGTTCCTTGGTCATGCCGCCCCCGACGCTGGGCACCAGAGTCAACTCGGCGCCGAACAGTTGCATCTGGGTGCGTTTTTCCTGGGAGAAGGCATCGGAGGTGACAATGCTCAAGGGGTAGCCCTTTACCGCGCAGACCAAGGCCAGTGAGACACCTGTGCTGCCGCCGGTGTACTCCACAACCCGGCCGCCATTTCGCAGGCGTCCGTCGGCTTCCGCCGCTTCGATCATGGCCAGCGCCATGCGGTCTTTCATGCTGCCGGTCGGATTCTCTGCCTCCACCTTCACCAGAACGCGGGCGTGTCCGGCCGGCACCACATGGCGAAGTTCCATAAGAGTCGTACTGCCGATGGTCTGTAGAATGCTGTCGGCCATGCACGCTCGCGCTTGTGGCAAAAGGCTGGTCATTATCCTAACGCCGCGCGGCCAGGGCATCCGCCAGCACGCATAAGATCTCGAACATCATGGTCACGCCGACCAGGGCGGTGTTGCCGCTGGGGTCGAAGGGCGGCGAGACTTCCACCAGGTCGCCGCCGATCAGGTTCAGGCCCCGCAGGCCGCGGATCATGCGTTGCGCCTCGTGGGTGGTGAAGCCGCCGATCTCCGGCGTGCCGGTGCCGGGCGCGTAAACCGGGTCCAGACCGTCGACATCGAAACTGACATAGGTCGGCCCGTCGCCGACCACGCGTCGCGCCTCGGCGATCACTGCCTCGACGCCCAGGTCGTTGAATTCCTCGATATCGATGACCCGGATGCCCTGGGCCTGACCCCAATCGTTGTCCGCGTTACCGAACAGCGCGCCACGGATGCCGATCTGCACCGTGCGCTTGGGGTCGAGCAAGCCTTCCTCGATCGCCCGGCGGAACGGCGTGCCGTGGGTGTATTTGCTGTCGCCGAAATAGCGGTCCCAGGTGTCGGTATGGGCGTCGAAATGGACCATGCCCAGGGGCCGGTCTTTGGCGATTGCGCGCATGATCGGCAGGGTAACCAGATGGTCGCCCCCGGCCGAAAGAGGCGCCACCCCGGCCGCGTGGATCCGGGCAAAGAAATCCTCGATTCGTCCCAAGGTATCCTCGAGATCGATAGGGTTGACCGGCACATCCCCCAAATCGGCGCAATTGCACAGCTTGAAGGGCTCGATCCGGCTCTTGTGGTGCACGTTGCGGGCCATGGTCGAGAGGTCGCGGATTTGGCGCGGCCCGTGGCGCGCGCCGGCCCGATTGGTGGTGCCGCCGTCCCAGGGCACGCCGATCAGGCCGATATGCACGTCCGTATAGTCGGTCACGTGGGGCAGGCGCATGAAGGTCGCGATGCCGGAAAACCGGGGCATGATGTTGCCGGATACCGGCTTGAAAGATATTTCTTTTTCGCTCATAGCGGTTTGCCCTCCCGGTGCTTGCGGCTTCGGCCATGTTTCATCGCATATTGACCTGACCGGGTGGACAGGGCAAACGGCAGGGCAGAATTCCGCAGGACGGGCCTGGGCCCGGCCTTTTGGCGTCCGGCATCGGCAAGGGGGATAACGCGATGTGGCGACCGACCGTCTTGTTCATTCGTTGCGGCACCCTGGCCCTGCTTTTGTCCCTGGCCTCGCCCGGACACGGGGCTACGCCGCCGACCATTGGGGATGCCTATGTCGCCGGCTATGTGGCGGCGGTCTTGGAGCGGGAGTTCCGCCTGACGGGTCCGGCCTTCGAGGTCCAAAACGGCGTGGTCACGATTTATGCCGGCGACTTGAGCGAGGTGCAGCAGGACAAGATCGCCTCGATCCTGGCTGGGGTCCGTGGGGTTAGCGCCGTGCGCGTGACCGAAGGCGCGCGGCCGCAGGAGCGCCAAAGCGGCGGCGGCACGATCTCGAATCCCGTTTGGTCGCCGCCCGCCGATTCCTCGGTGATCGCGGCGGCCGCGCAAGAGGACGGCGGCGTCGAGGTGCTGCCGCGCGGCAATCTATTCGATCCCCTGATCGCGGACCCGCGCTGGGCGCATTTTTCCGCCGCCTATCAATATTTCGTCGATGACGAGGAAATCGAAAACGCCGCCGCCGTCAGCTTCGGGGAGACCTTCGGTCTGCTCGGCGGCCCGGCGCCATTTGACGGCCGCTGGCAGGTGGACTTTCAGGCCGCCGTGTTCGGCCTGTTCGATATGGACGCGGAGTCCAAGGACCTGATCAACGCCGACTACTGGGTCGGCATTCCGCTTAGCTATCGCGACAGAAGTCAGAGATTCGCCGCCATGCTGCGGGTGTTTCATCAAAGCTCGCACCTGGGCGACGAGTTTCTGCTGCGCGACCGGGTCGACCGGGTCAATCTCAGCTACGAGGCGACCGATTTGAAGCTGTCGTACAGATTCGGCAACGGCATCCGGGTCTATGGTGGCGTCGGCTACCTCTTGAATGTGGAGCCATCCGACATCGACCCTTTCTCGACCCAGGTGGGCCTGGAGTACTTGGCGCCCTTTACCCTGGGCAGGGGCCTGCTTCGGCCGGTCGTGGCCGCCGATTTGCAGAACCGCGAGGAAAGCGACTTCGCCTCGGACTTGTCGCTGCGCGCCGGGGTTCAATTCGAAAGCGAGGCGGAAATAAGTCAGCGCGTTCAGCTCTTGATCGAATACTTTAACGGCCGCAACCCGAACGGCCAGTTCTATGATCGCGCGCTGGAATACATCGGCCTTGGAGCTCACGTGTATTTTTGAACCGCGCAAGGGTAACTTGCCGAACAAGGGAGACCGACATGGACAAGGACCGATTCGAGTCGGGGCTGGCGAAACGCAAGAGCGTTCTCGGCGCTGCCTACGTGGAAAAAGCCCTGGAGCAGGCCGACGATTTCAGCCGCCCGTTTCAGGAGATGATGACCGAGTTCTGCTGGGGCTTCGGCTGGGGCGACGAGACCTTGGATCCCAAGACCCGCTCCATGCTGAACCTGACCATGATCGCGGCGCTCAATCGCATGCACGAGTGGGAGCTGCACCTGCGCGGCGCGATTACCAATGGCGTGACGCGGAACGAGTTGCGCGCGATTTTGCACCAAATCGCGATTTATGCCGGCGTCCCGGCTGGCGTCGAGTGCTTCCGCATCGCCAAGCGCGTCTTCGCCGAACTGGACGCGGTGTCATAGCCGCCCGCCCCTCGATGGCTTCTCGGGCGCGATGATGCGTGAGCCAATGCCCACGCCGCACTTCGCCGCAGATTTGGTGGAGCGGCAAACCGCCGAAATCCTGATCGCCTGGGGCATGCCGACGGCGGACGCCGGGATCGCGGCGGCGCGCCTGATCGAGGCCGACCTGCGGGGCATCGATTCCCACGGCATCGGCATGATGACCCTCTATGAAGACCTGCGCGCCTCGGGCCACCTCAACATGGCCGCGGCCGCGCGGATTGTCCGCGACGATCCGGTCACCGCGCTCATCGATGGCGATGGCGGCCTGGGGCACGTGCCGGCGACCCAGGCGGCGGATCTCGCGATCGAGAAGTGCCGTACCTTCGGTTTGGCACTGACCAGTGTGCGGGATTCGAATCACTACGGTGCCGCCGGCGTCTATGCCTTGCGCATGGCGCGGGCCGGTTTCATCGGCTTGTCCGGCTCCAATGTCCACAAGGCGGCCGTGGTGCCGACCTTTGGCGCGGAGGCGATGTTCGGTACCAACCCTCTGGCTTTCGCCGCGCCCATGAGGGGCCAGGCGCCTTTCGTGCTCGATATGGCGACCAGCACCGCCGCCATCGGCAAGATCAAGCTGGCCTTGCTCCATGGCCAACCGATTCCCGAAGGTTGGGCGCTCGACCGGGACGGGGCGCCCTTGAGCGATCCCGAACAGGCCTTGGCCGTCCGGTTGTTGACGCCGCTCGGCGGATCGCGCGACCTGGGCAGCCACAAGGGTTACGGCCTGGCCGCCATGATCGAGATCCTCTCGGCCGTCCTGCCCGGCGCCCTAACGGCACCCAGCCGGGGCCGCAACCGCCCTGGCGCCAATGGGCAGGGGCGCTTCGACGTCGGTCACTTCTTCATCGCCATAGACCCGGCGCGCTTCCGCGAGGCCGGCGCTTTCGAGGACGACCTTGGGGCCATGGTCGCGGCCCTGCGCGAGTCCCGGCCGCAGGCGCCGGGCCAGCCGGTCTTGGTCGCCGGAGACCCGGAATGGGCCGCCGAGGCGGCGCGGCGCCAAGACGGTATCCCGATCCCCAAGCCTTATTTGGATGCCTTGCGCGATGTGGCCGCGCGGGCCGGGGCGCCCTTCTTGCTGACCGAATGAAATCGGGGGTGCGCGCCTAGTGGTCCGATCCTAACGCTTGGTTCCCAAGCGTTAGGTGAATCGGCCCACCAAGCCGTTGATCTTGTGGGGCGACTTATCCAAACGGATGGGAACCATCCGTTTGGGTCGCACCACTAG
>JAJFGO010000016.1 GCA_021776095.1 Kiloniellaceae bacterium | reverse complement strand
GATCAAGACCTTGGCCGCATCGGGCATCGGCGACTTCCGCTATATCTTGAAATGGAACGAGTACAATTCGCCGCTCCAGCGCAACGTGACCACTGAGCAGGTCGGCGGTGCCGGCTTGTACCTTCTGTCCGACCTTTCCAGCGCGGTGACCGGCGAGGTGCATCATGTCGATTCCGGCTACCATGTGGTCGGCATGATGGCGACCGAATCGGCGCCGCAACTGGCCGAACTGCTGCGCGGTTTCAACTCACAATCCTAGACACGGATATGGTGTCATAAGCCTGGGAATCGGCGCTTCCGGCCCTCATACTTCGACAGGCTCAGCATGAGGGCCTCACCCTGAGCCTGTCGAAGGGCGAGGCTCGCATTGCACAACGATGGGACCTACGCCTCGCATGCCCGGCAATACCTTCGGCCATAGTTTCCGCTACACCACCTGGGGCGAAAGCCACGGTCCGGCGATCGGCTGTGTGATCGACGGCGTGCCGCCGCGCATTTCGCTTAACGAGGCCGACATCCAAATCTGGCTCGACAAGCGCAAGCCCGGCCAGTCGCGCTTCACCACCCAGCGCAAGGAACCCGACACGGTCAAGATCGTCTCCGGCATTTTCGAGGGCCAGACGACCGGCACGCCCCTGGGACTGGTCATCGACAACAAAGACGTGCGCTCCAAGGACTACAGCGACATCGCGGACAAGTTCCGGCCCGGTCATGCCGACATGACCTACTGGGCCAAGTACGGCATTCGCGACTATCGCGGCGGCGGACGGTCTAGCGCGCGCGAGACCGCCATGCGGGTCGCCGCCGGCGCGGTCGCGCGCAAGGTGCTGGACCATGTGCTGGGCGGCGGCATCGCGATCCGCGGCGCCTTGGTTCAGATGGGCCCCCATGGAATCGACCGCGGCGCCTGGGATTGGACCGCGATCGAGGACAACCCCTTTTGGTGCCCCGACGCCAAAGCCGCCAAGGCTTGGGAGAAATACCTCGACGGCATCCGCAAGACCGGATCCTCGATCGGCGCGGTGATCGAAGTGGTGGCCGAGGGCGTGCCGCCCGGCCTGGGCGATCCGGTCTACGACAAGCTGGATGCGGATTTGGCCAAGGCGATGATGAGCATCAACGCGGTTAAGTCCGTCGAGATCGGCGCAGGGTTAGAAGCGGCGTCGTTGAGCGGCGAGGAAAACGCCGACGAGATGCGCATGGACGGCGACAAGATCGTCTTTCAGTCCAACATGGCCGGCGGCATCCTGGGCGGGCTGTCGACCGGGCAGGACGTGGTGGTGCGCTTCGCGGTCAAGCCGACCAGCTCGATCCTCAGCCCGCGCCAAACCGTGGACCGTTTCGGCCAGGAAACCGAGATCTCCACCAAGGGCCGGCACGACCCTTGCGTCGGTATCCGCGCCGTACCGGTCGGCGAGGCCATGATGGCCATCGTCCTGGCCGACCACCTGCTGCGCCATCGGGCGCAGTGCGGGTAGAAGGCGGTTTGGTGAAGGTCCGCCGGGCGCTATGTGCGGCCTCCGAAAACTCTGTTTATAAACCCTGCCAAAAGACAACCGAATTAGCTCACAGGTGTCATATCGGGACCGTCTTCCACAGGCTCAGAATGGGCGGTGGTGAAGGCCTGAACCTGCCCTAAGAATTCGGTTATATTGTCGCTTTGTATCGCGCCAGCTTTTTCGATTATTTTTTCGTAGTCCTCTTCTTCGATAGGTATGCTAAGTTCCTTGCGCACTTCGATAACAATAGGAACGAGGAACCGGTTTAGTCTTATTACTTCTTCAGAGCTTTTTCTGGCGCAATCCAATTGGCCTGCAATCAGTGCTGCTGAGAGCTTTGATTTTTGTGCCAATGTTTCATTGATGCGGTCTTGCTCAAAATTTAAGCTTCGTTCGATTGTATCCCACAGACGTTGGTCGGTTGAACCTTGCAAATTATATTGTTTCATCGCCTCAATCATTCGATCACGCTCCTGACCGAATTTTTCAATCATCTCATCTAATTGAGTTATTTCTTGTTTCTTTGAAATTAGTAACATGCGCATTGTCATTAAGCGCAATTGTGTTCTTGCCAATTCACTAGAGATATCGATTGTTGCTGATATTGTAGAAATATTTCCAATTATGTGAACTTTTGAAATTGCTGGTGATTTCTTTATATACTCATCAGTAACATCGCTAGTTAGAATTTCTAAATCCGCCATTTTTGCGACTGATTGAAGACCAGCAGAAATTGCTTCTGTAGCCGCTAGATAGATTTCCTTGCGCAGCGCAAGCTCACTATCGCTAATTCGAAGTTCCCTTTCATACGCAAACTGTGCTCTCAACCGTCGATCACTGGCACGGTTCGAAAGCATCACGGCCCCAATTGAGAAGAATGATCCGACTATTACACCCCAGAATGTTCCAGGGACCATCGCGACGATGTCCAGAAACTCGGTCAGAAATTCCATACCGGTGCCTAATCGATCAATAATTCAGCTCACATCAGCGCAATATTTGCGTTTTCGTCTTCCTGATGTTGTCACCGCAGGAACTTAGTGGACCCGTCCGCTTAAGTTCTAGACTGCGTAAGAAAACCGAATCGTAAGAGCATTACCATTACAATAAATTTGGCGATTAGAGACGGGTGAATCATCTTAGCCTGCAACGGCGGTTAGAGGGCCAACGTATTGCGCTTGTGCTTCAAAGTAAATTTTACGAAGCCTGGGTTAAGAAACGACCTTCGCGAAACTTGGCCCACACCAATGCAGTTAAGCTTCTCAAACACCTCGTAATTCGTTAGCAGGGTCAAAAAAATCGCGTTTGGCGCTTGATTTTGGACCGTACAGTCCACAACTATCCTCCCATGGGACGGCCACGCGAATTCGATCAGAACCAGGCCCTGGATCGGGCCATGCAGGTCTTTTGGGCCAAGGGCTACGAGGCCGCCTCCCTGTGCGACTTGACCGAGGCCATGGGCCTGAGCAAGAGCAGCCTTTACGACACCTTTGGCGGCAAGAACGACCTTTTCGTCGCCACCATCGAGCGCTACCGCCAAACCGTGCAGGCCAAGTTTCTTGGCGAACTGCAAGCCCGGCAGCGCGAGACCGGCTCGGCCCGCGCCGCCATCGCGGCCATATTCGACCGCGCCGTCGAAGCGGCTGTCCGGCCCGACGGCCGGCAAGGCTGCTTTCTGGGCAACTGCGCGGTCGAGATCGCGGGTAGCGACCCGGGCGCCGCGGCGCGTGTTCGCGCGGCCATGAGGGCGACCGAAGACGGCTTCTACGAGGCGGTTAAGGCGGGCCAAGACCGGGGCGAGATCGCCTCGGACCGCGACGCCCGCGCCCTGGCGCGGTCCCTGACCTCCAGCCAGAACGGCCTGCTCGTCATGGCCAAACTGGACCCCGATGAGGCGGCGCTGCGCGACATCGCCCGGCTCGCCGTTTCCGTATTGGATTGAACCGTCATGACCGTGCTCGACCACAAGATCATCGCCGACTACCACGCCCACGTTTACTACGACGCGGCCGAGAAAGACGCGGCGGCCCGCCTGCGCGCGGCGGCGGAAGCCCGCTTCGCCGAGGCCGCCTTCGGCCGTTGGCACGACAACCCGGTCGGCCCGCACCCGACCGGCAGCTACCAGATCCATTTCGCCCCGGAACTGTTCCCGGAGATCGTGCCCTGGCTGGCCCTGAACCGGGACGGCCTGACCGTCTTCGTCCACCCCAACACCGGCCAGGACCTGGAAGATCACCGCGACCGGGCGATCTGGCTGGGCACCACCCGGGACCTCAAACTCAGCATCTTTTAGAGGCGCCGCGCCGCCGAACTGAACGACCTGATATTCGCCTATTTT
>JAJFGO010000015.1 GCA_021776095.1 Kiloniellaceae bacterium | reverse complement strand
AGGACAGTTTTTGCCGACCCCAGAGCCCTTCCGATCACCCTCTCGATCCGGGAGTCGGGTTTCCTGAGATCGGAATAATTGACGCCGATCGTATCGTAGGAAGCGCGCATAGGGCCGAGTAACATGCCACCACGGGTTTGTCATGAAATGTCCGCTTTGTCCGGTGGATTCAACTGATCGCCGCAACACATTCAGCGAACCTGTCCGCTGGGGTTTGATATTGCAAGGTCTTGCGCGGCCGTTCGTTAAGCTGGCGTGCAATCGCGCTCAATTTTGCTTGGGAATGGACTGAGAGATCGGTGCCTCTCGGCAGATACTGTCTGAGCAACCGAGAGCGTAGTTTGGCCGTTTCCCGAAAGCGGACAATCAAATTGCCAAGTAGTATGCCGCGGTCGCGCCAAGAGCACACTCGCTCAGCACCGCGAAGGGAGCATCGGTTGCCTGGCGTCCTAATGTATAGTGCTCGCAATTGCGAGCGGGCAGTTGCAATGACAGTGCTGTGCGTTGTAACCACTCCGACCGCTTGATTTTAGAGGAGACGCAGCATGGACCGATTCACCGGCGGTTGCCTGTGCGGCAACGTCCGAATTGTGGCGTCGGGATTCCCATACCGGGTCGGCCTTTGTCACTGTCTCGACTGCCGCAAGCATCATGGGGCCCTTTTTCACGCTTCCGCGGTGTTCCCCCAGGATGCGGTGACGATCGATGGCGAAACACGCGACTACGCCGGGCGGTCTTTCTGTCCCCGCTGCGGCTCGTCCATTTTCGCACGCAGCGAAGACGAAATCGAAGTGAACCTGGGATCCCTGGATGCCCCCGACCAACTGGTGCCAACCTACGAACTCTGGACCATCCATCGCGAGTCCTGGTTGCCGCCGTTTCCGCTCGCGAGACGATACGACCGCGATCGTGACGCCACGGGTCGCTTTGAGGAGTAGGTCGCACGAACGGTGCGAAGGTGTGGCCGATGTCCGCTTTTGCCGCCCGGCTCGGTGAAGGCCGCCGATCAGCTCGCGGCCAAGAGAAGACCTTCGCAGCGCCGCTACGAATGTCCACAAGGTCCGCTTCTCGGGGGTTCGTATCGCCCAATAGAAGTGGCCGCCCCGGGTCGAATTCGGCTGTCGAAAAGTCACGATTTTGCATCTCCCGAATAACCGCTTCTGGCACAATTCCGACTCCTCCCAGTTATTCCGGCACTTCCGAATTTCGCGCTAAAGCAGATATTCTTGGTGCCGCCTAGTTGATCGCCGGGTCGGCGCGTAGGCGCTCGACCATGTAGTCGACGAAGGCCCGCACTTTGGTCGAAACCATTCGGCCTTCCTGGTGCACCACATGGATCGGCAAGGGCGGCGGTTCGTATTCGCTGAGCACGGTTTGAACCCGTCCGTCGGCCAGGCGCGGCGCAATCTGGTAGGACAGTAGACGCGAAATTCCCCAGCCCCCGGCCACCAGTTCGCTCACCGCATCGTTGGTATTCATGCGCAGGCGCGGCTCGATCCGAACGGACTGCGGCTTATGGTTCTCCCAGTACGGCCATTCCGGCGATCTCTCTACAGCGACCGATTGGATCAAACGATGGCTTGCGAGATCCCTGGGGTGTTGCGGTATCCCATGCTTTTGCAGATACGCGGGGGCGGCGAACATGACCCAGCGCACGGTTCCAACACGTACCGCGATCAAGGACGAATCCGGCAATTTGCCGATTCGAATGGCGATGTCCAGGCCCTCTTCCATCAGGTTGACGACCCGGTCGACAAACAGAGTCCGGCAGGTCACCAGGGGATAACGATCGAGGAAATCGCCTAGAATCGGGGTCACGAACAGGCGCCCGAATAGGACCGGCGCCGTGACCCGCAGTTCGCCGCGCGGCGCGGCATGGGAGCCAACGGCCGCCTCCTCCGCTTCCTCCAGGTCCACCAGGATCCGCCGGCAATCCTGCAGGAACCGCTCGCCGCTCTCGGTCAAGCGGACCGAACGCGTGGTGCGAATCAGAAGCCGGGTGCCGATCCGCTGTTCCAGCGCCGCAACCGCGCGGGTCACGGCCGGCGGCGACATGGCCAAGGCCCGTGCGGCCGCCGCGAAACCGCCGCGTTCGGCAACCTTTACGAAGACTTGCAGGGACTGGAAGCGGTCCATCATAATATTCCAATTTCCGGAATAGTATATTGAAAACTGTGCGCATTCAAACTTTCGGTGAAACGAATAATCTCTTCTGTGTCCGGCCCGCTTGTTGGCCCGCGCCCACAACCCAAGACACAAAGAGGAGTTTCATCATGAGCCGTCTCACCGCCGTGACCCAAGATACCGCCAATGCCGAGCAAAGGACGCTTTTGGACGCGATCCAGGGCAAGCTCGGCATGGTTCCGAATATTCTTAAAGTCCTGGCCCACTCGCCGGACGCCCTGAAGGCTTTCCTCGGTCTGCACGGCATCGCCGGATCGGGCAGCCTGGACCCGCAAACCCGCGAGCGCATCGCCCTGGTGGTGGCGCAGGGCAATTCCTGTGAATACTGCGTCTCCGCGCACACCGCCTTGGGCCGCAAGGCGGGCTTGAGCGGGGATGAGATCGCGGCCAACCGGTCCGGTACCTCCCAGGATGCCAAGGCCGCCGCCGCGGTCGTCTTCGCCCAGGTGCTGAACACCAACTTGGGCGAAGTCACCCAGGCCGAATTCGATGCGGTGCGCGAAGCCGGCTACAGCGACGCCGAGATCATGGAGATCATCACCCATGTGGGGATGAATATCCTGACCAACCTGATCGGCAAGGCGACCCGGATCGATATCGATTTCCCGAAGATCTCCCTGCAGAGCCGGGCGGCCTAACACCTGAACTACCTTTCGCCTGAAGGCGGGTACCGCGCCCGTAAGGCCGGTGCTCGCCCTTTAGCCCGGACGGATCGTACAACGCCCGATCCGAGCCTTTTTCTATATTTCGATGGTAATCGTAGCATATTTGCGGCGCCGCGTGTGAAAATGGTGTCTCCAGTCAAGGAGGCGACTCATGATTACATGCGTAATCCGCTACCATATCGACCCAACGAAGAAGGATCTCTTCGTCCAGTATGCACGCAATTGGGGTCAGGCAATCCCGAGGTGCGGCGCAGACCTGATCGGATATTTCGCGCCCCACGAGGGCTCCAGCACACGCGCCTATGGGATCTATAACATCGAAAACCTGGCTGCCTACGAAGCCTACCGGGCGCGCCTTTCGGCCGACCCGCTGGGCCAGGAAAACTATGCCTTCGCGCAGAAGGAACGATTCCTGCTTCGAGAAGATCGCGTGTTTCTGAAACTGGCGTCCGCACCCCATGGCCGCCAGGCACCGTGACAACAAGAGTCACCGAAAACCTCGCTCTTGAACTCGCCCTTCTGGTGCTGCTCGCGGTACTCTGGGGGTCTTCCTATCTGCTGGTCAAAGTTGCGCTCGACACGATTCCGCCAGTGACGCTCATCGCCGCCCGCGTCGCCATTGCGGACGCGTTTCTTGTTGCCGTCATGATGTGGCGAGGCAAACGCCTGACGAAGGATTCCAGAACCTGGCGAATGCTTTTCGTTCAAGCCATATTCAACAGCATTGGCGCCTGGACCCTTCTGGCGTGGGGGCAGCAAATGGCCATATTGCTAAGCGCCGTCCTGTACGCCGGAGCCGCCATTCTGGGTGTTGTCGCGATTAACGCGCCTCAAAGAAGGAGATAAGCCATGATTGCGGTCATATTCGAAGTGGAACCCAAGGCGGTGCATAAGCAGGACTACCTGGATATCGCGGCAAGCCTTCGGCCACAGCTTGAACGGATCGACGGCTTCATCTCCATCGAGCGGTTTCAGAGTCTGAGCGACGAGAGCAAAATTCTATCGCTCTCCTTCTTTCGAGACGAAGATGCCATTGCCGAATGGCGCAACCTGCAATCACACCGCGGCGCCCAGCAGGCCGGTCGCGAAACGCTGTTCGAAAACTATCGTATAAGGATCGCCGGCGTCATCCGCGACTATGGAAAGTTCGACCGCGATCAGGTGCCGCCGGACAGCCAAAGGCATCACGCCAAGTGATCACAAGGGCCGGCAGAAACCCTCGGCCAAGGCCCGCCCCGTGGCCCAAACTCAGCACCCGCCGGGCAGTGGTTCCAGGCTCACCAAGGTCGCGCGCAGGGCGAAGTCGCCGTAGTCGAGGATCAAATCGTCGACCACGCCGTTGGCGTAGATGCGCAAGGCTTGCTCGTGCTCCGGTTCGGAAACCGTCTCGTCCATGCTGAAATAGGCCAGGTTCATGCGCCAGGATTTCTGGTCGCTCAGGATTGGCGACTCAAAGCCCAACTTGGCCCCGGCCGGCACCGCTTCGGACACCGCGGCGCTGACGAAGAAAACGCCCTCGTCGCCGGAACCGTCGAAGACCGCCCGGCCAATCGACACCTCGCCCTGTTCGGCCATTTCCAGCAACAGCAGGGAGTGCGCGGTCGGGAACATGGTGCCAGCGGGCAAGGCAAGGGTCTTTTCCTCGGGCATGGCGAAGCGCGCGCTGCCGCCCCGGCCGGGTCCGATGATTTGGGCTGAGCCCTGGACGTCTTCGGGCGGCTGCCCGGAGTTTAGGCGCCGGATGAAAAAGCGGTAGCGGCTGCCGTCCTTGGCCTCCAGCGCGTTCAGGGTCCAACCGAACTCGATCTCCTGGCCTCCGGTCGCGATCAGGCGCACGTGGGTACGCTGGCTAATGGTCCAGCCACTACAGGCATCGGCCCATTCGAACTCCAGCTTGCCATGCGCCTGGGACACCTGGCCACCGTCCGCGGTCTTGGCCAACGAAAGGTCGTAGACCGCGCGGTGCGGCACGACAACCGGCGTGGCCGCCGTCACCGCGGCCGGCATCAGCGACAAGACCGCGAGAACGTATAACTGAGCAAGGCGCTTCATGCCGATCATCCTGTAACGCTTCGGTGACGATACCAAGGGAGGGCGAACGCGGCCCCCTGGCAGCCGCCTTGGCGCGAAATTGGAGGGCGCGGCCGGCAGCTTACCACTGGGCCGCGAGGCCGCAATGGCGGGTTCTGGGACCGCCATTTGACCTGTTTTGCCAGGCGGAACCGGCATGCTATTGAAGCGGCTTCAATAAATCGTTTAACCCGACCCAGGGAGGTCCAATGCCCGCTAAACCCGCCGTCTTGGTCACGCGCAAACTGCCGGAGGCCGTCACGAAGCGCGCCGCCGAATCCTACGAGGCTTGTTTGAACGAAGCGGACAAGAGCTTCACCATGGACCAGATCCTCGCCCAGGCCGAAGGCTGCGACGCGATCCTGTGCTGCTCCAGCGAGAAGTTCACGGCCGAGGTCATTTCCCGCCTGCCGAAAAGCGTGCGCGCCCTGGCCACCTTCTCGGTCGGTCTGGAGCATATCGACCTGGACGCGGCCAAGGCGCGCGGCCTGACCGTGACCAATACGCCCGACGTGCTGACGGATTCGACCGCCGACATCACCTTTCTGCTGCTGCTCGCCGCCGCCCGGCGGGCCTACGAGGGCGAGCGCCTGCTGCGCCAAGATGCCTGGACCGGCTGGACCCCGACCCAACTCCTGGGCGTGCACGTCAGCGGGAAGCGCCTGGGCATCCTGGGCATGGGCCGGATCGGCCGCGCCGTGGCGCGCCGCGCGCGCGGCTTCGACATGGCGATCCATTACCACAACCGCAGCCGCCTGCCGGCCGAGTTGGAGAAAGGCGCGATCTACCACGAGACCCCGGACGACTTGCTGAAGGTGAGCCAGTTCCTTGCGCTCAATGCCCCCGCCTCCCCGGAGACCATGGGCTTTTTGAATGCGGCGCGCATCGCCCTGCTGCCGGACGGCGCCGTGGTGGTGAACACGGCGCGCGGCACCCTAGTCGATGACGAAGCCCTGCAGGCGGCCTTGAGCTCGGGCAAGCTGGCGGCGGCCGGCTTGGACGTCTTCGACGGAGAGCCCAAAATTCACCCTGGGTACCGGGCGCTGGACAATGTCTTCATCCTGCCGCACCTGGGCAGTGCGACCTTGGAAACCCGCAACGCCATGGGCTTCAAGTGTTGCGACAACTTGGACGCGATCTTTGCCGGCCGGGAACCGCCCGACCGGGTGGTTTGACCGCTTGGCATTCAGCACCGGGGCGAGCCCGCCATAGGCTGCCGCCCGGCAAGACTTGCCGCCTCATCGGAGCTGGAAAGGCCTGGAATTCTGCGGTTTCGGGACCGAATGCCTGGCACGGGCCTTGCATCGATTCGGACATGAGACCCGACCCCATGCCCCTGCAGCGACCGGAGGCCGCCGTCCCATGACCCTGAGACAGATCGAGTCCGAACTGGCCCGCTTCGACGCCGACCAACTGCCCCAGCTATGCGCCGCAGCCGACCGTCTGCGCCGGCAGGTTATCCAATCCGACCCCGGCCTCGCCGAGGACGCCCAAGCCCTTTTGGAGGCTGTCTTGGAAGCCGCCGCCCGCACCGAGCAAACCCTGGCGGTCCAGCGTGCCCGAATCCGGCACCTGGAAAGCCTGTCCATGACCGACGAGCTGACCGGACTCCTGAACCGGCGCGGCTTTCGCCGTGAGCTGGACCGCGCCCTGGCGCGGGCCCGGCGCAACGATGAAACCGGGGTTCTGCTGCTCTGCGATCTCAATCGCTTCAAGACGATCAACGACAGCCACGGGCATCCGGCCGGCGACGCCGTGATTTGCGCCGTGGCCGAGCTTCTGCGCCGGCGGACCCGGCGCAGCGATTACGTCGCGCGCCTCGGCGGCGACGAGTTTGCGGTGCTCATGACCCACAGTCCTCAAGCCCAGGCGGAATCCCGCATCACCCACCTAGCCAAGGCGATCAATACCCTTGTGGTGCCTTGGCGCGACGACTGGATACCGGTAAAGGCCAGTTTCGGCTCGGAGGATTATCACCGGGGCAGCGACGTCGATGCCCTGCTGTTCCTGGCCGACCGGGCGCTCTATCGCGGCAAGGGCCCGCGGCTGGTCGCCATGCGCCCACCCGGAAACCGGGCCTGAGCGCGGCACTCGCCACCGATCCCGGGCCCGCTATAATGCGGCCATGAAGTTTCCCCGTTGCATCCGGCTCGACACCTCGGACACTCACGTCTTTCCGCAAGCGGCCGCACCCGGGGAATGGGCCGTGCCCGGCGGCCTCACCTTTGGCGGCTGCGACCCGGAAACCCTGGACAAGAAAACCCGTTTCGCATTCCAGAGCGGCTGGCTGGGCACCGAAAGTCTCGGCTGGAGCAGCCTGGTCGAGGTCGCCGAGATCGATGACGCGGAACTCGCCCGGGTGGTCGAATGCCTGGCAAAGGGTTTCGTGTCGGTCTTGGGCGCGCCCGACCTGACCTCGGCCCGCGACGCGGCGCGTGCCGAGGCCGACTACGCGGCTGGGCTATGCGATCACAAGCCCCATACCCTGCTGGCGCTGGAGCGCGGCCTTGCGGAGGCGGAGATCTTCGAGCGCATTCGCGTCGTTGTGCCGGAACGCGCGCAAGATCACGCCAAGATCTGGGAGATCGCGCCTCAGGAGGAGAACGACCCGCCGGCTTAGCGCATTGACCTAGCCAATGCAGATTCCGCACCGGGGGACGCTGCGCCGACGCGCCACTTAATCCGCGCTTTCCACAGCCGGCTGCTGTTGGGTGATGCAGTGAATGCCGCCACCGCCGCGCACGATATCGCTGGCTTGCACATGACGCACCTCACGCTGCGGGAAGCACTTGCTGAGCGCAGTGTATGCGGGCCCATCCTTGGGGTCTTCGAAAGACGGCATCACGATGCCACCGTTCGCCATATAGAAATTGATGTAGGAGCGCGACAATCGCCGGCCATCGTCGTCATGGGCTGGCGCGGGCTGCTCGATCTCGACAATCTCAAGCTCCCGGCCCTTGGCGTCGCGCGCCGCCCTGAGGCGTTTGAGGTTGTCTTGAAGCGCCTCGTAGTTGGCATCCTCGGGATCGTTCGTGGTCAAGGCCGCGACCGCACCGGGCTTAAGAAAACAGGCCAAGTTGTCGATGTGCCCGTCGGTCTCGTCGTCCGCCAGGCCCTGGCCCAGCCAAACGATTTCGCGCACGCCCAGGTGATCGCGCAAGTGCGCCTCGATCTCCATCGGCGTGAGCTTGGGATTGCGGTTCGGGTTCAGCAGGCATTGCTCGCTGGTCAGCAACGTCCCTTCGCCGTCCACATGGATCGAGCCGCCTTCCAACACCAGTGGCGCCTGGTAACGGGGCAAGTCCAAATGCGCCAGCAAGGCCTGGGCCAGCGCGGCATCTTTGCCGTAGGTGTCGTACTTGCCGCCCCAGGCGTTAAAGCCCCAATCTATGCCGGCCAAGCCGCCCTTGCCGTCGATCAAAAAACTGGGGCCGATATCGCGCGCCCAGGAATCGTCCAAGCCCAGCGGCAGGGCGCCGACGTTGGAGCCGCAACGCAGCGAGACTTCGGCCACGTCTTCCGGGTTTGCGATCATGGTCACCGGCTCGAACTCGGCGATGGTTTTGGCCACCTCCGCGTAAGCCTCGCGCGCGGCATCCAAGTGTTCGCCCCACATATTTGCGCGACACGGCCACGCCATCCAGCAGCGTTTGTGCGGATGCCACTCGGCCGGCATGAAGAAACCGTCTTCGACAGGATGACGCATCGTGCAGCCTCTCCCTCCTGGATACCCATTGGGGTTCCCCGTGGGCTCCCCCCGAATCCGGCACACCCTGCGGCATCGATGTTAGGGTAATGGGCCGGGTCTTGGCAAACGGGCTTACCACCATGAGTGGCAGGCCGGCGGGCCGAATATTTATGTTACGGGAAATTCGCGGAAACAGTCGCGCGCCAGGCCTTAGCCGTCGATGCGGGCGACCAAGTACGCGAAATCGTCGCCAAAGGCCGCCCGGGCGACCGGGGCGCGTGGACTGTCGTCGCCCGCGAAGGCCACCACCGGAAGCGTGCGTGCCTGTTCGGTCGTGCTGGCCACGGTCGTGCCCAGCACGCTTTGCAGATAGGCCAGGTTGCCTGGCACCACCATGGAATCGGTCCCGCCTGGATTCATCTCCGGGTCGCTCAAGGCAACCAGGGTGACCAGCGCGCCGTCCGGGGTATCTTCGTCAGGCCCGTATTCATGGCAGATCCCGTCGTCGAACACCCCAAACATCGAGCAATCCTGTTGCATGACCATGGAGATGCCGTGATCGGTCACGGACTTACCGGAGCTGCTCAGACTTACGAAATCGGCGCCCAGCGTGGCGGCGGTGATGATCGGCGGCAGGGCGCAGCCCGAAATCAAGATCGAGATCGCGGCAAGGGCCGCCAAAGGGCTATAAAAATTCCGCGATGTCACTGCGTCTGTTCTCCCGCGCATAAGTCGTCTAGGGCCGGTCCAAACCGGCTTGCGACTATCGTCTGATGTTAAGGTTAATCCCCCGAGCCTTAATCGAAGGTTAACCCAAGCGGAGTCACCGAAGCCAGGGTAAATACCAAGCCTTGGCGCTTTCGCATCCTCCGGGCCGGCTACTCGGGCGGCAGGTCCAGCTTGAGGGAAAGTTCTTTCAGACGCTCGGCGGGCACCGGGGCCGGCGCCAGCATCATCAGGTCCTCGGCCTTCTGGTTCATGGGGAAGGCCACGATTTCGCGGATATTGGGCTCGTCGGCCAGCATCATGACAATACGGTCGATGCCAGGGGCCGAGCCACCATGCGGCGGCGCGCCGAATTTCAAGGCGGAGATCAGGCCGCTGAAACGGCTGTCCACCTCCTCGGGCGTGTAGCCGGCGATGGCAAAGGCCTTGTACATGACCTCCGGCAAGTGATTCCGGATCGCGCCCGAGGACAATTCGATCCCGTTGCACACGATATCGTACTGGAACGCCTTGACCTCTAGCGGGTCTTGGTTTTCAAGCGCCGCCATGCCCCCCTGAGGCATGGAGAAGGGATTGTGGCTGAACTCGATCTTCCCGGTCTGCTCGTCCAATTCGAACATGGGATAGTCGACGATCCAGCAGAACTTGAAGCAGTTCGGTTCCAGCAACGCCAAGTCCTGGCCGAGCTTGACGCGCGCCGCGCCGGCCAGCCGCGCCGCGCCGCCGGCCTTGTCGCACGCGAAGAACACGGCGTCGCCGTCCTTCAGCCCGGCCTCGGTCTTGATTCGAGTGACCCGGGCCTCGTCCAAATTCTTGGCGATTGGCCCCTTGGCCCCGCCCTCGGCAAAGACGATGTAGCCGAGACCGGCAGCACCCTCGGCGCGCGCCCAATCGTTCATCTTGTCGAAGAAACTGCGCGGTCGCGCCCCGGCGCCGGGCGCGGGAATGGCCCGCACCACAGCGCCCTTCTCCACCGCCTTGGCGAAGATCGCGAAGCCGGAGCCGCGAAAGGCCTCGGTCACATCGGCGATCTCGATCGGGTTGCGCAGGTCCGGCTTGTCGCTGCCGTATTTCAACATGGCCTCGGCGTAGGGGATGCGTGCGAACGGCGGCTTACTGACCGTCCGGTCCTTGGCAAACTCGCTGAACACGCCGGCCATGACCGGCTCGATCGCCGCGAAAACATCGTCTTGAGTGACGAAGCTCATCTCGAAATCGAGCTGATAGAACTCGCCCGGCGAGCGGTCGGCACGGCCGTCTTCGTCGCGAAAGCAGGGCGCGATTTGGAAATAGCGGTCGAAGCCCGCGATCATGATGAGCTGCTTGAACATCTGCGGCGCCTGCGGCAGGGCATAGAACTTGCCGGGATGAATCCGACTCGGCACCAGATAGTCGCGCGCGCCTTCCGGGCTGCTCGCGGTCAGGATCGGGGTTTGGAACTCGGTAAAGCCCTGCTCCACCATGCGCCGCCGGATCGAGGTGATCACCTGGCTGCGCAGCAGGATCTTCTCGTGCATCTTCTCGCGCCGCAGATCCAGATAGCGATACCGCAAGCGGACTTCTTCGCCGGCATCTTCGTCCGAGTTGACTTGAAGCGGCAAGAGCTCGGCGGGCGAGAGAATTTCCAGCGCCTCGACCCGAACCTCGATCTCGCCGGTCGGCACTTGCGGGTTCACGGTCTCCGGCGCGCGTTTGACCACCGGGCCGGTCACGGTGATCACGCTTTCGACCCGCGCCGCCTCCAACGCCTCGAACAAGGGGCTGGAAATGTCGATCACGCACTGGGTTATGCCGAAATTATCCCGCAGGTCGACGAACAAAAGCTGGCCGTGGTCGCGCTTGCGATGGATCCAGCCGGACAGGCGCACGGCCTGCCCGGCGTCGCCCGCGCGCAGAACGCCGCAGGTGTGGCTGCGATAGGGATGAAGGGCGCTCGGGGCACCGGATTGCTCGTTTGACACGGGGGAAAACCTCGGGCTTTTGGCTGGCGCGCAAAAGGCACCGAAGCGGCGGATTTGTCAAGCTAGGGAGCGCCCCTCACTGGGCCACAAGGGCCCTCGCGGCGCGCCGATACGCCAAGGTTTGGGTCAAGGTGCCGAAGACCAGAGGCAGGCTGAAGGCCTGTGCCAGCAGGGGGAGCGGTAGCGCGCCAGGGCTTCCCGGATCCAGAAGCGCGGCCAGCATCGTCGAAAGAGCGTTGAGGCCGCCGACCAGTAGGGCCAGCGCCGCCGCCCTGAATGGAATGCCATGAGTCATGGCGGTGGTCAGAAAGGTTTCCTCGGCCGTGCCGCCGGCCCGGCCCCGGCTGGCGTCGGTGCGCGCCCGGCGGGCGCCGAGAAGCTGCGCGATCACCACCACGGCAAAGGGCGTCAGATAAACTTGGGCTAGGGACAAAAGCTGGACTTCGGCCGGGCCGAACACGGCGCCTGGCTGATTGATCAGGGTCAAGGCGCTGCCCAGGATCAGGGCGACCAGCAGGGCGCGGCGCAACACGGCGCCATTCAGATAGGGCCATAGGACCTGGGTGCGGGCCGGTATCCAATCGAGGCGGGCGGTTCGGGTCGTCATGGTCTCGTCTCCTGGTCGGGGTGTCTTGGGAAAGGCCGGGCGAACCCCGCAACATCGCGGGGTCCGCGTCTGGCTGTCAGGCGGCCGCGACCGCCGCCGCGCCGGTTTGGCGCGCCGTGCGGCGCAGATGGCGAAGCTTCAACAGCACACTCAATTGCAGGATCATGAAGATCGGTACGATGAAGCTGGGGAACAGATTGAGCGGCCAGACATCCAAAGGCGCACTGGTGACACCCTCGGCGACCAAGCCCGCGAAGACGCCCGATGCCAGGCCCGAGGTTCCTATGGCGACCGCGAAATCCAGCAAGCCCAGCAGATGATAACGCATCAGTCCTGGTGACGCGGCGGCCTCGGCGTCGCTGCCGATGCGGGCGACCACGAAGGGCGCCGCGAGCCCGACGGCCACGTCGCCCAGACCGGCCGGCCAGGCGAACAGCCCCGGCAAGACGCCGAAGAAATACAGCGGCAGAAAGACGAAGCCGACGACCCGCCAATGCTGCAGCATGGTCAGGGTCCGGATATCCTGCGCCAGCACAAAACCCCGGAACCGGGCCGAGAATGCATAGAGCGCCAGAAAGATGGCCACGGGAGCGGCCGCCGTGACCGCGATGGGTGGGAACATTGCACCGCCGTCGTTGATCAGCAGGTGTTCGGTCCCGATGAAGGTTGCGGCCGCGAACCACGCGATCAAAAGGCCACCGAGCCCGGCCCAAAGGGCGCCGGTCCATGGAGTCTTGGCATTGGAAACGGTCATTTCGATTTCTCCTCTATTTCAGTGTATATGCACTCTTTTATACAAAAAAAGGGCCGGGTCTCAGCCACCGCGAACGGCGTCCACTGTGATTTTCAAATCGTCGAGCAGGCCGGACCAGCGTTTCGCGCCAAGGCGACCGACCAGGCGCGATTGGGCGTCCCGCCACAGGGGCAAAGCTCGCTCGAGGGCCTCCTGTCCGGCATGGGTCAAAGCGATCCGGCGCACCCTTTGATCGCCATCCTGGGCGACGCCGACCCAGCCTTTTCCGACCAGGGGCTTCAAATTGCGGGTCAAGGTGGTGCGGTCCATCACCAAGGCCTCCGCCAGCCGGGTCAAGGGCTGATCGCCGCGCCGCGCCAAGGTGGCCAGCAGGGAAAACTGCGTTGCCTTAAGACCGCTGGGTCGCAGAGCCTCGTCGTAAACTTGGGTCACCGCGCGCGCGGCCCGGCGCAGGCTTGCACAGGTGCAGGCCGCCGGTTCCAGGGCGCCGCGTTCGATCGTGAGGGGAGCTTTC
This sequence comes from Kiloniellaceae bacterium, assembly GCA_021776095.1. Taxonomy (GTDB): domain Bacteria; phylum Pseudomonadota; class Alphaproteobacteria; order Kiloniellales; family J153; genus JAJFGN01. Next base: position 92,627 of record JAJFGO010000015.1, on the reverse strand, counting down.
TTGGTCATAACGTGTATATGCACTCTTTAGCTCGTATTGTCAAGAGGGCGTGGCCACCGCCCTCATTTCGGGTCCACGCCGTCGCTTTCACGACTTTGGCTTTGCGTGTATACCCGCAGCCATGACCCTGATCGCCGATTCGGACGCCCTCGCGGATTTTTGCGCGCGCCATGCCAAGGCCGAGTTCCTGGCCGTGGACACCGAGTTCATGCGGGATTCGACCTACTGGCCCAAGCTGTGCCTGGCCCAGATCGGCGACCGGGACGAGGCGGTGGCGATCGACCCCCTGGCCCCGGGCATGGACCTTGAGCCCATGTTCGATCTCATGAAAAACAACAAGATACTGAAGGTTTTTCATTCAGCGCGCCAGGACATGGAGATATTCTACCTGCTCATGGATGCCCTGCCGGCGCCGATCTTCGATACCCAGGTCGCTGCCATGGTGTGCGGCTTCGGCGAATCGGTCGGCTACGACACCCTGGCGCGCAAGCTGAGCGGCGCGCAGATCGACAAGTCGTCGCGCTTCGCCGATTGGTCGCGCCGGCCCTTGAAGAAGCGCCAGATCGATTACGCCCTGTCCGACGTGATCCACTTGCGTCCCGTCTATGAAAAGCTGCGCCGCCTGCTCGACAAGAGCGGCCGGACCGCCTGGCTGGACGAGGAGATGGCGGTGCTCACCGCGCCGAAGACCTACCAGCTCTTGCCGGAAACGGCCTGGCTGCGGCTCAAGACCCGATCCGGCGATCCGCGTTATCTAGCGATCCTGCGCGCCCTGGCCGCCTGGCGCGAGACCGAGGCGCAACGGCGCGATGTGCCGCGCAACCGGGTCTTGCGCGACGAGCAGTTGTTCGATGTCGCGGCCCACCACCCGACCGGGGCCGAGGAACTGGGGCGCACCCGGGGCCTGTCGCGCGAGATGGCGGGCGGCCGCATCGGCCAGGCGATCCTCAAGGCCGTCGCCGAGGGCTTGGCCGTTCCGGAGGCCGAGTGCCCGGCCCCGCCGCCGCGCGCCGAGCGCCCGGCCGGCCTGGGCCCCATGATCGATCTTCTGAAGGTCTTGCTGAAAATGAAATGCGAAACCCATGAGGTGGCGCAAAAGCTGGTCGCGAACACCGCCGACCTGGAAGCGATCGCGGCCGACGACGACGCTCAGGTTCCGGCTTTGGGCGGCTGGCGCCTCGAGGTTTTCGGTCAAGATGCCTTGGCTCTCAAGAACGGCCGCCTGGCCCTGGCCGCCGAGGGCCGCAAGGTGCGCCTGGTCCCGGTCCCGGCCAAACAGGCGAAGGCGTCCTAGGCCGGCGCCGTGACGCGAGGGCGCTGGGGCACCCCATGAACGGACCGCGCCCAAACCTACCCGTCTTACCGCTAATCCTGCTGTTCGGCATGGCTTGGCCTGCTGCTTTGGCGGCCGAGGACCCCGCCCCGCGCCTCGCCCTGCCGGTCGCCTGCGAGATCGGCACGCACTGCGTGGTGCAGAACTACCTGGACCATGAGCCCGGCCCGGGCGCCAAGGACCACACCTGCGGCCCGCTCAGCTACGACGGGCACCGGGGAATCGATATCCGCCTGCCCGGCCTGCGTCACATGGCCCAGGGCGTGGCGGTCCTGGCCGCGGCGCCCGGCACGGTCTTGCGAACCCGAGACGGCGAACCGGATGTCTCCTTCCGCGAGCGCGGCCAGGATGCGGTGCGTGGGCGCGAGGCCGGCAATGGCGTGGTGATCGATCACGGCAACGACTGGCGGACCCAGTATAGTCATCTGCAAAACGGCAGCATCGCGGTTGAGCCTGGCCAGCGGGTCGAGGCCGGAACCCGCCTCGGCCTGATCGGGCTGTCCGGCAAGAGCGAGTTCCCGCACCTGCATTTCGCCGTCCGGCACCGGGACCGCGTGCTTGACCCCTTCACCGGCCGCCCGCCGGAAAGCGGCTGCGGTCAAAACTCGGCGCCGTTGTGGAACACCGAGGCCCAAGCCGCCCTCGCTTACCGGGCTGGCGGCTTGCTGGACGCGGGCTTTGCTGCCGGGCCGGTCGATTTGAAATCCGCCCTGGGCCGGGTGCTGCCCGCCGCCCCCAACTCCAAGTCCCCCGCCCTGGTGTTCTGGACCGCCGCCTGGGGCCTGCGCGCCGGCGACCGGGAGTCGCTGCGCGTCACCGGCCAGGATGGCGCGCCGATCGCCGTGTGGTCCGGCACCCTCGAAAAAAATAAGGCGCAATCGCTGCGCTACGCCGGGCGCAAACGCCGCGGCGCGGCGTGGCCGGCGGGTACCTACCGGGGCGAATACCGGGTCACGCGCGAGACCGACGGGCGAACGATGACGATCATCGAAACGTCGCGCGAGGTCGCCCTGCCCTAGCCCTCGCCGCCCGGCCCGTTGCGACCCAGCTTCCAGAAGCGTTGCATGTAGAGGAAGGTGAAGGAGGCCGACCAGGTGATCATGAGCAGGCCGGTCAGGGCCTCGATCCCGGTGATCAGGCGCAGGCCGCCGGTTGGGAAGATGTCGCCCAGGCCAAGTGACGTATAGCTGACTAATGAGTAGTAGACGAAGTCCTGGAACGAGGCCTCCGTCTCGCCGATCAGGGTGCCCATCCCGAAGGCGCGGGCCGCGACTATGTACCCCAGGGCGAAGATCAGCACTTCGACGATATGAGTCAGAAAGATCGCCAGCATGACCAGGACCATGCGCGCCCGCACCCGCACGGGCAGCGTCAGGGCATCGAGATGTCCCGACAGGAGGCGCAGGGATTCGTAGTGAATGACCACCGTCAGCACGACCAACACGATGGCGATGAGCCAGGCAAGGACCATAGCGGTGCGCCTCTCTCCTAGACCGGATCTGCTCTAGGGCCCCGGCCGGCCGTTAGCCGCCGATCACGTAGGCTTTGGTCTCCAGCGCCTCGGCCAGGGCGACCAGGCGCCGCTCGGCCGCCTCGCCAACCGGGACGGTGCCGTCCTTTGGCAGGACGAGCTGCAAGCCGCGCTCATCGTCGAGGCGCAGCGCGCATTGGGCCAGCACCTCGCGCGACGCGCCGGAAAGCTGATAGGCCAGGCGTTGCGCCAAGCCGAGAATCAGTACGGCGCGATAATCTTCGGCCGAAAGCTGGGATTGGTATGGCTTGAAGTCCGCATTGTCGGCACTGTCGCCATAGCGCACATAGGCAGCCAGGCCGAGGCAAACCCGCTCGACGTGGCTCAAACCGGTGAAGGGGTAATGCAAAATGCGGATTAAGGCCTGGCTGGAGCGGTAATCCGGATGTTCGCGCCAGGCGATGTCGGACAACAGGCACGAGGCATAGCGCAACCGCCGAGCTGCCGCCGGTTCCCGCGGAAACAGGGGATCGGTCCAGGCCATGAGAGGCTCGCCCATGTCATCGAAACGCACGTCGCGGCGGGCGATCGCGGTACAGGCGGTCAGCAGAGGATCGAGTTCTTGTTCCGCCGCCGGCAGAAGATCGAAGGCATAGCCTTCGCGCAGGCCAAAGGCGGAAAACCGTACCTCGTCGCACCCCAAGATACGCACGACCCTGCTAAGTACGACCGAGGCGGTCGGCAGGATTTCAAGGCGCGCCTTGGTCACGCCCTTGATCCGCGACAACGAGCGTTTGCTTTGGCGGCCGATCACCGCGCTAAGCCGGTCGATCTCGTCGCGCCGCATGTGATAGCCATGAATCACGTGCAGTGGGTAGCGGCGCTGGTCGATGTTGATGCGCGCCAGGTTCCGCCACGCGCCGCCGACGGCGAAAAAGGTGCCGGTGCCGTGCACCTGTTTCAACCAATCGACCTCGCCCAACTGCCGGTCGACCTCGCGCGCGATGTCGGCCTCCTTACCGCCACAGGATTCGATCAGCTTTAAGGGGCCGAGCGGCAGGGAGATGGAACGTCCCGGCCGGCCATGGGTCAGTTCAACCAGTTCCAAGCTGCCACCGCCCAAATCGCCCACAATGCCGTGCGGGTCGGTGAATCCGGCCACGACGCCGAGCGCCGACAGCCGGGCTTCCTCCTGCCCGCTCAAGACCCGAACGGGATGGCCGGTCAGGGCTTCGACCTCGGCGCTGAAAGCGGGCCCATCCTCGGCCTCGCGCACCGCGGCCGTGGCCAGCAGATCGATCCGCTCGACCCCAAGGGCGTGGGCCAAGCGGGTAAAGCGGACCAGGTTGTCGCGTGCCAGCTTCACGCCGTCCGGGTTCAGCTGGCCGGTCTTGGCCATGCCGCGACCCAGGCCGCAAAGGACTTTCTCGTTGAACATGGGCGCCGCACCGCCGCGATGGCGGTCGTAGACGACCAGGCGAATGGAGTTGGACCCGATATCCACAACCGCCAACGTGCCGGCGCGGGTCGGTATGGGCTCCGGTTCGGTGTTTAGGTCTGTATTCACGAGACGGTCAATGGGTCCTCAGGACCAGGCGCAGTGCCTTTTTCGATTTCTTAAGCGCGCTGCCCCGGCCCGACAAGCTGGGATTGGTCATGAAGAAGGTATGAGCGTTGAAGGCCTCGGCGCCAGCCTGGACCTGCCGATACTCGCCGTCCGGTTCCAGAATCCAACTTTGTGCCTCATCGTTGAGGTTGGCGATCATGATCTGCTCAAGGATCTGCTGATGCACGGTCGGGTTCTCGATCGGTAGCAGAACTTCGACCCTCCGGTCCAGGTTTCGCGGCATCCAATCCGCCGAAGAGATGAAGACCATGGCCTCGGGCGAGGGCAGACCGCTGCCCGCGCCGAAGCAAACGATCCGGCTATGCTCCAGAAAGCGGCCGACGATGCTCTTGACGCGGATATTCTCGGACAGGCCCGGCACACCGGGGCGCAGGCAGCAGATGCCGCGCATGACCAATTCGATCGAAACGCCGGCCTGGGACGCACGGTAAAGCGCGTCGATAATCTCCGGATCGACGAGGGAGTTCATCTTGGCCCAGATCGCTGCCGGACGGCCGACCTTGGCATGGCCCGCCTCATCCTCGATCAAGCTCAAGAGCCGGCGACGCAGGGTCAGGGGCGCGATGGCGATCTTTTCCATGGGCTTCGGCTTGGCATAGCCGGTCATGTAATTAAACAGGCGCGCCGCGTCACGGCAATAAGCCGGCGTGCAGGTGAAGAACGACAGATCGGTATAAATCTTCGCGGTCACCGGATGGTAATTGCCGGTGCCGTAGTGAACGTAGGAGCGCAAACCGCCACCCTCGCGCCGCACCACCAGAGAAACCTTTGCGTGAGTCTTCAGGGACATGAAGCCATAGACCACATGCACGCCCGCACGCTCCAGGTTGCGGGCCCAGCGGATATTTCGTTCTTCGTCGAAGCGCGCCTTGAGCTCGACCAGCGCGGTTACCGACTTTCCGGCCTCCGCTGCCTCGCTCAGCGCCTTGACGATCGGCGAATCCTCGCTGGTCCGGTACAGGGTTTGCTTGATCGCGACCACCGCCGGATCGGCCGCGGCCTGGCGGATGAATTGCGCCACCACGTCGAAGCTTTCGTAGGGGTGGTGAACCAAGATGTCCTTGGCCCGGATCGCCGCGAAACAATCGCCGGCGAAATCGCGGATTCGTTCCGGGAAGCGCGCGTTATGGGGCGGGAAAACCAAATCAGGCCGGTCGTCGACAATCAGTTGCTTGGTGTCTGAGAGGCCGAGCAGGCCATCCAGTTCGACCATATCCTCAGGCGCGACGTCCAATTCCTCGCGCACGAACCGGCGCAGGTACTCCGGCATATCCGAATCGATCGTCAGGCGAATCACCGTGCCCCGGCGGCGCCGTTTCAAGGCGGATTCGAACACCTGCACCAGGTCTTCGGCCTCCTCCTCAATCTCGATATCGCTGTCGCGCAGAACCCGGAAAAAGCCCAACCCGGTCACCTCGATCCCCGGGAACAAGCTATCGATATACATCCGCACGATCTGTTCCAGGCGAAAGAATCGCGCACCCTTCCCGGGCAACCGGACAAAACGCTCGACCTGCGAGGGCATGGGGATCAAGCCCATGAAGGTTTCGCCGCTCTCCGGGCTGATCATCTCCAGCGCCATGGAGAACCCGCCGTTCGGCATAAAGGGAAAGGGATGGGCCGGCGAAATCGCGATCGGCGTCAAAACCGGAAAAATCTGATCGCTGAAATAGCTGTCCAGCCAGGCTCGCTCATCGTCATTCAGGTCTTCGGTACGCAGGACCTCGATGCCGTTCCGGCCGAGCTCGTCGCGCAGGCCGCGCCAGATCACCTGCTGGCGCTGCATCAGGGCGGTGACGTTGCGGTTGATCTCGTAAAGCTGCTGTTCCGGCGATAAGCCTTCGGGGCTAGGCGTCACGACGCCGATGCTGACCTGCCCTTTCAGGCCGGCGATCCGAACCATGTAGAATTCATCGAGATTGCTGAAGGAGATCGAAAGGAAGCGAAGACGCTCAAGAATTGGGTGATTTGGATTTGTCGCTTCGTCGAGCACGCGCTCGTTGAATTTCAGCCAAGACAATTCGCGGTTTATCAGGCGCTCCGGCGCGTCCAGGTCGATGGCACGGCCGTGGCCCAAGGTCGCAGAATCCAATTTCGTCGCTCTTTTCCCGCTTTGCTGCTTGGCCTTATCAACCATGCCCGCCAATGCCCCCGATCATATTCGCGCCATGGCGCGCTGTAATTTAAGTTACCGCGCCACCATCATGATATCTTATGAAAGTATTGCTAAGAAATTAACCCGCGCCGAGGCCCGGTGGCGGTCTTTCACAGGATAGGCCCCTTATGAAGACACTTGCCCTTCTGCGCCACGCCAAATCGGATTGGAGCGATCGTGCCCTCGGCGATTTCGACCGGCCTCTAGCCCCGCGCGGGATCGAGGCCGCGCCACGCGTGGGGCGGGCGATGCGCGCCCGCGGCCTGGTTCCGGATCTGGTGTTGTGCTCGTCAGCCACCCGGGCACGCGAGACTTGGGACTTGGTCGCGGCTGAGTTGAAGGGCACGCCGTCGGTCCAATTCCGACGCGGCCTTTACCTGGCATCGCCGCAAAAACTGTTGGAGGCCCTGCGCAGCGCGGATTCGGCCGCCGACACGGTGCTCTTGATCGGTCACAATCCGGGAATGGAACTCCTGGCGGCTGCCCTCGCCGGGCCCAGATCGGATCCTGAGGCGCTGAAGGCCCTGTCCGAGAAATACCCGACCGCGGCCCTTTCGGTCTTCACCTTCGATATCGCCGAGTGGCGGGGCGCCGGTCCGGATACCGGGCGCCTGACTCAGTTCATGCGCCCGCGCGATCTTTGACCCGCACCGCCCGCGGACCACTGGGCCGGGCCCAGAATGGCTTCGCCTTGCGATAAGCGGCCCAGAGTTCCCCGAAATTCTCGATCCGGTGCGCCAACGCCGCCGCCTGCCAGCCCGCGATAAGACCCGTAGCGCGTTCCGTGACCGGCTTGCTGAAGTCCGTATCCAGCGCACTGCGTACCCGCAAGTCCTTCAAGAGCGCCTGACAAATCACCGAATCGTTTAGAGCACCGAGCGAATCCTGGATCGCGACCAAGATCTCCAAGGTGCGTTTGACCGCGCTCTCTGAGTATAGAGTCTTAAAGAATTCAATTGCATATCTCAGCTTTTTCGCCTCTATCCTCAGTTCGTGAAGCTGCTCTGTGGTTAGCGCGGCGGGATTGCGCCCCGTTCGGCGCATCTTCTTGTCGCATCGGCGCAAGACCCGCGTGGCAAAAGCTAGGATCGGCTCCGAGGCCGCGCCGGCGGACGTAGGAACGTCTTGATGGGCGCCCGCGTCCCCGCGCGGCGTGCCATCCAGCATGGTGCCTTCTTCCAGCCAAAGGTTGAGGCGCAGCAGCAGACAGACGTATCGCGTATCGGCGATCGCGGCATGACCCCGCTCGTAGGCTTGGCGCCGGGCGGCCATGGCGGCGCTGAACACGGACTCGAAGCCCGTCTCCTCGGGAAGCGCGGCTTGGATCGGCGGCAGGGTCTCTGCCACGAAGACGTCCCAATCGCGGGCCGGGCCCAACTCGCTTTGCAGCCAGTTCAATTCTGCCTTCAGGTAGGCCAAAGCCTCTGGAGCCATGATTGGGCGAAATGCCCTGAGCGCGGCGCGCAAGCGCCGGATGCCGACGCGCATCTGATGCACGCCCTCCGGGTCGCCGTCGCGCTCGAGGCCGCGCAGCACGGCGGGCTCATTGCCCTGGATTTGATCGCGGCAGGCGCGAGCTATGGCGTAAAAGGCCTGTCCCGCGGTCTGCTCGCGGCTCAGGACCGGCTTTTTACCGGCGACCGGCGCCACCGGTTCATTCAAGGCGAGCGCATAGCCGCGCCCCGCCTTGGTGCGGAACTCCAGGCGGAACGGCACGCTGTCCCGCAAGGTTAGGGCCAGCTCGAAAATTCGCGACGGTCGGCCGGAGACAAGCTCCAGCTCGGCCTCGCAAATCGGCACGGTTTGCTCGCCCGAGATGATGGCCCCGTGATCCAACGCCAACTCGATCTCGCTGTCGAATAGGCGCAGGAGGATTTTCCGGCGGGCGAAATCCGTGGTAAAGACCGGCCCGATTTGCGCCGCAAGGCCGATATCCGCGAACAGCGCCTTCAGCTGCGGATCGTTGACCCGGTCCAGATCCGGCCGGTCGCCGGGCAGCGTAGCCTCGTATTCGTGAAAGTGCTGCAGGCCGGTATCCTGGTCGCCTTTGACCTTGAGGGTCTGGGTCCGGGTATCCCCGGCCTCGCGGACTCGCAGCGCCATGGCACGCTTGTGGAGCAGACCGGCAGGCGTATCGTAATAGGTGCTAACCAAACGGGTAGCCGCTTTGCGGTCCTGCGTCAGGGACCGCAACAGCGGATGACGCGAAAGCTTCTCGAGCTGTTCCGGCGAGACGGCCAGCTTCAGTTCGTACTCTTCATGCATTCCTTTGGTGACAGCCACTGGGGATCTTCCCCAAGGCGACCGCCGAATTTCCCTTCCCTGGCCCTTAGGGGCCTCGACCCAGTATGAACGATCTTCCCCAGCTTATTGTTTTTGTGCCGCAATATTGCAGTTTAACGGCAATCAAATTCTTATAACAGTTGTTCCTAATCTTGTCCACGTCCGCGGATGACTTGGCTGTTCTCCGGCCCCTGCAGGGCGCGCATTAGCCGCTAACACGACCGGGCGTCAGGTCCAAATAGGGCGCCAAGGCCGCCGCGGTTTCCTTGCCGGGCACCACCGGGACGAACTCGAAGGTCACCAGATCGCGCCAATGGGCGGCCCAAACCTGGAGCAGGCTAACGTCGTTGCAGTCCATGAGTTGAAAACACCGATCGCAATTGGCTTCCACCCAACTTCCGACGAAAGACAGGCCCTCCGGCGTCATGCGGCCCCGATCGCGGAACCGGCGATAGACCGCCAAGGCATCCCGATCCTTGAATCGTTCGATGACCATGTACAGCATGAGATTGCCCTCCAACGCGGTGGAACAGAGGATCGGGTGAAAGGTCCAGGCTCCAGGGGTCTAAAGCGTGCCCGGAAAGGCGCCGCCGTCGAGCAGCAGGTTCTGGCCGGTGATAAAGCCGCTGTGCTGGGCGCACAGGAAGGCGCAGGCGGCGCCGAATTCCTCTGGGTCGCCAAAGCGCCCGGCCGGGTTGCCGGCCATGCGCTCTTGCCTGATATCCGCCAACGGCCGGCCTGCTTTTTCGGCCTGGGCCTCTAGGTTACTGCGCAGGCGATCGGTGTCGAAGGGTCCTGGCAGAAGGTTGTTGATGGTCACGTTGTGGCGCACGGTCTTGCGCGCGATCCCCGCCACGAAACCGGTCAACCCGGCCCGCGCCCCGTTCGACAGGCCCAGAATATCGATCGGCGCCTTGACTGCCGAGGACGTGATATTGACGATCCGCCCAAAGCGCTTGGCAATCATGGAATCCACGGTCGCCTTGATCAGCTCAATCGGGGTTAGCATGTTCGCGTCCAGCGCCTTGATCCAATCGTCGCGCGACCAGTCGTGGAAATCGCCGGGCGGCGGGCCGCCGGCGTTGTTGACCAGGATGTCCGGTTCACCGCAGGCCGCCAGGGCGGCCGCGCGGCCGGCTGCGGTGGCGATGTCGGCCGGCACGGCCTGAACCCGCACGCCGGTCTCGCGCGCGATCTCCTGCGCCGTGGCCTCCAGGGTTTCGGCGGTGCGTGCCACAATGGTCAGATCGACGCCTTCGCGCGCCAGCGCCATGGCGCAACCGCGCCCCAGGCCCTTACTGGCCGCGCAAACCAGCGCCGTCTTGCCCTTCAGCCCCAGATCCATGCTCGACTCCTCTTACCTCTTGTGCCCTTGGGTTAGCCTGTATCACCACACTCGGCCAGAACCGCGCGCGCCAGGGGCACGGTAACCTCGCGCCCGCCGACCAAGGCCGCGCGATCCAATGCATCAACCAAGGCGCGCGCGGCGATGAAAGACCGTTCCATGCGCGGCAGTAGAAACTGCACGACCTCGTGCCCGACGCGTAGTTGCCGGTCGGCGAAGAGCTTGACCATCACCGCCTCGATCATGGCATCGTCAGGCGCGGCCAGCTCGATCGCCGGGATGGCGGCCAAGCGGGTGCGCAGATCCGGCACCGAAACCGGCCAATGGGCCGGCGCGGCACGGCCGATCAGCAGCATGTGGCCGCCGCGCTCGGCAATCATGTTGTAAAGGTGCAGAAGTCGCCCGGCACAGGCCTGGTCATCATCCAACGCATGCTCGACATCGTCCAGGGCGCAGGCGGTCGCCGCGCCCAAGAGTGCCGGCGGTTCGGCTGCCGACAGGCGGGCACTGTCGATCCGCACCGCGCCGCTGGCCGCGCGCCAGACCTCGCACAAATGGCTTTTGCCGCAGCCGGGTGGACCATGCAGGGCCAGGGCCGGGCCCGGCCAATCGGGCCAACGATCGATCCAGGCCACCGCCACCTCGTTGCCGGGCGCGACCAGAAAATCCTCGCGCCCGAGCGCCGGGCGATGTCCGAGATCCAGCGTCAGTTGCGCCGCGCCGCTCATTCCCGCGCATCCGGATCGCCGTCGCGCTCACCGGTTCCCGTGTAGATCGTGCTGTCCTTGTATTGTTCGAGGGCGAAGCGAGCGCCGACCCCGATCACGGCGGTCACCGGCACCGCCAGCAGCATGCCGACAAACCCGAACAGCGCCCCGCCGGCGAGCAGCCCAAACATGATCCAAACCGGGTGCAGCCCGACCCGGCCGCCGATCAGGCGCGGAGTCAGGAAATTGCCCTCAACCAGTTGCCCGAACACGAAAATTCCGGCGACGATCGCGATTCGCACCCAGTCGTCGAACTGCACCAAGGCCAGACCGATCGAAAGCAGCAGGCCGATGATCGCCCCGACGAAGGGGATGAAGGAAGCGATACCGGCGATCATGCCGACAATCAGTCCGAACTGAAGCTCGGCCATGGACAGCGCGATGGCGTAGAACGTGCCAAGGGTTAGGCACACCAAACCCTGGCCGCGCAGGAAGCCGGCTAGCCGTTCGTCCACCTCGCTGGACAAGCGTCGAATGGTCGGCGCGTGATCGCGCGGCAGCCAGGAATTTATGGTCTCGACGATCCGGTCCCAATCCCGCAAGAGGTAGAAGGTCACGATCGGCGTGATGATCAGTAAGGAAAGCACATTGGCCAAGGCGACCCCGCCGCTGATCAAGCCGCCGAGCAGGCCGCTGGTCCAATTGACCAAGCGCTCGGCCGAGCCGGCCAGGGCCGCGCGGAGCTTTTCAATGACCGCCGGCTCGACCCTCGCTTCAATGATCGAGATCACGTTGACCGCGGAGGTGCGCAGGGTATCCAGGTAATCGGGCGCATTCTTGACCAGATTGACCAACTGGCCGGCGATGACCGGCACGAGAAGCAGGACCGCGCCGGCGGCGACGACAATGAACAGGACGGTCAAAATGGCGGTCGCGAGACCCCGCGACATGCCCGATCTCTCCAAACGATCGCAGATCGGATCCAGCAGATAGGCCACCGCCATGCCGGCGACGAATGGCAGCAGAACGTCGCGCAGGAAAAACAGCGCGACGACGAAAACCGCGAGGCCAACCAGCCAAAACCGTATCTGCCGTTCAACCGTCACGCCCGCCCTCCATGTCCGCGTGGTGCTCGGGCGATCATTGGCTCCGTTCCACTGCGATCGCCAAGCGGCCCCATTTAATGACATAGGCGGCGCCCGACAGAAAGGTCGTGGCGGCCACGACAATAGTCAGGATGAGTGTTATCTCAGCCGCATGCCACCCACTGGCCAATTGCCCCAAGACGGCACAGGCCAGAACGATTTGGGCGGCGGTGTTGATCTTGCTAATGAACAGCGGGCTCATTTCGAGCGATTGAGTCAGGGTTTGAAACAAGATCGCGCCACCGACGATCAGCAGATCGCGGAACACGATCAGGAAGACCAGCCACATAGCAACGTGATCGAGATAGCCCAGAACAACGAAGACGGTGACCAATAGTGCTTTGTCGGCCAGGGGGTCGAGGAATTCCCCGATCAAACTGACCGCGTCCAGGCGCTTGGCTAGGAACCCATCCACCGCGTCTGAAACACCGGCGGCGACGAAGACCCAAAACGCCGGCACGTGGGCGCCCTGAAGGATGAGGTAGGCCGCGACAGGCACCGCCAGCAAGCGCGCCAGGGTGATGATATTGGGCAGAAGCGATAGGGCACCCCGCGCGGTCACTCGCGGACCGGCGCGCTGTTCGCAGGGGCCTTGGCACCGGGCGCGGCCGTATTGGCTGCCGGCAGCGTGGCCCCACTGATCCGCAACAGCCAACTGCCGGTATCGTCGAAAGCCAGGTCCAAATCGCTCTGCGCCATGGCCAGGACCAGTTGCTGCTCGTTGCCGACAAAGCTGATATCCAACTCGCCGCGGGTCCGCGATAGGGTCACGATCTCGCTACGTTGCACGCCCGCGACGCCGTCAAGCCGCCGCCGGATTTTGAGCCACTCGTCCAGGCCGTTCAGCGGGACCGCGACGGTAATGCGCCGCGCCTCGCCGGGGCGCAGCAGATTGCGCTGTTTCCAATCTTCCTGGACCGCCGCCGCGACAACCTCGGAGGCGCGGGCGTAGAGCGTCGGCAAATCTTCGTCCGCGCCCTGAAGAAAGGTCTCTATGGTTGTGCTTTGCTGGCGCTGACCGACACGGCTGGTGCCGACCTGGAGCGAGACCGGACCCAACTCCGGGTCGCCCACCTGGACCGCTTGAGTGATCAGCACATCGGCGGCCCCATAGCGCGTGGCCAAAACGCGCAGCGGTTCGACCTCACCGTTCAGCGCCTGCCCGGCATCGACCGCGCCGATATCGCCCAGATCGCCCAGCGGAACGATCAGCGGCACCAGGCCGCCGTCCGGCGACCGGGTCGCCCAAGCCGCCCACCAGGGATTGCTTTCTTCCCACAAGCGCGGCGCCTCCAAGGTGCCGAAGACCGGCACCACGACGACCGGCTTGCTGAGCGTTTCGGCATGGGCCAAGCCGTTGTCGGCCAGGAAGCGGCGAACCGCGGTTTCATTGAAGCGCACCGTGATGGCGGCCAGATACCGCACGTCCGAGGTGCGTTCGTCCGCGACCTCGAAATCCTTGACGTATTCGACCACCTGCTCCGGCGCCAAGGGTGGCATGCGGCTCAGCTCGCTTTGCGGCAACAGTCGGCCGAGCAGCCGCTGGAACGCCTCGGCCTGACCCTGGGCGTGGGCCGCCTCGCGCGCCGCGGCCGCCGTATCGGCGGTGATATCGACCCGGACGCCGCGCAGGGTAAAGGCATCGGATGCCGCCCGCGCGCCCGGCCCGGCAGGTACCGTTGCAAGCCCAAGCAGAAGACCGAAAACGACGCAGTGAAAGCGCATTGCAAAGCGCCCTTTATGAAGTATCTTCGCCCCGCCCGACGGACGCGGGGTTGTCCCGCCCCGGCATGCGACCGGGCCGCGGCCTTCATACCCCATGTGGCGGGAGGATGCCATATCTAGCGGAAACGGCCCGACCTACAAGGACTCCGGCGTCGATATCGAGGCCGGTAACGTCCTGGTCGAGGCGATCAAGCCGCTGGCCCAGGCCACGGCGCGGCCCGGCGCCGATGCCGCCCTGGGCGGATTCGGCGGCTTTTTTGACCTCAAGGCGGCCGGCTACAAGGACCCCTTGCTGGTCGCGGCGAACGATGGCGTCGGCACCAAGGTCAAGTTGGCGATCGAGAGCGGCAGGCACGATACAATCGGCACCGATCTAGTCGCCATGTGCGTCAACGACCTGGTGGTCCAGGGTGCGGAGCCCTTGTTCTTCTTGGATTACTATGCCGCCGCCAAGCTGGAGGTCGAGGCCGCGCGCACGGTGGTGACCGGCATCGCCGCCGCCTGCCGCGAATCGAACTGTGCCTTGATCGGCGGCGAGACGGCGGAAATGCCCGGTCTCTACGCCCCCGGCGACTACGATTTGGCCGGCTTCGCGGTCGGCGCGGTGGAGCGCGGCGCGGCCCTGACCGGTGAAACTGTCGCGGCGGGCGATATCTTGCTCGGTCTGGCCTCCAACGGCCTGCATTCGAACGGGTTTTCCCTGGTCCGCAAAATCGTTGCCGACTTGGGTTTGAACTTGGCCGATGCGGCGCCTTTCGACGCCACGCGATCCTTGGCCACCGCCCTGCTGACGCCGACCCGGCTTTATGTCGCCAGCTGCCTGGCGGCGCACCGCGCCGGGTCGCTCAAGGCCCTGGCCCACATTACCGGCGGCGGCCTGGTGGAAAACCTGCCGCGGGTGCTACCGGACGGCGTTGCCGCCAAGATCGACGCCCGATCCTGGCCCAGCCCTGCGGTCTTCGACTGGCTGGCGCGCAGCGGTGGGGTGCCGACGGCAGACATGGTGCGTACTTTCAACTGCGGGATCGGTATGGTTGCGGTCTGCGGGCCGGAAACAGCCGATCAAGCGACCCGTATCCTGAGCGACAAGGGTGAGACGGTGCACCGCATCGGTCGGATTGTTGCACGCGAGGCCGGAGCGCCCGTGGTTACGATTGAGGGGCTGGAATCCCTGGGCGTCGAATGAACGGCACGGAACGTCTGCGGGTCGGAGTCTTGATCTCCGGCCGGGGCAGCAATTTGCAGGCCCTGCTCGACGCCTGCGCCGAAGCGGATTTTCCGGCCGAAATTGTCCTGGTCATTTCCAACAAGGCCGATGCCCAGGGCCTCGCTAGGGCCGAGAGTGCCGGGGTTGCCACCAAGGTCGTGCCGCACCTCGACTACGCCAGCCGCGAGGCTTTCGATGCCGTTGTCACCGCCGCTTTCGAGGCCGCGGAGGTCGACCTGATTTGCATGGCGGGATTCTTGCGCCTGGTCACGCAAGGTTTCGTCAATCGCTGGCGCGACCGCCTGATCAATATTCACCCGGCGCTTCTGCCCGCCTTTAAGGGCCTCGACACCCACGAGCGCGCGCTCGCCGCCGGGGTGACGGAGCACGGCTGCACCGTCCATTTCGTGCGCCACGAAATGGACGATGGCCCGATACTCGGCCAGGCCGCCGTGCCGGTCCTGCCGGGCGACACGCCGGATAGCCTGGCCGCACGGGTCCTGGAGGCCGAGCACAAGCTGTACCCTCAATGCCTACGCCTGATCGCCGAGGGGCGGGTCAAGATACGCGGCGACAGCGTTGCGATTGCGGAGTCGTCACCTCGGCCGTGACCCGCGGGCCGAGGCCCTCGATGAAACCCAACGACTCCGAGACGACCGGCGCCAAGCCTTCGAAGAGCGGCACCAGGGCCAAGAGCATGCCCGGATGGCCCAGGCGTTCGAAGGGCAGATAGCGCGCTTCCGCCCCCTCGGCTTGCAGGGCCTTGGCCAGATCCTCAGAGTTTCGCGGCAAGACCGTCGAATCGTCGAGACCATGGATCAACAGCATGGGCGGTGCCCCGGCGCGAGCGAAGGCGACCGGGCGAGTATTGTCGGCCCGGGCGGCGGTCGCGAAAGCCTCCTTGGTCGTTCGAAATGTGGTGGGATCGAAACTGTAAGGCCCGGCCAAGCCGACGACGCCCAGAATCGCCGCGTCCGGCACCTGGTTGCGGGCCAGATAACAGCGGTCGAGGGCAAGCAGCGCGGCGCTGTGAGCGCCGGCCGAATGCCCCGCCAGCACGATCCGATCCGGGTTTCCGCCATGCGCGGCGATGTTTTGACGAACCCAACCTACGGCCAGCGCCGCGTCCTCGACAAAGGTGGGAAAGCGAACCTCGGGATACAGCCTGTAGTCGGGCACGATCGTCACATAACCGCGCGCGGCGAAGGCCGCCGCCGCAAAGCCATAATCCTCCCGCGCACCGCGCTTCCAAGCGCCGCCATACAGAAAAACCACCACAGTGCCCGACGGACCCGGCTCTTTCGGGCGATAGACGTCCAGCCGTTGCCGGTTTTCGGGCCCGTAGGCGATGCCCTCGGTCCGCTCGTACCCCTCGCCGGAGGCCAAAAGGTTGACGGCCTCGATAGGCGCGCAGGCGGAGAGCATGGCCGCCACCGCGACGGCCGCGAGCTTATGGACTCGGAACATGATCATGACAGTATATACGTTTAAGGGCCGGGTCTGGATGCAGCGCTTGTATGGATTGCCCACTTGCCGGCGCGCGCGTGGATCGGCTAAGAGAAGAGCTGGATTCAGGCTCCGAGCGGGCCGCAAGCGATTGAGGAGAGGGATGCCATGGCCGAAGACCAGATGCTCCAGGAACACCGTCGGCAATGGGCCGGCTTCGTGAAGTTGATGACCTGGTCGACCGTCGCCGTGGTCGTCGTGCTGGTCGGCATGGCCATCTTCCTGGTTTAGACGCGCCCAGACGAAGTCTAGGCAGAATCGTGAAAAAAGGGGCGCGACCCGCCGGTCGCGCCCCTTTTTCTTGTCCGTGTGCCTGAGCCTCACCCCACGATATCGACCTGGGCGAAGAAATAGGCGATCTCGATCGCCGCGTTTTCCGGCGAATCCGAACCGTGGGCCGAATTAGCCTCGATCGATTCGGCGAATTCGGCGCGGATCGTGCCCGGCGCGGCCTTGGCCGGATCGGTCGCCCCCATGACCTCGCGGTTCTTCTCGACCGCGTTCTCGCCTTCCAGAACCTGGATCACGACCGGGCCTGAGGTCATGAAGTCGCACAGGCTATCGAAAAAGGGGCGCTCCTTGTGGACCGCGTAAAAGCCCTCGGCCTGGGCTCGGGTCATCTGGATGCGGCGCTGGGCGACCACGCGCAGGCCGGCTTCCTCCAGGCACGTGACGATCTTGCCCGTCAGGTTACGCCGGGTCGCGTCCGGCTTGATGATCGAAAAGGTCCGCTGGGTCGCCATGGCCGGGGGGTCTCCTATTGCCATATGAATGAATGATCTCGAATTTGGGCGGCTTATAGCCGCCGCGAGCAGCCCCGGCAACCGGCAGCGGCGCTTAAGACCGGCTATCGACAAGTCCATATCGGTCGATTAGGTTTTGTGAGTCCCGTCGTTTTGGCGGGGCGCGTTCTCGGGGCGGGGTGAAAGTCCCCACCGGCGGTGAAAGCCTTTGAGGCTTAAGCCCGCGAGCGCCCTTTGGGTTCCGCCCGAAGGGGTCAGCAGACCCGGCGAGATTCCGGGGCCGACGGTTAAAGTCCGGATGGAAGAGAACGAGGTGGTGGACGCTCCGCTTGTCGGCGGGGACGTCGTTGCTTTGTACGCCCTGATTCCGCTCTCTGAATTTACAGGAGAACGCCATGGATCAGAGCCACCTCGACAAGCATACCCCACTCAACATCGCCTTTATCCAAGCGCGCTGGCACGCCGAGATCGTCGATCAGTGCCGCCTCGCCTTTCTTGAAGAGATCCGGCGTCTAACCGACGGCACGGCGCGCGTCGAGGTCACCGACGTGCCCGGTGCCTTCGAGATTCCGCTCCACGCCAAGAGCCTGGCCAAGACCGGCAGATACGCGGCGGTGGTCGGGGCCGCCCTGGTGGTCGACGGTGGCATCTATCGGCATGATTTCGTCGCCCAGACCGTGGTCAGCGGCCTGATGCAGGTGCAGCTGGAAACCGAGGTGCCGGTTTTTTCGGCGGTCCTGACACCGCATCATTTCCACGAGAGCGACGAGCACCGCGGCTTTTTCCTCGAGCACTTCAAGGTGAAGGGCCGGGAGGCGGCGCAAGCCTGTGTGTCGCTCTTGAGCACGCGAACCGCCTTGGCCGCCGTCGCCTGACGCGGGGACCGGCGCCAATGCGAAGCCGGTTCTTCTGGCTTATATTGACCGATCGTTCCAAACTCCTTAAGCTTTTGGACCTGGAGGCCACCCCATGCCCTGGGAAAAGCAATTCGACGTCGACGGCGCGCTGACCAAGGCCATGAACGCCTTTTGGGCCCGCGGTTACGAGGCAACCTCCATGCAGGACCTGGTAGATTGCATGGGGATCAATCGCGGCAGCGTCTATGCCACTTTCGGCAACAAGCGCAGCCTCTTCATCCAAGCCTTACGCCATTACGACGGCCTCCATCGCCGCACCTGGGTCGAAGGCCTGTGCCGATCCCGGGGACCTAAGGACGCGATACTGGCGGCCTTCGAAGAGGCCATCGCCGCAGCCCTGGGAACAGGGGGACGTGACGGTTGCCTTCTGGTCAATACGGCGCTGGAGCTATCGCCGCACGACCGGGAAATTTGCCACATCGTTGCCGAGGGGCAGACGGAGATGGAGACCTTCTTCGCCCACAAGATCGCCGAGGGCCAGGGCCGGGGCGACATCCCCGAGACCGTCGATGCGGGCGAGACCGCCTGCGCTCTCCTAAGCCTGTTCATCGGCCTGCGCGTTCTGGCCCGCAGCCGCCCTGAGCCGCCTCTGCTGCACGCCGTGGCCCGCCAGGCCAAGGCCCTTTTGGAGTAAATTTTTTAGCCAAGTTTAGAACGATCGTTCAACACAATGGGAGGACACCATGACCGTCTCTTACGTCGAACGCGACCAGGCCAACCCGCAAACCCTCGCCTTCTACGACAAGGCGGAAGGGCGCTTCGAGATGCTGCTCAACATCTTCAAGGTATTCGGCCACACCCCGGAACTGGGCGGCGTCTTCACCGATATGATCATGGCGATCCTGAAGGACGGCGAGCTGGACTGGGTGACCAAGGAGCTGATCATCCTCAAGGCCACCCATCGCAACGATTGCCAGTACTGCGTGGTGCAGCACGAAACCCTGTCGAAGCGCCTGGGCATCTCGGAGGAGAAGATCTCGGACATCGGCGACGACCGCTACAAGGACAGCCCGCACTTTTCCGAGGCCGAAAAGGCGCTGATTGACCTGACCGTGCAGATCGGAGTCGACGCGAACCGTCTGTCCAAAGGGCTATGGGACCGGCTCAACGCGCACTTCACCGAGCCGCAGATCGTCGAGGCGGTGTTCACCATCACCATCTACATCGCGGTCAGCAAGTTCGGCGACGCGCTGGGGGTCGCGCTCGAGCCGGTCTTCTCCGGCATGGAGCCGATCCTGCACGTCAATCATTGATCCTCGCCAACACGGGAGCCAAGCCATGAAGATCGAGGTCTTTTCCGGCCCGGGATGCGGGTATTGCATGCGAGCCAAGGCGCTGCTCGACGAAAAGAGCGTCGCCTACACGGATCTCGATATTTCGGAGGCGGCGCACCGCGACGATTTGGCGCGCCGCCTGCCCCGCGTCAAATCGATCCCGCAAATCTTCATCGACAGCGAACACATCGGCGGCTTCGAGGACCTGGAAAGCCTGGCGGGCGCCGGCCGCTTGGATGAGACGCTGGGGCGCACCGATATACCGTGATGGGATTTCGGTCTTAGGCCGGCGCGAGGGGCGTCCAACGCGCACGCCGCCGGTCGATACGTGCCGCAACGGATTCGGCGTCGTAGACGAAAGGCTGGGGCGCTTGGGTGAAGAGCTCGGGCGTATCCAGGACCAGGATATTGACGATCCCGTAACCGCCGCCCGCGTCGTCGCTCAAGACCGCGCCGAGGTAGGCGCCGCAGGTGCCGCAGAGGATATAGTCGGCCGTCTTCAGCGCGAAACTATAACGCCGCAGGGCGCCCGGCACCTTCTCGGCGAAGCTTAATTTGCCCCCGGGGTCGCTGACCGCCTGCGCGCCGTGCATGCGGCAAAACGAGCATTGGCAGGCCCGCACCTCGGTTTCGCCCGGCGGCACCGCAGTTTCGTAGTCGACGGCGACGCCGCCGCAGTGACAAGTCCCTCGATAGATCGCCATACACAGCCTCCCGCCAAGCCCATAAGGGCGAAGCTTCGCCTAATCCGGGGCTTACTTCAAGCCGGCGGCGAGTGCCGTAGTGTCTACATTTCAGCAGATCTCGTCAGCTTTACATCCGACAGCCGACATTGACGCAATATCAATAGCATCTCCGCTCCTGACCCAAAACGGTATTGGTTAGCAATGAATGAAAAAGAGGTAACGCGCGATCCTGCCCGCCTCGACATCCGGGAGGTAATCTTCCTTCGACTCTCGTATCAAGCTATCCGCGATGAAGCCATTGCTTTCCGCTTCGAACTCCTCCTTCAAATCCGTCGCGGCCGCGAAGTTCCGGCGCCAGAACTCGCCAATCTCTGTCGTGTAGTCGAAGGTTTGGAGTGGCAGCCCGACCTTGGCGATGGCCTTCGCAAGTTTGCTGTGTCGAGCGGCGAGCAAGTCCGGCGTGTCGCCCTCGCCGATATGGTGGTTCATGAAGATGCCGATCCGCCCGCCAGACTTTAGAGCGCGCTTCAGCGCTGATAATGTCGCCTTGAGATCGGATGCCCAATAGAGCGTGTCGAGGGAAATGACCGAGTCGAAAGTTCCTTCCGGGTAGTCTAGTTCGTTGAAATTGCCGTGCTCGAAGGTGAGGCGATCGCGCTTGCTCTCGGTCCGGGAGGTGGCCTCGTCAATGGCCGAGGCCGCGTAATCTAGGCCAATAACCGATGCCCCCGTCTGATCGGAAACGTACTCCGCGATGATGCCCGCGCCGCAGCCCAGGTCGAGCACCTTGTCACCGGCTTTGATATCCATTAGCGCCAACAGGTGCTTAAGAGAGGCCATATCAGTCTGCCCTTCTTGGCATAGGTCCTCTCCGAAGACGCGCTGGCAGAGCTTTGAATGAGCCTTGCTTGCCCAGGCGGCGGGATAGAATTTTTGGTAATAATACCAATACATGTCTGGGCGTTCGCTGTGGCAGCCTTGGGCCACGGGTTGGCCAGCAGCGGTCAGGTAGTAGCCGCCGTCGTTCCCAGAGATAAGGCCTTTTTGCGTTAGGCTCTGGAATGCATCGGACCAGTCTTCCTTGAAGACCCAATAGCAATCCCCTCGCGCCTCAACAGCCGCGCGGTCCGCCACCGCACCCTCAACGACAAGTTTGTGGATTGAGACCAAGACTTGGATCTCCGCTTCGCTAAGGCCCATCTGGCTCCCCCATAACGTTCTAGCTGTTCAAAAGCCTGCCGTTTCATCACGCTGAACGCAACGTCGCTTTCGTCTCCTCCTGGCACTACCCGGACTCTCTCACCGCACAGGAACGGCGACTGCTTTCCTCCGCTGAGCTGACAATCGTAACCGCTTTGCGCTCTCGGCGCGTCCGGCCTCAAACTGCGACACGACCGCGAGTACCGCCTTTCTCGCCCCGCCCGCCTTGTGCTATCACCCGGCCCGTCATGTTGCAGATCAACGAAATCCTCTACCGCGCCGGCGGCCGGATCATCTTCGATCGGGCCACGGTGACGGTAAACAAGGGCGAGCGCGCCGGCCTGATCGGGCGTAACGGCAGCGGCAAGACCACCTTGCTTAAGCTGATCGCGGGCGAACTCGCCCTCGACGGCGGCGATATCATCCTGCCCCGTGGCTTGCGGACCGGCACGGTGGCGCAGGAAGCCCCCTCCGGCCCGAGAAGCTTGATCGATACTGTCCTGGCTGCCGACACCGAGCGCGCCGCCCTGCTGGCGGAGGCCGAGCGGGCGGATGAGCGGCCGGGGGACCCGGCGCGAATTGCCGAAATTCACGAGCGTTTGGCGACGATCGGGGCGGAGAGCGCACCGGCCCGCGCCGCCCAGATCCTGGCCGGCCTGGGTTTCGACGAGGCAGCCCAGCAACGGCCGTGTGGCGAGTTCTCGGGAGGCTGGCGCATGCGCGTCGCCCTGGCCGCCCTGTTGTTCTCCGAGCCCGACCTCTTGCTGCTCGACGAGCCAACCAATCATTTGGACCTGGAAGCCGTGCTCTGGCTGGAAGGCTACCTGAAGACCTATCCCGGCACCTTGATCCTGGTGTCCCACGACCGCGACCTTCTAAACGGCGTGGCCCGGCGCATCCTGCATTTGGAAGGCAACAAGATCGTCGCCTACAACGGCAACTACGACCGTTTCGAGAGAACCCGTGCGGAACGCCTGGAGCATCAGGCCGCGCTCCGCAGCAAACAGCTGGCCGAGCGGCGGCACATTCAGGCCTTCGTCGACCGTTTCCGCTACAAGGCCTCCAAGGCGCGCCAGGCGCAGTCGCGGATCAAGGCGCTGGAGCGCATGGAACCGGTCACGGCAATGATCGAGAGCCGGACGATTTCCTTTACCTTTCCCAAGCCGATCGAGCTGTCGCCGCCGATCGTGACCATGGAAGACGCCAGCGCCGGCTACGATCCCGCCACGCCGGTGCTGCGCAACCTCAATCTGCGCTTGGACATGGACGACCGGATCGCCTTGCTGGGCGCCAACGGCAACGGCAAGTCGACCTTCAGCCGCCTGCTTGCCGGACGCTTGAAACCGCTCAGCGGGCGCCTGACCAAGTCATCCAAACTCAGCGTCGGCTATTTCGCTCAAGACCAAGCCGAGGAGTTGGACCTGACGGAGACGCCGCTGACGCTCATGTCGCGCGCCCTGCCCGACCAGCCGCCGTCCAAGGTGCGCGCCCATCTGGGCCGCTTCGGCTTCGGCGAGCACCACGCCATGCTTGAGACCGGACGCCTTTCGGGCGGGGAGAAGGCGCGGCTCCTGTTTGCCCTCATGACCCGGCACGCGCCGCAACTGCTACTGCTCGACGAACCGACCAACCATCTGGACATGGATGCGCGCGAAAGCCTGATCCAGGCGATCAACGATTTCGAGGGCGCGGTGGTGATCGTGACCCACGACCCGCATGTCATCGAGCTGACCGCGGACCGCCTCTGGTTGGTCGCGGACGGGACCGTGAAAAGCTATGACGGCGACATGGACGACTACCGCGCCCTGCTGCTCGCACAACGCCGGGCGGAGCGCGGCCGGGCCAAGGTCGAGAAAACCGACGCCAATGGTAACGGGGCCGCGCGCGTGAGCCGCAAGGATCAGCGCCGCGCCAGCGCCGAGGCCCGGGCCGCCGTCACGCACCTGCGCAAGGCCGCCCGCGAGGCCGAGGCCCGAGTTGAAAAACTCAATCGCGAAAAAGCCAAATTCGAAGCCCGTCTCGCCGATCCGGCAATCTATAACGGCTCGACCGCGAAGCTGATGGATTTGCAAATCAAATTCGGTGAGGTCAAGGCCGCCCTCGCCAAGGCGGAGGATGCCTGGCTGACAGCGCAGGCGGCGGTGGAAGAGGACGGTGCGTCTTAGCCGGGCAGGCCTAGAGCATGTTCCGATCATATTGAGTCATTTGACCGGATTTTCGCGTCTGCTGGCTAGGCGCGGCCCGCGCCGCGGTCTGGGTGACCGCAAGTGGGCCGCAACGACGTCCAGCGGGCGCGAAACTCCGGCCTCCGGTGGGCCAAATCAGCCCATCGGCGTCGCCTGCGAAACTTGCCCGATGCCCCACATCGCGCGGCGTTCCGTGCCTAGCCGAGTGGACTGATTTGGCGCCATCAAATGGTTCAATATCATCGGAATATGCTCTAGCTCCTTGCCTTTTCCTCGGACAGCCCTGGTTCGGCGCTGTCTCCACCGGTCCGGCTCGCCCCGCCCTTTGCCCATTCCCGCGCCTTTTGGCAGACCACATACATGACCGGGATCAGCAACGTGCCAACGACGGTCGCGACCAGCATGCCACCGAACACGGTGACGCCGACCGAACGCCGACTGGCCGCACCCGCCCCGCTCGCGACCACCAGCGGCGCGACGCCGAGGACAAAGGAAAAGGCGGTCATGAGCACGGCACGAAAACGAAGGCGCGCCGCGCGTTCGCCCGCGTCCAGGATAGACGCGCCCTCTTCACGGAGTTGCTTGGCGAATTCAACGATTAGAATCGCGTTCTTGCTGGCCAAGCCGATCAGTAGAATCATCCCAACCTGGGCATAAATATCGAGATACAGTCCGGCCAATAGCAACCCCGAAACGGCGCCGAGGGCGGCGACCGGCACGGTCAGGATAATGGCGAAGGGTATGGTCCAGCTCTCGTACTGGGCAACCAGGAAAAGGTAGACGAACACGATTGATAGAACCAATAGAACGGCACCGAATTCCCCTGCCTTGATCTCTTGAAGTGACATGCCGGTCCACTCAAAGCTGTATCCGTCCGGCAGGTTGGCGCGCGCCTGTTTGGTCATCGCTTGGATCGCTTGGCCGGAGCTAACGCCGGCCGCGCCTTCGCCATTAATGGTCGTCGAACGGAACAAATTGTAACGTTCGATCCGCTCCGGCCCGAGTATGGGTTGGACATCGATCAGGGTGCGAAGCGGAATCATCGCCCCGGATTCGTTGCGGACGAAGATTCTGCCGATATCCCCCGGTTCCGCGCGCCGGTCGCTTTCGGCCTGAATCACCACCTGATAGACGCGGCCGAATTTATTGAAGTCGTTCACGTAGTAAGAGCCCAAGAAGGCTTGCAGAGTACGAAAGATTTCGTCGATCTGAATGCCCTGACTCTTGGCCTTGCGGCGGTCGATATCGGCCAACAACTGGGGCGCGTCGGCGCGGTAAGTGCTGAAAATCCGTGCTAGGCGTTGATCGCCATTGGCGGCCACAATCAGGCCGCCCATGGTGCCCGCCAGATCGCGCGGCGAGCGCCCTTCCAGATCCTGCAAGACGAACTCGAAGCCGCCGGTATTGCCCAGGCCCGGAATTGGCGGCGGGCTGAAAACGAAGGCGGTGGCTTCAGGCAGCGCCCAGAGGTGCTGCTGCACCCGCGCCTGGATGGCGCCGACATGGAGTGCCGGGTCTTCGCGTTGGTCCCAGGGGTCCAGCACCATGATCGCCAGGCCGGCATTGGAGCTTTGCGTCCCGGAGAGAAGACTGAAACCGGTGACGGTGAGGATGCTCGCGACGCCCGGCGTGTCCACGACAATCTGTTCGATCTGGCTCATCACCGCCGCGGTGCGGTTCAAGGCCGCGCCGTCAGGCAGCCGAACATCGACGAACAGCGCGCCGCGGTCCTCGAACGGCACGAAGCCTGTGGGTAGGCTCTGAAACAGGCCTCCGGTCACCACCAGCATGGCGACAAAAGCAGCTAGAACCAGGACCAAACGCCGCATCAAGACCCGCACGATGGCCGAATAGCCGCTTGTCGTCGCTTTCAAGAGCCGTTCGAACACGGCGAGCGGCCCGCGCGTGCTCGCCCTCGGCGGCCTTAGAAGCATCACGCAGAGCGCCGGGCTCAGGGTCAAGGCGTTGATCGAAGACAAAGAAACCGCAACCGAAATCGTCACAGCGAATTGCTGGTACAGGCGTCCGGTTAGGCCTGGGGTTAAGCCGACGGGCACGAAGACCGCGAGTAGCACCAAGGTTGTGGCGACCACCGGCCCCGTGACCTGCCGCATGGATTGGCGGGTCGCGTCGCGGGCCGCCATGCCTTCGCCCATTAGGCGTTGGGTATTCTCGACCACCACGATCGCATCGTCGACGACAACGCCGATCGCCAATATCAGCGCGAACATGCTGACTGTATTAAGGCCAAAGCCGAACGTAAGGAGGACGGCAAATGTGCCGATCAGCGATACTGGAATCGCGATTCCGGGCACCAAGGTCGCACGCCAGTCTTGCATAAAGACAAAGACAACGAGGATCACCAGAACGACAGCCGTGCCGAGGGTTGTCACGACCTCTACCATGGAAGCCTCTACGAAAAGCGTCGTGTCGTAGGTAATGTCGTAGGCAAGATCGTCGGGAAAGCGTTCCTCCAATAGCGCGAGCTCGGCCTTCACCGCTTTCGCAACATCGAGGGCATTGGCATCGGGCAACTGGTAGACCGCCAGCAAAGCAGCGGGGGTCTGGTTGCGTTTGCCGAACCAGCTATAGGTTTGAGCGCCCAGTTCAAGCCTTGCGACATCGCCCAGTGTAACGGTTGAGCCGTCCGGTCGGGCCCGAACGATTATCCCCTCAAACTCGCCGACTTCGCTAAGCCGCCCCTTTGCCTGGATGGTGTACTGAAACTTTTGATCGGCCGGTGCCGGCGGCTGACCCACGGCGCCGGCGGAAACCTGCAGGTTCTGCTCCTGGATCGCCGCGATGATATCGCCGGTCGTCAAAGATAGGGCGCTCATGCGTTCCGGCCGCAGCCATACACGCATGCCATAGTCCCTGGCGCCCAGAATATCGACACTGCCCACGCCCGGCGTGCGTGCCAGCGCGTCGCGCAAATTAATGCTCGCATAGTTCGATAGGAAGACTGCGTCGTAGGTCTCGTTGGGTGAAAATAGGCTGGCAACGAGAAGCATCGAGGTCGATTGCTTCTGCACTTTCACGCCCTGGCGCCGAACGTCTTCGGGCAATTTAGGGGTCGCGATCTGAACCCGGTTATTGACGTTCACTTGGGCGAAATCGGCGTTACTGCCAACATCGAAGGTCACGGTCAGGTCGTAGCTGCCGTCGTTTCCGCTCTTCGATGACATGTAGATCATGCCTTCGACGCCGTTGACTTCCGCCTCGATCACCGTGGCGACCGACTGCTCGACGGATTCCGCGCTGGCGCCGGGATAGCTGGCGGAAACCGTGATCTGCGGCGGCGTGACCTCAGGAAACTCGGCGACCGGCATCTGGGTCAGCGCGATCGTTCCCGCAAGAACCATGACGATGGCGATTACGAAGGCGAATTTCGGCCGATCGATAAAAAAGACGCTGAACATCGCCTAGGGTTGCCCGGCGCTCGAAACCGGACGCACCGTGGCACCCGGGCGGACTTTCTGTATGCCCTCCACGACGATCGTCTCGCCCGGCTCCAGTCCGTCTTCGACGACCCATTCCCGGCCGGTCCGCTGACCCATCCTAACCTGTCGAATCGCCACGGTATCGGCTTGATCGACGACCAGAACAAAGCGCCCAGCCTGGTTCTCCTGGACCGCGACCTGCGGAATAACCACCTTGCGCCGCGTATTCTCCGTTTTGAGGATCACGGTCACGAATTCGCCGGGCAAGAGCCACTTGTCCGGATTGGGAAATACGCTGCGCAACTGAATGGTTCCGGTGGACGGATCGACCTTATTGTCGACAAAGTCGATGTCGCCCACTTGGCCGAAATCCGTGCCGTTGGAAAGCCGCAGGCTGGGCAGATAGACCTCCGCCTCGCCGCGGGCGCGCGCCTGCTGATATTCTATCAGGTCGCGTTCGGCGACAGAGAAGGTAACGTAGATCGGATCCAGTGCAACCACGGTCGCCAGCGACCCGCTGTCCGGTCCAACCAGGTTTCCCACATCGAAGGAGGCACGCCCGATCCGCCCGGTGATCGGCGTCGCGATCTGGGTATAGCCGAGGTCGAGTTTGGCGCGGGTCAGCGTGGCCCGAGCGGCATCGATGTCCGCCGCACCGCGCGCCGCCTCGGAGACGCGTCCATCGAGGGTCGATTGGCTGATATTGCCGCGCTTGACCAGTTTACGCGCCCTGTCCAATTCTTTGAGCGCAAAATCGTGACTGGCCTTGGCGCGCTTAACCTCGGCCGCCGCCGCCGCGACCTCTGCCTCGAATTCGGCCGGGTCGATTTTGAAGAGAAGACTGTCGGCTGTGACCTGCGCGCCTTCCTCGAACAGGCGATCAGTCAAGAAGCCGTCCACCCGCGCGAATATGTCGACATGCTTATAGGCGACCACGCGCCCGACATATTCCAGGCGTCCGGACACGTCGCTTTCAGTTACCGGAATGACCACCACAGTCGGCGCCGAAGCGGCCGGGTTGTTCTGAGTCGGCTCCTCCTCGGAGCAGCCAAACAGCACCACGGCCAGCGCGAACACACGGAAAGAAGCTTTCACTCCGCCCGCCAAAATTCGGTGGCCAGGCACGCTGTCGCCTGCCCCGGCTCGACAGTCTTGCGAATTCGGACCAAAATGCCCCCCAAAATTCCGCCATTCGGATACAAGGGAACTTTAGCATGGGGTTATCGCAAAGGCACAACCCGGGAGCGAGTGAGCCGTACCCGCACTTTGTGGATGGTCTTAGCACTCACCGAATTTCGAGTGAGCCCCCAGGCCTGGCAAGTGAAATAAACGTCGTGGCCACTTGCAATGCGCGAACGCCGTTTGCCGAGCCTGCCTAACCTGCCTTGCGGGCGCGCAGATGCCCGGGGCGCAAGTCGCCGGCCTCGACTGCGGCGGCCTTCTTGCCGACCCGTTCGATCCAGGCCCGTGCCTCCGCCTCGCCGAACAGGGCGGCCATCTGTACGCGTTTCGGCCCGCTGATCTGAGCCACTTCTTCGCGCACCATATGGCAATACCAATCGTTGCGGTCGAGGGTCTCGATCTCCATGAAGCCAAGGGAGCCGACGAGGCGCACCGTGTCCTCCGGCGTCATCATGAAATAGTGCCCAGGTGCGCTGCCCATCCAGGCGTGCATTTCGGCCGAGTACGGCGGCGCACCGCCCAACCAGTCGCTCACGATCAAGCGCCCGCTCGGTTTCAGAACCCGCGCGGCCTCCGCGTAAAGCGCGCGCTTGTCTTCGATGCAGATGATCGCGTCTTTGCTGGTTACCACATCGAAACAATTGTCTGGAAAGGGCAGCGGTCCGGGGGCGACCAACTGAAAGGACACACGATCCGCCAAGCCTTCGCGCTGAGCGGCGGCCCCGGCGCGTTCGATCAGTTGGGCCTCGATATCGACGCCAAGGACCCGCGCCGCCCCATGGTCGCGTGCCAGAATTCGGTCCATGGTGCCCAGACCGCTGCCGATATTGAGGACACTGGCGCCGGTCAGATCGACGCCGCGAAACAACTCGGCGATTTCCGACGACCCACCGGGTGAGAGGAATCCCTCGCCCCAAAGCAATTCCAGCTTGGCGATAAAGTCGTCGCTGTAAACAGCCTCGCCTTTATCGCCAGCCGGCATTTTCGACCTCAGTTCGCCCGTGGCATCGTGGTCTCAACCAGCTTGGCCCAATAGCTGGCGCCCAGAACCGAAATATCGTCGTTGAAGTCGTAATGTGGGTTGTGTACGGAGCAACCGCCGGGGCCGCCCTCGGTGCCGTTGCCGAGCCAGATGTAGCAGCCCGGTTTTTCCTGCAGCATGTAGGCGAAATCCTCCGAGCCCATGAGCGCCGGCGCGTTCGCCTGGACATTCTGTTCGCCGACGATTTGGGCCGCGATAGAGGCCGCGATTTCGGTCTCCCGCTCGGTGTTGACCAGGGCGGGATAGCGGCGCTCGTAACGATAGTCCAAGGTCGCGCGATGTGCGCCGCCGATGGTTTCCGCGATGTGCTTGATCTCGGCTTCGACGAAATCGCGCACTTCCGGCTTGAAGCAACGCACCGTGCCGCGCAACACCGCCTGGTTCGGTATCACGTTCCAGGTATCGCCGGCGTGGAACTGGGTCACGCTGACCACCAGGGATTCCATGGGATCGACCCGGCGGCTGACGATGCCTTGCAAAGCGGTCACGATCTGCGAGGCCGCTAGGACGGGATCGTGCCCTTGCTGCGGCATGGCGGCGTGACTGCCCTTGCCGGTGACCGTGATCTCGAAGATATCGAAAGAAGCCATGGCCGGACCGGCCTTCATGTCGACTTTACCGACCGGCGTTCCGGGCATGTTGTGCATGCCATAAACCGACTCGACAGGAAACTTCTCGAACAGGCCGTCCTCTACCATGACCCGGCCACCGCCCTCGTTCTCTTCCGCCGGCTGAAAGATGAAGCACACCCGGCCGGAAAAGTTGCGGGTCTCGGCCAAGTACTTTGCGGCACCCAGCAGCATGGTCGTATGGCCATCGTGACCGCAGGCGTGCATCTTGCCTTCATTGCGCGAGCGGTGATCGAACTCGTTGAGTTCATGGATGTGCAGAGCATCGAGATCCGCACGCAGGCCGATCGAGCGGCCGTTGCCACCTTTCTGCCCGTCCAGCACGCCGACCACGCCGGTGGTAGCCATGCCGCGATGCACCTCGATACCCCATTCGGCCAGTTTTTCGGCGACGAAATCCGAGGTCCGGTTTTCCTCGAAGGCGGTTTCGGGGTGGGCGTGAATGTCGCGGCGCCAGGCGGTCATCTCCTCCTGGAATTCGGCGATACGGTTTACGACGGGCATGATGGGCAACTCCGATGGCTATCCGATTGACGTTGGGCAAAGCCTAGCGCCCGGCCGTTCCGGAATCAAATGGAAGCCAGAGAGTTGCGGAGTCGAGGCTAACGGCAGCCTGGAACGCCGAGATTCCGGGCCCTTACCGCGACATCAACACATGCACTAGTGCGACATCAGCACCGGCACGGTCATCTGCGCCAGGATCTGCCGGGTGACACCGCCCAGAACCCATTCGCGTACTCTCGAATGGCCGTAAGCCCCCATGACAAGGACGTCGATATCCTGATCGGCAATACGAGACAGAATTGCGTCGGCCGCGCTCATGTCCCGGATTTCCAGATGGTGTGCTTCGACCTTTATGCCGTGGCGCGCCAAATGCAGGGCGATGTCGGCGCCCGGTTCCTCACCGTGGTCGCCCGATGCCGGATTCACCACGATCACGCTGACCCGCTCGGCGTTCTCCAGAATCGGCATGGCGTCGTTGATTGCGCGCGCGGCCTCGCGCCCACCGTTCCAGGCCACCATGGGGCGCCGCCCTATGGTCTTGCCGGCGCCGATGTATGGCACCACCAGGCCCGGACGGCCGGACGACATGATAACGTCCTCGGCGGTTCCGGCCTCGTACTCGCCGCGCACGTCGCTCTCCGGCTGACCCAAGAGAACCAGATCGGCATAGCGCGCATGCAAGGCGACCGCGTCCGCGATCGAGCTCGACGAGACCCGGACCGAGCGGAATTCAGTGTTCACATCGGCGGCACGGACCATATCGTTGAAGGCCTTCCGGCCGGCTTCTATGGCCTCTTCCTGCTGCTCGCCCAGCATGCTCAAATACTCTGGCGGGACCTCGGCGCGGAGGCTGCCGGGCAGGATCGGGTCAACCGCCACAAAGAGCCCCGTCAGGTGCGCCGAGTGAGACCGCGCCAGCGCGATCGCGGCGGCGGTCCGGCTCTTGCAGGACGCACGGTCGTCGAGGTGAATCAGCAGGTTCTTATAGGTCATGCGTTAACCTCCAAAATGCCGGTGCGGCGCACCGGTGGGAGTAATTTCCTCCTGTTATTGGTGACACCGCTGGCCGGCCGTCACATTGACCTGGGTCAAGCAAGCGCCCGCAGAAGAGAAGCAAAAACACCAGGAATCGCAAGGTTTCGCGATGCCACTTGGCCCCGGATCATTTGGGAGAGTAAGGTGAGGCTGAACCCGCCCAAAAAACCAGCACTATCTGGAGCCCAGTCATGACGATCCGCCCCAACTCGCCCGAAGCGCGCGATATCGCGAGCCACCTGCACAGCTATACCAACGCGCGCGCGCTGGAACGCGACGGGCCGCTTATCCTTACAGAGGGCAAGGGCATCCACGTCTACGACACCGCGGGTAAGGAATATATCGAGGGTCTGGCCGGCCTGTGGTGTGCCTCGCTCGGTTTCGGCGAGGAACGCCTGGTTCAGGCCGCCACAAACCAAATGCGCAAGCTGCCGTATTATCACACATTCGCCCAGAAGGGCGGATTGCCCCCGGTCGAACTGGCGGAAAAGTTGCTGGAGATCGCGCCGGTCAAGATGTCCAAAGTGTTCTTCGCCAATTCCGGATCGGAGGCGAACGATTCCATCATCAAGATGGTCTGGTACTACAACAACGCCCTAGGCCGGCCGGAGAAGAAAAAGATCATTAGCCGGGTCAAGGGCTATCACGGCGTGACGGTGGCCAGTGCGAGCCTGACTGGGCTGCCCAACAATCACCGCGATTTCGATCTGCCCATCGCAAACATCCTTCATGCGCCCTGCCCGCATCACTATCGCTTCGGGCACGAGGGCGAGAGCGAGGAGGACTTCGCGACCCGCATGGCGGCCGAATTGGATGCCTTCATTCAAAACGAAGGTCCGGATACGGTGGCCGCTTTCATCGGTGAGCCCGTCATGGCCGCGGGCGGCGTAATCGTGCCACCCGCCACTTATTGGGAAAAGATCCAAAAGGTGCTCAAGAAGTACGATATTCTGGTCATCGCCGACGAAGTGATCTGCGGCTTCGGGCGGACCGGCAACATGTTCGGCAGCCAGACCTTTGGCATCAAGCCGGACATCATTACCGTCGCCAAGGCCTTGAGTTCGGCCTACCTGCCAATCTCCGGCGTCATGGTGTCGGAGGATATCTATCAGGGTATCGCCGAAAACTCCGCCAAGATCGGCACCTTCGGCCACGGCTTTACCTACAGCGGCCATCCGGTCTCGGCGGCGGTGGCGGTCGAGACCCTGAAGATCTACGAGGAACGCGATATCGTCGGTCATACCCGCGCGGTCGCCCCGGCGTTACAGGACGGCCTGCGCCGGTTTGCCGACCATCCCTTGGTCGGCGAGGTGCGCGGCGTCGGTCTCATGGCGGCGGTGGAACTGGTCGCCGACAAGGCCACCAAAGAACCTTTCGATCCCGCGGGCAAAGTCGGCGCCTATTTGGGCGCCCAAGCCCAAGAGCACGGGCTGATTATCCGGCCCTTGGCGGATTCGATCGCCTTCTGCCCACCGTTGATTATCACCGAGGCCCAGATCCGGGACATGATCTCGCGGTTCGAGAAGGCCTTGGACGAAACCACCGATTGGGTTCGGGCGGAGGGTCTGACGGCGGTTGCCTGAAGGCCGCGACAGAGCCTCCGGGCCGGCCAATCGGACCTGATACATATCAAGTCAGGGGGGCGCCAAACCCGTTAATTTGGTAAGATTGTTAACCTCGAATGGCTACGACTCGGTACAACCATGGATTATGACCGCTTTTTTTCTGCTACCCTTCAGAACCTGAAAGACGAAGGGCGCTACCGCATTTTCGCGGAGCTGGAGCGCCGCGCGGGTGCCTTCCCCAGCGCGACCCGCTATGGCGACTCGGGCACCGAGGACGTCACTGTCTGGTGCGGCAACGACTACCTCGGCATGGGCCAGCACCCGGAAGTTCTGGGCGCCATGCACACGGCGTTGGACCGCTGCGGCGCCGGCGCCGGCGGCACCCGCAATATTTCCGGCACGAACCATTACCACGTGCTGTTGGAGCGCGAGCTGGCCGACCTGCACGGCAAGGAATCGGCCCTGCTTTTCACCTCGGGCTATGTCTCCAACATGGCGTCCCTGGCCACCTTGGCCGCCAAGTTGCCGGAATGCATCGTCCTCTCGGACGAGATGAACCATGCCTCGATGATCGAAGGCATCCGCCACAGCCGGGCCGAGAAGCAGATCTTCAAGCACAACGACCCGGCGGATCTGGCGCAAAAGCTAGCCCAGGTCGATCCGGCGCGGCCCAAGATCGTCGCCTTCGAATCGGTCTATTCCATGGACGGCGACATTTCGCCGATCGCCGAGCTGTGCGATGTGGCGGACCAGTATGGCGCCATGACCTACCTGGACGAAGTCCACGCGGTAGGCCTCTACGGCCAACGCGGCGGCGGCATCTCCGATCGCGACGGGGTCGCGCACCGGCTGACCGTCATCGAGGGCACCCTGGGCAAGGCCTTCGGCGTCATGGGCGGTTACATCGCGGCCTCCGCGGCCTTGACCGATTTCGTGCGCAGCCTTTCCTCGGCATTCATCTTCACCACGGCCCTGGCCCCCGCCCTGGCGGCCGGCGCCTTAGTCAGCGTGCGTCACCTAAAGCAAAGCAACGCCGAGCGCGAACAACACCAGGCCCGCGCGGCCGAGACCAAGGCTCGCCTGCTGGCCGCCGGCCTGCCGGTCATGCCATCGGACAGTCACATCGTCCCGGTCCTGGTGGGCGACCCGGTGCTGTGCCGCCAGGTCACGGACATCTTGCTCGAGCGTTATGGAATCTATGTCCAGCCGATCAATTATCCGACGGTTTCACGCGGGACCGAACGGCTGCGCCTAACCCCCTCGCCGGTCCACAGCGACGCGCAGCTCGATCAATTGGTCACGGCCTTGAGCGAGATCTGGAGCGAGTTGCGCCTGAAACGGGCGGCCTAGTAGCCATAAACGTCACAGTTGCGGCACGGGCCCTAGTGGCCCGCCACCTGGACAAGCGGCCGGAGCGGCCCTAAGTTGATGGGGTAACCTGTTAACCCTTGGGTCTTAAGCTCCGCCGCCATGTATCGCGATCATACACTCGTCCCGCGCGAAGCCGTCCGGCTCCTGGCGCTTGGCATTCTGGCCACCCGCGAGACCACCTATGCCGAATTAGCCTCCGAGGTCCGGCACTTCACGACCCATGTGGTCGGCCCATCCCTGGATTTGGTTGCGCCGCCGATCGAGCTTCTCAAGGTCGAGGGCCTGGTCGCGCCGGTCGCCGAGATCGACGGTGACGACGCCCACGAGACCTTGTGCATCACCGAGGCCGGACAGGCCGAATTGGCGCACCTCCTGAAATCCAACGTCCGGCCTGGGGTCAGCGAGATCAACAAGCTGATCATCACCCTGAAGATGCGGTTCCTGCACTTGCTGGAGCCGCAGGACCGCGACCTTCAGGTCGAGATGATCGCCGAGATGTTTCAGCGCCAGCTGGTCCGCTTAAGCGGCCTGCGCGCCCATCACGCCAGCACGGCGGGCTACCTCAACGACTGGCTCGATCACGAGATCGTGCAAACCCAGGAAAGCGTCGCCTGGTTCGAGGGCCTGCGCGCCAAGATGGGCTAGGCCACCCAAGCAGCAAATCGCGCAAAAAAAGGGGCCCGCCAAGACGGGCCCCTTGGCCGTTGCGCTCTCGATGCCGCGCCGGCGGATCAGGCGCTGGGATCGGGGGTTACCCTCAGATAGGGCTTCAGGGTCTTCCAGCCCTTGGGGAACTTGTCCTTGGCCACCTCGTCGCTCACCGTCGGCGGGATGATGACATCGTCCCCTGGGCGCCAGTTAACCGGCGTCGCGACCGTATGTTTGATAAAGAGCTGCAGGGAATCCAGGACCCGCAGGATCTCATCGAAGTTTCGTCCCGTCGTCATGGGATAGGCGACCAGCGCCTTGATCGCCTTGTCGGGGCCAATGATCATAACGGTGCGCACCGTCTGGTTGTCGGCCGGCGTACGACCTTGCGAGCTATCGCCGGCGGAGGCCGGCAGCATGCCGTAAAGCTTGGCCACGTTCAGATCCGAATCGCCGATCAGGGGATAGTTCACGGTATTACCGGTTACCTCTTCGATGTCATGCGCCCAGCGCGCGTGATCTTCGACCGGGTCAACGCTGAGCCCGATGACCTTACAGTTGCGGGCTTCGAAAGCGGACTTGAGGCCGCCCACAGCCCCCAGTTCGGTCGTGCAGACCGGCGTGAAGTCTTTCGGGTGCGAAAACAGAATGCACCAGGAATCGCCGATCCAGTCGTGAAACTGAATTGGGCCTTCGGTCGTATCGGCTTTAAAATCAGGTGCGATATCGCCAATGCGTAGGCTCATAATGTCCTCCTCTGGTTTGCTATCAGACTGATCGGCCGCGACCCCCTGCTCCATCGGTCTAGGTCTAGGGGACTCGCCGGGCGGCCAGTGCGCTGTCAGCGAGTCTGGCCGCTTCATAAAGGGTCTCGCTCGAGGCCGCAGTGACCGGCGTCACATCTTCGTCCGTGACGACGCGCAGCCCGCAGATTACCCGTTAGTACAGATGCTGCCCGCCGGTGACGAAGATTTCGGTCCCGGTAACATAGCCGAAATCCGCAGCGCAAAGTTGAAAAACCGCCGAGGCGACCTCCTCCGGCTTACCCAAGCGGTGCATGGGAATACGTGGGATCAGGGCCTCGTATTCCTCCCCGATCATCTCGGTCTCGATCTCACCCGGGGCCACCGCGTTGACCCGCACGCCGATTTCTGCGAATTCGACCGCCATTTCGCGGGTTAGAGCGGAGAGCGCCGCCTTGGAGGTCGAATACGCGGAACCGGCGAAGGGATGGGCCTGATGCCCCGCGATCGAGGTGATGTTGACCACGCAGCCTTGGCCGCGGCGCAGCGCGGCGGCAAACCCACGGCCCAGGGCGAGCGGCGTGAATAAATTCAACTCGAAGACTTCTCGCCAAGTTCCCAGATCGCCATTCAGACAACCCAGGCGTTCCTTGAAGACGGTCTTGGGCGATAGGGCGGCATTGTTGACCAGCGCATGCACGGGCGCTTCGCCTAGGGCGTCGTTCGCTTGGGCGACGAAATCGGCAACGCTTTCGGGCTGCGCCAGATCGACGGTTATGTGGTCGGTCCAATTCGGGTCTCGCTTGCATTCCGCCGGTATGGATTCGCGCGAACAGGTTAGGACCCGCCAGCCCTCGTCGCTGAAACGCTTGACCGTGGCGTGCCCTATGCCCCGACTGGCACCGGTTAGGACGACTGTCTTGCGAGATTGGCTCATGGCGCGATTGTACTCCGCACCGGCGGCTGTACAACGCCCGACATGCGGCGCCGGTCTTCGCGGATTTGGGGAAGATCGGTGCCGAAAACGCGTCTTAAGGGGCGGGCCGGACCGAAACCACGCGGAAGGTTCGCAGCTCGCCGTCCTGCTCGCGCAGGGAGACGTATTCGCCGGTCTGGAAGACATGGGTGTCGAACTTCCAGCCCGGCTCGTCTTCTTCCGGATCGCCCCGAACGTCATAATGAAAGGCCCAGGTTCCACCGCGCCGGTGCACCAGATGGCCGCGCTCGTCCGGCTCGCCCTCCCAGAAACGCCGCACAGCACAGCGGCTCTTCGCATGGCGCCATTCCTCGGCGTCGATGTGACCATCGGCGTTCAAGGGCAGCACGACGTCGTAGCCATGCAATGAACTGCCCTCGGGAAAATCCGGATTGCGACCTAGTTCCAATCGAATTCTGCTAAGCGTCATCTGGATCCTCTTTTATTTCGATCTCCGCGCCAAAGGATGTCTTCCGGTCTGGTATGGGTGGTGACGAAGTGATGCAGGACGGCGCGCAGGGCCAGCGTGTGTTGAATATTGCCGGCGGCGCGGGACGCCTCGATATCGTCCAGAATGATACGCTTGATCGCCGGCACCCCGTCGGGCGTATGGATCAGATAATTACCATACTCCGCCGCGACGATTTCCGGAATATGCTCGTGCTCGGAAATCGCGTCGACCTCCTCCTGGGTTAGATCGCTCAGGGCTATGCAGTCATCTACGGTCAACATGAGGGCGCCTTCCGAATAACAACCTAGGGTGGGATACCCTAGTGAACGAGCATCACCGGGATCGCACCGTGACTCAGTACGCCCCGGGTCGCACCGCCGAGCACCAGTTCGCGCAGCCGGCTGTGCCCGTAGGCGCCCATGACCAGCATGTCGGCGCCGGCCTTGCGCGCCTCCTGCAGTAGGGCGTCGCCGGTCGATCCGGGGCCGGGCGTGAAGGCCCAGCTCTTGGCCTCGATCCCGTGGCCGGCCAGATAGCGCACCAACTCACTGGGTTCGGGGTCGTCGTCCGACTCGCGGGCGCTGAGCACCAAGACCTTCTTGGCCTTCATCAAGACCGGCAAGGCACAGGCGATCGCCCGCGCCGCCTCGCGCGAGCGGTTCCAGGCCACGGCCACGGTCTCGCCGAGCGCGGTGAGCGGAGCGGCTGGAACCAGTAACACCGGCCGGCCGCTATCGAACAAGGCGGCATCGAAGTCGGCCGAGCCCTCGGCATCGTTGTCGGTCGCCGCGCGGGCCAGCACGATGACGTCGCTCAAGCGCCCGTGCCGCACCACCTCCTCATGCTCCCGGCCGACCACGTGGCGGTAGGAGACGCTGAATGTGCCCGGAGCGATATCGCTATCCGGTGCAACCGGCGACAGCTTGTTTTGCGCGCAGCGCCCATCGAAGAGTTCGCGCGCCGTCTTGGCGCGCGCCTCGGCCTCGGCTTGAAGGCTCTGCAGGATTTGTTCGACCGCGGCGCCCGACATGCCTTCGCCGACGATCGGGACCGAGGTCGCCACATCCGGTTCGACATGTAAGACGTCGACCCGCGCGGCAAAGCTGCGGCCCAGGCGCAGCCCGGCGTCCAGCGCCGCGGCGCTCGAATCCGTGCCGTCGAGAATGGCCAGAACGGTTGCTATGGTCATAATACCCTCCTAAACGCCACGCAGGCTGTGCCGCGACCTTTAGCCTGTCATCAGAGTACCCTAGCGGCATTGACCTGGGTCAAGACGGCTTGTCTGGTGGAACAGGAATTGGTCGCATCTAGGATATGCCCCCCGCGCGCGCCGGCGCCGCCGCCCCCTCGTAGGGGTCCTGATGGATGATGATCTCGGCCCCCGGAAACACCTGGCAAAGCAAATTCTCGACCTCGTCGGCCACGCCATGCGCGCGGCGGAGCGTCAAATCTCCGTCCATTTCGATATGCAACTGGATAAAAGTCATCGGGCCGGAAGCCCGGGTCCGCAGGTCGTGCATCGACAGGACCAGGGGGTGGGCCAAGACGGTATCGCGAATTCTTTCCCGGTCCTCGTCCGGCAGTTCGCGGTCCATCAGCATGTCGTAGGCGCCACGCCCGATGCGCAAGGCGGTTAGCAAAATGTAGCCGGCGATAGCGATGCCGAAAATCGGATCGGCCAGGTTCCATCCAAGCTCGGACGACAACACGATCGCCACAATCACCGCGCCATTGATCAGCAGGTCGCCAAAGTAGTGCAGCGAATCCGCCTGGATCACCAAGGACCCGGTCCGTTTCACCACATGGGCCTGAAAACGGGTCAGCGCGAAGGTTAGTACGATCGCCAGGACCATAACCGCGATCCCGATGTTGGCATGCTCGATCGCCTTGGGATGAAAGGCGCGATAGCCGGCCTGGATCACCAGGAAGATCGCCGACCCGGCGATAAAGGCCGATTGGCCCAGCGCGGCCAAGGGTTCCGCCTTGCCGTGGCCGAAACGATGCTCCCGGTCCGGCGGGGTCAAGGCATGCCGGACCGCGAGCAAGCTGACCAGCGAAGCGGCCGCATCGAGCAGGGAATCGATCAGGGTCGACAGCAGACTGACCGAATCCGTAAACAGCCAGGCCGCGAACTTGACCGCGATCAGGAACACGGCGACGCTGAGCGAGGCGTAGGTCGCCAGGCGCATCAGGCGGCTGGCCTCGGCGCTTGGCATAACTGCGGTTTTGACCTGGTCGGTCACATCACGTCCCTCGACGCACGCGGCTAGGGCGGCCGCTTAGGGGTAGAGCCGCTCGATCCGCCACCCCTCGTCCTGGCGATGATATACTAGCCGGTCGTGCAGCCGGAACGCGCCGTTTTTCCAGAACTCGATCAGGCGCGGCTCGACCCGGAAACCGGACCAATGGGGCGGCCTGGGAATCGTGCCCACCGCGTACTTCAAGCCGAATTCCGCAACCCGCTTTTCCAACTCGAAGCGGCCCTGCAGCGGCCGCGATTGATCGCTAGCCCAGGCCCCAATCCGGCTGTCGCGCGGCCGGCTCTCGAAATAGGCATCGGCCTCGGCCTCGCTGACCTGGTGGACCTGGCCCTCGATTCGGACCTGGCGGCGCAGGGATTTCCAGTGGAACAGCAAGGCCGCCATGGGTTGGGACAGCAGATGCTGGCCCTTGCGGCTCTCGAAGTTGGTGAAGAAAACGAAACCCCGCTGGTCTACACCCTTAAGCAGGACCATGCGGACCGAAGGCATGCCGTCTGCTCCGACCGTGCCCAGGGCGACCGCTGTCGGATCGTTGATTTCGCTGGATTCTGCCTCTTTCAGCCAGTCCTGAAAGGTCTGAATCGGGTCGACCGGTGGATCGCCTGTAAACATGCTCCGGGCTCCGTTCCCCGGCGGCGCGGACGAGATGCCGCTTCGCCAGGGTAAAATTCGTGGCAATTTCAGGCCCCTAAGAGGTCCTGGGGATATCGTCAGTAAACTTCTCGTACAACTCTTCCGAATTACATATATGTTCCTTGCGGATTGCACAAAATTTCGGAAAGGCGTTTACCATGAAATTCAAGACGATGCTTGCCGCCATTGCGATCATGGCGCTGACCGCCGCCTGCGCGCAGAATGGTCAG
Organism: Kiloniellaceae bacterium; assembly: GCA_021776095.1. Taxonomy (GTDB): domain Bacteria; phylum Pseudomonadota; class Alphaproteobacteria; order Kiloniellales; family J153; genus JAJFGN01. The sequence goes on along the minus strand of JAJFGO010000015.1, from coordinate 52,407 downwards.
TTCGGCACCAAGCAGACAATCGGCGGCCTGGGCGGCGCGGCGCTGGGTGGCTGGGCCGGCTCAACCATCGGTGGCGGCACGGGTCAGTTGGCCGCGACAGCTGCCGGCGTCCTGATTGGCGCTTTGGTCGGCAGCGAGATTGGCCGCGGCCTGGACGACGTCGACAAGCTGAAGGCGGAGCGCGCCTATACCCAGGCAACCACGGCCCCGGTCGGTCAGTCCATCGCCTGGAGCAATCCCGATACCGGAAACTACGGCTCGGTCACGCCGACCCGCGAGGGCACCAAGTCCGGAAGCAACGAGTACTGCCGCGAGTTTCAGCAGACGGTGGTGATCGGCGGCGATCAGGAACAGGCTTATGGTGTGGCCTGCCGCCAGCCGGACGGCCAGTGGGAAATCCAATAAGCATCGCGGCCTGAAATCTTATCGTCCGGGGCGCCGATTGCGGCGCCCCCGCCGCCTGACTGCCGCCGCCCGGGCTTCGATTCCGTGACCGGCGGCGCAGGCGCGTCTATGCTTGGCACGACATGAAGAACCCATATGACATTTTGGGCGTGAAGCGCGACGCCAGCGCCGAGGACATCAAGAGCGCCTATCGGCGGCTGGCCAAAAAGTTGCACCCGGACCTGAACCCCGGCAATTCCAAGGTCGAGCAGGACTTCAAGGAGGTCTCGCAGGCCCACGGGATTCTTGGCGATCCGGAAAAGCGCAAGCGCTTCGACCGCGGCGAGATTGACGCCAGCGGACAGGAAACCCAGCGCGCCGGCGGATTCTATCACGAACACGCCCGGCGCGGCGGCGGCGGTGGCAGCAAATACCGGGCCTCGGATTTCGGCGCCGAGATCAACATCGAAGACGTCATTTCCGACCTCTTTGGGGGCGGGCGCAGAACCGGCGCCGGCCGCGGCCGGGGCGGCGCGCGCAAAGGCGCCGACGTTTCCTACACGGCGCCGATCGATTTCTTGGACGCGGCGACCGGAACCAAGAAGCGCCTGCGCCTGTCCGACGGCAAGGTACTGGATTTATCGATTCCCGCCGGCACGGCGGATCGCCAAACCCTGCGCCTCAAGGGGCAAGGCGGGCCGGGCGCGAACGGCGGCGCACCGGGCGACGCCTATGTGGAGGTGCATATCCAGCCCCACGCCTTTTTCACCCGCAAGGACAATGACGTGCACATGGAGTTGCCAATCGCCTTGCAGGAAGCGGTCCTGGGCGCGACTCTTCAGATCCCGACCGTGCACGGCAAGGTCTCCATGAAAATACCGCCCGGCTCCAACACCGGCGCCACCCTGCGCCTCAAAGGCAAGGGCATCGTGGATCGCAAGTCCAAGACCAAGGGCGACCAGTACGTCAAGCTGAAGGTGGTCCTGCCCGACAAGCCCGACGAAGACCTAAAGACCTTCGTCGAGGGTTGGGCCGAAACCCACGGTTACGATCCGCGCCGCAAATCCGGCATGAGCTGAACGGCGGCGAAGGGAAGGCGACAGCGTGGCGTTAATATCTTTCGAACAGGTGGTCGCCGAGATCGAAGTCGACCAAGAAGACTTGATGGTCTGGATTGAGCGAAGCTGGGTGCTGCCGATCGACCAGGAAGGCACCTATATGTTCGACGACGCCGACCTGGCACGGGCACGCCTGATCGCGGAACTGCACAGCGACCTGGAGGTCAACGACGAGGCCATGCCCGTGGTGCTGCGCCTGCTGGACCAGGTTTACACCTTGCGCAAGGCCCTGGAGGATCTCAATCAAGCGATCAAGGCCCTGCCCCAGGACGCGCGCGATCAGCTCCGCGCGGAGTTGGCGACGATTACCGGCCGGCCGGCGCCGCCCGACGGGTCGTAACCGCCCACCATATTAGGCCCGCTTTCGGATGCCGGCGGCGACCGCCGGGTCGGGCTCGCTTGCACCGGGCTCGCTCGCGTCGGCCGCGTTCAAGACCTCCGCCAGACTGCGTGCTTGGCTGGTTTCAAGGGTTTCGGCCAATTCCGCAACCGCGCTCTCGGCCGCCGGGTGCCAGCCCCGGCCGGGCATCAGGCCCAAATCCAAGGCCCGGGCCAGGTCGCCCAGGGTGACCTCGTCCAGATCGCGGCACAGCACCCAGCGGCTGCCGCGTCCGCGCTCCACCAGGGTTGCCTTGCGCATGTGCCGCAGGGTCTGCTCGAGCTCCGCGGGCGTCGCCGGCAGTCCGCGGCCCAAGCGGCGCTCCTTGATCAGGTCCCCTTTACGGCTCGCGTCGCGCAGGCGGGCCAGGACGCTTAAGGCCAGCGCCAGCCGCGCACCCGGATCGGCGATCCGGCTGCCCCGTGCCTGGGAGGCACGCCATTCCGGCAGGGCGGCGGCGACCTGGGCGCCGAATAGGATCACGACCCAGGAGAGGTACATCCAGACCAGGAATATCGGCAGCGCCGAGACCGCCCCGTAGACCAACTGAAAGGACGGGAATTCACGCAGATACAGCCCGAAGCCCGACTTCAGCATCTCGAACAGGATCGCGGCGACCAACCCGCCGGTCAAAGCATGGCCGGGATGGATCGCCCGGTTCGGCACGATCAGATAGATCATGGCGAAGCCCAGAACCGAGAACACGGTCGGCGCCAGGCGAGTCAGCCCCAGGCCCCCGCCCAGGGCGGCGCTGTCGAACCATTGCACCGCGGCGAAGGCATAGCTGGATAAGGACAGCGAAGCGCCAATGAACAAGGGGCCCAAGGTCAGAATGGTCCAGTAGACCACCAGGCGCGCGGCCACGGGCCGGGGCTCGGCGACCCGCCAGATCTCGTTCATGGCGCCGTTGATGTTCGACATGAGCAGCAGCGCGGTCACCGCCAAGCCGGCCATGCCAGGGGCGGTCATACGCTTGGCGTTCTCGATGAACCTGGCCAGTTGCGCACTGGCTTCGCCACCCACGTCGGACAGCAGACTTTCGAAGACGAAGTTTTGCAATTCGACCCGCCAGGGCTCGAAAGCGGGAAAGCCGGCCAGGAACGATAACCCGACCGCCAGCAAGGGCACGATGGCGAGCAGCGAGGCATAACTGAGCCCGGCCGCCTGGCGCGGGCCGCCGTCGGCCAGGAAGCGCTGCCCGGCATAAGCCAAAAATCGCCCAATCCGGCCCGCCTTGAGAACGAACTTGAACCAGGCAACCAGACGGCGAAAATCCCGCGATTCGGACTTGGCGTTCATGGCGCAAGTTTATGTCAGAAAAGTTCCTAAATTGCGCAAAAAGCTTACGTGGGTCTTGAATCGCCGTGCCGCACAAGCTATATCTTCTACATTGTAGCAGTTGATGTGAGCAACGGACATGACTGAGCGAGCAAATCTCGGGGAATTCGAGCAAATGGTGTTACTGGCGCTTCTCAGACTTCGAAACAACGCCTACGGAGTTACCATTCGTCGGGAAATCTCTGAGCGGGCGATGCGGGACGTATCGGTTGGCGCGATCTATACGACGCTCGAACGAATGGAACGAAAGGGCTTCGTTTCCTCCTACCGTGGTGAAGCAACCCCGGAACGTGGCGGGCGCGCAAAGCGCTACTATCAAATTGAAGCGCCTGGCCAAGTTGCACTCGACCGCTCATTACGGGTCGTCGATAGAATGCGCCAGGGTATAGTCCCGACCCCAGGTATCGCGTGAGGCCGAGATGAAAAGAAATAGACATAACCCCCAAGCAAAAAAATCGAACAAAAGAAACGCAGCTTATAAGACAGGAATGTCGAGCCAGAGTTTAATAAGGGAGATTTTTACCAATGCCAAAAAGATAAAACCAGGTGAACACTATGACATTAGAAATTTTCTTACACATTCCACTGACGGCATTCTCAGCGAACGTGTAATAATAGACCCTGGAGCTGGATTCCGAGATCTCCGAGAGAAGGAGAAGAAAATTTCGGAGCAAGTGATTCAGAAGGAAATCCAGGACAGCGTAAAAGAAGTCAAGAAGTTAATAGAAAAGAAATTACTAGAAAAGGAGTTAATAGAAAAGGGGTGGTTGCCGTCAAAGGTTTTTTTCACCTTCGGAGTGAAGGTGCTCTCGCTAATGGTTTCTTGGAGAAAACTAGGCAGAATAAGAAAAATTACTGACAATGAAGTCAGCAACGATGATCCGCCTAAACGAGCTGAGATACTTCTTCATGCAGGGCTTTCGAAGCGAGATCGTGAGCATGTGATAGGGGACCTTGACGAAGATTTTCGTACCCTCTGGCAGCCGAATTTTGGAGCGAGAACAGCAAGGCGTTTATATTGGGCTCACGCAATTAGGACTGTCGTTGCTATCAACTTAGGTCGGGCAAGGTATTGGTTTGGCTTGGCTACTGATGCCAGAGCAGCAGATCGGAACTCACAAAGAAACGGCCGCTAAGTTCGACCTTGAACACCTGAACATCCACACGAGCGGGCCGGGAATATAGACCTTTGTCAGCCTCCGCGACCCGTTTGACCGTCCCTGCCATTTGTGTAGGATGCCGCACGGTCCCCAATCGCGGGCCGGAAAACCGTTGGGGGCGAGAATGTCGGACGACCAGGGCCTGATGGCGGGCAAGCGTGGCCTGATCATGGGCGTCGCCAATGATCGCTCGATTGCTTGGGGCATCGCCTCCAAGGTGCACTCTCAAGGCGCGAAACTGGCCTTTACCTTTCAGGGCGAGGCGCTGGAGCGCCGGGTCCGGCCCTTGGCAGACTCGGTGGGTTCCGAGATCGTGATGCCCTGTGATGTGACCGACGACGCCAGCATCGACGCCGTGTTCAAGGCGGTCGAGGACCAATGGGGCAGCCTGGACTTTCTGGTCCATGCCATCGCCTATGCCGACAAGGACGAATTGAAGGGCAAGTACCTGAACACTTCGCGCGACAACTTCGTGCGCAGCCTGGACATCTCCTGTTACTCCTTCACCGCCGTCGCGCAACGCGCCGTGCCGCTGATGAAGGACGGCGGCAGCCTCTTGACCTTGACCTATTACGGGGCCGAGCGGGTCATGCCCCACTACAACGTCATGGGCGTGGCCAAGGCGGCGCTGGAGGCGAGCGTGCGCTACCTGGCCGCCGATCTGGGCGCGCAGAACATCCGCGTCAACGCCATTTCCGCCGGACCCATCAAGACCCTCGCGGCCTCGGGCATCGGCGACTTCCGCTACATCCTGAAGTGGAACGAGTACAACGCGCCCCTGCAACGCAACGTGACCATCGATCAGGTCGGCGGCGCGGCGATGTATCTGCTATCGGACTTGTCGAGCGGCGTGACCGGCGAGATCCACCATGTCGATTCCGGCTATCACGTCGTCGGCATGATGGCGACCGACTCCGCCCCGCAAGTCGCGGAACTCTTGCGCGGCTTCACGCCGCAGTCGTAGGGTTTCGATTCCATAGAGAGTGAATCGATTTCAAAATCTTGCCGGTGTCTACTCTCTTTGTCTTTTGTCACCCTTGGGCTTGACCCGAGGGTCCATCGACGTGCGAGACTCGGACCGCGATGGATTGCCGGATCAAGTCCGGCGATGACGATGTAGAGAAGGTATCATGCCCGGTAATTCTTTCGGACAGGCTTTCAGATACACCACCTGGGGCGAAAGCCACGGGCCGGAAATCGGTTGCGTGCTCGACGGCGTGCCGCCGGGGATCGCGCTCAAGGAATCCGATATCCAGGTCTGGCTCGACAAGCGCCGCCCCGGTCAATCGAAATACACGACCCAACGCAAGGAGCCCGACACCGTCCGGATCGTATCCGGGGTCTTCGAGGGCCAGACCACGGGCACGCCCCTGGCGCTGGTCATCGAGAACCGGGACGTGCGCTCCAAGGACTACGGCGATATCGCCGATAAGTTCCGCCCCGGCCACGCCGACATGACTTACTGGGCCAAGTACGGCCTGCGCGACCCCCGCGGCGGCGGGCGGTCGAGCGCGCGGGAGACCGCCATGCGGGTCGCCGCCGGCGCGGCCGCGCGCAAGGTGCTGGACCATGTCCTGGGCGAAGGGGTGCGTATACGCGGCGCCCTGGTCCAGATGGGGCCGCACCGGATCGACCGCGACGCCTGGGACTGGGACGCCATCGAGGCCAACCCCTTTTGGTGCCCGGACGCGAAGGCGGCCAAGGCCTGGGAAAAATACCTCGACGGCATCCGCAAGGCCGGGTCTTCCATCGGCGCGGTGATCGAGGTCGTGGCCAGCGGCGTGCCCGCCGGCCTGGGCGAACCGGTTTACGACAAGCTCGACGCCGATCTGGCCAAGGCCATGATGAGCATCAACGCGGTCAAGTCGGTCGAAATCGGCGCCGGGCTAGAGGCCGCCACCCTCAGCGGCGAGGACAACGCCGACGAGATGCGCATGAAGGATGGCAAGATCGCCTTCCTCTCCAACCAGGCCGGAGGCATCCTGGGCGGCATCTCCACCGGCCAGGACGTGGTGGCGCGCTTCGCGGTCAAGCCGACCAGCTCCATCCTGACCCCGCGCAAAACTGTGGACCGCTTTGGCCAGGAAACCGACATCGTCACCAAGGGCCGCCACGACCCCTGCGTCGGCATCCGCGCCGTGCCGGTCGGCGAAGCCATGATGGCCATCGTCCTGGCCGATCACGTACTGCGCCATCGGGCGCAGTGCGGGTAGGGATCAAGCGGACAAGCCTACCCCCGTCATCCCGGCCGAGCGGAAGCGGGAGCCGGGATCTTCGGCTCCCCCAGGCGCCAAAAGATCCCGGATAAGCGCCTGACGGCGCTTTCCGGGATGACGAAGGCCTCGCTCAAATAAATAATCTCCGCGCTCTCTTGATTCTGGACCATCCAGTCCATAACTAACTCTCCATGGGACGTCCGCGCGAATTCGATCAGGATCAGGCCTTGGAACAGGCCATGCAGGTGTTTTGGGCCAAGGGCTATGAGTCCGCCTCCCTCTGCGACCTGATCGAGGCCATGGGCCTGAGCCGGAGCAGTTTCTACGATACCTTCGGCGGCAAGAACGAGTTGTTCATCGCCACCCTGGACCGTTACAGCGACACGGTCCTGGCGGGCTTCACCGGGAAGTTGCGGGCGCGGGGCGAGGCGCTGGGTTCCGCCCGCGCGGCCATCGAGGAAATCTTCGCCATGGCGGTCGACTCGGCAGCCAGTCCAAAGGGACAGCGCGGCTGTTACCTGGGCAATTGCGCGGTCGAGATTTCTGCCAGCGATCCAGCCGCCGCGGCGCGTATCCGCGCCGGCATGAGTGCCACCGAGAACGCTTTTCACGACGCGGTCCTGACCGGCCAGGACCAGGGCGAAATCGCGCGCGACCACGACCCGCGCGCCCTGGCCCGGTCCCTGACCGCCAGCCTCAACGGCCTGCGGGTCATGGCCAAGGTCAAGCCCGGCAAAACCGCCTTGCGCGATATCGCGCGCCTCGCCCTCAGTGTATTGGATTGACGTCCTATGACCGAACTCGACCCCAAGATCGTCGCCGACTACCACGCCCATGTGTATTACGGCGCGGCGGAAAAGGATGCGGCGGCGCAATTGCGTACGGCGGCCGAGGCCCGCTTCACCGGTGCGGCCTTCGGGCGCTGGCACGATAATCCGGTCGGCCCCCATCCGACCGGCAGTTACCAGATCCACTTCGGCCCGGATCTGCTGGTCGAAATCTTGCCCTGGCTGGCGCTCAACCGGAACGGCTTAACCGTTTTCGTTCACCCCAACACCGGCCAGGACTTGGAAGATCACCGCGACCGCGCGATCTGGCTGGGCACCACCCGCAAGCTCGACCTAAGCATTTTTTAAACCCGGCGGCAGGACGGAGTGTCCCGGCTACGGTTTCTCTTAATTTGGACCGTTCGGTCCATAACCACCGCACCTACAGGAGCAATCGACACATGATGACGGACCTTTTTTCACCCATCGCCCTTGGCCCCCACACCTTGCGCAACCGCCTGGTCATGGCGCCCCTGACCCGCAACCGCGCCGGCGCCGGCCAGGTGCCCACGGACTTGGCGGTCGAGTACTACCGTCAGCGCGCCGGCGCCGGCTTGATTATCACCGAGGCGACCCAGGTATCGCCCCAGGGCGTCGGCTATCCCAACACCCCCGGTATTCACAGCGATAACCAGGTTGCCGGGTGGCGCCGGGTGACCGACGCCGTGCACAAGGCAGGCGGTCATATCTTCCTGCAGCTTTGGCATGTAGGACGCATCTCCCATCCTTCCTTGCAGCCCGAGGGCAACTTGCCCGTCGCGCCCTCCGCCATACAACCCGAGGGCGAGGCGGTGACTTACGAGGGCATGCAGCCATACATCACGCCCCGCGCCCTGGAAACGAAAGAAATTCCGGGCATCGTGGCCCAGTACCGCAAGGCCGCGGCCAAGGCTTTGACCGCCGGTTTCGATGGGGTCGAGATCCACGCCGCCAACGGCTATCTGCTCGATCAATTCCTGCGCGACGGCACCAACCAACGCGGCGATGCTTACGGCGGATCGATCGAAAACCGCTTCCGTCTGCTACGCGACGTCACGCAAGCCGTGATCGATATCTGGGGGGCGGAGCGGGTCGGCGCCCGGCTATCGCCCCTCAACGGCTTCAATTCCATGGCGGACTCGGACCCGCAAGCGACCTTCGGCTATGCGGCCCGCGAGTTGGGACGCCTGGGCCTGGTCTATCTTCATGTGGTGGAGGGCGCCTCCCTTGACGGCTCGGACCCAAGACGCCTGGACCGGGCCTCCTTCGCCCAGGACTTCCCCGGCCTCTATATCGCCAACGGCGGTTACGACAAGGCGCGGGCGAACGCGGCCTTGGCCAGCGGCCAAAGCGACCTGGTCGCCTTCGGTCAGTTGTATCTCGCCAACCCCGACCTGGCCGCGCGTTTCGCCCAGGACGCGCCGCTCAATACCCCCGATGCCGTCACCTTCTACGGCGGCGACGCCCGCGGCTACACTGACTATCCCAGTCTGAGCGCCGCTTAATTTTTTCATTCCCATAACAAAGGAACCACGCACATGAGTATCTTTTCGATCCACACGGCGGAGAGCGCCCCGGAGGAAGTCAAACCTGTCTTCGAGACCGGGAAAAAGCGCTACGGTTTCGTGCCCAATCTTTGGGGCGCCTTGGCGGAAGCGCCGGCGGCCCTGGATGCCTACATCGCCCTCGGCGATAGCTTCAACAAAACCTCCTTGAGCAATGTCGAGCGGCAAGTGGTCCTGCTGGCGGTCAGCGCCGCGAACGGCTGCACCTACTGCATGGCGGCGCATACCGTCGTCGCCCAAATGAACAAGGCCCCGGACGACGCGATCGCGGCCTTGCGCGATCGCCAACCCTTGAGCGACGCGCGCCTTCAGGCCCTGCGCGCCTTCGTCGAAATCCTGATCGAAAAGCGCGGCTGGGCCGATGAAAGCGAAGTGCAGGCCTTTATCGGCGCCGGATACACCCGCCGCCAAGTGCTTGAGGTCATTCTCGGCATTACCTACAAGACCTTGTCGAATTACACCAATCACCTGGTCGATACGCCGGTGGACGAGGCCTTCGCCAGGGAAACCTGGACCGCCGCTTAAGGGAAACTACTTTACTCAGACGTCACCCACGGGCTTGACCCGTGGGTCCATGGAAAATCCGAGTCTCGGACTTCGATGGATTGCCGGATCAAGTCCGGCAATGACGCGGGGTGGGACGTGGTGAACTTAAGCAGCCTCGATGCGCCCGAATCGTTACGCGAATAACGGAGGCCAAGCATGATCGACTTGCATTTTTGGACCACGCCCAATGGCTATAAGCCGCTTCTGTTCCTGGAAGAGGTGGAGGCGGCATACAACTTAGTGCCGGTGAACCTCGGCCAGAACGAACAATTCGCGCCCGAGTTTCTTAAGATCGCGCCCAACAACCGTATTCCAGCGCTTGTGGACCGCGAACCCAAGGAAGGCACGGACCCGATCTCGATCTTCGAATCCGGGGCGATCCTTTTGTATCTTGCCGACAAGACCGGGCGCTTCCTGCCCGGCGATCCGGTGGGGCGGAACGAGGCCTTGCAATGGCTGTTCTGGCAGATGGGCGGCCTCGGCCCCATGGCCGGACAATATTTTCATTTCAAGTTCTCGGCGCCGGAACAACTTCCCTATGCCTTGGAACGCTACCGTAAGGAAACGTCAAGGCTCTACGGCGTTCTCGATAAACGCCTAAACGGGCGTGACTATATCGCGGGCGGCTATTCCATCGCCGACATGGCCAGCTATCCCTGGGTGGTATCGCACCAAGGCTTGGATCAGGACCTGGATAATTATCCGAACATAAAGCGCTGGTTCCACACCATCGCCGAACGCCCGGCCACCGTCCGGGCCTATGAAAAGGGGCGGGCGATAAACCCGCCGGCCGTTAACACCTAAATATCAACATATCTGGAGACGAATCATGGAACTCAAAGATACCATCGCCCTGGTAACCGGCGCCAACCGCGGCATCGGCCAGGCCTTCGTGGAAGCCCTGCGGAACGCGGGGGTCGAAAAAATTTACGCCGCCGCGCGCGACACCGCCACGCTGGCGGAAACCGTCGCCGGCGGCGGCGGGCGGATCAAGGCCGTGAAACTCGACGTGACCGACCCGGAACAAGTGCGGGCGGCGGCGGCGCTGGCGAGTGACGTAACTCTCCTCATCAACAACGCCGGCGTCGCGATCTTTGGCGGCTTCATCGCCACCGGCGATCTCGAGGGCGCGCGGCGCGAGATGGACGTGAACTATTTCGGCACCTTGGCCATGTCGCGTGCCTTCGCGCCGCTTCTCAAGCGCAACGGCGGTGGCGCGATCGTCAACCTCGCCTCCATCGCTTCCCATGTGAATTTTCCGATCATCGGTCCCTACAGCGCCTCCAAGGCGGCGGTCCACTCCATGACCCAGGGCCTCCGGGCGGAGTTGAGCAACCAGGGCACGCAGGTGATCGGGGTTTACCCTGGCCCGGTCGATACCGACATGGCCAAGAACTTCGACGTCCCGAAAGTTCCGCCCGCGCAAATCGCCGAGGCCGTCCTCAAGGCCCTAGCCGAGGGGACGGAGGACGTTTACCCCGATCCCATGGCGGCCGAAATTCACGGCAACCTGCTTCACGACCCCAAGGCGGTCGAAAAACAGATTGGCGAAATGCGTCCGGAGTGATTTCACTTCGAGCGCGCGGGCCGGCCGCCCCTCCCCCACTCCCCGGCGGCCGGCCCGAAATTTCTAACGCGTGAACTTGGCGACTAATTCCAGGTGCCCGGACCAGGGAAACTGATCGAGGGGCGTTACCTCGTCTAGGGTGTATCCACCGTCCACCAGAATACGAGCATCGCGGGCGAAACTATTGGGATTGCAGGATACCGCGATCACAACCGGCACTTGGGATTCGGCAAGCTGGTGCGCTTGTTCCCGCGCCCCGGCGCGCGGTGGATCGAAGACCACGGCGTCGTAAGGCGTGAGTTCCTCGGGCATAAGAGGTTCGCGGGCCAGGTCGCGCACCTCGACCGCGATCCGCCCGGCCAAGTCAGCGCGCCGGGCCGCGGCCCAGAGCGCCGCCACCGCCTCGCCGGCGCCATCGACAGCCAGCACCCGGGCCTTTTCGCTCATGGGAAAGGTGAAGGCACCGCTGCCGCAATACAGCTCGGCGATCTTTTCGCAACGCGCGGGCAGGCAGGCCAGGACCGCTTCGGTGAGCGCCGCTTGGCCCTCGGCGCTGGGTTGCAGGAAGGCGCCCGGCTCCGGCTCGACCGTGACGGCGCCGAATTGCAGGCGCGGCGGCCGGCGGACCACAACCGGTTCCGCCGGGCCGGGGGCCTCCCCGTCCTCCGCCTCGCGCCAGGACAGGCGCGCCAGATCGGCGGCCTCCGCGAACCCGGTCAAGGCCTCGCGCGCGCGCAAGCCCGGCTGACCGGGCGCGGTTATCAGAACATCCGGACCTTCTTGCGTGTCGGTGACGGTCACGGCGGCATCGGAATTTTCCGGCAAAACCTCGGCCAAGGCCGCGCGCAAGGCCGGCAGCAGGGCATCGAGCCGCGGCGTGAGAAGCAGGCATGTGCTCAGGTCCACGACCGCGCGGCTTTGCCGTTCGTGAAAGCCGAGCAAGACCCGCTTGCCGCGCCGGACCGCCGCCAGCACCGCGCGCCGGCGCGTGGCCGGCGGTATCCGGACCAGGGGGGCGATAGGCACATCTTCGAGGCCGCGATGGGCCAGGGCTTGCGGCAAAAGCGAGTCTTTCCACGCGCCGTAAACATCCGGGTCCATGTGTTGCAAGGCACAGCCGCCGCAGGGGCCGAAATGCGGGCACGGCGGCTCCCTGCGTCCCGGCCCTTCGCTAAGCAGCTCGATGATTTCGCCTTTTGCGCCCCCGGCCCGCGCGCCGGTCACGCGGATGCGCACCCGGTCCCCGGTCAGGGTCAGCGGCACATAGATCATGGCGCCTTCATGCCTGGCATAGCCGTCGCCGCGCGCGCCGACGCCTTCGATTGTGACTTCCAGTTGCCGTCCCCCGCCGGGGCGCGCGCGCCGCCGCATCTTCAAGCTCCTTTTCAAAAAAAGCCGCTTCCTAAGTGGAAGTTTTACCTGGGACTCTCAACTTGGTCACGGCCCTTAAAAGCAGAACTATCGCCTTTCATTCGCCGCCTTTAGGAAGAATTGGATTAGCGCGGTTGCGTCCTTCGACAAGCTCAGGATGAGAGCCTTTGTTTATGCCGCACGCGATCATCCTCCTCCTGAGCTTGTCGAAGGACGCACTGGTGAAACCGCAATACAAAACGCGATTTCCTTGCCCCATGAAGGCTCGACAAAATGCAAGTGAACACCTATGACCTTGCCATGCGGATAATTCTTTTCTTTCTCAAGTGCATCGTCGGCGTACTGGCGACTCTCGGCTTCTTAATGGTGGCGGGGATCGCTTCGGCTTGGCTGTTGTTGGAACGGGTGGATCCCTTGCGCGCCAGCAAGGATCCCTTGCCCGAAGCCATGGTGCTGACCTTCGACCTCGCGGACGGCCTGATCGAGGTCAAGCCGGACAACCCCCTGGCGCGCGCATCCTTGGGGCGCGCCACGGTCTTGCGGGACATGCTCGACACCCTGGAGGCGGCGGGCGCGGACCCCAGGGTAAAAGGCCTGTTCGTGCGCCTGGGACGCGGCGCCCCCGGCCTGGCCTCGGTCCAGGAATTGCGCGACGCGGTGATCGATTTCCGCGCGCGCGGTAAGTTCGCCATAGCCTTCGCCGAAACCTTCGGCGAGGCCGGGAACGGAACCCAGCATTACTACCTGGCCAGCGCCTTCGGCCACGTTTGGCTGCAACCCTCCGGCGATGTCGGCCTGACCGGCTTCAGCCTTCAAAGCCCGTTCCTGCGCGGCATCCTGGACGATATCGGGATAGAACCGCAAATCGGTCAACGCGGCCCCTATAAAGGCGCCGCCGCCTTCGTGACCGAAACCGCCCTGCCCGCCCCGCAGCGCGCCAATCTGCAACGCCTGCTAGATTCCTCGCTTGAGCAAGTCACGGCGGGCATCGCCTCGGCACGCGGCCTGTCGACTGACACGGTCGCGCACCTGATCGATACCGCGCCGCTCGATGCCAAGCGGGCCTTGGCGGCGGGATTGATCGACAAGCTCGGTTACCTGGACGCGGCCGAGGACGCGGCCCTGTCGGCCGCCGGTATCTTAGACGGCAGCCGCAAGAGTTTCGTGACCCTGTCCGGCTACGACCAGCGCCGGGACGTTCCCGAACCAAGCGGCGAAACCCTCGCCCTCATACACGGTTTGGGCCCGGTGGTCCTGGACGGAGGCGAGAACGACCCGATCTTCGGCCGCCTGTCCATGGGCGCCGATACCCTAAGCGCCGCCTTCCGTGCCGCCGCCGCCGCCCCGGACGTCAAGGCGATCGTGTTCCGGGTCGATAGTCCCGGCGGTTCCTATGTCGCCTCGGATACCATTTGGCACGAAGTGAAGCGCGCTCAGGACGGCGGCGTGCCGGTTATCGTCAGCATGGGCGGCGTGGCCGCTTCGGGCGGTTATTTCGTCGCCGCCCCGGCCCAAGCAATTGTCGCCCAGCCGGGCACCATCACCGGCTCCATCGGCGTCATCACCGGCAAGATGGTTCTGGCCGGTTTATGGGATCGCCTCGGCGTCAAGTGGGACGGCGTGAAGGCCGGGGTGCGCGCCGACCTCTGGTCGCCGAACCGTAAATTCACCGCCGCCGAATGGACCCAGGTGCAAGCAAGCCTCGACCGGGTTTACGCGGACTTCACCTCTAAGGTCGCCGAGGGCCGCGGCATGCCGATCGAACAGGTCTTGAGTGCCGCCGAGGGGCGGGTCTGGACCGGCGCCGATGCCCTTGAGCTTGGCCTCGTCGACGCCCTGGGCGGTTACCGCAAGGCCTTCGCCCTGGCGCGCGAGGCCGCCGGCCTGGACCCCGAAGCGCCGATCCAGGTCCGGGTCTTCCCCAAGGAGCGCGACCCGGTAAAAGCGTTTTTGGAAGATGCCCTCGGCGGTGCCTTGGAGGTGCCCGGCATCGGCGCCCTGCTGCGCGGCCTAGCCCGGCTCGTGCAGGTTCTGGAACCGGCGGTAAGCTTGTTAGAAGAACTCAACTCAGACCCGCGCGGCGCGGAGCTCAGGCTGCGCGGGGTCGAGGAACTTCGCTAAAAGCTACGGATCAGCAGGGCTAGGCCCGACACGCCCAGCAAGCCAAGAACCACGGCCCGGAACATGGCCTCGTCAACCAAGCGGTAACTGCGCGCGCCGGCCCAGGCGCCCAGGACCGTGGCCGGCAGGCACAGGGCCAGGAACACCAATACCTCGCCATCGATGCGCCCCGCCATGGCCATGCCCAGACTGGCGGCGGTCAGGACCACCAGATTGAAGGGCTGATAGGTCGCGCGCTGAACCTCGGAGGCGCCGCCGCGCAACTGCAACCATATCAAGGGCAGCGGCCCCGAGAGGCCGGCGAATCCGCCCAGAACGCCGCCGCCGAGGCCAACCAGACTATCCGCCTTGCGCCCGCCCCAAGGCCCGACGCGCCAACGGCCAAGCCCCGTGACCTGAACCAAGCAGTAAAGGATCAGAAAGACGCCGACAACCAGGAGTAGAACCTTGGGCGAGGCCAGGTCCAGGGCCATGACACCGAGCGGAACGCCCAGGGCCGCGCCGGCCAGGTAAGGCCAGGCACGATCCCACCTGAAAGCCCGGCGCACATGCAGAACGCCGATCGCCTGCGCGGCCGCCGCGCAGACCGCCACCAGGGGCGGCACCACGGCGGCGGGCAAGACATTCAGCCACAGCCCGGCGGCCACCAGCGCGGTGCCGAAACCGGCGAAACCGGAGACGAAACCGGCCACCGAGGCTACCCCGACCACCAGCCCCATGGCTTCCCAGGTCAAGGCCTCCACCGGGTCTAAGACCCCAACTCGCCGGCGATCAGGAATTCCCTGTTTCCCTCGGCGCCCTGTATCGGGCTTTCGACGATACCCAGCACACGCCAGCCCTTAAGGCCGTTCAGCCAGATCTCTATCCGCTGGCATACTTCTTCATGCAGGGCCGGGTCGCGCACGATACCGCCCTTGCCGACCCGGTCCTTGCCGACCTCGAACTGCGGCTTGATCAGCGCCACCAAGCGCGCGCCCGGCGCGGCCAGGGCCAGGGGCGCGGGCAGCACGGTTTCCAGGCCGATAAAACTGGCATCGCAGACAATGAGGCCGATGGGATCGGGCACGAGATCGCGGGTCAGGTGGCGGGCATTGACCCGCTCCAAAACCGCGACACGGGGATCCTGGCGCAACTTCCAGGCCAGTTGTCCTTGGCCCACGTCGACCGCATAAATCTTGGCCGCGCCATGGCTGAGCAAGACATCGGTGAAGCCGCCGGTCGAGGCCCCGACATCGAGACACACCAAGCCCGCCGGATCTATTCCGAAATGCGCGAGGGCCTTGACCAGCTTCAATCCGCCGCGTCCGACCCAGGGATGATCGGCGCCGCGCACTTCCAGCGGCGCGCCGGCGGTCACCGCCTGCCCCGCCTTTTCGATGCGCGTCTCGCCAGAAAAAACCGCGCCGGCCATAATCAGCGCCTGAGCCCGGGCGCGGCTTTCTGCCAAGCCGCGTTCGACTAACGCGATGTCCGCGCGCTGCTTGGGGGAGCCTTTCGCGGTCACGCCCGCGCCGGCGACTCCATCTGCGCCCGGCCCAGAGCCTGAAGCGCCGCCGCCACCATGTGTTTCGCGTTCAGGCCCGCGGCCTCGACTTGAAGATCGGGCTTATCATGGTCGAACCACATATCGGGGATCGCGATAGGCCGGAATTTCAAACCGTTGTCGAGCAAGCCATTCGCGGCCAAGTCGTGCATGACGAAGGTTCCAAAGCCGCCGACCGAGCCTTCTTCAATGGTGATCAGGACTTCGTGTTCCTTGGCCAGCCGGCGCACGAGATCGTGGTCCAGGGGCTTGGCGAAGCGGGCATCCGCGACCGTGGTCGAAAGACCGCGCGCGCCGAGTTCGTCGGCGGCGCGCAGGGCCTCGGCCAGGCGCGTGCCGTAGGATAGGATCGCGACCTTGGTGCCTTCGCGCAAGATCCGGCCTTTACCGATCTCTAAGGCCGTGCCGCGTTCCGGCATGACGATACCGGTCGATTCGCCGCGCGGATAACGGAAGGCGCTGGGCCGGTCGTCGATTTGAACCGCCGTCGCCACCATGTGCATAAGCTCGACCTCGTCCGAGGGCGCCATAAGCACGAAACCCGGCAAGCAGCCGAGATAAGCGATATCGAAGGTGCCCTGGTGGGTCACGCCGTCGGCGCCGACCATGCCGGCCCGGTCGATGGCGAAACGCACCGGCAGGCTTTGAATGGCGACATCGTGGATAACCTGATCGTAGGCCCGCTGAAGGAATGTCGAATAGATCGCCGCGAAGGGTTTCATGCCCTCGCACGCCATCCCGGCGCAGAAAGTCACCCCGTGTTGCTCGGCGATGCCGACATCGAAGCAGCGATCCGGAAAACGTTCCGCGAAGAGGTTAAGCCCGGTGCCCGAGGGCATGGCCGCGCTAACCGCCACGATGGTGTCGTCATGCTCCGCCTCGGCGATCAAACCGGCGGCGAAGACATTTTGATAAGCGGACGCCTTGGGCGTGGGCTTGGACTGCTTACCGGTCACCACATCGAACTTGGCGACGCCGTGGTACTTATCGGCGGCCGATTCGGCCGGGGCGTAACCCTTGCCCTTCTTGGTCACCACATGGACCAGAACCGGGCCTTCGTAATCGCTGTCGCGCACGTTGCGCAGGACCGGCAGCAGGTGATCGAGGTTATGACCGTCGATCGGGCCGACATAGAAAAACCCGAGTTCCTCGAACAAGGTTCCGCCGGTTAGGAAACCGCGGGCGTATTCTTCCGCCCGCTTCGCCGCCGTGCTGAGCGAGCGCGGAAACTTCTTGGCCACCACCTTGGCCAGATGGCGCACGGATTGATAAGGCTGAGAAGAAAGGATCTGCGACAAATGCGCGCTTAACGCCCCAACCGGCGGCGCGATCGACATATCGTTGTCGTTGAGAATCACAATCAGGCGGCTATCCATGGCGCCGGCGTTGTTCATGGCCTCATAGGCCATGCCGGCGGTCATGGCGCCGTCGCCGATGACCGCGATCACGCTGTTGTCCCGCTGCGCCAGATCCCGCCCGACCGAATAGCCGAGCCCGGCCGAGATCGATGTCGCGGCGTGGGCCGCGCCGAAGGGGTCGTAGTCGCTCTCTTTCCGGCTGGTGAATCCGGAAAGGCCGCCGCCCTGACGCAGGGTGCGGATTTTATCGCGCCGCCCGGTCAGTATCTTGTGCGGATAGCATTGATGACCGACATCCCAGATCAGCTTGTCGCTGGGGGTATCGAAAACGTAGTGCAGGGCGACCGTCAGCTCGACCACGCCCAACCCGGCGCCCAGGTGGCCGCCGGTAACCGACACCGCGTCGATGACCTCTTGGCGAAGTTCGTCGGCCAGTTGGCGCAGGTCGCTTTCTTCCAAGACGCGCAAGTCGGCGGGCAAATCCACGCCGTCGAGTAACGGTGTTTTACGGTTATGTCCTAGCTTGGTCACGAGCCATCCTTCTTTCCGCTAAGGCTTCTTATTCTTCCAGGCGAAACGGCGCCAGCTTCAATCGCGGGGGTTACGTCTTGCGGTCTAACACGAATTGGGCGGTCGCCTCCAGAAGCTTCGCCTTTTGCGAAAAAATAGCAAGATGCGCGCAAGCCGACTTGACCAGGTCCCGCGCCTTGCCGCGGGCGCCCTCGATACCCAGAATGCCGACGAAGGTGGCCTTTCCGGCGGCCGCGTCCTGGCCGGTCGGTTTGCCCAGTTCTTCCGGCGTGCTTTCGGAATCGAGCAAGTCATCGACAATCTGAAAAGCCAGGCCCAGGTCGCGGGCATAGGACCGCAGAGCCTGGCGCTCGGAATCCTTCGCGCGGCCGAGAATAGCGCCCGCTTCACACGAAAATGTGATCAAGGCGCCGGTTTTCAAGGCCTGGAGGTTGGTAATTCCAGGCAGGTCGAGGGCGTCGCGATCCGGCGCGATGTCGATCATCTGCCCCCCCACCATGCCGGCGGCGCCGGAGGCTTCGGCCAACCCGGCGATCAACTCGACCCGGACCGCGGGGTCCGGGTGGCTTTGTGGCGCGGCCAGAACCGCGAAGGCCTCGGTCAGCAAGCCGTCGCCGGCTAGTATGGCCGTGGCCTCGTCGAATTCCTTGTGGGCGGTGGCCCGGCCCCGGCGCAGGTCGCTGTCGTCCATGGCCGGCAGGTCGTCGTGGATGAGGCTGTAACAATGGATCATCTCGACCGCCGCAGCGCATTGCAAGGCGTGTTCGGGATCGACATCGAACAGGCTGGCGCTTTCCATGACCAGAAACGGCCGCAAGCGCTTGCCGCCGGCGAGGGCGCTGTAGCGCATGGCCGCGATCACCCGCCCGCGCGATCCGGCGGCGCTTGTCAAGAGAACGTCCAGCCGGCGGGTAACCGCTTCGGCCCGCAGCGCCAGGATATCGCGAAGTTCGCTCACGCCAAGCCTACGCTAAGAGGCATCGAAGGCTTCGGTTTCGGGCGTGCCGCCGGGACCGGTTAGACTGATTTTCTCGATCTTTTCCTGGGCCTCGCGCAGTTTCGCCTCGCAATGCTGCTTCAGTTTCGCGCCGCGGGCATAGGCATCGACCGCCTCGTCCAGCTTTCCCTCGCCGGTTTCCAGCCGGGCCACGATTGTCTTCAAGGCCTCCAAGGCATCCTCGAAGTTCATTTTGGCGATATCGGCGTGTCGATCTTGTTTGGCCATGGCGGCGTCTCGTACTTGTTCGATTCTTAGAAACCAAGGGTAAGGATTTACACCGCCCCGGCAAGTATGAGGATCAGGCCACCATCAAGGCGCGAACATGGGCGGCGGCGCTCGACGCCAGCGCATCCAGGTCATATCCACCTTCCAGCGTCGAGACAAGGCGGCCTTCGCAAACCTGCTCAGCGATTATCGCTAGTTCGCTGGTAATCCAAGCATAATCTTGATCTTGAAAGAGCAAGTCCGCCAGCGGATCGGCGGCGTGGGCATCGAAACCGGCCGAGATCAGGATAAAGTCCGGCTTGAAATCCATGAGTGCGGGAAAGATCAAACCCCGCGCGGCTTGTTGGAACTCGGCCGAACCGGCCATGGCGGCCAGGGGCGCGTTGACGATATTGGCGAAGCGGCCGCGCTCAGCCCGCGCGCCGGTGCCGGGAAAGAGCGGCATTTCATGGGTCGAGGCAAAGAACAGTTCCCGGTTGTCCCAAAACATGGCCTGGGTGCCATTGCCGTGATGAACGTCGAAATCGATCACGGCGATCTTTTGCAGGCCGTGGACCGCGCGCGCCTGCAGGGCCCCAACGGCAACATTATTGAAGAGGCAAAATCCCATGGCCCGCTCCGCTTCCGCGTGGTGGCCGGGCGGGCGCACGGCGCAAAAGGCGTTGCCGGCCTCGCCGTTGGCCACCGCATCGACGGCGGCGCAAACCGCGCCCGCCGCCCGCAAGGCCGCCTGCCCCGATCCTGGGGAGGCGATGGTGTCCGGATCAAGATTGGCGAAGCCCTCTTCAGGAATCGCGCTGAGCACCCGGTCGATATAAGCGGCGGAATGGACCCGGAGTAATTGTTCGCGGGTGACTTCCGGCGCCTCGCGCCGCTCCAAGACCGCGAAGTCCGGGCCGTCCAGGGCATCCAGCACGGCTTTCAGCCGCACCGGGCTTTCCGGGTGACCGGCGCCCGGATCGTGCCCGAAGCAGGCGCCATGTGTATATAGCAGGGTCATTGCCGACGATCCTAAAGCGCTTTCCGGTCCTATGGTAGCTAATGCCTTGCGGCCATTGATTTGTGCTAGACTGCGCGCCATATTTCAAGGGTCCGCGCCCAGAATACTCTGGGAGTTTTGCTCTTAATTGCCCGGAGGCTCCCCTGGCCGCCCACACCCACGCCTTATCCTTATGGCGCCATGCGCTGGCCGCCGCCATGCTATTCCTCGCCGGGATATGGGCCCCGGCTTGGGCCCAGGCGCCCGAATCCTTGGTGCGCGTGGACGAGGTTCGCCTGGTGCCCTTGAACCAGTCGGTGCCGGTACTGGGGCGTATTGTCGCGCAAAAATTGGGCATCGTCGCGGCCCAAATCGGGGGCCCGGTTATGGCCTTCAAGGTCGAGGTCGGCGACCGGATCGAGGCCGGGCAAGTGGTGGCCGAACTCGACTCCGCCGTCCTCAAGGCGCGGCGCGATATCGCCGCCGGCGGCTTGGCCGAGGCGCGGGCGCAAAGAGGCAAGGCCCTGGCCGAAATCGAATTGGCCAAGCTGGACTTCAAACGCATGGAGGGATTACGCAAATCGGCCGCCTTCAACCAGGCGCGCTACGACGATAGCCGCCAGCAGGTCGCCATCGCCCAGGCCGGGCTGCGCCAAGCGGACTCCGCCGCCGCCAGCGCCCAGGCCGATCTCGATCTGGCGGAAATCAACCTGGGCGACGCTCTCATCAAGGCGCCCTACGCGGGTGTGGTGACCGAGCGCCTGACCGAGGCCGGCGCCTATGTCCAGGGCGGCGACCCCATGCTGCGCATGATCGGGGACCGGGAGCTGGAGATTGAGGTCGAGGTGCCGTTCCAAAACCTGGCGGGTCTGGAACCGGGGATCGAGGTCGGCGCGGCCCTGGACGACGGCACCCGGCACACCGCCGTCGTGCGCGCGATTCTGCCATCGGAGAACCCGCTGACCCGGACCCGCACGGTCCGCCTGATCCCCAACATCGGCGTCACGCGGCGCAGTCTGGCGCACAACCAGTCGGTGACCATAGAAATTCCCATGGGTTCCGCACGCCAGGTTCTGACGGTCCATAAAGACGCGGTCATACTCCGGCTTGGCCAGAACATCGTGTATGTGGCGGCCGAGGGCGAGGCGCAAGTCCGGCCGGTGGTTCTAGGCGCGGCCATCGGCGGCCGCTTCGAGGTTATCGAAGGCCTGGCCGCCGGCGACAAAGCCGTGGTGCGCGGTAACGAACGCCTAAGGCCGGGCGCCAAGCTGCGAATCGCCGGGGAATCGTCTTGAACCTGATCCGCCTCTCCATAGAGCGGCCCATCGCGGTCGTCGCCGCGGTTTTGATGGTGGTTCTGTTCGGGATCGTGGCCTTGCAGGCGATCCCCATCCAACTGGCGCCCGATGTCGACCGGCCGGTGATAACCGTGACCACGACCTGGCCGGGCGCCGCGCCGGCCGAAATCGAACGGGAAATCCTCAACCGGCAAGAAGAAGAGATGGCGGGCCTGGAAAGCCTGGAGGAGATTACCGGCCGGGCCGAACCTGGGCGGTCGCGCCTAACCCTGGAATTCGATATCGGCGCCAACATGGACCGCGCCTTGCTGCTGGTTTCCAACCGGCTCGACCGGGTTAACGGCTACCCGGACGAAGCCAACGAACCGACCCTGGATACCGCCGGCAGCGAAGACAGCCCCATCGCCTGGTTCATCGTCAACCGGCGCGAGGGCAACGAGCGCCCGATTCACGAATTCGGCGATTTTATCAACGATGTAGTCAAGGACCGCATAGAGCGCGTGGCCGGTGTCAGCCGGGTGAATGTATTCGGCGGCAGCGAACGCGAAATCCAGGTTACCGTCGAGCCGCGTTTGTTGGCCCGCTACGGCCTGACGCTGAGCCAGGTCGTAGCTTCATTGCGCGCCGCCAATGTCTCCATGTCCGCCGGCGACGTGGACGAAGGCAAGCGCCGCTATGTCGTGCGCACGGAGGGCGAGCTGAACACCCTGGACGCGGTGCGCGATGTGGTCCTGCGCACCTCCGGCAGCGCCACGGGCGGCGGCCTGGCCCGGGTCACCCTGGGCAACGTGGCCGAAGTCGCCTTCGGTTATACGGACCCGACCGCGACCATACGCACGCAGGGTAAGGCCTCGATCGCCTTTAACGCCCTACGCGAAACCGGCGCCAATGTCATCGAGGTCATGGAAGGCATCCGCGCGGCGGTCCGCGAGTTGAACGACGGCCCGCTTCCGGTGGCCGACCTGACCCTGCAACAGGTTTACGACGAGACCGTGTATATCAATTCGTCCATCGATCTTGTGAAGCAGAACATCTACATCGGCGGTTCGCTGGCCATCGCAATTCTTTTACTGTTCCTGCGCTCGCCCCGCGCGACCCTGATTATCTCCATCGCGATTCCGGTATCGGTGATCGGCGCCTTTGTGGCCATGGCGGCCTTGGGCCGCTCCATCAACGTCATCTCCCTGGCCGGTCTGGCCTTCGCGGTCGGCATGGTGGTCGATGCGGCCATCGTGGTTTTGGAAAATATCTACCGCCACCGCGAGTTGGGACGAAGCGCAAAAGAAGCCGCCTACCGGGGCACGAAAGAGGTCTGGGGCGCGGTCCTGGTCTCGGCCCTGACCACGGTCATGGTGTTCATTCCGATCCTGGTTATGAAGTTGGAAATCGGCCAGCTGTTCCGCGATATCGCGGTCGCCATATCGGTCTCTGTTCTCTTGTCCCTTGTGGTCTCCATCACCGTGATCCCGGCGCTGTCAAAGAAGGTGTTCGAATTCGGCCGGACGAAAGACGGCGAAAACCGGCCCCGGCGGCAAGCCCTGCCCGGCCTCGATTATCTGGCGCGCGGTTTCATCGCCGCCGTCATGGGTTTTATTCAGGCGGTCGTGCGCAGCCGTTTCCTGGCCTTTAGCGTGGTCGCGGTCATTACTCTCGCCGCCGCCGTGGGTACCTGGCACTTCCTGCCCAAGCTGGAATACTTGCCGGAGGGCAACCGGAACCTGGTCTTCGGCATTATCATTCCGCCGCCCGGCTACAACTTGGCCACCATGACCGAAATCGCCGAGCAGATCGAAAGCGAGATTAAGCCCCAATGGGCCATGGTTTCGGGGCGCGAATCGAAACCGGGGGAGCCGCCGAAGATCGAGCGCTTTTTCTTCGTGGCCACCCGTGCGAGTACCTTCCTGGGCGCGATTTCGGTCGATCCGCAACGGGTCGGTGAGTTGATTCCGGTCCTGCGCGAGCCCGTGTTCCGCGAACCGGGAACCTTCGGTTTCATCAATCAACCTTCGATCTTCGGCCGAGGCATCGGCGGCGGGCGCAAGATCGAGCTCGATATTTCAGGTCAGAATTTGGACGAGATACTCGCGGTCGCCGGGCGGGCGGCGGACAAGGTCATACAGGCCCTGCCCCTCGACGAAGGCAATCAATTTCGCCCCAATCCAGGCCTGGAGCTTGGCGCCCCCGAGGTCCGCGCGATCCCCAAGCGCGCGCGGCTGAACGACAACGGCGTCAGCGCCCGCGAACTGGCCGAAACCATCGATGCCTTTAACGACGGTCTGCGTATCGCCGAGGTGACTGCGGGCGGCGAGCGTATCGACTTGGTTATTCAGGGGCCCGAGCGGAACGTGACCCAGACCCAAGGCATCGCTAATTTGCCGGTAGTCACCGCCAATGGCCAAATCGTGCCCGCCGGTTCGCTCGCCGATATAATCCTGACCGCGGGCCCGACTGAAATCCGCCACCGCGAACGCTTCCGCACCGTGACCCTGGAAGTCCGCCCCGCGCCGGGCATGGCGCTTGAAGATGCGCTCGACACTCTGCGCGAAGATGTCATCGCGCCCCTGCGCCAGGAAGGGCTGCCGGCCGGCATACGGATCGGATTATCGGGCACCGCCGATAAGTTGACCCAAACTTGGAACGCCATGGTGGTCGAGCTGCTGCTCGCCATCGCCATCGTCTATCTGGTCATGGCGGTTCTGTTCGAGAGCTTCATCTATCCCTTGATCATCCTGCTCTCGGTCCCTGTGGCGGCGGCAGGCGGCGTCGCTGGCCTAGCGATCCTGAATCTCTACGTATTTCAGCCCCTGGATATGTTGACCCTGCTTGGTTTCGTGATTCTGATCGGCATCGTCGTTAACAACGCGATCCTGCTCGTGCACCAGACCTTGCATCACCTGCGCGTGGAAGCCATGGCGGTGCACGACGCCATTATCGAAGCGACCCGGAACCGTATCCGGCCGATCTTCATGTCCACCCTGACCAGCGTCTTCGGCATGTTGCCGCTGGTTCTGTTCCCCGGCGCCGGGTCCGAGCTGTACCGCGGTTTAGGTTCCGTGGTGGTCGGCGGACTGGCCATGTCGGCACTGCTGACCCTGCTGCTGATCCCGCCCATGCTGACCATGCTGGTCGGCACCCTGGAAGGGCGCAACGACCCCGCCCGCGCCCATGACCGGTCCCGCCGGGATCCCATGGCGCCGCCGCAGCCGGAACCCGCGCCCGGCGAGTAATGCCCCGGTATGTGGGGTGAATTCCAAGACTTGACCCCGCCCCCCGCCTGACAACACTATGCGCCATGCCAAACGACGATTTTCTTAAATCCGTCGAGCGAGCCTCGGCATTGCTAAAAGCCATGAGCAACAAGCGGCGCTTGTTGATACTTTGCCACCTGTCCGATGGCGAGCATTCCGTCGGCGAGCTTTGCAGCCTGATCGGACTCAGCCAATCGGCCCTATCCCAACATCTGGCCAAGCTGCGCCACGACGACCTGGTCAAGACCCGGCGCAGCGCGCAATCGGTCTATTATTCGATCGCCCCCGGCGAGGTGGAGAGCATCCTGGGTACTCTGCATCGACTTTATTGCGCGGACGAAGAACCGGCGGCCAAGACAGCGGCGCGATAAGCCGCCCTTAAGTATTTGGAGAAGTCATGCGAGGGTATCTTGGGCCGGTCTTGGGCGCCGCCATAGTGCTAGCGGCCTTCGCCCCAAGCGGTCATGCCGGAAGCGGCGAAATACTACAGGGCATGGCCAGGATAATCGACGGCGACACGATTTCGCTCAAGGGCCGGACCCTGCGCCTTCACGGCGTCGATGCGCCGGAGTTGGGACAAACCTGCGCCATTAAGGGCCGCGCCTACGACTGCGGTGAGATCTCGCGCTCCGCCCTCATGGACCTGACAGCGGGCACCCCGGTCGCCTGCCGGCTTCTGGAACAGGCGAAGGTGAGCGACGCCCAACCGCCGGGAAACGTAGCCCGCTGCAAGGCCGGGGGCTACGATCTTTCGGAGGGCATGGCCTACACCGGCTGGGCTCTGGCAGACCGGGCCATCACCACCCGCTACCTCAGGCTTGAGAAGAACGCGCAAGCGAAAAAGCGCGGCATGTGGAAAGGCGCCTTCGTGACGCCGCGGGATTGGCGCGGCGGCAAGCGTTTGCCCGCCAGCGAGTGACAGGCCAGCATCCTAATACCAAGGAGCGTTGATAATGACCCATAGAGATCGCCTAGGCGGCCCGCCGGGCAGGAGGGAAGCCGCAGGCGATGCGGGACATCGTCAAGGCTTTCCGACGCCCTCCGGCGATCCGCCCAGGCGACCGGAACGGCGGCTTACCAAGGCTTTCGGACGGCGTCGCGCACGCCTCGCGATGCCCCGCATCGCCACGCCGCACGCTCCTGGCCGAAAACCTTGGTAAGCCGTCTCTATGGGTCATTATCAATGCTCCTTGGTATTATATCACCGGCAGTTCCGGCGGCGCCCGTTCGCTCAACAGCTGGGGCGCCCCTTCAGTGATCAGAATGTTTTCCTCATGCACCATCATTTTGCCGCTTGCCATGTTTAAACTCGGCTCCAGGGTGATCGTCATGCCCGGTTGCAGAACCGTCTCGTCCCAAGCGCAGATCGACGGCCATTCGGTCAGTTGCATTCCCAGACCGTGGCCGTAGCGTCCCACATCCGAAGTGCCGCCGCCAAGAGCATCGTGCATGGCGCGATAGAGATCGCGGCACGTGGCGCCGGCGCGCGCCGCCGCCAATCCCGCCTCGCTCGCGCGCCAAAGAACATCATAGGCCGACTTGGCCTCATCCGGCGCCCGGCCGATGGCGAAATTCCGGTCGAAGTCGCAAAAATAGCCGCGCAGCACCGCCCCGGTATCCAACATCAAGACATCGTTTTCACGAAGCGCTTCGCTTGAGGGCGGGGAAATCACGTCCCCATAACCGCCCTGCCCGGCGGCCCCGGCAAGATAAGGTACGTCCTCCGCCCCTTCCCGCAACAGGGCTATCTTAAAGGCCCGGAACGCTTGATCCAAAGGCTGCCCGGCATGAAAGATGTCCGGCGCGCGCGCGAAAGCGGCGCTGCCAATGCCGCAAATCTTCCGCAGTATGGCAAGTTCCGCCGCCGATTTGACCATGCGCGCGGATTTAACCAGAGCGGTGCAATCGACAAACGCGCCGCCGAAGGAAGCGCGTAAGGTCATAAAATCGCTCAGCGGCATCCTCAAGCTGGTCTCGGCGCCCATGGGAAGACCGACCCGCGCATAGCCCTTGAGCGCCGCCGCCAGCAGGCTAACGCCATCGTCTGCCGGGTTCGGCGAGGACCAAGTGCGGATATCCTCGATCCAGGTCTTGGCCATGAGATCGGCGCCGATACGCGGGATCACCGCGACCGGCGCCCCGCCACGCGGCAGGATAAGGAACCACGGCCGGGTCGGGCTTTGCCAAAACTGCGTGCGGAAGCCGGAGAAATACCGGACCTCCGCCTCGGTGCAAAAGAGCAAGGCATCGAGCTTTTCCGCCGCCATGGCGGCCTGCGCCCGCTCCAGGCGCGCTTGGAATTCGGCAAGCTCGAAATCGATCATGCTCAGCACCCGCCGGGAACGGCTTCCAAACTGGTCAAGGTCGCGCGCAGGGCGAAGTCGCCGTAATCGAGGATCAGGTCGTCGACCACGCCATTGGCGTAGAGGCGGAAGCTCTGCTCGTGTTCCGGCTTGGAGACCGTTTCGTCCATGCCGAAATAGGCCAGTGTCATGCGCCAGGATTTCCGGTCGCGCAGCAGGGGCGACTCCAGCCCCGCCTCCCCACCGGGCGGAATGGCCGCCGACACGGCCGCGTTCACGAAAAAGAGTCCCACTTCGCCGGAACCGTCGAATATCACACGCCCCATGGCCGCTTCACCGCGCGCCGCCGCATCGAGTAGAAATAGCGAGTGCGCGGTCGGAAACAGGGTTCCCTTGGGTAGCGCCATGGGCGCGCCCTCGGCGTCCCCGCGGGTCGCCGAACCGCCTTGGCCGGGGCCGGAAAGTTCAGCCTGGCCCCGGACAAGCTCGGGCGGCTGGCCGGCGTTGAGGCGGCGGATGATGTAGCGGTATTGGCTGCCGTCCTTGGCCTCCAGGGAGCTGAGACTCCATCCGAACTCTATGACCCGGCCCTCGGCCCCGGCCAGGCGGACGTGGGTGCGCTGGCTCACGGTCCAGTTGGCGCAGGCGTCGGCCCACTCGAACTCCAGCTTGCCATGGGCCTGGGAGATGTCGCCGCCGTTCGCTGTCTTGGCCAGGGAAAGCTCGTAAACTGCGCGGTGCGGCGCGACCGCCGGCGCCGCCAAGGCTCCGTCAAGCGGCAAGAGGATAGAGAGAACGAGCCCGGCGAGCAGGACAGCACACGCGGTGGGACGCGAAACACGAGACATGCAGGGCTCCCGATGCGGCCGCATGGCGCGCGGCTTGGAATTGACCGGGCGCAGCTTATCATTCACGGCCGGGGCGGCAACGTCCGTTTCGCTGGCCGCCCCGCGCGGAATCCTTTTGCCCGGCACAGCGCGAGCACTTTCACACTAGAGACGATTAGTGTCCCAAACAAAGGCCAATAACAAATAGTCAGGCCAAGAAAAATAAGGATAGTCACGAATAAAAAATGAAATTCCGCATAAATATGCCCGATACCTGCGCGGCCTGACTTCGTCTCAGTGAAATTCTCGCCATGAGCTACTAAATAAAATTGTCTAATTCTTCCTGGCAGTGAACATTAGTCATAGTAGTAAAATTACCTACGATTTACCACAATTTCGATCTAATGTTTTGAAGTATTGCCCGCGCACAAACGGGTGAAAACTATCGGCTTAGGGAAGGTTCCGTCTCGGATAGATGGCCACCAAGACGGCGGCTCATCGGACGGAGAATTCAGGGAGAGAAAAATGAATTCGAAATTCATGCGAAACATCGGCCTTTCAACAGCGGTTCTGCTCGGGGGCGCCGCACTCGGCGCAACGGGCGCATGGGCGAACGGCACCGAAACCTTGGGGCCGCCCAGCATAGCTATCGCGGGCGGCACCGGAATCGTCGGCGCCGGCGCTGGATTAAGGGACGGGCCTGGCATAATAGATATCGTTGTGCCCGGCGCGGTCCAACAGGTTCTACTCTACTGGGGCTGCTTCGCCGAGCCCGGCGGCCAGGACAACGCCATCACGGTCGATGGAAACCCAATCGTCGGCGACCCAGTGACCGGAATTGGAGGCCCAACCACATTCTTCTCGAATATCCAGGGCGCCACGTTCCGCGCCGACATAACCGGTCTTAACCTGGTTTCCGAGGGTGTCAATTCGCTCTTGGTGGACGATCTGAACTGTAGCCGTGCCGCCAACGGCGCCGGCGTGTTGGCAATATACGACGACGGCGTTTCGCCGGCGGCGGAGATTCAGATTCGGGACGGCAACGACCTCGCCTTCATCAATTTCGCGCCGCCCCTGGACACAACCGTTCCGCAGACGATCGTGTTTCCGCCCAGCGCCGCCGACCGCACGGCGGATCTAGTCATGTTCTTCCATAGCGTCGCGGACAACAGGCCCCGCCCGTCGTCGGTCGATATCACCGTCGACGGCACGACCACGTCATTGAACAACCTGCTCGGCAGCAACGACGGCGGCGAATGGGATACCGTGAACATCTCCGTCAACGTTCCCGCCGGCGCCACCATGCTGACCGTTCAGGCCTTGTCGATAGACCGGCTGGCCACCGGTGACCTCCCGGCGTCACTAGACTGGTCCGCCGCCGGCATCGCTCTTCGCGAAGATGTTCCGCCCACACTCGACGGCCGGATCACGGGCGGCGGCAGCAACTTCACGATCGATGGCGTTAGGATCACCAAGGGATTGCAACTTCACTGCGACCTGCGCAATCCGAACAACTTCCAGATCAATTGGCAGGGCCATTCCTTCCATCTGCTCGATCTGACCGCCGCTAACTGCACCGAGGATCCCGACATCATCCAACAGCCACCCATGTCGTCGCCCTTCGACACCTTCAACGGCAGCGGCACGGGCAGACTGAAGTCCGGCGGCGTCACCGATTTCGATGCGACCGTCGACTTCATCCTCGTGGACGCCGGCGAACCGGGGGTCAACGATACGGCGCGAATCGAGATCAAGAACGGCGACGGAGATGTTGTACTCTTCGTGGAGAATTTCCTCGACAAGGGGAACTTCCAAACGCACAAGGACTAAGCGGGAACTAGACATCTAACCCCGGATAAACGGTCCTAACCTAGACCTCGGGCGGCTCAACGTTGAGCCGCCCGATTTTTTTCATGGCCTAACCATATTCGTGATATGTGGGGAACTGCACGCCAGTGCGCCGAAACAAACCACCTGGGAGACCCCATGGCCGTGAAGCCTGTTGTTTTAGTCACGCGAAAATTACCCGATGCGGTCATGGCGCGCGCCGCCGCGTCCTACGACGCCCGTTTGAACGAGGCGGACGAACAACTCGGCCCGGACGACGTGATCGCCAGGGCCCAGGGCTGCGACGCGATCCTGTGCTGCTCGACCGAAAAATTTCCCGCCGATGTCATCGCCCGCCTGCCCGGCGGCCTGCGCGCGATCGCGACCTTTTCCGTTGGCCTGGAACACATCGACCTCGAGGCCGCCAAGGTGCGCGGTTTGATCGTCACCAACACCCCCGAGGTGCTGACCGATTCGACCGCCGATATCACCCTGCTGTTGTTGCTCGCCGCCGCCCGGCGCGCCTATGAGGGCGAACGCATGTTGCGCCAGGACGCCTGGAGCGGCTGGACTCCGACCCAACTGCTGGGCGTCCACCTGGGGGCCAAGCGCCTGGGCATCCTGGGCATGGGCCGGATCGGCCGGGCCGTGGCGCGGCGCGCGCGCGGCTTCGACATGGAAATCCATTACCACAATCGAAACCGCCTGGAGGCCGGGCTGGAACAGGGCGCGGTCTACCACGAGAGCGCCGAAGACCTGCTCAAGGTCAGTCAGTTCCTGGCCCTGAACGCCCCGGCGACCCCCGCGACCGAGCGTTTCCTGAATCGCGCGCGGATCGCCCTGTTGCCCGACGGCGCCATTGTCGTGAATACCGCCCGCGGCGCCCTGGTCGACGACGAGGCACTTCAAGAAGCTTTAAAATCGGGCAAGCTCGCCGCCGCCGGCCTGGACGTCTTCGAGGGCGAACCTAATATTCATGCCGGCTACCGAAGCCTCGACAACGTCTTCATCCTGCCGCACCTGGGCAGCGCGACCCTGGAGACCCGCAACGCCATGGGTTTCAAGTGCTGCGACAATCTGGACGCCATCTTCGCCGGTAAGGATCCACCCGACCGGGTGGTGTGATGGTGCCGCCCGGCAACTTTTGCCGGGGTGGCGGCAAGTCGTAAGTCCTGAATTTCCGCCACCTTCGCTGGCACGAAGCTTGCGTATCCCATGGAGATAATGGCCTAGCGCCTAACCATCGGGAGTCGGCGATCCCATGACCTTGAGACAGATCGAAGCGGAGCTGGCGCGGCTCGACGACAGCCAGTTGCCGCAGCTTTGCGCCGCCGCGGACCGCCTGCGCCGCCAGGCGGCGGGCGGTGCCCATGGACTTGAAGAAAACGCTCAGGCGCTCTTGGAAACGGTCCTGGAGGCGGCGGCGCGCGCTGAGCAGACCCTGGCCATACAGCGCGCCAGAATCCGCCACCTGGAGAGCCTGTCGATCACCGACGAGTTGACCGGCCTGCTCAACCGGCGGGGCTTCCACGCGGAGCTCGACCGGGCCCTGGCGCGGGCCCGGCGCAACCGCGAATCGGGCGTCTTGTTGCTGTGCGACCTGGACCGCTTCAAGGCCATCAACGATAGCTATGGCCACCCGGCTGGCGATGCCGTGATTTGTGCCGTGGCAGATCTGCTGCAAACTCAGACCCGCCGCAGTGATTATGTCGCCCGCCTTGGCGGCGACGAATTCGCGGTTCTCATGACCCACAGCACGCGCGGCCAGGCGGAGCGGCGCATGGCGCACCTGGCCAAGGCGGTCAACGGGCTCGCCGTGTCCTGGGGCGATCGCCGGATTCCTGTGACCGCCAGCTTCGGTTCGGAGGGTTATCACTGGGGCAGCGAAGCCAGTGCCCTGCTGTACCTGGCCGACCGCGCCCTTTATCGCCGCAAGAGCCCACGCGTGATTGCCCTGCACCCGCTCCGCAAGGGCGGCTAAGCGGAACCAACAGTGCGCGTCACCGGCGTCCAGTTCTGGCACCGCCGGGCGATGCGTTCGGACTCGTTCTCGGCATCGTAAACACTGGGCTCTGGAGCCCGTATGAAGGCATCGGGTTCATCCAGAACCCGGATATTGACGATCCCATATCCCCCGCCCGCCTCATCGTTCAGAATCGCGCCCAGGTAGGCACCGCAGATACCGCAGAGAATAAAATCGGCGGTGCCCAGGGCGAAACGATAGCACCGCAGGGCGCCCGCGCGATTCTCGGTGAATTCCAGACTTCCCTTTGGATCGCTGACCGCCAAGGCGCCGTGCATGCGGCAAAACGAGCACTGACAAGCCCGCACCGGGGTATCGGCCGGCGGCACGGCGGTTTCGTAGGCGACTCCAACGCCGCCGCAATGGCAAGTTCCTTTATGTAAGGTCATCCGGGTTCCTAGGCTGAAATCGCTGGGACGAAGCTATACCAAGTCTTGGCCATAGGCCCGCCTTTCTATCACCGCCCTGGCCGTGCTATCACCCGGCCCGCCATGCTTCAAATCAATGACATCCTCTACCGCGCCGGGGGCCGGGTTATCTTCGACCGGGCCACGGTGACGGTACATAAGGGCGAACGCGCCGGCCTGATCGGACGGAACGGCAGCGGCAAGACCACGCTGTTGAAGCTGATCGCGGGGGATTTGGCCCTCGATGGCGGCGATATCGGCCTGCCCCGCGCCCTGAAGATAGGCACCATCGCCCAGGACGCACCCGGCGGCCCAGCCAGCCTGATCGACACGGTGCTGGCCGCCGACAGCGAGCGCGCGGCGCTCCTGGCCGAGGCTGAGCAAGTTCAAGACCCAGCCCGCATCGCGGAGATACACGAGCGCCTGGCGGCCATAGGGGCGGAGAGCGCGCCCGCCCGCGCCGCCCGTATCCTGGCCGGCCTCGGCTTTGACGAGGCGACGCAGAAGCGGCCCTGTGCGGAGCTTTCCGGCGGCTGGCGCATGCGTGTGGCGCTCGCCGCCCTGCTGTTCACGGAACCCGAACTTCTGCTCCTCGACGAACCGACCAACCACCTGGACCTGGAGGCGGTCTTGTGGCTCGAAGGCTACCTCAAGACCTATCCCGGCACGCTGATCGTGGTGTCCCATGACCGCGACCTCCTGAACGGGGTGGCCCGGCGCATCCTCCATCTGGAAGGCGGCAAGATCGTCGCCTACAACGGCAACTACGACCGCTTCGAGCGTACGCGCGCCGAACGCCTGGAACACCAGGCCGCCTTGCGCAGCAAGCAACTTGCCGAGCGGCACCACATTCAAACCTTCATCGACCGCTTCCGGTACAAAGCCTCCAAGGCGCGTCAGGCGCAGTCGCGCATCAAGGCGTTGGAGCGCATGGGGCCGGTCACGGCGATGATTGAAGAGCGCACGGTTTCCTTCACCTTTCCCAAGCCGATCCAACTCTCGCCGCCGATTCTGACCCTGGAGGACGCGAGCGCGGGCTACGATCCGGACACGCCTGTCCTGAGCAATCTGAATCTGCGCCTGGACATGGACGACCGGGTGGCGCTGCTGGGCGCCAACGGCAACGGCAAGTCGACCTTCAGCCGCCTTCTGGCCGGGCGTCTGAAACCCCTGGCCGGACGCCTAACCAAGTCCTCTAAATTGACCGTCGGCTATTTCGCCCAGGATCAGGCCGACGAATTAGACCTTGAGGAAACCCCCTTCGCGCTCATGGCGCGCACCATGCCGGACGCGCCGCCCGCCAAGGTGCGCTCGCACTTGGGCCGCTTCGGCTTCGGCGCCGACCACGCCATGTTGAAGGTCGGACGCCTATCGGGCGGGGAAAAGGCGCGCCTGCTGTTCGCGCTGATTACCCGCGACAGCCCGCAACTCCTGTTGCTCGACGAACCGACCAACCATCTGGATATGGACGCGCGCGAAAGCCTGATTCAAGCGATCAACGATTTCGAAGGCGCCGTGATCCTGGTCACCCACGATCCGCACGTGATCGAACTGACGGCGGACCGCCTATGGCTGGTCTCCGGCGGCGCCGTGAAGCCTTATGACGGCGACATGGACGATTACCGTGTGCTGCTGCGCGAGGAACGGCGCGCCGAACGCAGCCGCTCCAAGGCCGGGAAGGTGGACGCGGCAAGTAACATCAATGGGCGCGTGAACCGCAAGGACCAGCGCCGCGCCAAAGCCGAGGCGCGAGCCGCCGTGTCTCATCTGCGTCAGGCCGTACGCGCGGCCGAGGTCCAAGTCGATAAACTCAATCAAAAGAAGGCGAAGCTGGAGGCACGTCTGGCCGATCCGGAAATCTATAACGGTTCGACCAGAAAACTGATGGCGCTGCAGCTCGAATTCGGCGAAATCAAAACCGCTCTCGCCCAGGCCGAGACTGTCTGGATCGAAGCCCAAGCGGCGGTGGAAGAAGATAGCGCCCGTTAGGGCGCGGGCGTTGCAGCGCCGGCGCTCTGACGCCACTCCCGCGCTTTTTGGAAAATCACGTACATCACCGGGATCAGGACGGTGCCAAGCAGGGTGGCGATCAGCATGCCGCCGAAGACGGTGACACCCACCGAGCGCCGGCTGGCCGCGCCCGCCCCGGTCGCGATAACAAGCGGCGCGACGCCCAGAATAAATGAAAAAGCGGTCATGAGTACGGCGCGAAAGCGCAGCCGGGCCGCCTGTTCCGCAGCTTCTAGTATCGACTTGCCTTCCTCCCGCAACTGCTTGGCGAATTCAACGATCAGAATAGCGTTTTTGCTCGCCAAGCCGATCAAGAGGACCAGTCCGACCTGGGCGTAAATATCCAAATGCAATCCGGCCATCAACAGTCCGCTTACGGCGCCCAGTGCCGCGACCGGCACGGTCAGGATAATGGCGAAGGGTATGGTCCAGCTTTCATATTGCGCGACCAGGAAGAGATAGACGAACACGATCGAGAGGACTATGAGGACGGTGCCCATCTCACCGGCCTTGATCTCCTGGTAAGACATGCCGGTCCACTCGAAACCGTAACCGTCCGGAAGGTTGGCGCGGGCCAGTTCGCTCATCGCCTGGATCGCTTGACCCGAGCTGTTTCCGGGCGCGGCTTCGCCGTTGATGCTAATCGAGCGAAACAGGTTGTAGCGCTCGATCCGCTCCGGCCCGAGAATGGGATCGACATCGATCAGCGTGCGAAGTGGAATCATCGCACCCGATTTGTTGCGGACGAATATCCTGCCGATGTCCTCCGGATCCGCGCGACGGTCGCTCTCGGCCTGAACCATGACCTGGTAGACGCGGCCGAATTTATTGAAATCGTTGACGTAGAAAGACCCCATAAAGGCTTGAAGAGTGGCGAAGATATCATCGATCCGGACCCCTTGAATCTTGGCCTTGCGGCGATCGACATCGGCGAAAAGTTGCGGCGCGTCGGCCCGGTAAGTGCTGAAGACTCGAGTCAGGCGTTCATCGCCGTTGGCGGCGATGACCAAGCCGCCCATGGTGCCGGCCAAATCGCGCGGCGTGCGCCCTTCCAGGTCCTGCAGGATGAATTCGAACCCGCCGGTGTTGCCCAAACCGGGAATCGGCGGCGGGCTGAAGGCAAAGGCGGTCGCTTCCGGCATGGCCCAGAGTTGCGCCTGCAATCGCGCCTGGATAGCACCGACTTGCAAGGCCGGATCTTCGCGTTGGTCCCAGGGGTCCAGCACCAAAATCGCCAGGCCGGCGTTGGAACTCTGCGCGCCGGAGAGAATACTGTAGCCGGTGACGGAGACGATGCTCTCGACGCCAGGAATTTCGACGGCCATTTTTTCGATCCGGTTCATGACCGCCGTGGTGCGGTTCAGGGCCGCGCCATCGGGCAGCGCCACATCGACGAACAAGGCGCCACGGTCCTCGAACGGCACGAAGCCGGTGGGTAAGGCCTCAAATAAATAGCCGGTCACCAGCAGCATGCCCACGAAAGCCGCGAGCACCGGCTTTAGGTGGCGGATTAGAACCCGAACGATGGCTGTGTAAGCGCCTGTTGTCGCTCCCAAGGCGCGTTCGAAGCGAGCCAACGGCCCACCGCGCCCGGCTTCACGCGGTGGCTTCAGAAGCATAGCGCAAAGCGCCGGGCTCAAGGTCAAGGCGTTGATGGAGGACAGGGAGACGGCAACCGAAATCGTCACCGCGAATTGCCGGTACAACTGGCCGGTAAGGCCGGGCGTCAAGCCGACGGGTATGAACACGGCCAAGAGCACAAGCGTGGTCGCGACCACCGGGCCCGTCACCTGCCGCATGGACAGGCGCGTCGCGTCGCGGGCGGACTTGCCTTCGCCCATGAGGCGTTGGGTGTTCTCGACCACCACGATGGCATCGTCGACGACCACGCCGATCGCCAAGATAAGCGCGAAGAGGCTGACCGTGTTGAGGCCGTAACCAACCGCGAAAAGAACCGCGAAAGTGCCGATCAGCGAAACCGGAATCGCGATGGCTGGCACCAGGGTCGCGCGCCAATCCTGCAAGAATACGAAAACCACGAGAATGACCAAGACCACCGCCACAACGAGGGTCGTGAGAACCTCCACCATGGCGGTCTGCACAAACAGCGTCGTGTCGTAGGTGATGTCATGGGCGAGGTCGTCGGGATAACGTTCCGCCAAGCGCGCCATCTCCGCCTTGACGGCGGTTGCGACCTCAAGCGCATTAGCATCGGGCAGTTGGTAGACCGCCAACAGGGCCGCCGGTTTCCGGTTGCGCTTGCCAAGCCAGGAATAGGATTGCGCGCCCAGTTCGATCCTGGCCACATCCGCCAGGGTAACGATCGATCCGTCCTCTTTGGCCCTGACGACGATCTGCTCGAACTCGCCGGCGTTACTCAGGCGCCCCTTGGCCTGGATGGTGTATTGAAACCGTTGATCGCTCGGCGCCGGCGGCTGCCCGACCGCGCCCGCGGAAACCTGCAGGTTCTGCTCCTGGATCGCGGCGATGATATCGCCGGTGGTCAAGGACAGGGCGCTCATGCGCTCCGGCTGCAGCCATATGCGCATGCCGTAGTCCCTGGCGCCCAGAATATCGACACCGCCCACCCCGGGGGTGCGCGCCAAGGCATCGCGCAAATTGATGCTCGCATAGTTCGAGAGGAAGACCGCGTCGTAAGTCTCCTCGGGCGAAAACAGGCTGGCGACGAGAAGCATGGAGGTCGACTGCTTCTGCACCTTCACACCCTGACGCCGCACCTCTTCGGGCAATTTCGGGGTCGCGATCTGAACCCGGTTGTTGACGTTCACCTGAGCAAAGTCGGCATCGCTACCAACTTCGAAGGTAACGGTCAGGTTGTAACTGCCGTCGTTCCCGCTTTTGGAAGACATATAAATCATGTCTTCGATACCGTTGACTTCCGCCTCGATCGCCGTGGCCACCGACTGCTCGACGACTTCCGCGCTGGCGCCGGGATAGGTGGCGGAGACCTTGATCTGGGGCGGCGTCACCTCCGGGAACTCGGCGACCGGCATTTGCGTCAAGGCAAGGGCACCGGCGAGAACCATGAGTATCGCGATCACGAAGGCGAACTTCGGCCGGTCGATGAAAAAGGCGCTGAACATCGGACTAAGACGAACCGGCGCTTGCGACCGGGTTTACCTTGGCGCCGGGGCGGGCTTTTTGTATGCCCTCGATTATGATCGTCTCGCCAGGTTCGAGTCCGTCTTCGACGATCCATTCCCGTCCCGTTCGCTGGCCCATTTTCACGGGACGAAGCGCCACGGTGTCGTCCCGGTCAACCACCAGAACAAAGCGTCCGGTCTGGTTCTCCTGAACCGCGACCTGGGGAATAACCACCTTGCGCCGCGTGGTTTCGGTACGCAGGTTCACGGTCACGAACACACCCGGCAAAAGCAAGGCGTCGGGATTGGGAAACAGGGCGCGTATCTGAATTGTCCCTGTCGAAGGATCGACCTTGTTATCGACAAAATTGATCTCGCCCTGATGGCCAAAATCCGTGCCATTTGGCAGCCGTAGACTGGGCACGTAAATCCGCGCCTCGCCGCGCTCGCTCGCCTGCCGATAATCAATGAGTTCGCGCTCGCTCACGGCAAAGGTCACGTAGATCGGATCCAAGGCGACGATGCTTGCCAAGGCCCCGCTATCCGGTCCGACCAGATTGCCCTCATCGATTGAGGCGCGCCCTATGCGCCCCGCGATTGGCGAGGTAACTTGTGTATATCCGAGATCCAACTTGGCGCGGGTCAAGTTGGCCTGGGCCGCGTCTATATCCGCCGCGTTGCGCGCCGCCTCGGCGGCCCGTTGGTCGAGCGTTGATTCGCTGATGTTTCCGCGTTTGGATAACTTGCGTGCCCGCGCTAATTCCTTCATCGCGAGGTCGTAACTGGCCTTCGCGCGCTTGACATCGGCCGCCGCGGCCGCGACTTCGGTCTCGAATTCAGCAGGGTCGATCTTGAAGAGAAGGCTGCCGGCGGCGACCTGTCCGCCTTCCTCGAATAGACGCGCGGTCAGGAAGCCTTTCACGCGCGCGAATATATTAACGTGGCTGGTGGCCAGCACGCGCCCGACATATTCCAAACGGCCGGAGACTTCTCTTTCGGTTACCGGAGAGACCACGACGCTCGGCGCCGGACCCTGCCTGTTGCCTTGTTTCGTCTCCTCCTCGGAACAGCCGGACAAAGCCAGGGCGGCCAAGAGAAATCCAGCAGCCGCGCTCCGGACTACCCGCCGCGATCTGTTACCTTGCCAGATAGGCTCCATAATTCACTTCCAATTGAACCCGCGCCGTAATCTATGAAGACTCTGGTATGACGGCATACCGCCGCCCGGCTTAGCCCGCCCTTGGCATGGTGGTTTCGACCAGTTTGGCCCAATAGCTGGCGCCCAGGACCGAGATGTCGTCGTTGAAATCGTAGAGCGGGTTGTGGACCGAACAACCGCCGGGGCCGCCTTCGGTGCCGTTACCAAGCCAGATATAGCAACCCGGCTTTTCCTGCAGCATGTAAGCGAAATCCTCGGAGCCCATGAGCGCCGGTTCGTCGGTCCGCACGTTTTCCTCGCCGACGATCTGCGCGGCGATGGACGCGGCGATCCCGGTTTCGCGCTCGGTATTGACCACCGCCGGATAGCGGCGCTCGTAGCGGTATTCCAGGGTCGCGCGATAGGCGCCGCATATCGATTCGGCGATATGCCTGATCTCGGACTCGGCGAAATCGCGTATTTCGGGCTTGAAGCAGCGCACCGTGCCGCGCAACACCGCCTGGTTCGGGATCACGTTCCAGGTATCGCCGGCGTGGAACTGGGTCACGCTGACCACCAGAGCCTCCATGGGATCGACCCGGCGGCTGACGATGGATTGCATGGCGGTAACGATCTGGGAGGCCGCCACCACGGGATCGTGGCCTTGTTGCGGCATGGCGGCGTGGCTGCCCTTGCCGGTGACCGTGATCTCGAAAATATCGAAGGACGCCATGGCCGGCCCGGCGCGCATGCCGATCTTGCCGACCGGGCTTCCAGGTATGTTGTGCAGGCCGTAAACCGTTTGGACCGGGAACTTCTCGAACAAGCCGTCCTCGACCATGACCCGGCCGCCGCCTTCATTTTCTTCGGCGGGCTGAAAAATAAAACACACCCGGCCCGAAAAGTTGCGCGTTTCCGCCAGGTACTTCGCCGCGCCCAGCAACATGGTCGTATGACCGTCGTGGCCGCAGGCGTGCATCTTGCCGTCGTTGCGCGAGCGGTGATCGAAGTCGTTCAACTCGTGGATATGCAGGGCGTCCAGATCGGCGCGCAGGCCGATGGCGCGGCCGTTACCGCCGCCTTTACCGTCCAAAACCCCGACCACGCCTGTCGTGGCCAGGCCCCGGTGGACCTCGATCCCCCACTCGGCCAGCTTTTCGGCGACGAAATCCGAAGTGCGGTGTTCTTCGAAGGCAGTTTCCGGGTGGGCGTGGATATCCCGCCGCCAAGCGGTCATTTCGTCGTGAAATTCCGCGATACGATTGATTATGGGCATGTGCCGGGCCTCCCGCGTTTTTCCGTTGAACGTGGGTTAGCCTAGCGCGGCGGCGCCAGCCGTCAATGGGACATAAGCACCGGCACGGTCATTTGGGCGAAGATCTGCCGCGTGGTTCCGCCCAGAATCCATTCGCGTACCCGTGAGTGGCCGTAGGCGCCCATGACCAGAAGGTCGATATCGTGGTCGGCCAGGCTCGAAAGGATCGAGTCGGCGACGCTCATATCGTGGACTTCGAGATGCTGAATCTCCACCTTCAAACCATGGCGCGCCAGGTGCAAGGCGATGTCGGCGCCCGGTTCCGGGCCGTGATCGCCGCTATCCGGGTTAACGACGATGACCCTGACCTTTTCGGCCTTTTCCAGCATCGGCAAGGCATCGTTGACCGCGCGCGCCGCTTCGCGCCCGCCATCCCAGGCGATCATGGGGCGGCGTCCGATGGTCTCATGGGCCCCGATATAGGGCACGACCAGGGCCGGCCGGCCGGAGGCCATGATCACGTCCTCGACATCGCCGGTCTCGTGCCCATCGTCTTCCGGCTGCCCCAGCAGGACAATATCGGCATAGCGGGCGTGCCGGGCGACGATACTGGAAATCCGCCCGGCTAAGCCATGGGCGGTACGGCAATCGGCGCTCAAGCCGCCCTTGCTAACCATGTCGTCGAAACCCTGCTTGGCGCCGTCCATGGCATCCTGGCGCCGCTCTTTCAGCATATGCACGAATTCGGGCGTTACCTCGCCGACCAGACCGCCAGGGATGGTTATATCGGCGGCGACGTAAAGGCCTGTCAGATGCGCCGAATGGGCCTGGGCCAAGCCGATGGCGGCGGTAACCCGGCCCGTGCAGGACTTACGGTCGTCAAGCTGAACCAAGAGATTCTTGTAAGGCATGCCGATATCTCCATTACCGCGAATTGTCCGGCGAGTATGCCACCCCAGCGTCCGTATGGCATTGACTTGGGTCAAGATGCCGCCCAGGGGAAACGGCTTTGCCCGCCCCTGCCCAGTAGTGATATCTTCGCGCGGAGAGAGCCAGACAACCCTTGTTCGAAACTGGAGCCAGGCCATGAGCGTTAGACCCAACTCACCCGAAGCGCGCGATATCGCAAGCCACCTTCATAGCTATACCGATGCCCGCAAGCTGGAAAAGGAAGGGCCGCTTATCATTACCGGCGGCAAGGGCATTTACGTCACCGACACCGCGGGCAAGGAATATATCGAAGGCTTGGCCGGCCTGTGGTGCGCTTCGCTTGGTTTCGGCGAGGAACGCCTGGTCCAGGCGGCGGCGGATCAGATGCGCAAGCTGCCATACTACCACACCTTCGCGCAAAAATCGGATCTGCCGGCGGTCGATCTGGCCGAGCGCCTGTTGGAGATCGCGCCGGTCCCCATGTCGAAGGTCTTTTTCGCCAACTCCGGTTCCGAGGCGAACGATTCCATCGTCAAGATGGTTTGGTATTACAATAACGCACTCGGCCGCCCGGAAAAGAAGAAGATCATCTCCCGGATCAAGGGCTACCACGGCGTCACCGTGGCCAGCGCCAGCATGACCGGCCTGCCCGCCAATCATCGCGATTTCGACTTGCCGATCGCAAATATCCTGCACGCCCCCTGCCCCCACTACTACCGCTTTGGCGAAGAAGGCGAGAGCGAGGAAGACTTCGCCACCCGCATGGCGGCGGAGCTGGACAAGATGATCCAGGACGAAGGCCCAGATACGATCGCCGCCTTCATCGGCGAGCCGGTCATGGGCGCCGGCGGCGTGATCGTCCCACCGAAAACCTACTGGGAAAAAATCCAGGCGGTGATCAAGAAGTACGACATCCTGCTGATCGCCGACGAGGTAATCTGCGGCTTCGGGCGCACCGGCAACATGTTCGGCTGCGAGACCTTCGGGATTAAACCCGACATCATGTCGGTGGCCAAGGCCTTGAGTTCCGCCTACCTGCCGATCTCCGCCGTCATGATCTCCGACAAGGTCTATCAGGGCTTGGCCGACAATAGCGCCAAGATCGGCACCTTCGGCCATGGCTACACCTATAGCGGCCATCCGGTCTCGGCCGCGGTGGCCTTGGAGACCCTGAAGATTTACGAGGAGCGGAATCTCATCGAGCATGTTCGCGCCGTTGGCCCGGTCTTGCAGAAGGGCCTGCGCCGTTTCGCCGAGTCTTCCCTGGTCGGGGAGGTCCGCGGCGTCGGCTTGGTGGCGGCCGTGGAATTGGTTGCCGACAAGGCCGCGAAAACACCTTTCGATCCGGCGGCCAAGGTCGGCGCGTACCTGGCCGATCGTGCCCAAGACCACGGATTGATCGTTCGGGCGCTGATGGATTCGGTCGCCTTCTGCCCGCCCTTGATCATCAGCGAGGATCAAATCGGCGAAATGCTATCGCGTTTCGGTAAAGCGCTTGAGGAAACGGAAGCCTGGGTTAAAGCCGAGGGCTTGGCGCCGGCGGCCTGAATAACCTGATATACATCAAATCGAGGCCCGGCCACACTTGTTAGCCTCATGTACTTGTTAATCTCGAATTGCTACCATCGGGCATCGCCATGGATTATGACCGTTTCTTTTCCACCGCCCTTCAGGGCCTGAAAAACGAAGGCAACTACCGCATCTTCGCGGAATTGGAGCGCCAGGCGGGCGCCTTTCCGCGCGCGACCCATTACCGGGGGAACGGAACCGGCGAGGTTACCGTTTGGTGCGGCAACGACTATCTAGGCATGGGCCAGCACCCGGAGGTGCTGGCGGCCATGCACGCGGCCCTGGATCATTGCGGCGCCGGCGCCGGCGGCACCCGCAACATTTCCGGCACCAACCATCATCATGTTTTGCTGGAGCGTGAGCTCGCCGATCTGCACGGTAAGGAATCGGCGCTCATCTTCACCTCGGGCTATGTCTCCAACATGGCCTCCCTGGCGACCTTGGCGTCCAAGCTGACCGGTTGCGTGGTTCTGTCGGACGAAATGAATCACGCCTCCATGATAGAAGGCATACGCCACAGCCGGGCTGAGAAAATCATCTTCAAGCACAGCGACCCGGAAGACCTGGCGCGGCATCTATCCGGGATCGATCCGGCGCGGCCCAAGATCGTCGCCTTCGAATCGGTCTATTCCATGGACGGCGACGTCGCCCCCATCGCCGAGATTTGCGATGTGGCGGAGCGTTACGGCGCCCTGACCTATCTGGACGAGGTTCACGCCGTGGGCCTGTACGGCCAACGCGGCGGCGGCATCGCCGAGCGCGACGGCGTCGCCCACCGCCTGAACGTGATCGAGGGCACCCTGGGCAAGGCTTTTGGCGTTATGGGCGGCTACATCGCGGCCTCGGCGGCCT
The DNA here is from genome assembly GCA_021776095.1 of Kiloniellaceae bacterium. Classification (GTDB taxonomy): domain Bacteria; phylum Pseudomonadota; class Alphaproteobacteria; order Kiloniellales; family J153; genus JAJFGN01. The sequence continues at coordinate 9,409 of JAJFGO010000015.1, read as the reverse complement.
TGACCGATTTCGTGCGCAGCTTCGCCGCCGGCTTCATCTTCACCACCGCCCTGGCCCCGGCCCTGGCCGCCGGCGCCGTCGCCAGCGTGCGCCACCTGAAGCAAAGCACCGTGGAGCGCGAACAGCACCAGGCGCGCGCGGCGGAGACCAAGCGGTGCCTGCTCGATGCCGGCCTGCCGGTCATGCCCTCCGAGAGTCATATCGTTCCGGTTCTGGTCGGCGATGCGGTCCTGTGCCGTCAAGTCACGGATATCCTGCTCGACCGCCATAGCATTTATGTGCAGCCGATCAACTATCCGACAGTCCCGCGCGGCACCGAGCGCCTGCGTATCACGCCCTCGCCAGTTCACACCGGGGCGCAGCTCGAAACCCTGGTCGCGGCCTTGAGCGATATTTGGGCCGAATTGCAACTCAAGCGCGCGGCTTGAGTTCCCGCCCCGGCAAGCCTACATTCCAGATACGGCCCGTTAACGTCTGAAGTCTAGGATTGGCGGCATGTATCGAGACAATACCCTGGTGCCCAGAGAAGCCGTCCGGCTGCTTGCCCTGGGATTGCTCGATACCCGCGTTATGACCTACGCGGCCTTGGCGGCGGAGGTGCGTCATTTCACCACCCATGTGGTTGGCCCGTCGCTCGACTTGGTGGCTTCCCCGATCGAGTTACTCAAGGTCGAAGGCCTGGTCGCGGCGGCCGGGAACGAGGGCGCCGGGGATGAGCAGGAAAGTTTAAGCATAACCCCGGCCGGGCGGGCGGAATTGGACCACCTGTTGAAATCCAATGTCCGTCCGGGCATCAGCGATATCAACAAGCTGATTATCACCCTGAAGATACGTTTCCTGCACCTGCTTGAGGCCGAGGACCGCGCGCTGCAAACCGAAATGATCGCCGAGATGTTCGAACGCCAGCTGGTGCGCTTGACCGAGCTAAGGGCCCATTATAGCGAAGCGGACGGCCACCTGAGCGGCTGGCTGGATCACGACATAAAACAAACCCGCGACAGCGTGACCTGGTTGCAAAATCTGCGCGTGTGAGCCGGTTAACTTTGGCCGCTACCCGTCGATCGCGCCTTCGCCACCGCCCTTAGGCGCTGGGATCGGGGGTCACACGCAGATAAGGCTTTAGTGTCTTCCAACCCTTAGGAAACTTTTCCTTGGCGGACTCGTCACTCACCGTTGGCGGGATAATCACATCGTCGCCCGGGCGCCAATTGACCGGCGTCGCCACCGTATGCTTGTCGAACAACTGCAGGGAATCGATTACCCGCAGAATTTCGTCGAAGTTTCGCCCGGTAGTCATGGGATAAGAAATCATGACCTTGATGTCCTTGCCTGGGCCGATGATCATCACAGTACGTACCGTCCGGTTATCTGCCGGGGTGCGGCCCTGGGAGGTATCGCCGGCCGAGGCCGGTAGCATCCCATAGAGCTTGGCAACCTTGAGTTCCGGATCGCCAACCATCGGATAATTCACGGCGTGGCCAGTAACCTCTTCGATATCGCACGCCCAGCGCACATGATCCTCGACCGGATCGATGCTGAGACCGATGACCTTGCAGTTGCGTTTATCGAAATCAGATTTGAGCCCCGCCACAACGCCAAGCTCGGTCGTGCATACAGGCGTAAAATCTTTGGGGTGCGAGAATAAGACACACCAAGACTCGCCGATCCAGTCGTGGAACCGAATCTTACCTTCCGTCGTATCGGCTTCGAAGTCCGGTGCCGTATCGCCTATCTTTAAGGTCATAGCGTCCTCCTCTGTTAGTCTTAGGCGGCAGGCACGTTCAGTACAGATGCTGCCCGCCGGTCACGAAAATTTCGGTACCCGTGACATAACTGAAATCCGAGGCGCAGAGCTGGTAAACAGCAGCGGCGACTTCCTCGGGTTTGCCCATGCGGTCCATGGGGATGCGCGGAATGAGGGCTTCGTATTCCTCGCCGATCATCGCGGTCTCGATCTCTCCGGGGGCGACCGCATTCACGCGCACGCCGAATTCCGCGAATTCGACCGCCATCTCGCGGGTTAGCGCGGATAGGGCCGCCTTGGAGGTTGAATAGGCCGAGCCGGCGAAGGGATGGTTGCGGTGCCCCGCGATCGAGGTGATGTTGACGACGCAACCCTGTCCGCGCCGAAGCGCGGCCGCGAAACCGCGCCCCAACGCGAGCGGCGCGAATAAATTCAACTCGAAGACCTCGCGCCAGGTATCCAGATCGCCGTTAAGGCAGCCCAGGCGTTCCTTGAACACGGTCTTGGGCGATACGGCAGCGTTGTTGACCAGGGCATGCAAGGGCGCCCCGCCCAGCAGCGCATTGGCTTTCTCGACAAAGATTGCGACCTCCTCCGGCTGGATAAGATCGGCGCTGATGTGGTCGGTCCAGTTCGGATCGCGCTTGCATTCGGCCGGGATGGTTTCGCGCGAACAGGTCATCACGCGCCAACCCTCCTCGCTGAAGCGCCGGACCGTGGCGTGGCCGATTCCCCGGCTGGCCCCGGTTAGGATAACTGTTTTGCGCTCGCCGCTCATGGCGCGATTGTACTCCTGCCCGCGCCCGGCACAACGCTAGTCTACTGTCTTACGCGCGCCGGACAGAGACCACGCGGAAGGTACGCAACTCACCGTCCTGTTCGCGCAGGGAAACGTACTCGCCGATCTTGAAGACGTGGGTGTCGAACTTCCAGCCCGGTTCGTCTTCCTCGGAATCGCCGCGAACATCGTAGTGAAAGGCCCAGGTGCCGCCGCGCCGGTGGACCAGATGGCCGCGCTCGTCGGGCTCGCCGTCCCAGAAACGCCAAACCGTGCTGCGCGCTTTGTTATGGCGCCATTCTTCCGCATCGATGTGGCCATCGGCGTTCAAAGGGATCACGGCCTCGTAACCGTGGTCGGAACTGCCCTCGGGAAAATCCTGGTTGCGGGCCAATTCCAAACGAATCTTGCTAAGCGTCATACCTATCCTCTTTCACGGTTATCAGTCTCAAGATAGCACACTAGTGGACAAGCATAACCGGTATGACGCCGTGGTCCAGTACATCGCGCGTGGCCCCGCCCAGGACGGTTTCGCGCAGCCGGCTGTGTCCATAGGCCCCCATGATCAGAAGATCGGCCCCCGCCTTGTCAGCCTCTTGCATGAGGGCATCGCCGATCGATCCCGTGCCGGGCGAGAAGGCCCAGGTCTTGGCCTCGATGCCATGACCGCCCAGGGTGCGGGCAAGCTCGCTGGGTTCGGGAGACTCGTCGGATTCGCGGGCGGTCAGAATGACGACCTTGCCGGCCTTGCGCAGAACCGGCAAGGCGGCGTGTACGGCGAGGGCCGCTTCGCGCGTGCGGTTCCAGGCAATGGCGACGGTGTCGCCGAGAGCCTCCAGCGGGTCCGCGGGAACCAAGACGACGGGTCGGCCGCACTCGAACAAAGCGGCATCGAAGGCGGCGGCGCCCGCCGCATCGCCGTCCTGCTTGGAGCGGGCCAGTACGATAAGGTCGGCCAAGCGCCCACGCCGGACGACTTCCTCGCTATCGCGCCCCACGACCTGCCTAAAGGAAACGCAGAACACCCCCGGCGCGATATCGTCATCGGGTTGCACCCGCGACAATTCCCGCTCCGTGCACTGAGCGTAAAATAAATCGCGCGCGGCCTTTGAACGCACGTCCGCTTCGGCTTGAAGACTGGCCATGATTTGTTCCACCGCGGCCCCGGACATGCCTTCGCCCACGATGGGAACCGAGGTCACGACATCGGGCTCGATATGCAAAAAGTCGACCCGGCAGGAAAATTTCCGGCCCAGCAACAGCCCCGCCCGCAAAGACCCGGCGCTGGAATCGGAACCGTCGACGATAGCTAGAATAGACGCGATTGTCATGATCGCCCTCCTTATAATCCGCAGGCAAATAGCTTATTCACCCTGCCAACAAGGTGCTTATCCGGCATTGATTTGGGTCAAGGTTACCGCCCTTTCAACCCGCTTGGGCCGGTGCCTCCTCAACCCCAAAGGGATCTTGATGGATGAGAATCTCAGCGCCGGAGTAGTATTGCCGGATCGAGGCCTCGACCTCGTCCGCCGCTTGGTGCGCGCGGAGCAAGGTCAAGCCGCCGTCCATTTCAATATGAAACTGAATAAAGGTCAGGGGGCCGGACTCGCGGGTACGCAGATCGTGCATGGCCATGACCTCGGGATGCGCCAGGACGATCCGGCTAATTCTTCGGCGATCTTCATCGGGCAGTTCCCGGTCCATCAGCATATCGTAGGCGCCGCGCGCGATCCGCCAGGCGGTGATCAGGATATACCCGGCGATGGCCACGCCGAAGACGGGGTCGGCCCAGGTCCAGCCGAACTTCGCGGCCAGCACGATCGCCACGATGACCGCCCCGTTAATCAGTAAATCGCCGATGTAGTGAAGCGAATCGGCGCGAATCGCGAGCGAGCCCGTCTGCTTGACCACATAGTGTTGGAAACGGGTCAGCGCGAAGGTCAAGACAATCGCCATGACCATGACCGCGATACCGATATCGCCGTGCTGAATGTCCTTGGGCTGATAAAACCTATGCCCGGCCTCGATCAAAATGAAAATCGCCGATCCCGCGATAAAGGCGGACTGGCCAAGGGCGGCCAGGGGCTCCGCCTTACCGTGGCCGAAACGGTGCTCGCGATCCGGCGGCGTCAAGGCGTGGCGAACCGCAAGCAGATTTATCAGCGAGGCGGCGGCGTCGAGCAGCGAATCTATCAGGGTGGAAAGCAAGCTGACCGAATCGGTCAGCAGCCAAGCCGCGAACTTGACCGCGATCAGAAACAAGGCCAGAGACAGCGAAGCATAGCTGGCCCAACGCATCAGGCGGGCGGCCCGCGCGCTTGGCATCTCCGCGCTCTCGACTCGATCGTTCACGTCATGTCCTGCCTAGTGGCTAAAATCTAACAGATGGTACCCACTAGGGATACAAGCGCTCGGTCCGCCAAGCCTCGCCATCGCGGTAATAGACCAGCCGGTCATGGAGGCGGAAGGCGCCATCCTTCCAAAACTCGATCAGGCGCGGCGCGACCCGGAAACCCGACCAATAGGGCGGACGGGGTATCGCGCCAAGGGCGTATTTAAGGCCGAACTCGGCGATCCGCTTTTCCAGTTCGAATTTTTCCTTGTAGGGGCGCGATTGCTGGCTGGCCCAGGCGCCGATCCGGCTATCTCGTGCCCGGGAATCGAAATAGGCGTCGGCCTCACCGTCGCTCACCCGGTGAACCTCGCCCTCGATCCGGACCTGGCGGCGCAGGGACTTCCAGTGAAACAGAAGGGCCGCCTTGGGCTGGGCCAGGAGGTGTTGTCCCTTGCGGCTTTCGAAATTGGTGTAAAAAACGAAACCCTTGGCATCCACGGCCTTGACCAGGATCATGCGGACCGCGGGCATACCGTCTTCCCCGACTGTTCCCAGGGCGGCGGCCGTGGGATCGTTGGGCTCGCTCGATTCGGCCTCTTCCATCCATTGCCGGAAGGTCTCTAGGGGATCGGCCGCCGGTTCTCTGGAAAGCATAACCTAAGGTCCTGATTTTATGACAACAAACGCTTCGTTGATGGGCTGGGGATATCGCGATAAAACTTCTCGTACTATTTTAGCGATTTACATATATGTTGCTTACGGGCTGCTTGAAACTCTGGAAAGGCGTTTACCATGAAAATCAAATCCCTGCTTGCCGCCATCGCGATCATGGCTTTCACGGCGGCCTGCGCTCAGAACGGTCAATACGGCAATAAGCAGGTTTTCGGCGGCTTGGGCGGCGCGGCCCTGGGCGGCTGGGCCGGCTCAACCATTGGCGGCGGCACCGGCAAGCTGGCCGCGACCGCGGCCGGGGTTCTGCTCGGCGCCTTGGTCGGCAGCGAGATCGGCCGTGGCCTAGACAAGATCGACGAGCAAAAGGCGCAGCAAGCCTACACTCAGGCGACCACGGCCCCGGTCGGCCAAACCATTTCCTGGAGCAACCCCGACACCGGCAACTACGGCGCCGTTACCCCGACCCGCGATGGGACCAAGCAGTCTTCGGGTGAATATTGCCGTGAATTCCAGCAAACGGTGGTGATCGGCGGCAAGACGGAAGATGCCTTTGGCGTTGCCTGCCGCAAGCCCGACGGGCAGTGGGAAATCCAGTAAACCCGATGGGCTGGTAACACCCTGGCGGCCCGGCGGTGGGCGGCCAGGGGTGGGTATGCATAGGGGAATATGAAAAATCCTTACGATGTTCTGGGCGTCAAGAAGGACGCCAGCGCCGGTGAGATCAAGCGGGCCTACCGGCAGCTTGCCAAAAAGCTGCATCCCGATTTGAACCCCGGCGACGACAAGATCGAGCAAAAATTCAAGGAAGTCTCGCAAGCCAATACGATTCTTGGCGATCAGAAAAAACGGAACCGCTTCGACAGCGGCGAAATCGATGCCGGCGGCCAGGAAACCCAGCGCGCCGGCGGGTTCTACCGCGAATACGCGCAACGCGGCGGCGGCAGCAAGTACCGGGCCGCGGGCCAGGGCGCCGGAATTAATATCGAAGACATTATATCCGATCTCTTCGGCAGCGGCGGCCGCAAGGAAACCCGATCCATGGCGCGCAAGGGGGCGGACGTTTCCTATACCGCGCCGATCGATTTTCTCGATGCCGCGGCCGGCACCAAAAAGCGACTGCGGCTCTCCGACGGCAAGGTATTGGACCTCTCCATCCCCGCCGGCACCGCGGATCGCCAAACCCTGCGCATGAAGGGCCAGGGCGGCGCGGGTCTGGGCGGCGCGCCGGCAGGCGATGCCTATGTCGAGGTACACATACAGCCGCATGCATTTTTTGTCCGCAAAGACAACAATGTACACATCGAATTGCCAGTAACGCTTCAAGAAGCGATCCAGGGCGCGGCACTACATGTGCCGACGGTCCACGGCAAGGTTTCCATGAAGATCCCCCCGGGGTCGAACACCGGTTCCTCTCTGCGGCTCAAGGGCAAGGGAATCCAGGACCTCAAGACCAAGGTCAAGGGCGATCAGTACGTCAAGTTGAAGGTCGTCTTGCCCGATAAGATCGACGAAGACCTCAAGTCGTTCATGGAAACCTGGGCCAAGACCCATGACTACGACCCGCGCAGTAAAGCCGGGATGACATGAGATGCTGATATCCTTCGAAAAAGTTGCCGCCGAAATCGAGATTGAGAGCAGCGTTCTGACGGTCTGGATCGAGCGCAGCTGGGTCATGCCGGTCAAGCAGGACGACGTCTATCACTTCGACGATGCCGACTTGGCGCGCGCGCGCCTGATCGCGGAACTGCACCGCGACCTGGAGGTCAACGACGAGGCCATGCCGGTCGTGCTGCGCCTGCTCGATCAGGTCTACAGCCTGCGCAAGGCCCTCAGCGACCTCAATGAGGCGATCAAGGCCCTGCCGGAGGAATCACGGACGCAACTGCGCGCGGAACTGGCGAAAGTGACCGGCAAAGCGGACGAGGACGAGACCGCCTAGCGAAGCTTGCTCAGGCTGAAATCCGACCCTCCGCTGGCGCCAGGGCATCCGCGATGCTGCGCCCCTGGCCGGCCTGGGATGCATCGGCCAGGGCCGCGGCCGCGCTTTCGGCGGCCGGGTGCCAGCCTTGACCGGGGGCCAAGCCCAAATCCAGGGCCGCGATCAAATCGCCCAGACTGGCCTGGCTCAGGTCGCGGCACAGAACCCAGCGGCTGCCCCGGCCGCGCTCCACGAAATCCGCCTTGCGCAAGGCCCGCAGAGTCTCGTCCAACTCGGCGGGGGTGGCCGGCAGGCCGCGCCCCAGATGTCCCTCCTTCACCCGCTTGCCGGCCAGACTGGCATCGCGCAAGCGCGCCAGGATAGAAAGCGCCAGGGCCATGCGCGCGCCCGGATCGGCGCTGCGCCGGCCCCTGGCTTGCGAGGCGCGCCATTCCGGCAGGGCCGCCGCGACCTGGGCGCCGAACAGGATGACCGCCCAGGAGAGATACATCCAGACCAGGAAAATAGGCAGCGCCGAGATCGCCCCGTAAACCAACTGGAACGACGGGAAGCGGCGCAGATAAAGACCGAACCCGGCCTTAAGCAGCTCAAACAAAATCGCCGCCACCAACCCCCCGGTCAGGGCATGGCCGGGATGGACGAGCCGATTCGGCACCACCAGGTAGATCAGGGCGAAGCCCAGGACCGAGAAAAGGGTCGAAACCAACTTGGGTAAGGCCAGAAAGCCGCCGAAAGCGGTGGCGTCGAACCACTGCGCGGCGGCGAAGGCGTAGCTGGAGACCGTCAGGGAGGCGCCGATGAACAGGGGCCCCAGGGTCAGGATGGTCCAATAAACCACCATGCGCGCGGCCAGGGGCCGCGGCTCCACGACCCGCCAGATGCCATTGACGGCGCCGTTGATATTGGACATGAGCAATAGCGCGGTCACCGCCAGCCCGGCCATGCCGGCGGCGCTCATCTTCTTGGCGTTGTCGATGAAGGCGATCAGATAATCGCTGATCTCAAGCCCCGCATCCGGGAGCACGGTCTCGTAGATAAAGACCTGCAATTCCATATGCAGGGGCTCAAAGGCCGGAAAACCTGCCAGAATCGAAAACCCCACAGCCATCAGGGGCACAATGGCCAGGAGCGAGGCATAACTGAGCCCCGCCGCCTGACGCGGGCCGCCGTCCTTGAGAAAGCGCACGGCGGCATAACCCAGGAAGCGGCCGATTCGCCCGGCCTTGAAGACAAATTTCAGCCAGGCCAGCCAGCGGCCGAAACCCCGATTTTCGGACTTTGCGTTCATGACCAAAGTTTATGCCAGAAACAGGCCGCTTTATGGGCGAATTTCTCGCCGCCGGGCTCGCGAAGCCGTGAAGGGTAAGCCGCGAGCGCCCTTTGACCGCCTCATCCATTTGTGTAGGATGCCGCACCGCCTTCGCTCGGGGGCGCGAATTCATTTTGGGGGCGTAAATGCCGGACAACCAAGGCTTCATGGCGGGCAAGCGCGGCCTGATCATGGGCGTCGCCAACGAGCGGTCCATCGCCTGGGGGATCGCCTCCAAGGTTCATTCCCAGGGCGCCAAGTTGGCCTTCACCTATCAGGGCGATGCCCTGAAAAAGCGTGTGCGGCCCCTGGCCGATTCCGTTGGCTCCGACATCGTGCTGCCCTGCGACGTCACCGACGACGCCAGCGTCGATGCGGTCTTCGCGGCCATTCAGGAACAATGGGGCGGCCTCGATTTCCTGGTCCACGCCATCGCCTATTCCGACAAGGAAGAATTAAAGGGCAAGTACGTGAACACCTCGCGCGACAACTTCGTGCGCAGCCTGGATATCTCCTGCTACTCCTTCACCGCGGTGTCGCAGCGCGCCGTGCCGTTGATGAAGAACGGCGGCAGCCTGCTCACCCTCACCTACTACGGCGCCGAGCGGGTCATGCCGCACTACAACGTCATG
>JAJFGO010000014.1 GCA_021776095.1 Kiloniellaceae bacterium | reverse complement strand
GATCCGGCGTCCTGCAAAGAGGTCCGTTTCTCGGATGTCGGCTGGACCGACATCACGGCCACGACGGCGGCCACCTCCGTTGTTCTCAAGGGCTTAGGCTATGAGCCCAAGGCGCAGATCCTCTCGGTGCCGGTCACCTATGCGAGCATGAAGAACGGCGACATCGACGTTTTCCTGGGCAACTGGATGCCGACCATGGAGGCCGACCTAGCGCCCTACCGCGACGACGGCTCCGTCACGGTGCTGGAGAAGCCTAACCTGGAAGGCGCGAAGTACACCCTGGCGGTCCCCAAGGCGACGGCTGCGGCAGGCCTCAAGAGCTTCGCCGATATCGCCAAGTTCAAGGACAAGCTGGACGAAAAGATCTACGGGATCGAGCCAGGCAACGACGGCAACCGATTGATTCAACAGATGATCGACGACAATGCCTTCGGTCTGAAGGGCTTCGAAGTGGTCGAATCGTCCGAGCAGGGCATGCTGGCGCAAGTCGCCCGGGTGGTGCGCAACAAGGAGCACGTCGTGTTCCTCGGCTGGGAGCCACACCCCATGAACGCCAATTTCGACATGGCCTACCTTTCGGGCGGGGACGATTGGTTCGGTCCCAACTTCGGCGGCGCGACCGTCTTCACCAACACGCGCAAAGGCTATAGCGCGGACTGCCCGAATGTCGGCAAGTTGCTGGCCAATCAGAAATTCACCCTGGCCATGGAAAACGAAATCATGGGTGCGATCCTGAACGACGGCGAAGACCCCGACCCGGCGGCCGAGGCCTGGCTGAAGAAGAACTCCGGCACGCTGGACTCATGGCTGGCCGGCGTGACGACCTTTGACGGCAAGGCGGGACTACCGGCTGTGAAGAAGCATCTGGGGCTCTAAGAGCAACTGGACGGTCCACGGCCGGGCCGAGCGGCGCCCGGCCGTGGACCAAGTCCTTGGCACAAATATGCCGCGATCGTAGGGGGCACTATGGAGTGGTTGACCGAAAATAAAATCCCCCTTGGCAGATGGATCAAGGACCTAGTCGATTTTCTCAACGATCATGCTGCGTGGGTTTTCAATCTGATATCGGATGTTCTTGGGTTCTTAATTGAAGGCCTGATCGATATCTTGCAGGCATTGCCGGCCTTTGTGGTGGTCGCTCTGATCGTCGCTCTCGCCTATGGCTTGCACCGCTCATGGAAGATGGCTCTGGGTATGGCCGCGGCCATGCTGTTGATCATCAACCTTGGGTATTGGGAACAAACCATCGAGACCCTATCGCTGGTCGTCTTCTCAACCGCGGTGTGCATGATCGTCGGCGTGCCGGTTGGGATTGCCGCGGCCCATCGGCCATGGCTTTACACGGGATTGCGACCGGTCCTGGACCTGATGCAGACGATCCCCACCTTCGTCTACCTGATCCCGACGTTGATCCTATTCGGCCTGGGTGTCGTGCCCGGTTTGATCTCGACCGTGATCTTCGCCATACCAGCGCCGATCCGGCTGACCCACCTGGGCGTCTCCTCGGTCCCCAAGCCACTGATCGAGGCCGGCGAGTCCTTCGGCGCGACCAAGAGCCAGCTTCTGTGGAAGGTCGAGCTGCCGCATGCCATGCCGACCATCATGGCCGGACTGACTCAATGCATCATGCTGTCCCTTTCCATGGTCGTGATCGCGGCTCTGGTTGGCGCCGACGGGCTGGGTAAGCCGGTCGTGCGGGCGCTCAACACGGTCAACATCGCCAAGGGCTTCGAGGCCGGGCTGGCAATCGTCATTGTCGCCATCATGCTCGACCGGATATGTAAACAACGCGATCCCAAGGGCGAGGAGAGCTAGACCGTGGCCGCCGTCGAATTCCGCAACGTCGATGTCATCTTCGGCAAGGAGCCGCAACGCGCCCTCGACCTGCTCGATCAGGGAAAGGACCGCGATGCGATCCTGGCGGAAACCGACAACGTATTAGGCGTCGCGGATGCCTCCATCTCCATCGAGGAAGGCGAGATATGCGTTCTGATGGGCTTGTCCGGCTCCGGCAAGTCCACGCTTCTGCGCTGCGTCAACGGCCTGAACGAAACCACGCGGGGCGAGGTTTTGGTCAAGGATGGTGAGTCGACGGTCGATGTCGCCTCCTGCGACGCGGCGACCTTGCGCCGGCTGCGCATGAACCGCATCGCCATGGTGTTTCAGCAGTTCGCCCTGTTGCCTTGGCGCACGGTCGCGGAGAATGTTGGCTTCGGCCTGGAGCTGCGCGGCACGTCCAAGGCGGAGCGCGAAAGCATCGTAGAGGACAAGTTGCGCCTGGTCAGCTTGGATCAGTGGAAGGACAAATACGCGCACGAGCTGTCCGGCGGCATGCAGCAGCGAGTCGGCCTGGCACGCGCCTTCGCGACCGACGCCGATGTATTGCTTATGGACGAGCCCTTTTCGGCGCTCGACCCCCTGATCCGCAACCATCTTCAAGATGAGTTGCTGGCCCTGCAAAGGTCGCTGCATAAAACCATCATATTCGTCAGTCACGATCTAGACGAGGCGCTCAAGATCGGCTCCCATATCGCGATCATGGAAGGCGGCCGGATTGTCCAGTACGGCGAGCCGGAGGAGATCGTGCTCAACCCGGCCAACGAATACGTCGCCGAGTTCGTCGCCCACATGAACCCCTTGAACGTGCTGCGCGGTGCCTCTTTGATGACCGCGCTTGCGGACCTGAGGCGCGAGGATCAATCGGTTCTGCTGGACCGGGACGGCCGCTTCCGGATTACCCTGGACGGCGCGGGCGCGCCGCAAGGCGTCACCCTCGACGGCCGGGCCGGAAAGCTGATGCACTTCGACCCGGACGGCGATCCGGCGGCCCTGGATACGCTGGAGACCGACGGTACCGCCTTGATCGTGGGGCCGGTCGATATGTCCATGCACGGCGCGATCCGCCTGCGCCAAGTCAGCGGCCACCCGGTTGCCTTGGTCGAGCAGGGGAGGCTGGTCGGGGTTTGCGGCGACGAGGAGATCTACCGGGGCATCTTGCGCCAGGCCAGCCTTTCGCCGTCCCAAGCCAAGACCGCCTGAGCGCCGCCCGGCCCGGACATGACGATACGCGGCATTCTGTTCGACAAGGACGGCACTCTGCTCGATTACGCGGCGACCTGGATGCCGGCCAACCGGCATGCCGCACTGGCCGTGGCCGCCGGCAATGCGGACCTGGCCAAACGCCTGCTGCATCTCGGCGGCTATGACCCGGAGACGGACACGATTGCCGGTAATGCGGTTCTGGCGGTCGGTAATACGATCGAGATCGCAAGTGCCTGGCACCCGCATCTGCCGGCCTGGGACTTGCCAGCACTGATCGAGACCATCGACGCCATCTTTCAGGAACAAGGTGGGGTCAGCGCCGTCCCGGTCCCGGATCTGGCGCCGACCCTGACCCGGCTCAAGGACCGCGGTCTCAAGTTGGGAGTGGCGACCAGCGACAGCCATGTCGGGATCGAAACAACCCTGGGCGCCTTCGGCATCCTTGGCTTGTTCGATTTTCTGGCCGGGTACGACACGGGTCATGGCACCAAGCCGGCGCCGGACATGGTTCATGCCTTCTGCGCTGCCGCCGACCTACCGGCAGACGAGGTCGCCATGGTCGGGGACAACCTGCACGACCTGATCATGGGTCGTGCCGCCGGGGCTGGGCTTGTCGTCGGCGTCTTAACCGGGACCGGCGCACGCGCCGATCTCGCCACCTTGGCCGATCATGTCCTCGACAGTATCGCCGATCTGGAGACTTTACTCGACCAGCGGTAAAGCTCGGCCTCGCACCTGACGATTGGGGGCGAAATGCCGGCTCACGTGGTTAAGGAATTCCAAACCATTTATTGATTTTATTTACCCGTTTTCAAACACACGGGTAAGTCCAGCATGAGCGGCATCGAAGAGCTGCAACAGCGCGTTGTCGAGGCGGAGAAAAAATTCGGCCTGATCAACGAACAACGCGCCAAATACAGCGAGCGCCTCACCGATCTGATCGGCGCCATCGAGACGCGGATCACGGATCAGCAGGCGGAAATCGCGCGTCATACCGCCGAGGTTGAGCGTCAGACCGACGAGATCGCGCGTCATACGAGCGAGATCGAGCGCCAGACTGGCGAAATCGAGCGCCAGACGAGTGAAATCGAGCGTCAGGCGGGCGAAATCGCCTCGCGGGATGAAGACCTCGCGATTCTGCGCCAGGATTCGGCCGAGAACAAACTGCTGCGTGGCATGCTCCATTCCCTGTTGCAAGCCATCGAGGCGGGCGGGGGCGATACCCTCAGTGAGACCATGCAGGGTATGGACGGCAAGATCAGCAGCCTACTGGCCGAGCAATCGCCCGCGGCGCCGGACGATACGGTGGATGAACCCGAAGCCCTTGAGGCCCCGGCGGCGGAAATGAGCCCTGCGGACCCGCAGCATGACGATCCGACCGAAGACACC
>JAJFGO010000122.1 GCA_021776095.1 Kiloniellaceae bacterium | reverse complement strand
GGTGAAGTAGACTTTTTAAGTGGTATTTCTCCAAAAGACTATGTTGATCTTCAAAATAATGAGGAATATTCAAAAGTCATATCAACTTCTTCAAAAGAGAGGTATGTATACTCTTATTTAGGATTTAACCTAAAAAATCCGCTTTTAGGCGCGGCAACCCGTATTGGGAGGACATATACGAAAGCCCGCGCCGCCGAGGCATGGATACTCGGATCAAGTCCGAGCAAAACGACCTGATCAGGTCCCGTGTATAATCCATGGGGCAATTTGCCATATGCGATAGCCCCCGTAGCCGCCGCTGCCCGCTTTTCATTTCCGGATTGATGATTTAGAATACCGCATAGCTGGGGTGCCGAATTGATTCGGCTGAGAACATACCCAACAACCTGATCTGGGTAATGCCAGCGTAGGGAGCGGTTTTTGTCAAACGCCATCGCAAAAGAACCGGACCGGCCTTCCGTCGCGATTATCGGCGCGGGTATCTGCGGTCTGGGGATCGGCTGGCGGCTGGCGGCGGCCGGTTGCCGGGTGGATGTGTTCGAACGCGGCGCCGCCGGGCGGGAGGCAAGCTGGGCGGCGGCGGGCATGCTGGCGGCCCAGGTCGAAACCGAGCCGGGCGAGGAGGCGCTGCTGGCGCTCAACCTTGAAAGCCAGGCCGCGTGGCCGGCTTTCGCCCGCGTGTTGGAAGCGGCGTCCGGCATCGATCTTGGCTACCGCGGCGAGGGTACGTTGGTCGTCGCGGCGCATCGCGACGACGCGGCGGAATTGCGCCACACCTACGAATTCCACCGCTCGCTCGGGCTCGACATGACTTGGCTGACCGGTGGGCAGGCGCGGCGGCTGGAACCGCATCTGGCGCCGGCGGTCAGCGCCGCCGTGTTGAGCGAGAAAGACCATCAGGTCGATAACCGGCAATTGGTTTTAGCCTTGCAAGCCGCGTTTTCGCGCGCCGGCGGCACGCTGCATGAGCATACCGCCGTCGAGGCGGTCGATGTGGCGGCGGGCCGCGCCCGCGGCGTTCAGGTCGATGGCCGCGCCGTTGCCGCCGATATGGTTCTGCTGGCGGCTGGCGCCTGGTCGTACGATATCGACGGGCTGCCGCCGGCGGCGCGCCCCCCGGTGCGGCCCCTGAAGGGTCAGATGCTGTCCCTGCGCATGGACCCGCGCGCGCCGATCATGGATCATGTGCTGTGGGGTCCGGGCATCTATATCGTGCCGCGCCGGGACGGAACCTTGATCCTGGGCGCGACGGTCGAGGACAAGGGCTTCGATAGGGACCTGACGGCGGGCGGCATACACCGGCTGCTGGAGGCCGCCTGGGAGATTCTACCGCAGATCGAGGAACTGCCGATTGAGGAGATGTGGGTCGGGGTCCGGCCGACCAGCCGTGACGATGCGCCAATCCTCGGGCCGACGCCCATCGAGGGTCTTGTCGTCGCCACCGGCCATCACCGCAACGGCGTGCTTCTGGCGCCGCTGACCATTGACGCGGTCAGCGCCTTCGTGCTGGATGGATCGCTCAGCCCGGCAATAGCGCCATTCGGGATCGGCCGGTTCCACGCGCAAGGCGCCACGCTGGCGGCGGGAGGCGGCGAATGAGCATGCAAATTAAAATCAACGGCGAGGGCAGGACATTGGACGCCGCCACGATTGCCGAACTGCTGCGTTTGGAGGGAGTGGACGCGGATGCGCGTTTTGTCGCCGTCGCGGTCAACGGCGCGGTGGTGCCGCGCCGCGAATGGCCGGGGGCGCTAATCGCCGCCGGCGACGATGTTGAAATCGTCAAGCCGGTTTCCGGCGGATGAGGATGTACTGATGCCAAATTCATTGACCATCGCGGATACGAGCTTCGGGTCCCGCCTGCTGATCGGGTCCTCGGGCTATCCCAATCAGCAGATCATGATGGACGCGATTGACGCCTCGGGAGCGGAAATCGTCACGGTGGCGATGCGGCGTATCAATGTCGCCGGCGGCGGTGAAAGCGTGATCGACCTGCTGAGCGAGCGCTACCACGTTTTGCCGAACACGGCGGGCTGCTACACCGCGCGCGACGCCGTGCTTACCGCCAAGTTGGCGCGCGAGGCGATCGAGACCGATTGGATCAAGCTGGAAGTCATCGGCGATGAGGAAACCCTGTTCCCCGATGTCGAACATTTGCTCACCGCCGCCGATGCGTTGGTCAAGGACGGCTTCATCGTTCTGCCCTATTGCAATGACGATCCGATTACCTGCCGCAAGCTGGCCGATATCGGCTGCGCCGCCGTGATGCCGCTGGGCGCGCCAATCGGTTCGGGGATGGGGCTGCGCAACCCGTATAATATCGAGATTATCCGCGACCGGATATCGATCCCGGTGATCGTCGATGCCGGTATCGGCACCGCCTCGGACGCGGCGGTGGCGTTGGAACTCGGCTGCGACGGTATCCTGCTCAACACGGCCATCGCCAAGGCCCGCGATCCGGTGAAGATGGCGGCGGCGATGAGGGCCGGCGTGCAGGCCGGCCGGCTTGCCTTCGAAGCCGGGCGGATTCCGCGCAAGCTCCATGCCGAGGCGTCGAGCCCGCAAGCCGGCGTCATCGGCGCCTGACATTCATGGAACTGCGGTTTCTTGGCTGCGGCGATGCGTTCGGCAGCGGCGGCCGGTTCAACACCTGCTTCCTGGTTCGCGCCGCGCGCGCCAGTTTCCTGATCGATTGCGGCGCATCCTCGATGATCGCGATGCGCAAATTCGAGATCGATCCGAACGAAATCGACTGTGTGCTGCTGAGCCACCTGCATGGCGATCATTTCGGCGGATTGCCGTTCTTCCTGCTCGACGCGCAGCTCGCGAGCCGCCGAAGCAAGCCGTTGGTGATCGCCGGGCCGCCGACGACGGAACGGCGCCTGCTGGATACGATGGAATGCCTGTTTCCGCGTTCCAGCAAGATCGACTGGCGATTCGATCTGCGTATCGTCGAGATGGCGGCGGGCACCTCGTGGCACGACGGTCCGGTCTCGGTCACGCCCTATCTGGTGCGTCACCAATGCGGCGCGCCGCCTTTCGCGCTGCGGATCGCCTGCGACGGCAAGACGATTGCCTATAGCGGCGATACCGAGTGGACCGATAGCCTGATCGACGCCGCCCGCGATGCCGATCTGTTCATCTGTGAAGCCTATTTCCATGACAAGAAGGTCAAGTTCCATCTCGATCTCGAAACCGTGCTTGAGCATCTCGACGAAATCCGGCCCAAGCGCCTGGTGTTGACCCATCTTAGCCCCGACATGCTGGGCCGCGCCGATGTGGGCGCCAACGTGGGCGTCGATGTGGGCGCCGATGTGGATTGGACTGTCGCCGAGGACGGCATGGTGCTGACGGTCTGAACGGCGGCATGGCGACGATCCCGATTTATCAGCTCGATGCCTTCACGCTGGGCGCCGACGCGCCGTTCAGCGGCAATCCGGCGGCGGTCTGTCCGCTCGACAACTGGCTGCCGGACGCGACGCTGCAGGCCATCGCCGCCGAGAACAATTTATCGGAAACGGCGTTCCTGGTGCCGCGGGGCGGCGATTACAACCTGCGTTGGTTCACCCCGGTTGCGGAAGTCGATATCTGCGGCCATGCGACCCTGGGCAGTGCCTATGTCATCGCTCATCACTTGAAGCCGGGTGCCGATACCATGCGTTTCCACACCCGTAGCGGCCTCTTGACCGTGACTCGCCGGGGCGAGCTTTTCACCCTCGACTTTCCGGCGCTGAAGCGCGAGCGCGCGCCGGACGACCCGGATGTGGTCGCCGCTCTCGGTGTGGCGCCGGTCGAAATCTGGCACGCCATGGACCTCTTGGTCGTATACCCGCGCGAAGCGGATATTCGCGACATGCGCCCCGATATGGCCAAGGTGGCCGCTGTGAAAACACGGGGCGTCCTGGTCACCGCGCCGGGCGACGACTGCGACTTTGTGTCGCGTTTCTTCGCCCCGCAGTCCGGCATTCCGGAAGATCCGGTAACCGGCTCGGCTCACTGCATCCTGACACCTTACTGGGCCAAGCGCCTGGGCAAGACCAAGATGACCGCGCGCCAGATCTCCAAACGGGGCGGCGAGTTGGAGGTTGAGGATCGGGGCGAGCGGGTGCTGATCTCGGGCCGGGTTACGCCTTATATGGAGGGGCGCGTCCGTGTCTGACGCCCGTGTCGTCATCGCAGCGGTGCGCGATGCGGCGGCGATCGAGACGATCCGCGCCCTGTTCCTGGAGTATCAGCAATGGCTCGGCGTCGATCTGTGCTTCCAGAACTTCGACGAGGAGTTAGCCAAGTTGCCGGGCGGCTACGCGCCGCCGGCCGGTGGACTTTGGCTGGCCCATGTGGATGGCAAGCTAGCGGGCTGCATCGGCCTGCGCCCCTTAATGGACGGCGACTGCGAGATGAAACGCCTGTGGGTGCGCCAGGCGTTTCGCGGCCACGGCCTCGGCCGGCAACTGGCGGAGACCTGTCTGGCGGCGGCGCGGGCCGCCGGGCACGGTGCCATCTGCCTCGACACCCTGGGCAACATGGCTGCCGCCCATGCGCTCTATGACGACCTTGGCTTTCGGGAGATACCGGCCTACTACGACAACCCGCTGGAGGACGTACGCTACCTGCGGCTCGAGCTTGCCGGCGGCAAATGAGTCGGACCGCGCCCGGTGGCGGCGCCCGAATGGCTCGGGCATACTCGGGGCCAACAAATCGATTAGATCCAAGGGGCTAAAGAGGAAATGAGCGCGCGCTACTTCGAGGACTTCCAGATCGGCGAGCGCTTCAGCAGCCCAGGCGCGACCCTTAGCGAGTCGCAAATCCTGGACTTCGCCATGAGCTACGACCCGCAACCCTTTCATCTGGATATGGAAGCAGCCGCGGAGTCATCCTATGGCGGCTTGATCGCTAGTGGGTTTCAGACCCTGGCCCTGGGTTTTCGCATGTTCTATCAGGCCAATGTGATCAATGCCTGCTCGCTTGGCTCGCCTGGTATGGATGAGCTGCGCTGGCTGGCCCCGGTGCGGCCCGGCGATACCCTGCATACCGAGGTCGAGGTGGTCGCCAAGCGCGAATCCCGTTCGCGCCCGGACCGGGGCACCTTGACTATGGCCTACGAGATCAAGACCCAAACCGGCGAGATCGTGATGACCTTTACCGGGATCCATATTCTCCGGTGCCGGCCTGACGCCGAGGCCTCCGACTAAGTCAGCCGGCGGCCCCCTCGACGACGACGAAGTCCGCATCGGCGTTGGCGTTGCGGATCGCCTTGGCGGCTTGATATTCGGGGCAGCGATAGCAGGCGAGCGCGGTCGCGTAGTCTTTGAACTCGACCACCACATTCCGCTCGCGGGCCGTTCCCTCCATAACCTCGTGGCGGCCGCCGCGAACTATGTGCCGGGCCCCGAATTTCTCGAAGGCGGGGCGCGCAGCCGCCAGGTACTCCGGGTAGCGGTCCGCGTTTCTCACCGAAACCCGGACTATCCAATAGGCTTTCGTCATGTCAGCTTTCCTTAAGTTTGGCGGCAAAGTGTCGTGGCGCGGGTCACGCCACCTTGGCCGCCGCAGGTTCCGGCGTGCCCTGCATGACGCCGGCGATAAAACCGTAGGCGGCGGTCCAAGCTGCCGCAGCATCCTGGGTCCAGCTTGTGCCGAGCCCCTTTTCGAGAGTCCAGAGCAGGGCCGCGCCGACGGTCTCGTAGTGCGCGTCGGTCACCCCATAGGCCGCGTCGCGCAAATTCGGCCGCGCCAGATCCCGCGCTCGCGCGCGGGGATGAAGTCTAAAGCAGGCCCAAAGATTTGAAGCTGTTATGGCCGGAGCGGCCGATCACAATGTGATCGTGCAGGCTAATGCCGAGCTCCCCGGCCGCCGTGCGGACCTGCCGCGTGATCGCGATGTCCGCCTTCGAAGGGGTCGGGTCCCCCGAGGGATGGTTGTGGACCATGATCAGGGCCGAGGCCTCGAGCTCCAAGGCGCGCTTGATCACCTCGCGCGGGTACACCGGGGTATGATCCACCGTACCGCGCTGCTGCATTTCGTCGGCGATCAGGCGGTTCTTGGAGTCCAGGAAGAGGAGGCGGAACTGCTCGATCTTTTCCCGGCCCATGGCGATCCGGCAATAGGCCAAGAGTTGGTCCCAGGAGCTTAGGACCGGCCGGTCCATGATCTCTTCCAAGGCCATGCGCCGGGCCGCCTCCGGCACGATCTTCAGCGCCGCGATCGTGGCGTCGCCGACACCGTCAACCGTCGCCAGTTCGCGCGGGCTGGCGCTGAGCACCCCGGCCAGGTTGCCAAAGCGCGCGATCAGGGCTTTGGCCAGGGGCTTGGTATCGCCGCGGGGCCGCGCGCCGAACAGCAGGTATTCGATGATCTCGTGATCGGCCAGCGATTCGGCGCCCCTGTCGAGCAGGCGGCGGCGCAAGCGCTCGCGGTGGCCGAGATAATGCGGTGCTTTGTCCGCGCCCATGCGCGCCCGCCGCCGATCGCCCGCCCGGCTTAGGCCCCGTAGGGCGGGCGATGCCAGCCCTTGGGCGAGAGCGTAAAGATTTCAAACCCTTCGGCGGTGACACCGATAGAGTGCTCGAACTGGGCCGAAAGCGACCGGTCGCGTGTCACCGCGGTCCAGCCATCCTCCAGGATCTTCACGTCGTAGCGACCGGCGTTGATCATCGGCTCGACCGTGAAGAACATGCCTTCCTGCAGAACCACACCCTGGCCGGGTTTGCCATAGTGCAGCACGCTGGGCGCGGTGTGGAAAATACGGCCCAGGCCGTGACCGCAGAAATCCCGAACCACGGAGAATCGCTGCGCCTCGGCGAAGCTTTGAATTGCGTGGCCGACGTCTCCCAGGGTGGCGCCCGGGCGGACCGCCTCGATGCCGTGCATCATGGCGTCGTAGGTCGCGTCCACCAGGCGGCGCGCTTTCACGCCGACTTGGCCGACGAAGAACATGCGGCTGGTGTCGCCGTGCCAGCCGTCCAGGATCACGGTCACGTCGATATTGAGGGTATCGCCCTCGCGCAGGATCTTCCGCTCGCTGGGGATGCCGTGGCAGACCACATGGTTGATCGAGGTGCAGATCGATTTGGGAAAGCCGCGGTAGTTCAAGGGTGCGGGTACGGCATTATGGCCGACGATATAGTCGTGGCACAGGCGATCCAATTCTTCCGTGGTCACCCCGGGCCCGACATGGGGGGTGATGTAGTCGAGAGTCTGCGCCGCCAGTTGCCCGGCCCGGCGCATGCTGTCGAAGTCCGCGGACCCGTGGATCACGATACTGTTGGCTTCGGCGTCGAAATCTTTCGCGGGCTGGCCTTGTCCCATACTTCCGGTTCCGTTCTTGCAGACTTGGTCTTAGATCGCCAGCGGCAGGCGGCGATCCAGTTCGATGGCGGTGGGGCTTAGCGCACAATTGTAGCACAAGGCTTCAACCCCTTGGGCGAGCGCTGCGCGCAGGGCTTTGTCATACGCGGGATCGATGTCCGCGGCAACTTCCAGGCGGCTGCAATCGGCCCGCTGGACCAGGTAGAACATGAGCGCCCGCGCCCCGGCGCCGGCCATGGTGGCCAGCTCGTTCAGGTGCTTGGTGCCCCGGGCGGTTACGGAATCGGGGAATTCCGCCGCCTCCGGGCCCCGTTTCAGGGTCACGTTCTTGACTTCCACGTAGCAGGGCGGGCGCCCGGCACCTTCCAGCAGGATGTCGATCCGGCTGTTCTCGCCATAGCGCACCTCGCGGCGTAGGCTCGTGTAGCCGGCCAGTTCAGGCACCTGGCCGGCCTCGATGGCGGCCGCGACCACGCCATTGGGATGCCCGGTATTGATTCCGACCAGATGCCCGCCGGCGGTCGCCAATTCCCAGGACCACCGCAGTTTTCGGGCCGGATTTCGGGCCGGGGACAACCAAACTTCGCTGCCCGGTTCGGCCAGCCCCATCATCGAGCCCGGATTGGCGCAATGCGCCACCACGGTTTCGCCGCCCTCGAGCTCTATATCGGCCAGAAAGCGTTTGTAGCGGCGCAAAAGCCGGCCGCGCCGCAGGGGGTCGGGGAAATCCATGGCTCGTAGTTAGCCTGTGATGCGCCGGCTTTCAATCGCCCCGGGCCGCACCCCTGGTGGAGGTGCCCAGGCTGGGCTAGGGGCTTGCAACTTAGCGGTTCGCGACGCAGTTTTACAGGGTCGCATTCCGGTACAATTCGTTTTCCTCGACCGATAAGGCCAAAATCTTGCACGCACGACTGCACCCGGTTCCATCTTCCGCTTCGATCCCGTCCACGGCCCGAATCTTACCCCGGGCGGCCCCGATCGCGAGGCGACTGCTCATTCTGGCCCTGGTCGGTTTTGCCATGGCCGCGTGCGCCCAGCGGGCTAGCCCGCGCGCCACGGAGGCCGTGCCGCCGCCCACATCTGCGCCTGTGACGGCGCCTGCGGCAAGCACCGCTCCGGCGACGGTGCCTGGGTATCCGCAGTGGCAAAAGACCGGCGTGACCAGTACACAATACCGTGAGGACCTTGAATCCTGCCATAATTACGCCCTGGCCCAGATCGCCCACGACGAGCGGATCGAATCCGATAGCGGTGCGGCCTTCGAGGTGTTTCCCAGTGGTCTGGGCGTGACAGACCTGAGCCAGCGGATGAACCAGTTCGAGCGCAAGAACCGGCGGGCCAGCCTGTATTCCGACTGCATGCGCGACAAGGGCTACCGGAAGCAATAGCGCGCCGATGCCCGACAAAACGGTCACTGCCTGCCTGCTGATCATCGGTAACGAGATCCTCTCGGGGCGCACCCAGGATGCTAATCTGGCGTTTCTCGGCCGGCGCCTGAACGATATTGGCATCCGCTTGACCGAGGCTCGGGTGATTCCCGATATCGAGGCGGTCGTCGTGGACACCCTGAACACGGTGCGCACCACCTTCGACTACGTCTTCACCACCGGTGGGATCGGGCCGACTCATGACGACATCACGTCGTCCTGCGTGGCTAAGGCCTTTGGGCTGCCGCTGAGTTTGCATCCGGAGGCGCACGCACGGCTGCAGGCGCACTATCCGCCCGGTCAGCTCAACGAGGCCCGGCTGCGCATGGCGCATACTCCGGAAGGCGCGCAGCTGATCGATAATCCGGTCAGCACCGCGCCCGGCTTTCAAATCGAGAATGTCTTTGTCATGGCCGGCATTCCCCAGATTATGCAGGCCATGTTCGAGGGCATCGTGCACCGCCTGGTCGGCGGTCAGCCCCTGCTGTCGCGCTCGATCACGGTGACCCTGCCGGAGGGCCGGGTCGCCAAGGACCTGGGCGCCCTGCAAGACACCTACCCGGATGTCGAAATGGGCAGCTATCCCTTTAACAGGCAAGGCAACATCGGCACCCGCCTGGTTTTGCGGGCGGCCGATCCGGCGCGCCTGACAGCCGCGGCCGGCGAATTGGACGACCTCGTGAAGGCCCTGGGCGGCGGCGGGGAGTGGGACCAAGACCTCCCGAACGAGGGCGGTGCCACTTGAATGCGCCGCGCGCCATCGGCCGGCGCAGCGACATGACCGCCGTGCGCTTTCTCGTGCGCCACGCGGTGGTCGGCTTACTGGCGGCCTTGGTTTTCGGGGGATTGCTGATCGCCGCCGACGTCGGCGGCCTGCGCCGCCTGGCCGGAGCGGACGAAAGCGGTTGGCTCTTTCTCGCCCTGCTTTTTTTCGGCCTGGCGGTGACCTTCGGCTCGGCCGCCATGGGGATCAGCGTGATGAGCCTGGGCCGCGAGCGCGACGAGGTCTAGCGCGCTCCTAGATGAAATACAGTAGCAGATAGCCGCCCAAGAGCAGCGCGACAGCGAGCACCGTGTGCCCGGTGAGCCAGGTCCGTGCCATGATACCGTCGGGACCGTGGTGGCGATAGACTTGCTTGATAAAGCGCTCCAGGCGGGTTTCGGCCCGGAACAGAACACCACGCCGTATCTCGCCGCCAACCTGCATCAGCCAGCGCACCAGGGTTGGTAGCGCCTTGCGATAAATCCAATCCGTGTTGAGGTTAGTCGAACGCATTTCCGGCGGATAGAGGCCGGTGCGCCACAACACCGCAAAGGCCAGGCAGGAAAAGAGCACGAGTTGGAATTGCGACAACACATGGCTAGTCGTATATGGCTGGTAATCCACCGGGAACGGCAGAATGGCGTAAAGCGGGTCCGGATAGACTCCGACCGCGATACACAGGAAGGCCGGAATCGCCATGGCGATCAGCATGTTGGCCGGGGCTTCCTTGCAGCGCAGGCCGCTATCGTGCGCGAAAAAGGCGAAGTAGGGGATCTTGATCCCCGAATGGTGGAGTACGCCGGCGGAGGCGAAGACCAAGACGATCCAGGCAACCACGTAGCCGCCCTCGGCGGTCGCCGAAAGGGTGAGCGACTTGGCGATGAAGCCGCTGAACAGCGGAAAGGCCGAGATCGAGGCGGCGCCGATGATGCAGAACACGGTGGTGATCGGCATGGAGCGATAAAGCCCGCCCAACTCGGAGGCCTTGATCGTGCCGGTGCGGTGCAGCACCGCGCCCATACTCATGAACAGAAGCGACTTGTAGATAATGTGAACGAAGGCATGGGCGACCGCGCCGTTGAGGGCGAGCGCGCTGCCGACGCCTATCCCGGCGACCATGAAGCCGACCTGATTGTTCAGGCTGTAGGCGAGCACCCGGCGCAGGTCGTTCTCGATCACCGCGAAGAACACCGGGAAGGCGGTCATGACGATGCCGACGTAGATCAGCATCTCGGTCCCGGCATAGCCGCGCGCCAGGGCATAGACCGCCAGCTTCGTGGTGAAGGCCGATAGCACCACCGTGCCGGTCACGGTCGATTCCGGATAGGCGTCTTGCAGCCAGTTGTGCAGGAAGGGGAAGGCCGCCTTGATGCCGAAGGCGATCAGGATCAACCAGGAGGCCAAATCGGAGAGTCCGATGTGGTCGAAGGCGATCGAACCGGTTTTCTGCGCGTAGAGGATGACTCCGGCCAAGAGTATGACGCCGGAGCCCACCTGGATGATCAGATAGCGCAGGCCGACGATGTAGGCCCGAGCGGTGCGCCGTGCCCAGATCAAGAAAACCGAGGAGATCGCGGTCAATTCCCAGAACACGAACAGCGTGATCAGGTCGCCGGCGAAAACCGCCCCGATCGCCGCGCCCGCATACACCGGGGCCGCGACCTGCTGCATGGTATCGTTGTCGTGCAGGCTGTAGATCGTGTTGTAGAAGCTGGCGATCAGGAAGATCGTGCCGAAAATCAGGCTCAGTTTGTCGGCGCGCACGAAGGTCAGGGTGTAGTCGAAGATCGCGACCTGGCCGTGCAGGCCGTGGTCCAGGCCGAACAGTTGAATCGCGCCCAAGACCGGCAGCGCGAGCATGAAGATCTGCCGCGCGCGCCCGTGGATCAGCGGGATCAGCAGGCCGCCGATCACCAAGATCAAGCCTGGAGAGAGGTTAGTCATCGTAGTAGTCCTCGTCCCGCATGATCAGCTTACGCAGCCCGATTCCAGCGAAAACAATGAAAATGCAGGAGATGAACCCGAAAATTCCGTAAATCCCCGGGAACGCCTCGAAGGCGAAGACCGTGTGGCGGTGATAGACCAGGTCGGCCAGGCCGAGCAGGACACAGACCACGAGCAGGCCCCAGAACACGCCGTTGATGACGGCTCGCCGGTACATCCAGGGTTTTTGCGATTCGGTTTCGGGTCGATCGTGCGGTTCGTCCATGGCCGTGTCCTCAGGGCGTCGCGATCGGCTCGAGCAGCCGGTACAAGGGGTCGGCGAAGAAGAACAGCGCCACGCAGCCGAGTGCGGTCAGACACAGCGGCACGACGCAGAACATGGGCGCCTCGCGTATCCCCCGGGTCTGGGGCGCGGCCGCCGCGCCCACAGAGGCCGCATGCGGTTCGCCGAGCGTTGGGCTGTGCGGCGCCGGCAGGAAAAATCCCCGGGCCGCGATGGGCATCAAATAGGCGACGTTCAACAGGGAGCTGATCATGAGCACGGCGATCATCACGATCTGGTCGCTCTCCGCCGCGCCGAGCGCCAAATACCATTTACTCCAGGAGCCGCCCAGGGGCGGCAGGCCGATGATACTCAAAGCACCGATCAGGAAGGCGGCATAGGTGAAGGGCATGACTCTGCCCAGACCGTCCATCTGACTGATCTCGGTCTTGTGGGTCGCCGTGTAGATCGCCCCCGCGCAAAAGAACAAGGTGATCTTGCCCATGGCGTGCATGGCGATGTGCATGCTGCCGCCGATCACGCTCCAGGAACTGGCCAAGGCCGCGCCCAGCACGATGTAGGAGAGCTGGCTGACGGTCGAATAGGCCAGCCGGGCCTTCAGGTTGTCTTTGGTCAAGGCAACCAGAGAGGCGATCAGGATCGTCGCCGCCGCGATGTAGGCGAGCCACTGGCCGTGCCCGGTGTCGCGGAGCAGGTCGATGCCGAAGATATAGACGGCGACCTTCATGACCGTGAAGACGCCCGCCTTGACCACCGCCACCGCATGCAGCAACGCGCTGACCGGGGTCGGCGCGACCATGGCCGCCGGCAGCCAGCGGTGGAACGGCATCAAGGCCGCCTTGCCGATGCCGTACATATAGAGCAGCAGCAGGATACCAACCACCGCACCGGAGGCCTTGCCGCTGAGGATTCCGCCTTCGGTGAAGTCCAGGGTTCCGGCGACCTGCCAAGTCCACAGGATCGCTAGCAATTGCAGGCCGATCGAGGTCGACAACAGGATGCCCAGATAGGTCCGTCCGCCGCGCCGCGCGTCCTCGTTGCCTTTGTGGGTAACCAGCGGATAGGTGCAGAGCGTCAGCACCTCGTAGAACACGAACAGGGTCATCATGTTGCCGGCGAAAGCGATGCCCATGGCGCTGGAGATGGCGACCGCGAAGCAGACGTAGAACCGGGTCTGGTTTTTCTCGTTGTTGCCACGCATGTAGCCGATCGAATAGACCGAATTGACGATCCACAGGCCGGCGGCGACCAAACCGAAGAGCATGCCCAGGGGCTCGACCTCAAAGGCCAGCGGCAGGCCGGGCAGCATCTCGATCAGGGTGGCTTGCGGCCGGCCCCCGGCGCTGACCTCGGGCAAGAGCGTCAGGACAACGATGAACAGCAGGGCGGCGGTGCCCAGGGTCACGGCTTCGCGTAGGTTCGGGTTGCGCCCGTTGAGCGCGATCAATCCGGCCCCGACCAAGGGGATCAGGATCGACAGCAGGATCGCCGCACTGCCGCTCATCCGGCGCCTCCCAGAAGGAACTGAGCCGCCGCGCGCGCCACGCCCACGTTGAGCGAGGTCTCAACGCCGAAGTAGATACTGGCGCCGATCAGAATGTAGGTCGGGACCAACATGGACCATGGCGCTTCGCTGACCTCATCCGGCGCATTCTCGGGTGCGGGGCGCAAATAGGCCGACTCGACCACACGCCAGACGTAAATCACCGCCAGCAAGGAGCCGCCCAGGATCGCTGCGGCCACCACCCAATCGTCCAGTTCGATCGCCGCTTGGACCAGGTACCACTTGCTGATGAAGCCGGCGGTTAAAGGTACGCCAATCAGGCTGAGGCCGCCGAGCACGAAGGCGAACATAGTTAGGGGCATGCGCCGGCCCAGGCCGGCCAGGTCGTCGATCTGGCAGGTGCCGACCCGCAGAACGATACAGCCCAGCGCCATGAACAAGCCGCCCTTGATGACCGCGTGATTGAACAGGTGGACCATACCGGCGGTCAGGCCGGTCACCGTGTCGAAGCTGACGCCGATCATCATGTAGCCGATCTGCGCGATGCTGGAATAGGCCAGCATGCGTTTCACGTTGATTTGGAAGATGGCGACCGTTGAGCAAACCAGGACCGCGATCACCGCCAGGGGGATGAACAGGCTGTGCAGGGTCAAATCCTCGGCCTGAAAAGCTGGACCGAAGATCGTGTAAAAGAACCGCAGCAGGATGTAGATCGAGACCTTGGTTGCCGTGGCGGCCAGAAACGCGGTTACCGCGGAGGGCGCGTAGGCATAAGCATTCGGCAGCCAGAAGTGCAGCGGAAACAACGCCAGCTTAAGGGTCGCGCCGACGGTCAGGAAGGCGAAGGCGACGATGATCGTCCGGTTCGCGCCCAGCGCTGGGATGCGCGCGCCCAGGTCGGCCATGTTCAAGGTACCGGTTGCCATGTACAGCAGGCCGATGCCGATCACGATAAAGGTCGCGCCGATGGTGCCCATGACCAGGTATTGGAACGCGGCGGTCAAAGCCCGCCGGTCGCGGCCCATGGCGATCAGCACATAGGACGACAGCGAGGAAATCTCCAGGAATACGAACAGGTTGAAGGCGTCGCCGGTAATCGCTACGCCGAGCAGGCCGGTCAGGCAAAGCAAAAGCGCGGTATAGAACCCGCCGAGTTGCGATTCTGGCAGTTCGTCGGCGATACTGCGCCGCGCGTAAGGGATTGTGACCGCGCCGATCGCCGCGACGATCAAGAGCACGAAGGCATTCAGAACATCGATCCGGTATTCGATGCCCCAGGGCGGTGCCCAGCCGCCGAGCTCATAGGAGATCGGCCCGTGGGCCAGAACCTGCGACAGCAGCACAGCCGAGATCGCCAGCGCAATCAGGCTGACCAGCAAGGACAGGGCCCAAGCCAGGTCGCCCTTGCGCAGCAACAGGCACAACGGCGCCGCGGCCAGCGGGATCACGATCTGCAAGGCTGGCAGATGAGCGGCGATCACGCCTGCTCATCCTTCGCGAAGATCTCGTCTTCCTCGACCGTGCCGTAAGCTTCCTTAATTCGTACGATCAAGGCCAGGCCAAGGGCAGTCGTGGCGATGCCGACCACGATGGCGGTCAGGATCAGGACATGAGGCAGCGGGTTGGAATAGACGACCTCGGCGCCCCCGGTATCCGCGACGATGATCGGCGCGGTTCCGCCGTCGATCTTGCCCATGCTGATGTAAAGGATGAAGACGGAGGTCTGAAAGATGTTCAGGCCAACGATCTTCTTGATCAGGTTGCCGCGCGCGATGACCACGTAGAAACCGGTCATCATCAACACGATGACGATCCAATAATTGTACAGACCGGGCAGATTCGTCATGCGCCGTCTACGTCCGGTTCCGGCCGGCGAAGCTAAGGAATATAGTGATCATGGTCGCCGCGACCGTGATGCCGACCCCCAATTCAACCAGGGTTATGCCCAGGTGCTGGCCGTGGACCGGATCGTGCGCCAGCACGTTGTAATCGAGGAACGCGCCGCCCAGGAACAGGCCAAAATAGCCGACCCCCACGAAGAGCAGCAGGCCCAAGGTCATGATCACCCGAATCACCCCAGGGGGCGCTACCTTTTCGGCCGCCTCGACGCCGTAGATCAGGGCGTAGAGGACAAAACCGGCGCCGAAGATCACCCCGGCTTGGAATCCGCCGCCCGGGCCGAAATCGCCGTGGAACTGCACATAGAGTGCGAACAACAGAATGAACGGCATCAGCAGCTTGGTGGTGACCCGCAGGATGAAATGCCGTTGAACCATGGGTACCGCCTCAGTCTTCGCGCCGGCGCCTGCCGGCCATGATCAGCACGACGCCGATGCCGGCGGTGAAGATGACGGTCAGCTCGCCCATGGTGTCGTAGCCGCGGTAGCTTGCCAGAACCGAGGTGACGATGTTGGGTATCCCAGTCGCCCGGGGCGATTCCTCGATATAACGCGGCGCGACGTGTTGCTGGATTGGCGCCGTAGGGTCGCCGAACAGGGGCATGTCGAGGGTGCCGTAAATCAGAGCCGCGCCGGTGATCGTCACCACCGCCAGGGGCACGAGCCTCAAGTTTCCCTTGCCGGTCTTTTCCCGGTCGGTGGTCAGTCCCAGGGTGGCCAGCATCAACACCGTGGCGATGCCGCCGCCGACCGAGGCTTCGGTGAAGGCCACGTCCACCGCATCCAGGGTGACGAAAAGGCAGGCCGAAATCAGGCTGTAGATGCCACTCAACATGACCACGGCCAAGAGGTTGTGCAGGCGCAGGATCCCGACGGCCATGATCGCCAGGAACGAGAGCAGGACGATGTCGACGACGTTTACGATGACTTGTCCTCCCCCGAAACGGACCCGACTGAGCCGGATTCGGCCTGGCCAGGAATTGCCGAGGCGGGATCGGCCGCCTCCAATGCGGCCGGGTCAGGTTCGGGCCCGCCCAGCAAGGGTTGCAGGCCGCGGCTGTAGGCCGCGTTGGCCAGGGCGTAGGTCGAGGTCGGGCTGGTAAAAAGCAAGAAGATCAGGATCAGGATCAGCTTCGCGGTGACCAGGGTAAAGCCGCCTTGGATCATCATGCCCGCCAGGATTAGGCCAGCGCCCAGAGTGTCGGTGATGCCGCTGGCATGCATCCGCGCGTAGACGTCGGGAAACCGGATCAGGCCGACCGCGCCGATTAAGGCGAAAGCGGAGCCCGCGAGCAGCAGCACCCAACTAACGATGTCGAGCAGGATCTGCATCACGGCTCGCCCTTCGGCGCATGGCCGACGGTGCCCAAATCGCCATATTTGATCAGTTTCAGCACCGCGATCGTGCCGATGAAATTGATCAGGGCATAAACCAGGCTGATGTCCAGAAAGTCCGGCCGTCCGGTCAGGAATCCGAGCAACGCGATCAGCAGCACCGTCTTGGTGCCGAAAGTGTTCACCGCCAAGACCCGGTCATAGACGGTGGGACCCATGAGGGCCCGGGCTAGGGCAAGGCCCATGGCGATCAGGATGGCGAGGGTGGCCGCGAAAAACATCAACGAGATCCCAACAGTTGTGGAGGATCCGATCCCTCGATTCCGGTGACCCGCCGGTCCATTTCCCCAGACTCGAGGTCCTCGGCATAGGCCTTTACGACCGCGTGAACCAGGATTGTGTTGTCATTGATGCGGATTGAAACGGTGCCAGGAGTCAGCGTGATCGAGTTGGCGTAGATCACTTGGCCCAACTCAGACTGCTGCCCCGCCTTGAGGGTCACCAAGACGGGGTGGATCGGCAGCTTGGGGTCGAGGATCAGACGCGCGACGCTGATGTTGGATTTGACGATCTCGATCCCCAGCCATACCCAGTAAATCAGAGCACGCCAGCCCAATTGGATCGGATGGCCCTCGTGGTCGACCACATCCATGCGGCGGGCAACCCAGACCACGGCCGCGCAGGAGACCACGCCCAAGGTCAAGAGCAGCGGCACGTACATTCCGGATAACAGGAGCCAGGTTCCGAAAAGAACGAGGCCAAGACTTGCCGCGTGCAGCACGAGCGCCCTTTGCCCCCCTAACCTGAACTCACGGTCTACCAGTGTAAGTCTTGGTGCTTACCTTGCTCCAATCATTACACATTTGTGGTGCACGCGGCAACTCGCGCTTGCGCGTTTATTGCGGCGCGCGCTGGGCGGTGGCTCCGGCGGAAGCTCGTAGGGCGGCCGGGGAGGGATGATCGGCGGGGGCACCGTGGGGTCTGCCGGTTCGCCGCCGTTGGGGCCGGGAATCGGCTCGGCCGGCGGCTCCGGCGGCGGTTTCGGAATCTGCGCCATTGTTCCCATAACGCCAGTATAGCGAAAAATCCGTCCGTTAGTCTGTTTTACTCCGGTTCTGGTGGCGCTCCTTGGCCTTGCGCAATTGATCGGCGAAGCGCTCGCAGGCGGGCTCGCGTTCCGGGCGCGGCGTAAACCACACATAATCGTAGGGTACGGTTTCGGCGTTGAAGCGCGCGCTATAGGCTTTGGGATCGTTTTCCCCCTCGGCAACCTCGATCATGGCCAGGCTGACCGTGGTTCGCGCCGGCGCCAGGCGGCCCAGGTGGAATTGCGCGCCGTGATCGCGCCGGGCGTGGCCCTTGCCGGAAATCAGCACCGCGCCGTCGCGCCCGGGCATGCCTGCGCCGCGAATCAAGATATCCGCCATGTGAGCGTCACGCGCCTGCATGACCGTGGCCATGGGGCTGATCATGGAGGCGGGCAGCTTGTTGCAATGGGCGTCCACGATATCCCGCTCCATGGCTTGACGCAGCGCCTTGGGCAACGGCCGGTCCAGTCCCAGGCGTGCCACGACGTCCGTGCCCAGGGCCCTGGCCCCTTCCTTGCTGATCTCGTGTATGGTCGCGCGCGCCAGATCGGCCGCCAGGATCGGTGCCCCCGCATCCAACGCGGCCTGGGCGATCGGTTGGTATTGCGGCCATGGCGGCCAGCCGCTGCTGTCCCAATCCAGGGCCGGACCCAAGCCGGCGGCGTCGCGCGGGTGGCGCTCCAGATAGTTTTGCAACGTCTCGGCCTGGTTGGCCCGGAACATCTCGAAGGCGAGCGCCGGGCGCCGGCCGCGGGCAAATATTTGGGCGACGGCCCAGGCCTGGATCCGGTGGTGGTCCTCGTTATCGTGGGACTCGCCCAGAAGGACGAAATCCGCCGCCGCCATGGCGTCGAGCAGCCGATCCGAATCCGTGAATTGGTCCTTGGCGGGCGACCAAATGCGCCCGGCCAGGGGATGATCGCCGCCGAGCGCCGAGACCCAAGGCCCGCCGTCCGCCCGAAAATCCGGCGCCAGCAAAGCGCAGGCGCCTAGAAGCAGGCACGGAACCATGAACATGAAGCGGGAAAGGGCGCGGGGCATGGGGCTCATCGATGGCGAAATCCCTTGGCGCAAAATCGCGACTCGGGGCGTGTCGGTCAGCTATCCAATTAAAGGTTCGCCGCGCCGGTTCAAGCCTCGCGCACGGAGACCTTAGTCGATTCTATCCACCGCGCCGGTCCGCCGCCGCCAGGATTTCCTCGAACAGGGCGATCTGGCCCTCGTTAGTTTCGTCCCAACTAAAGCGTTCCGCATAGGCTCGGGTTTCGGCCCGGCTGGGCGGATTGGCGAGGATTGCGCGCAGCGTGGCGGCGACCGCGGCGGGATCGCGGCTTGGGATCAGGCGCCCGGCCGCCGGGCAGGTGACGATCTCGGGAATGCCCGAAACGTCTGTGGCGGCCACCGGCGTGCCGCAGGCCATGGCTTCCAGTAGCACGTTCGGCCAACCTTCGCGGGCGCTGGCCAACACCAGAACATCGGCGGCGTTGTATACTTCGTGCAAGTTATCATGTGCGACGCTGCCTAGGAAACGGACCCGTCCGTTGAGCCCCAGGCTTTCCGTGAGCTTGCGCAACCGATCTTCGTCCTGCCCCTCGCCGGCGATCAGCAGGGTCGCCGCCGGCAACTCGGTCAGGGCCTGAATTGCCAGATCGTGCCCCTTGGCCGGCAGCAGATTGCCGACCGAAGCCAAAACCGGCGGCTGCACGTCCAATTTCCGGTGCAAAGCCGAACGTTCGATGGGCCGGAAGCCTTGCAGGTCGACACCGTTGCGCAGGGTGCGCAGGCGCCGGCACTGATAACCCAGCCCCTGAAATCTCTTGCCCAGGGCAGCGCTGACGGTGATGACCGCGTCGGCCCGTCGCGCCGCCCAGCCGATCATGCGCCGGGGCAGGGCGTGGTCCGGGGTCGTATTGAGGTCGCTACCACGCGCGGTGATCGCGACCGGCTTGCCGAAGTGCCGGCCCAAAAGGGCGGCCGCGACGCCGCTGGGATACATATGGTGCGCATCGATGAGATCGAAGTCAAAACCCGACTCCAGTAGTCGCGTGACCGCGGGCCGGGACCAAGCGTACAAGAGCATGGGTGATAGCGACATGCCGAGCTTGGGAATGACCGGATACCGCGGGTGGTAAATCTCCATGCCGTGGGGCGCCTCGCGTCTGGGTACCGATGCCAGGGTGGCATAGTGGCCAAAGCTGGGGTTGCGCAAAGGAAACCAAGGCACCGGCGCCAGAACCCGCGCATGCACCCTCCCATCCTCGACGAGATGGCGCAGGCGGACTTGGACCGGCACGCCGTACGTGGGCATGGCTTCATTTGGATAAATGGTCGAGAACGTCAGGATCTTAATCATTTGAAACAAGGTCCACGGCGTCCGACACCTTTATTATCGAATTTCGTTAGATCGAAACGATGTTCTATGAGGGGGCTGATTCGAGCGGTCGCGGTCATTCGGCGCGCATTTCTTACGCAACCATATTATGTTGCGACCTTGATATGACATCATTAATGATTGATTTATCGAGATCAGTTATATTTTTTCCAGCATAATCGCGACCTTGGCTGATCTGGATCAAAGTAGATATCATGCGCCAAATCCCGGGCCAGCATGTGATCACTTGATCACGCCTAAATGATACGGTAGCAACACCCACCCTATAATTTTCTGGCGATCTCAAGGAGTTGGTAGAGCTTGTCCATGTTCCGCGTTTCCAGGCGTCCCATACGCAGATGAAAATCGCTGTCGTAGGCTGCGGTCAGATCGCGGACGCGCACATTTCAGAAGCTCAGAAGATTCCTGGGGTAGAAGTCGCAGCCGTGATGGACCTCAATGTCCACATGGCTGAGCAGGCTGCAATTCACCATGGCGTGCCCCAAGCCTACGTCGACCTAACCGCCATGCTGAAAGAGGTCAAGCCGGACGTGGTGCACATCACGACGCCGCCGGCCAGTCACCTATCGCTGGGCACGCTGGCGATTGAACATGGGGCCCACGTCTACGTCGAGAAACCATTTGCAGTCGATGCGAGAGAAGCACGGGAACTGATGGCGACTGCCGAGCGCCACGGCCGGCTCGTATGCGTCGGTCATAACATGACATTCGACAGCCCGTTCCTGCGCCTGCGCGATGCCTACCGCCGCGGCGAATTGGGCGAGATCGTCCATGTCGAGGGATACATGGGATACAATCTGGCCGGGCCATTCGGCGCCATATTCATGGGTGACCCGACGAACTGGACGCACCGCCTGCCCGGGGGCTTCGCCCAAAATAACATCTCGCATCCGCTGTCGATGATCCTGGAATTTCTCGACGACGAAGCACCTGGGGTTGTCGCCGTGGGGCAGCGGTTCCGTAAGGAGCGATATGGCGATGTCCGCGACTGTGTGTTGGACGAGATTCGCGCTACTCTGATCGGCAGATCGGCGACCGCTAACCTCGTTTTCACGTCCCAGGCCCGTCCCGTCCAACTCTATGTTCAGGTCCACGGCACAAAACGACAGGCCATTTGTCATCTCGACTCGCGCACGTTGCGTTACGTGGACGGCGCCGCCATGCCGGGCCCTTTCAGACGGATTCAGTGGGCCTATGAGGACCTAAAACAGGCGCGGCGGGAACACCGTCGCCTGGTGCGCCGTTTCCTTTCCGGAAAGATGCATTTCTTTGAGGGAATGAGCGAGTTATTCCGGCAATTCTACGACGCCGTCGCAGGGCGCGCGGAAATGCCGATCCCGATGTCGGAAGCCGTGCGCGTCACCGCCGTCATGGACGAGATTTTCAAGCAATGCGAGGAGAATCGGCCCGCTGATCGCGACCAAGAGGCGGGCGACCTTGCATCTGCGATCGGCGGCGGCCAGGCACGATGATCCTGATCACCGGTGCTACCGGATTCCTTGGCCGGAGCGTCTTGCGGCGACTCGCTCAGCAGCCGGGCGAGACACTACGCTGTCTGGTCCGCCCGGGCAGCGACCCGGACGAACTCGCGGCATTGATCAAAGACTTGCCAAGCGGCCGAGCGATCGAATTCTTCCCGGCAAGTTTCAACAATCTGGATGCCCTAAAGCGCGCAGTTGAAGACGTCAGCATCGTCTACCACATTGCTGCGTCCAAGAGCGGATCGTTCGCGGCACAGACCGCCAACACGGTGGTCAGCACGGAGAATCTTCTGCTCGCCTGCAAGGACGCCAACCTAGCTCGGTTTGTCCTCGTCGGCTCTTTCGCCGTCATGGGTGTGGCCGGTTTGCCCAAGGGTGCGGTCGTCGACGAATCCACGCCGTTGGAGGCCCACCCCGAGTGGCGCGACCCTTATACCTACGCCAAGCTGCGCCAGGAACGCTTGGCCCTGGACTATTGGCGGCAAGGCGTTCTGGTGGTGGTCGTGCGACCGGGCGTGATCTACGGCCCGGGGGAACCAGTCCTTACGACCCGTGTCGGCGTGAGTATGTTCGGCTGGTTCCTCTTTCTGGGCGGCGCCAATTTCGTGCCTTTGACCTATGTGGACAACTGCGCCGATGCCGTCATTGCTGCCGGCGTGGCCGAGGATGTGGTGGGAGAGGTCCTCAACGTGTGCGATAACGATCTGCCCACGGCGCGCCAAATTTTCAGGCTGTACCGGCGCCGTGTCGGCTGGATACGTTTTTTTCCGATTGCTCTGCCGTTGCTGAAGCTGATCGCTCGCGTCAACGTATGGTATTCCGAGAAGAGTGGCGGCAACCTGCCGATCGTATTCAGCCCGTATCAAGTTGACACAGCTTGGAAGTTTTTGCGCTTCAGCAACGCCAAGGCGACGAAATGCTTGGGCTGGCAGCCGCGCGTTTCGATCAAGGAAGGCCTCGAACTGGTGCTGGCCTCGCAGCCCAAGACCTGACGACAGCCGGTGGGCGACCGCGCTCCAGAACATGAACCGTGTGCGGGCGTGGCGCCGGATTAGGCAGGCAGGGCTTCGGCCGCCGCGGGCGGGCTGGTCTCGGCCGGTGCCTCGTGAACCCGGCGCAAAAAAGATTCGAACATGATCAAGGCCCAGATCGGTGTGCTGAAATCGGCCGCGCCTGATTGGTGACGGTCCAGCATGCCGGTCACAAAGCCGGTGTCGAACAGACCGGTCTCAGCGAGCAGCGGCCCGCTCAAGGCGTCGCGCACCCGGGTCCGCAAGGGCCCGCGGAACCAGGTGGCGAGCGGCACCGAGAAGCCCATCTTAGGCCGGTAGAGGATCTCGTTCGGAACCTGGCCTTCCAGCGCCTTCTTGAAGATGTACTTGCCCTCCCGGCCTTTCAGTTTGAGATCGGCGGGAATCCGCGCGGCCCATTCCAGGAAAACGTGGTCCAGGATTGGGACCCGCACCTCAAGGGAGTTGGCCATGCTCGCCCGGTCTACCTTGGTCAGGATATCGCCTGGCAAATAGGTCTTGAAATCGGCGTACTGGATTCGCTCCAGGTGATGGTCGCCCGGCGCCGCTTCCATGACCCTGCGCATGGTCTCGCGCGCCTCGTAGCCCTGCAGGTCGGTACGCAGACGAGGCGAAAACAACTGCCGGCGCAGGGCGTCCGACGTAAAGGAGACGCTGTGGAAATAGGCGTCGGCGGAATCCCGGGCCAAGGCCTGAAACGTGGATTTCGCCCGCAAGGGCTTCGGCGCCCAGTCCATCTTGGGGTAGACCCGGCCGAGTAGCCCGAACAACGGCCCGCGCACGGCTCCGGGCAGCGAGCCGCGCACCATTTCCTCGTAATGGTGCCAGCGCTGGCGGCGATAGCCGACAAAGGTTTCGTCGCCGCCGTCGCCGGATAAGGCCACGGTGACGTGCCGGCGCGCCAGGGCGGAAACTTGATAGGTTGGGATCGCCGAGGAATCGGCGAAGGGCTCATCGTACATTCCGGCCAGGCGGTCGATCAAATCGAAGGCCTCGGCATCGACAATCTCGCTATGGTGCCGGGTCGCGAAGCGTTCCGCGATTTGGCGGGCATGGCGCGATTCGTCGAAATCCGCCTGCTTGAAACCGATGGCGCAAGTGTTGACCGGCTCATTGGAAAGGCCGGCCATTAGGGCGACCACGGCACTGGAATCGACCCCGCCTGACAGGAAGGCCCCCAAGGGCACCTCGGCCACCAGCCGCAGGCGCACGGCCTCGCGCAGGCGCTCGATCAACTCCTCGCTAATTTCGGCTTCGCTCTGACGGTGGCGCGGCTCGCCGAAGGTGATGTCCCAATATGGCCGTGGCGCCGCACGGGTCTGGCCGCGGCGCATCGACAGCACGTGGCCGGGGGCCAGCTTGGCGACATCCCGGTAGATGGTTTTCGGGTCCGGCACATAGCCGTAGGCGAAGTAATCCTCGACCGCTTCCGGGCAGATCCGCCGGGGCAGGTTCGGATGGGCCAGCAGCGCCTTCATCTCGGACCCAAACAACAGGGTCCCGTTTTCCATGAGCGCGTAATAGAGCGGCTTTATGCCCAGCCGGTCCCGGGCCAGAAAAAACGTCTCCCGCTTCGCATCCCATAGGGCGAAGGCGAACATGCCCCGGAAGCGCTCGACGCATCGCTCGCCCCATTCCTCCCAGGCGTGGACCACGACCTCGGTGTCGCAATGGGTGCGGAACTGGTGGCCGGCGGCGCTCAGCTCCGCGGCCAGCTCTTGGAAGTTGTAGATCTCGCCGTTGTAGACCACGACGACGGAGCCGTCTTCGTTGAACAGAGGCTGATGACCACCCGAGAGATCGATGATCGACAGGCGCCGATGGCCCAGGCCGACGCCCGGCGCCTCGAAGTAACCGGAATCGTCGGGCCCGCGATGGGCGATCGATTCAGTCATCCGGTGCAGCAGCGCACCGTCGACAGGCCCCTGGCCCGCGCTATCGAAGATGCCCGCTATCCCGCACACCGCCTCGTATCCTCCCGTCCGGCCATAGGCCCAGTCCCCGCGTGGAACATCCCGGCAAACCGGCGCCGGTCCCCACGTGTTCCGGCATAATCCAGGAACTTCCTTAACGTCTTCTGGCTATCGCTCCGGGGCCCTCATGGCCAAGGCTGTCGGGGCGCCAGCAGGCCACCTTGCCTAGTCTAGCGGTAAACCCTGAGCCCTTTGAGTACAAGTGTCAGGTCGCCCATTGGGCTGCGGGCGTGGATGCCGAGCGCTGTTCGTCAAGCCATCCCCTCGGCCAGGTGGGCCGGCCGCCATCTTGCGTCCGCCGCGCCAGTAGTCCGCAGAAATGGGATAATAATGTAGTAATATCAATGTTCTAGAGTTCTGACCTTCAAGGCTCGTTGGCGGCGCACAAAAAGATTCGTTAAGATATGTACTTTATGATTTGTGCCCGCCACGGGTGTCGGGTAGGCCCGGCGTCAAGGGCTGGGCTGCGCCGATTCCGGCGGGCAAATGCTGTGTCACAGCGTCGCAGAGGGGTGTCGCGTGAAAATCTCTATCTTCGGTATGGGGTATGTTGGCGCGGTTTCGGGCGTTTGCCTGGCCGATCTGGGCCATGAGGTGATCGGGGTCGATCTAAGCGCGGTCAAGGTCAAGCTGATCAACGATGGCGCGTCGCCCATCGTTGAGGCGGGCATTCCTGAGCGGGTTGCCGCCGTCCACGGCGCGGGCCGGCTGCGCGCCACGACCGATGCCGGCGAGGCGGTGGCTCAGTCCGATGTCAGTATGATTTCGGTCGGCACCCCCAGCTCCGCGGCCGGCACGCCTTCCTTTGGCGCGATCGATGCGGTTGTCGCCGACATCGGCAAGGCAATTGCCGAGAAGACCACGCCGCACACCGTGATCATGCGCAGCACCGTAACCCCTGGAACGACCGAGGCACGCGTACTGCCGGCCCTGGTTGCGGCCTCGGGCCGCCAGCCTGGTGCCGGGCTGGAGGTCTGCTACAACCCGGAATTCCTACGCGAAGGCAGTGCGGTCAAGGATTTCTATGCTCCGCCCTTCACGGTCGCCGGCTGCATGAGCGATGCTGGTTTCGCGGTCATGGAGGAGCTTTACGACGGTATCGAGGCGCCCCTCATCCGCACCGACTGCGGGGTCGCGGAATCGCTTAAGTACGCCTCCAACTCATTTCACGCGGTCAAGATCACCTTCGCCAACGAGATGGGCACGCTGTTCAAGCACCTGGGCATCGATGGGCGCGAGACCATGCGGATTTTCTGCGAGGACCGCGACCTGAACATTTCCAAGGCCTACCTGCGGCCCGGCTTCGCGTTCGGCGGCTCCTGCTTGCCGAAAGAACTGC
Source organism: Kiloniellaceae bacterium (assembly GCA_021776095.1). Lineage (GTDB taxonomy): Bacteria > Pseudomonadota > Alphaproteobacteria > Kiloniellales > J153 > JAJFGN01. The sequence goes on along the minus strand of JAJFGO010000122.1, from coordinate 77,594 downwards.
GTGCCTTGCAAGGCCTGGCGCGAGGACACCATATCGAGCTGCCCATGCTGGCCAATGTTCTGGCCAGCAACAACCGGCATATCGAGCAGGCCTACGAGATGATCGCTCGCCATGGCCGCGGCAAGGTCGCGCTGTTCGGCTTGGCCTTCAAGCCGGGCACGGACGATTTACGCGAATCGCCTCTGGTCATGTTGGCGGAACGCCTGATCGGCAAGGGCTTCGACCTTTCGGTCTACGACCCCAGCGTCGAAGCAGCCCGTTTGATGGGCTCCAACCGCGACTTCATCGACCAAGAGATTCCGCACTTCGAGCGTCTGATGGTAGCGGACGTCGAGCAGATTCTGGACGGTGCGAAAACCATTGTCATCGGTCACGCCGGCCCGAGCGAAGTTGCCGCGATCCGCGCCGCCCATGAAGGGCGCAAGATCATCGACCTGCAGGGCGTGCGCGAGCTCGAGACGCTGCCGGGGGCCGACTACGAAGGCATATGTTGGTGACGAGTCGGCCCCGAGCCCTTTTTATCGTTCCTTGGTTTCTGTTTCCGGCCAATACCGGCGGGCGCATCCGCACGCGCGATATTCTGCGCGGCATGAAGGGTGGGAGATACGAAATCACCCTGGTCTCGCCCGAGCCGGAGGCGGGGGCCGCGAAAAGCGGCGAAATCGACAGCGTGTGCGATCGTTTCGTCGGTTGGCCGAATCGCGCGCGGGGCCCGATGTTTGCTTATACACGCCTGCGGCACCTGGCCGCTAGATTGCCGGTTTCGGTCGCGACCGATTGGTCGGCGGCGGCCCAGCAGGCGATCGAGGCAGAACTCGCCACCGGGCCCGATGTGGCCGTGGTCGATTTCGCCCATACCGCAGTCTTCACGCCCGACCGTCTCCGGGTGCCGTCGATCCTCTTCACCCACAATGTCGAGGCGCAGATTTTCAAGCGCCACGCCGAGGTGGCGGGGAACCCCCTCGCCCGGGCGGTCTGGCGGAGCCAATGGGCCAAGATGGCGGCGTTCGAGCGCACCACATTGGCCCGCTTCGACGGGGTTGTGGCGGTTTCGGAGCAAGACCGAGAGATCTTTGCGCGCGACTACGGCATCGAAAGCAGAGTTCACGTCATCCCGACCGGGGTCGATCTGGATTACTTTGCCATGCCGCCGCAAGCTGCCGCCGATGGCGGCCAGACCTTGGTTTTCACCGGCTCCATGGACTGGATGCCGAATATCGATGCCACAGAGTTCTTCATGGATGAGATCTGGCCGCTGGTCCTGGCCCGGCGCCCGCAGGCGCGCGCCATTATCGTCGGCCGTTCGCCGCCACCGCGCTTGATAGAACAGGCGAGGCAGCGCGGCCTCGCGATCGAATTTACCGGGCGGGTCGAAGACGTGCGCCCCTACGTGCACGACGCGCAGGTCTATGTCATACCTCTGCGAGTTGGCGGCGGAACACGGCTAAAAGTGTTCGAGGCGATGGCCATGGGGTGCCCAATGGTCTCCACCGAGATCGGTGTTGAGGGCCTGCCGCTGGAACCCGGCACGCATTATCTGCTGGCCGATAGCGCGGCCGAATTTGCCGAGGCGACCCTGAAACTGCTCGACGACCCGGGTCTACGCGCCGAGATGGCGCAGGTAGCGCGCGCCCACGTCGCGAAAAACTTTTCGTCCAAGGGCGTGGCCAGTGCCTTCGAGGATATTTGCGCCCAAGTCGCCGGCGCGCGGTCCGGTGATCAAGAAGCTGGCGCGGCATCGGACGTTCTTGCGAAGGACGCTATATGAAGATCCTATATCTGTGCCACCGGTTTCCCTTCCCTCCGGACTTCGGCAGTAAGGTGCGCGCCTTTCACACGATCAAGCATCTCGGAAAAGAACACGAGGTGACCGTGGCGGCGCCTGTGCGTTCGGCGGCGGAGGCGCGTGCCGGCGCGGAACTCGGTGCGCATTGCCACAGATACCTCATGGAGCCGATCTCATCCGCGGCAGCGATCTTTCGCATGGTGGTGGGAGCGCCGACGCCGCAGCCGGCGTCCATGGCCTACTTCGACTCACCGGCGCTGAGGCGGCGGATCAAGGACGCGATCTCGCAGACTGGGTTTGACCTTATCTTCGTTCACTGTTCCTCGGTCGCTCCTTATGTCGAAGAGGTCGGTGGGATACCCAAGATCCTCGACTTCGTGGACATGGATTCCCAAAAATGGCTGGATTACGGGCGTTTTCGAAGATTTCCGAATTCGGCCGCGTATTGGTTGGAAGGGCGCAAACTCGAACGCGCCGAGGCGCGCCTCGCGCGCAAGTTCGACTTCTGCACCTGTGCCACACAAGCCGAAGTTGAGACCCTGAAGGACTTGGCGCCGGCCGCGCCGGCCGACTGGTTCGCTAACGGCGTCGACCTCGACTACTTCAGCCCTGAGATGGCCGATGCGACGTCTTACGATCCCGATAGCGTTGTTTTCATGGGGCGCATGGACTATTTCCCCAACGTTCAGGCCATGACCTGGTTTTGCACCCAGGTTCTGCCGACCATCCAGGCGCAATCTCCCAAAGCGAAATTGACGATTGTAGGCGCCAATCCGACCCGGGCTGTCCGGGACTTGGCTAAGCGTCCCGGAGTATCCGTCACCGGCACCGTGCCCGACGTGCGGCCCTTTGTACGCGGTGCCGCAGTGGCTGTGGCACCGCTTAGCGTTGCTCGCGGCACCCAGAACAAGATCCTAGAGGCGATGGCTTTGGGCGTGCCCGTGGTGGCCAGTGATTTGGCCGGACGGGGTTTCGACGCAACTCCTGAAGAGCATTTCCTGACCGCCGCGAGCGCGGAAGATTTCGCGGCGCAGACGCTACGGCTCTTGGGCGACGCGGCTGAGCGGCGTCGCTACGCCGAAGCTGGGCGCGCGCGCATGGAGGATCATCACAGCTGGGCGGCAGCGATGCGCCGCCTCGACGATGTCGTCGAAAAATGCCTTGCGGGGACCGTACAAAGGCCGGCACCGGCGATAGCCTGATTTGTTGACGCCGCTGGTAGTTCAGCGTGGATAACCTACGACCGCCAAAACCGTATCGGCAGCCCACTGTCCCGCCGCCTCAAGGTCTACCGGCGCTCCCGCTGCTCAGAAAACCCCGGAGGGCTACATGCAAAACGCCAGAGCCAAATCCGCCCTCGACACCATAAAAGAGGCCGCATAGCCTCATCACCCAACGATGACGGCCGCGCCTTTTTCAACAAAGATCGGGACATTCCCCGCCGCATTGGTCAACGGCCTAGAAGGGCCCTGAGTGACCGGGTGATTTACTGATTTACGGCGCTAGTGTCGGGGACCTCTTTGGGGGCAAAGCAGGTGGGAACCACTGGCGCGTCCGCGCGATCTTCTGCCTCCGTCGTATCCTAATGTGGCAAACCTACATTGGATAGCGCACCGCTCGCCAGCAGGCCATCGACGACCCGCTTGGCCATGACCCTGCTACCGGTATCGTTGAAATGAACGGTATCAACGAAATGAGCCGGATCGCCGGGGATATCGTCCTCGCCTTCGATCAGGACGACGCCTTGTTCGCGCGCCACCCTCACTACGGCGCGATTATAGGAGGCAAAGGAACTGAGCAACCCATCGGGCCCCATGTAAGGCATGTAATAGATGCTGTTTGCGGCAGCCTCAAGGCGCCGTTCCGCATCCTGGTCGGCACGGATTTGCGTCGAGAACGTGACCACGGCAACGACCTCGGCGACCTTGCTGCTCGCCGCTACGAGAGCCGCCAAGTCTTGTTCGAAGGGCACCGCGAGCGCCTCAGGATCGACCAAGAGCTTGTTTCCCTGTTTTTTGCTTTCGGTCTTTCGATGCCGCAGAGCCAGATTTTTCTCCACAAGATGCCACAGTATCGAATAGCGGGCTAACCAGTTCATGTCAGACTCGCCATGTGGAAATTCGAGCCCCTGCCGGCGGGCGGCCTCGCGACTGTTGACCGAAAGATCGTTTGTCGCGTGATAGATGACGATGATATCTGGGTCCGTGCCTTTAACCCGAAGATTCAGGTTCTTCAATGAACTAGCGATCGTAAAGCCTCCCACGCCGCCATTAACGTAGTCAAATTCGTGCAGGGGAAAGCGCTCTGCTAAGGCCGCCGTAACCAGATGCGGCCAAGTCGCCTCGTTGCTCGTGACCTCTGCGGATATCGTCGTGGACGCGCCAAGGAATGCGATCCGAATTCGATTTGGCGGCTTTGGCATGGCAATCTCCGGTCCGCGAAACCCGAGCGAGTTGATCGAAATTGCACCTTGGTTGAACCCTGGAACTGCAATTCTAAGACCGGTCTTCTCGTCCGTCGTATAGAGGGAGTTGATGTCGGTCATGCCATACTTCCAATGTTGACGTAGGCGGACCGCGCCCTCCGCCAACAACGCGAGTACGAGGAAGATGACGAGAAGAACGCACGTAATAACGGCGCTTTGCCGTCGCGCCGACATGGCTGCGAAACGGCTCATGGTTGTGCTAATCGAATCCGAGGGCGGATCTGAAACTGAAGTTTCAAAGCGCACTCTGCTAATTCCTTACCAAGAAGGAATTCGCCAAACGAGGGTATGTCGAGATGCGGCGCCTCGACGAGGCGTCCACCTGGTCTCGAGCAAAGGCAATTATGTTCTTGAGAAATCGCTCCTTTTCCCAAGGGTCGAATGGACATGTACATGAACCGAGGTTCCCCGGATGACTCCTAAAAAAACCGCTCGGACCATAGCCGAACCGGCCAAGTCGGGCAAACTTTAGCCGCTCTCAAGCTCGAAGAAAACAGGGCAGGGCGAGCGGCGTGTACATGGTAGTTCGGCTGGGCTCAATTCCATCTCATCCGGACACACTTCTCACGTCGTCACCCCGGTGTCCCTCTGACCTATTCGCCGAATCCAGGTCATGAGGCAAGAGAGTTTTCCACGGAAGGAGGACTCTCGATGAAGTGTTGATCCGCGGAGGAACAGATCATCGGGGTTCTGCGCGATCAGGAGGCCGGTAGGACGGTCAAGAAGGTCACGCGCCTGCATGCGCTGCTCTACCGCGAGGGCAGGCGGGTCAACCACAAGGCGGGGTACCGGAACTAAGTCGAGGAAGGCCTGTGAAAATCGCGGATGAAGAAAGGCTGAACCACCGATGCGAATTCTGGTGACAAACTCAGCCTGATGCGTAGTCTTCCTGCGAATGTCGGTCGTCTACCGCGACGCTGGTCACGACCTTAAACGGAATAGTTTTCAGAGCGCGTGGGGTACGGTGCACTTGAAATCCGCTCAGACGCCTATACGCGCCATTCGAGGCGCGCTAATCCTAGCCTTGGCCGTAATTTTTTCGGCGCTATCCCAAGTTGCCACCGCGGCGGTTTATATAACCGAGGTGACGAACCAGGGCATTCCCTGCTTCCGGATCGAGACACCCACCGCCACTTACCTTTATGATAAGGCGGGGGCAGGTTTCGTTAGCATTGTCGACCGGGCCGGCCGAGAATGGATCGGGTTCCGTCCCTTGGGTTCGGCCGTACCCGATGGCCGATACGGCTGGTACCGTGGACTGCCAAACATGGCCGTGGATCAGTTCGGGCATCCGGGATACGAAGGTGCGACGACCAAAACCGCCGATCCAAAAGGCGTCCCGCTGGAGACAGCAAGCGTGCGCTCGACAAACGGCGATTGGGACGTGTCATGGGATTTCTTCTCGACCTTTGCGCGCCTTACCGTGCACAGTACCGAAGGCGGGTTCTGGTTTCTATATGAGGGGACCCCTGGTGGTGCCCTTGATGAGGCCGACATGTGCTGGCGCTCCGACGGTTTCGCATCCAGCTGTGCCGATGCATGGGAAGGCGATGTCGTCAACACCTCAGGCATGGCGGCCGGAACCGAATGGGTGGCCTTCGCCGATGCCGAAGCGGAGCGCGCGCTTGTTTTGATCCACCCTGACGATGCGATCGCCGACACCTATTTTCCTCTAAAGGCAATGACGGTTTTCGGCTTTGGCCGCACGACCGAGCCGCCTCTGCTGACCCGCGTGCTGCGCCGGCTTGGTCTTCTGCCTCAATACATCGGCCTGCTGGAGCGACTTCCGGAAGAGCTGGTCGTCAGTTTCGCCGAGGGAACAGACTTTCGCTCGATCGCCCGCCACGCTGACCGCATCGCGACAATGGCGCTCCGCCCGAAAGAGAAACCTGATTGAGCCAGGCACCTTCGTCGCTAGTACCACCTGGGGCCAATCCGGATCGTCTGGTACCTGGAGCGCTATCACGGTCTCAGGGTCTCGGATGCAGGGGTCTATCGCAGCCTCAAGTGCAACGGCCTGAACCGGCTTTATGAGAACCACGGCGAAATCAGCATTCGAATAATGCTGGTTTGAGAAACCTGTCACTCTGCGACGTCTGGTTCGACAAGCGCCAGCAAATGGTTCGATTCCAGCAGACTCGCAGCTGTTTGCACCTGTGAGAACGGCATCTTGGCGCGTTCCGCGATATCCAGCAGTGAATTGTGCCCGTCTGAGCCATTGAGAACCCACAACATCGCGAGTTGCGTGGCTTCAACCGATTGCAGGCCGCCGAGTTTTCTGTAGAGCCCCCTGCGACCGAGTTGCGGTTCGCCATTGGGGGAAAGATTCTTGTAAACTCGATTCGCCTCCAGGGTATTCACGATCGCCAGATAGGCGTGCAGCGACTGGCCGAGGCACTCGGCTTTCACGAATTCTAGGTTGTCCGCCGAAGTGTGATACTCCGCGAACTCACCATTGGGCGAGCGCGTCAAGCGACCCACCGGCAGACGTAAGCCCGGCGAGTTGAATTGGCGCTCGTCATAACCCCATGGTTCGAACTCTCTGACTTCGAACGGCACGCCCAGATCGCGTAGGCTCTGGACAACCGCGCGGTCGATGTCCGCGTCGCCATCGTAGGTTCGCTTGTAGTGAAAACCGCCCGGATCTCCGAGTACCGAGGCAACAAGCCCGTGGCGGATTCTCCCCAGTGCCTCCTCGTTTCGAGACAGCCAGGTAATCGACCCGATCGTCGCCGGGGCAAATACGAAACGATATGTGTAGCGCAACTCTATTTCGGAAAGGATTTGAGCAAGGTGCGTTACCAGAGCGATACCCGAAAGATTGTCGTTGCAGAGTGACGGATGACAAGTATGGGCGAACAACAGGACTTCTTCCGCTTCGTTGCCTGGCACAACCAATTCGCCATAGGTCAGAGAACCATCTTGCAAATCCGCATCAATATGAATCTCGTACTCGTCCTCCTCTAGCTCCTGGAACTGGTTGTGGGAAAGGCAGAAACCCCAGGTTTCGTTGTAGTAGGACGTCCTGTAAGGCACCCAATCTGGATGGTCCGGATCCGTATGCAAATGCTTGCTCAATTCGGCAAGCGAAAGTCGCTTTTGCACTGGAACGCTATAACTCACGAGATGTAAGTTCGAGACGCCGAAATCGATAACTTTGCGCCCTCTGGAATTCTTAATATATGCGTCTCGAACATTCCATTCCTTAGGGATCGTCCAGTCGAATGCCGCAGTTCCCGTCGGGACTTCATGAACCTCCAATGGAATAATGTCTTGGAGTATGCGCAGCGTTTCCCTGACACCGTCTCCGGTAATACTGCGGCAGATTGGGAACAGTCGTTCGACCAAATTGTGCATTTGGCGTCCGCAGGAGTTCACATCGAGGGCCTCAATTCTTTCAAGTAGGCTATGTTTTCTTGTAGTCATGTCTATCTAGTAGCTCCGAAAAGACGCAATCTACATGCCGTCGCCGTAAATTCCCTAAGACGCATTTTTCGCTTCAGCCTATTCAATCGGACCGGAAAACATCGAGAGTTTTCCGTCCGAAGCCCGAGTTTGGACACACTCGATTGAGAGATCACGCGCCAGCTTTTTCTATTATTGCAAATACGTTAATATTATCTGTTGAGAACGCTTGTCGGGCGCCGCTTCATCTATCGCATCGAAACGCAACTGTTATGCCTGTTTTCGTACGCAATTACCTTGTTGTGTCCCCAGCCGATCGAAACCACGTCGAGATCTCCGTCATTATCTAGATCGACAAACAGGGCGCCATCGTGATGCTCATCGCCGCGATGGATCAGCCGCTTTTCCCATTGCAGCCCCGTGCCATCGAGATTGATGAACAATGAGATTTCAGCTTCTTCCGGGCGTTCCAAATTGTGCTCGCCGGCGACAATGTCGAGGTCGCCGTCCTTATCCCAGTCGGCGACATCCAGGCTCATAGGGCCCGTGATCGACGCAATCCGCGTGCCGCGCCATATTTCCTCGGGTCTTTCCGGTTGTTCGTACCAGACGAGATCGCCCGCCACGTTGATCGCTTCGAAACCAACCACGGCGTCCAGCCGGCCATCTCCGTTAATGTCCGCAAGCCGATTCCGGTCCGGACTATCGCTCGTGTTGCTCAGATTGTGAAGTAACCAACTCCCGCCGGTATTCTCCAGCCACTTCGTTCCCAACAGCAAGTCCAGATTGCCGTCGCGGTTGAGATCGGCGGCGCTGAGCGCTTCATCCTGCGACGTCGATGAAATTGTCTCCAGCAGCCATGGACTGCCGCTGTCCGGCGGCGCGGTCAGCAATTGCACGCCCATCCCAGCGCCATGCCAGGATAACGCAACCTGCGTTGCGCCGTTGCCGCTGAAATCTCCCACGGCCACGCCCTGTAGAAAATCACCCCCGGTTTGAGCCACCGGCACCGGGTCGGCGAACCGTCCCTCGCCAAGGTTCCTCACCCAGACGAGATCGCCGCCATAGACACCATCCTTCCCCTTGGTGGCGAGTATATCGGGCAAGCCGTCACCGTCGAAATCGGCGACCGTCGCAAACTGCCCGACCCCCTGGCCGATCGCCCGACGCTCCCACGCGCGCCATACTAGACCCGGATTTCGGTACCACCAGGCGCCGGCGACGACGTCTTGAAAACCGTCCTGATCCAGGTCCGCGGCGGCCACGAAAACCGCTGTCCAGGGTCTTTCGTCGTCCAGAACCTGCCGGCGCCAAGAGTGCGACTGGGGGCATGTCCTGTTTTGCCACAATTCGATCGTCTGATGTTCCCCCGACCAGTTGGCGCCAAACATATCGATGTCGCCGTCCTGATCGATGTCGGCTAGGCGCATACTGTGCGACCCGGTCACCGCGACAATCTGCGGCAACCAATGCGCGCCCTTGCCACCGTTCAGGTAAACTGTGACGTCATCGGGATCGTTGCCCTGGTGCATATGGGCGCTTACGAGGTCGGAATCGCCATCACCGTCCATGTCTTCCAGACCGACGAAATGAATGACCGATTCGACGTCGGGTGCGATCACATGCTCGGTCCAGATATCAGCCGGGTTCACCGGCGCCTGAAACCAGGAGATCCGATATCTGCCGCCCTGAGGTTCGGCCGGTGACAGAGCAATATCAATTCGCCCGTCCCCATCGATATCTCGAGCGTCGATGAAGACGTGCGGCCAGGTCCAAGAACGGGAATAGGTGTGCTCTTTCCAAACATCCTTGGTTCCGCCACCCGGGTTTTCGAACCAAACCGTATTGACAAGGATGTCCATGTAACCGTCATTGTTGATATCGATGACTTTGAGACCTTCGCCGTTCGGACCTGTCAGTTTTGACTCTGTCCAGCGATCGGGCGCATCTTGTCTAAATAGATGGACGATAGCGCCGGAGCCGCCGAACGCGCTCTGATTGCGCGCAATGATATCCATGTCTCCGTCATTATCAAAGTCTGCGACTTCGATATCATGGAGACTTTCGTTTGCAATGGTTGTTGAGGTCCAGTCCGGATTCCGGTACCAGACGAGTTGCTTGTCAGTAAGGCTTATGACGTCGTCGAGGCCATCGTCATCGATGTCCGCAATCTCATGATCGGTGCTGAAATTCTCTCCCTCGAAGATCGTGGCCCGTTTCCAGTCCGGGTTCGAGTACCATACCAGTTGTTGAGAACCGTGCCCGCCAATCAAAAGATCTGGAAGTCCGTCTCCATTTAGGTCGCCAACTGACTTTCCCCAAGGGTCGCTGGGGCCGTCCGAGTCGATGACTAGGTATCGGAACATTTCACTGTCCGCGCCGCTCTTCTGCCAGGCAGTAAAGAGAAAAGCCATTGTTGCGACGAGAATCAGCGTGCCTGCCAACGACAAGCCGGCAATTCTTGTCCGCGAAATCATCAACTATCGATCCCTAATCGTAGCGGGCAAGGCGGCGATCGACGTCGTCCGCCATAGCGTGCCCAATCTGTCGATTAAGCCGCTCATCTGGAAAGAAACCAAGGTATTTGGAATGGAATACCATTGACAACAGAAATACCCACGTCCTGCCATTCGCCAAGCATGCCGGGCGATGTCCGGATCTTTATTGAAAAAGGCGATGCAGGCAACGTTGGGTGATGAGGCTATGCGGCCTCTTTGATGGTGTCGAGGGCGGATTTGGCTTTGGCGTTTTGCATGTGGTCCTCCAGGGCTTTTCTGAGTAGCGGGAACGACGGTAGACCTTCCGCCTGATCAGCCATGGAAAATCACGTCCATTGGACACCGAAAATGGGCGCATGAATTCTGATCATTGAATGTCAGTATTATCCGATAGTCGTAGACGAAGTTTATGAAAAAAATCCCAGTTTTGCAGTGTTATTTATATTTCTGCTTATGTAAAAAATTCCCAGTTTTGCGGTGTTATTTATGTATCTGTTGTTGTTATGAAATGGTTGTCGTTTATACACAATCTATAAATTAAAAATCCTGGGAAAAAGGCGACGAGTTACTTTACGTCACGAATCGACATCAGAGAAAATCTCCCCTTTCTCCATGCGATTATTAGTCTAATCTAAGGTTGGTATCAACTGCGGGTTGCGGCGACGGGTCGGGATGCAATGGACGCTAAGGGTTACAGCTATTTTCGTCTTGCCGACGAACCCAGCGATCAGGCGCCGCGTGCTTCATTTGAAACGGCGCAACGGCACTCGCGTGATGTCCTTGCCCCCTCTTTGCGAGACCGCGACTATTTAGTGCGGAGCTACCGAAGGAAGATTATCGGTCCATGGCTGGAAGCGCTTGCAGCGGGCCGTCCTCGCATACTTGACGTTGGAGGAAGGGTGCAGCCGTGGCGAGCGCTTTTGGGCGAGGGCGTTGAGCAATACATAGGCTTGGACCCCATTCTTGAAGGTATGGTCGACGTGGTTGCGGCGGGAGAAAACATTCCCTTCGCGGATAGGTACTTCGATGTAGTGATCTGTACCCAGGTGCTGACGTACGCGAACGATCCCGCACAGCTAGTCAGCGAATTGCACCGAGTCTTGCGTCCGGACGGAACACTTATTCTGTCGACAACGGCCATGTATCCAGAGTTCCATGACGAACATTGGCGTTTCCTTCCTGGCGGGCTGAGAATCTTGTTGTCTGACTTCTCCCAAGTTGAGATCGTTCCAGAAGGTTACTCGATACATGGTATCGTGAGACTTATGAATGTCGCGCTGAGTCTCGTTAGCGACAACTACTATGTGCAAAAAGCGCTGAGCCTTACGCTAATCCCCCTGCTCAACCGCATCGCCCCGACGCTCGACCACTTCAGTCATGGTAGTACCCGCTACACGACCAATTACAGCGTTCGCGCCATCAAATAGCAAAACTGCAGTGCAATTCGGCGACATTTTTTCTCGCAACTTCGGCCTGGCATTGTGTTGCGACTGCCAGGAACAAAAATCTGCGCCCTTGTGAAGGGTTTGGGTTGTTTGGCCTCGAAAGATGGAAAGCGTCGGCCATATGCTCACGCGACCCGTAGGCCGTCCGCCGAGCCGTGTGCGCCGCTACAACGCTAACTTCAGCTACCAGACAAGAGCTGGGACAAGGTCCGCCGCATGGTGGCCGAGATGGAATGGCATCCCGGCGAACTGGTTCCCCGCATTGGCTGCATCATCACCAACCTGAGCCGTCCTGCTGAGCGGGTGGTGGCCTTCCAAAATCGACGAGGCAAAGCGGAACAATACGTCAAGGGCGCCATCCGGTGGACCCGGCTGTCATGCCGCAAGTTCCGCGACAACGCCGTCCGGCTGCAGTTTCACGTCCTGGCCTACAATCTCGCCAACTTCACGCGGACGCCGGCTTTGCCAAAGGCGATCGAGGGCTGGTCGCTGACCATACTGCGGGAGAAACTTGTCAAGATCCGGGCCAGGGTCGTCGCTTACGGGCGCTACGCCGCCTATCAGTTGGCCGAGGCGGCCGTGCTGAGGGATCTGTTCCCGGAAATCCTGAGCCTGATTGATGAGTTGCGACCAAGCCCCGCTCCGGCGTATGTCGGGGAAATCGACCATCAGGTGAAAACGACAGGAGGGGTGTGTCTGAAGGCCAAAAAAGTAACCGAATGGCCTTCTAATCGCGGGCCGATTATCAAAATAGTGCCATCGGATGGCAGCAAGAGGGGGAAGTTCCCTTGGCGGTGGGACAGTGGTACAACTTCCACGAAATTGGCTATCATTTGGGAAATGTCAGATTAGACCAGGATGTTGACGGTATTGTCGTTTGTTCGATCGACTCGGGAGAATACAGCGATGAATACCCGAAGGCAGAATAGAGTTACTTGGAGAAAGGAGTTTTGGGCGGACGCCGATTTCCGACGATCGCTCAATTACGTTTGTGGGCTCGGGCACCGAGACGTTTCAGGAACAAAGCATGAATATCGGGATATTTGGACACTACGGTAACCAGAACCTAGGCGACGAGGCGATTATCGAAGCCACCATCGCCAGCGTCATTCGGCACTTCGACAATCCGCAGATCACCTGCTTCTCAGTCGTACCTGAGGATACCGCCGAACGCTACGGAGTGCCGGCTTTTCCGGTGGTACGAAGAGGTGACGATGCCGCCATACAGCGCGGGGACGATAAAGAGCAAGTTGTCGCGGTCAAACAACCGCCGAGCGCCACCGCCCCGTCGTCTCGTGGACTTAGAGCGCTAAAACATAACTGGTTATTCAGGGTCCCATATCGCGTGCTTTCACGTTGTCTCGCGCTTTTCCGCGAGGTGCGGGCGGATCTTCCATTCATGAAAACCTGCTATCGGCGCTTAAAAACGATTGATCTACTAATCGTTACGGGATCGAATCAATTTCTGGACAATTTCGGCGGTGTAACCGGCTTTCCGTTGACGCTTCTGAAATGGACGATCCTGTGCAAATTGTCTGGTACAAAGATCGGATTCGTCAGTGTAGGGGCGGGTCCGATATACTCCCTAGTAAGCAAATTTCTGATCCGTACAACAGTATATTTTGCTGATTACCTATCTTTTCGCGACGAGGCTTCCCGCCAACTGATCGAAGGCAATGTCAGGAGCCCAAAGGGCAGAGTGTTTCCCGACCTGGCGAGTAACCTCACCTATAAGGCGGCTGAAAAGGCGCAGACAAATCCGGCAAAGCCAAGAGTCGGTATCAACCCAATGCCGATGTATGACAGTCGATACTGGCACGAGACTGATGATCGCAAATACCGATCGTATGTCGAGAAACTGGCTGAGCTTTCCACACGGTTGATGAACGAAGGTTACCCGATATTTTTCTTCGGCACGCAACCAAAGGATTACAATGTAATTGGCGACATCCTGCCGCTCTTGCCTACCAAGGCCAGCGACCCGCAAGGGACGGAGCTGGTTCAGGCCGCAACATCTGTCCAGGATTTGATGACAGTGATCTCGGGTGCGAACATTGTGGTTGCGACACGGTTCCATGGTACGGTGCTGTCGCTCGTCGCGGGCGTCCCAGTACTTGGCATTTGCTATTATAGAAAGGCGGCCGACCTGTTGCGTGAGATGGGACAAGAGAAGTATTTTGTTATGCTCGATGACTTTGATGTTGAAGAAGCATACGAAAAATTCAAATTGCTCGAAAGGAACCTAGATCTGGAGAGTAGCACGATCGAGCAAGCAAGCATAAAATACCGGGATCTTTTGGAGCAACAATATATGCACCTTGCATCTATTTTTTCTGTTTGATTTTTGACTATGAGTACTTCTTATTTGCGATTAACCTTCGAGACGTCGATTTGTCATGATTCGCGAGTTCTGTCCGGTTCGGATGGAATTCGGGGCTCGGAATAAGGGATTGTAAATATTTTTGCGACAAAGGTTTTGGAACAGATTACGGATAACAGTTTCGGGGATCGCTTCAAATTCGAAATCGGCCTTCGGATCGGTTGCTGATGATTTGCGCAACCCACGACCTCACGAAACCGGCATCATTAAGAGTGGATATCCTTGACTTGGAAAACGTGGTCGCACGGCCGATCAAGTACACGGCGAACTTCGGCGCAACGGTGCTGAACGCCCGCGTACTTTATTCGAACATCCTCTCTATCGGGATTCGGTAATGAAAGTTGTGCTTTTTTGCGGGGGCATGGGAACCCGCCTGAAAGAACATTCGGGGACCATTCCGAAACCGCTGGTCGAGATCGGGCCGCGTCCGATCATCTGGCACTTGATGCGATACTATGCCGGATTTGGGCATTCCGAATTCATCCTGTGCCTCGGCTACGAGGGGGGTATGATCAAGGACTATTTCCTGAATTATGATGAGTGCCGCTCGAATGACTTCACTCTGTTCGGCCCGAAAGGGAAAGTCGAGCTTCTCAATAGCGACCTCAAGGACTGGAAGATAACTTTTGTCGATACGGGTATGCACGCGAATCTTGGCCAGCGCCTCATGGCGGTAAGAGAGCATGTCGCCGACGAAGAAATTTTCCTCGCAAATTACAGCGACGGCCTCTCGGACTTGCCGCTCGATACCCATATCGAGGAATTTCGGAACTCGGATGCCGTCGCCGCTTTCGCCAGCGTGCGTCCTTATTCGAGCTATCACATCGTTGAATCCGATGAGAATTCCCGCGTCACGTTGATTCAAAGCGTACAGGATTCAGAGGTCTGGGTGAATGGCGGGTTCTTTGCGCTGCGGCCGCAGATCTTTGATTACATGCGTCCGGGCGAGGAGCTAGTCGAGGATCCATTCCAGCGGTTGATCTCCGAGGGCAAACTGATGACCTGGAAGTACCGAGGGTTCTGGGAAGCCATGGACACCTACAAGGATTGGAAAAACCTCGAGGAAATGTACCATAGCGGTCAGCGTCCATGGGACCTGCATGTGCAGGCCAAGAAAGACTAGTGGATAGGATCTAACAAACGATACCCATGTATTGGGTTCTCTCCACTCAGCGGCCCGAGGGGCCGCGTTCATTCCAAGACGGTGGTCATGCTGGCATTGAGCGCAGGCGGTAGAAAGCTAAAGTCGGTCCTGTGTTTGGGCGCGCATTGCGACGACATCGAGATCGGCTGCGGCGCCTCTGTCCTGCGTTTGGTGCAGGACAATCCGGGCCTGCACGTCACCTGGGTCGTTCTCAGTTCCGATTCTGCGCGGGCCAAGGAGGCGACCCGCGCCGCCGAGGTTTTCCTGAACGGGACGCAGAGCAAAACGATCAAGCTTGGGTCTTTCCGGGATAGCTACTTCCCGTACACGGGCGCCGAAATAAAGGACTACATCCAAGCGCTTCGAAACGAGACTGAGCCCGACTTGATCCTCACCCATTATCGGGGCGACGCGCATCAGGATCACCGGCTGGTTTCCGAATTGACCAGGAACGCCTTCCGCGATCACTTCATCCTCGAGTACGAGATCCCGAAGTACGACGGCGACTTGAACGCTCCTAACTTTTTCATACCGGTCGAGCGCGACCTTTGCGCATACAAGGTCGACACCATCTACGATTGCTTCGCCTCCCAGCAAGGCCGAAGCTGGTTCACCAAAGAGACATTCTGGGCAATTCTGCGATTGCGTGGGATCGAGTCGAACTCCGCTTCCGGATACGCGGAGGGCTTTTACGCACACAAGTGCGTCTATTAGGTGAGCACTCTTCGTGGCACTATGGCCCACGGTTTGTCCTGCCCCGCCTTTCGCTCAATTTCGTGTCGTTCGTAAATTAGCCTACAAGCTCGCCGTGGTGCTGCATCGCATGCCGATGACCCGCCAAGAGGTCCGCAGGCCGCTCAAGTGGGATAAATCCGCCGCCTAGGATCACCCACGGCTCCAAGGGTTTCCGCCGACAATGAAGATTGCGCCCCAGCCGTATCTGGCCGTGGGCGCCCAGAACCAGGTCCACAGGTTACCGATCATGGCGATTTATAGCTTTTCTTAGCGGCAGAAACGGCAAGCGAGCCGGGGCTCCGGGGGCCCGCCGGGTTGAGATCTTCAAGCGCAAGGCAGATGAGCCCGACGGCCCGATGTCGGGTTAGCCGGACCGACCGGCGGCCATGGCCCGTGACGACTACACTGACCGTGCGCTTAGGCGCTACGCCGCGTTTCGCGCGTTTTGATGATTTAGATCAACGCGATCCTCGCGCCAAAAGCGTATGTGAAATAATCGGCGGGGATCTGGCGCGACGGTGGCCCGTACTTCATGACAGTCGGCGCCAATCCCAAAAAAGGGAGATTGTCATGCTCAAGGACGACCGAATTCCAATTTTGCGATGTTGTATTGCCGTCGTCTCCGGTGTTTTCGCGGTCGCTGTATTAGGGCTGTCGAGTGACGTGGTTCAGGCGGACGATCCGACGACCGAGACCGGTATATTCACGATCGCTCGTGGTGGCCTCCTCTACGACAAGTGGTGGGCGGTGTTGGAGCACGACCCGCCCGAGGAGACCCACCCGGCCTATCCGGCCGCGGGCAAAAAGAAGGGCGCCACAACCTGGCGCTGCAAGGAATGCCACGGTTGGGATTACAGGGGCGCCGAGGGCGCCTACGCCAAAGGCTCGCACTATAGCGGCCTCAAGGGTGTTCGTAGCATGGTGGGTCAGCCAGTGGAGAAGATCGTCGCGGTGATTCGCGATAGCACCCACGGTTTCACTGAGGACCTGATTCCCGAAAGTGCTGTGAGGAAGCTGGCCATGTTTGTCAGCCTTGGGCAAGTCGACATGGACCAATATATCGACCGCGCGACGAAAAAGGCACGTGGCAATGCGGCCAACGGTGCGCGCCTGTACCAGACTGTCTGCGCCGTGTGTCACGGCTTCGACGGCAAGGAGATAAATTTTAAAGACGAGAAAAAGCCGGAGTACATCGGCACGGTGGCCCAGGCAAACCCCTGGGAGACATTACACAAGATCCGTAACGGCCAGCCGGGCATCCCGATGGTCGCTCTGGCCGCACTCAGCGTACAGGACCAGGTCGACATCCTGGCCTACGCGCAAACCCTCCCGGCCAAGTAGCCGGAGTCTATGCGCCGAGGGTCCCCTAGAGAGGCCCTCGGCGACCGTTCGGTCGCGCGCCGAACGATCGGTACCTTTTATAATGACAAATAGTCCCTCGGTGCCAATAGTTGTTGGTATGCCTGCGATCTAATTGCTTGCGGGGGCTTGGCCTTGGGGACGAGTGTCGGAATGGGCTTCGACGGGAGCTCCGGCTCCACCGCGGATCGCCCTGCCGGAGGTCGTGGAACCGGATTCCGCGCCTGAGCAGCCTGAGGCGCCCGGACCGGGGGTGACCATGATTGGTGAGGCCGTCGACGACATGGCAGCCCAGGACCTGGCGATCTTGCAAGAGCTAGCCGCGGCGATACGGGCACAGATCGCACGCTGCTGGCCCGGCTCAACGCAAACGGCTCAGGGCGCGCCGGGGCCGGTCGTGATCGACGTTTCCTTGAACCGCAGCGGGACCATCCGTAAGCCTATGTCAGCGACATTGAGCGCAGCTTTGCGGATCGGAGCTATCGTCAGACCGCGAATGCCGCGCAAGGGGCGGTCTTGGCCTGTGCGCCATTCAAGTTGCCGGCCGAGCAGTACGCCTACTGGCGGGAGCTGACCTTGCGCTTCTTGATCAAGTGAGACTTGGTGAGGCGCCCCGAATGGTTGGGCCGCCCTACCTTGGCGTGGGGCTGCGAAGAACGGCTTTGCCGATTGGCGTCGATTTCCCCATTATGAAGGCCGTTGCGGCCGCAAGCGAAATGGCGATCGATGGCGATTGAGGAAACCCTACCGCTCGGCGTGGTGTTGGAGCGGCGTGAGAGCGCCCATCCCTGGCAGGATTATTCCTGGCGCCCGGTGGCTGTGTTCCCGGGCGCCCCCGCTTGCGAACCCAGGGAGGCCTGGACCTTGCTAAGCCAAGGCGAGGGCTGGGATCAGTATCACGGCGGGACCCTGACCCTATCGCTGTTCCGCAAGGAGACCGAAGCCTACAAGGTGAATCTTTCGCAGACGCCGCCGCGCATCTTCGTGGTTCTGCGCGGCGACGAGGAACCCGACGCGATGCACGAGATGGTACCCTTCCTGGTTACCGCGAGCCCTTACGAGGCCCAGGACTATCTGGACAGCGGCGAGGAAATCGTCGAGGCCGTACCCATGCCGGCCGACGTCATCGCTTTCGTCGAGAATTACGTGGCGCAGCATCATGTCGATGAGCCGTTCTATAAACGCAAGCGCAAGCGCTACGATCCAAATGAGACCGGCTTCGTCCGAAAACCGTCGGCAGCCGCGGGCGGCACCGGCGAGGGCTAGGGGCAGGACCAAGAGACGTCATGGCTGACTCCGACGAAAACATTCTCTCGCGCTGGTCGCGCCGCAAACGCAGCGATTTGGCCGAGCCGGCGCCCGGCCCCATGCCATCGGCGGAGGCGGGCACGGCCTTGCCCGAATCGGTGGACCAGGGCGCGGCCCCGGTGGGGGGCGATCGGGATGAAGCGGATGTCCTGAGCGATGAGGAATTGGCGGCGCTGCCCGATCCCGAGACCTTGGATGCCGACGCCGATTTCACCGTCTTCATGAAGCAAAACGTGCCGGAGGTGCTTCGCCGCCGGGCCCTGCGCTGCTTATGGCGGTCTAATCCATTGCTCGCCGGCCTGGATGGCCTGAACGATTACGACGACGATTTCACCGACGCCGCCACGGTCGTCGCTGGCCTGAAGACGCTGTATCAGGTTGGCAAGGGTTTCGTGGTCGAGGAGGAAGAGGCTCAGAAAGCGGACGATTCGAAAACCGACGAATCGGCGTCCGAAGCGCCCGCGGAAGAAAGCGATCAAGACCCGGGCGAACTATCGACGGACGAGGAAACCACCGGGGAGCCGGCGGTTGTCGCCGCGCTCGAAGATGAAACGGCGCCGTCCGCGGCGACGTCGCCCGCCCCCCTGGCCCGGCGGCGCGGCGCGCTGGAGCGGCGCTGGGGTCGCACAGAGGATTGAATTCCCCGCCTGCACTGTGACCGGGCTAATATTCATACCACTTTGACATCGATCAGCGATGTAACTGACCGTGCCCATGGGCGCGCTTTATGTCGAAATCGGTTTCGGCCTTCGTTAGACGTTTAGTGTCGATTTATGTCTTCGCGGGTGCAGCAACGCATTTTCTTGACAGGTTAACGGAAAGCTTCTCTAATTTCTTTCTGGGCATGCGAAAAACCTTTGAAAGTTAATGGTTTTTAGTGCGCGCGGCCGGTTCTAATGGAAGCGGCCGGGCCCCAAAATAGACAAAGACCGAATCGAAGGTCTGAAATGGCGCAACTGGCGCCAACGGGAGGGCCGCTTGGCGGACGACGTAGCCGTAAGCGAAATTGCCGATGAGGACCGGCTTCGGGCCCATTGGTATGCGCTGATCGCGCGCTTCCTGACCACATCCCCGGACCTGGCGACGCTTAAATTCATGCGCGGCCTGACCGGTGACGATACTGCGCTGGGCAAAGGCGTGAAGGCTCTGGCGGCGGCGGCACGCGGCGCGACTGCGGCGCAGGCCGAGCAAGAATACTTCGATCTTTTCGTGGGTGTGGGGCAGGGCGAGCTCTTGCCTTACGGCTCTTACTACCTAACCGGTTTTCTCAACGAAAAGCCGCTGGCGACCTTGCGCGCCGACATGGCTAAGCTGGGCATCGCCCGTATCGGTCAGGTGACGGAGCCGGAAGACCATATCGCCAGCCTGTGCGAGATCATGGCGGGCCTGATTACGGGCGCCTTCGGCGAGCCCATGAGCCTTGCCCAACAGCAGGAATTTTTCGCGCGTCACATCGGCTGTTGGGCGCCGCGATTCTTCGAGGATTTGGAGGCGGCGCGTTCGGCCGCGCTTTACATGCCGATCGGCACGATCGGCAAGGTATTCCTGGCGATCGAGAATCAGGCCTTCGAGATGGCGGCCTGAGCGAGATCGCGGCGATCCGGTGAGGCGGGGCGGGCCCGGCGGATCGAGACTAAGGATCGCCCACGACGTATCTGGAGCACGATGATTTCAAGTCAGAAGGAAAGGGAAAGTGACATGAGTAAGAAGGAAACGGCGGCCCTGGACCGTCGGGACTTCTTCCGCAAGGTCGGTCTCGGAACCGGCGCGGCGGCGGCAGCGGGGCTAAGCGCCTCGGTGACCCAAGCGGCGCCGGCGGAAAAGCCGACCGGAGGCTCCGGCTATCAAGAGACGGAGCATGTGAAGACGTTCTACAAATTGGCGCGCTTCTAGAAATTCGGGATTTTCTAGGCGCATAGGGTTCCGGTCGCTCGCGGGCGGTTCGGAACGGCGAAACACAGGAGAGGTCAATGCTTACGAAAAAGACGAATGGGGTTGCGAATGGCCCCCGTTTGTCAAAAGCGCTCGCCGGGGTGACCGGCAACGCTATTGACCGTCGCACTTTCTTGAAGCGCTCCGGCCTGACCGCCGGCGGCGTCGCGGCCGGGACCGCTCTTTCCTTCGGGAGAGTCGAGAAGGCTGCAGCGCAAAGCGCGGGCGACAGCCGAGTCAAGCAGATCAAATCGGTTTGCACGCACTGTTCTGTCGGATGCACGGTCATCGCGGAGGTGCGCGATGGGGTTTGGATCGGGCAGGAGCCCGGCTGGGACAGCCCCTTCAACTTGGGCGCGCACTGCGCCAAGGGCGCATCGGTGCGCGAGCACGCCCATGGCGAACGGCGCTTGAAGAGCCCGACCAAGCTGGTCAACGGCAAGTGGACCAAAGTCTCCTGGGAAGAAGCGATCAACGAGATCGGCGACAAGATGCTCGAGATCCGCGAGAAATCGGGCCCCGACTCGGTGTATTGGCTGGGCTCCGCCAAGCACAGCAACGAGCAGGCTTATCTGTTCCGCAAATTCTATGCCTTCTGGGGATCGAACAACGGCGATCACCAGGCGCGCATCTGTCATTCGACCACGGTCGCGGGTGTTGCTAACACCTGGGGCTACGGCGCCATGACCAATTCTTACAACGACATCCATAACTCCCGCGCGATCTTCCAGATCGGCGGCAATCCGGCCGAGGCGCATCCGGTGGCCATGCAGCATATGCTGAAGGCCAAGGAACAGAACAACGCGCCCTTCATCGTGTGCGACCCGCGGTTTACCCGCACGGCCGCGCATGCCGACGAATATGTCCGGTTCCGCCCGGGCACAGACGTCGCCTTGATCTGGGGCATCCTCTGGCACGTGTTCGAGAACAGCTGGGAGGACAAGGAGTTCATCCGCCAGCGCGTCTGGGGCATGGATCAGATCCGGCAGGAGGTCAAAAAGTGGGCCCCGGAAGAAGTTGAAAGGGTAACCGGCGTGCCGGGCTCGCAGCTTCGCCGGGTCGCGCGGACCCTAGCCAACAACCGGCCCTTCACCATCATCTGGTGCATGGGCGGGACGCAGCACACGAACGGGAACAACAACACCCGGGCGTACTGCATCCTGGGTCTGGCCTTGGGCACCATCGGCACCTCCGGCGGTGGCGCCAATATCTACCGCGGCCACGACAACGTGCAGGGCGCGACCGATCTGGGCGTGCTGTGTCACACTTTGCCGGGTTACTACGGCATCAAGACCGGTTCCTGGAAGCACTGGGCGCGGGTCTGGGATGTGGATTACGACTACTTGCTCGGCCGTTTCGCCTCCAAGAAGCTGATGGAGTCGGCGGGTGTGCCGGTGTCGCGCTGGTTCGACTTGGCGCTCGAAGCCAAGGAGAACATCGACCAGCCCGATAACTTGCGGGCCATGGTCTTCTGGGGCCACGCGCCGAACTCGCAGACGCGCTTGCCCGACATGAAGAAGGCGATGTCGAAGCTCGATCTTTTGGTCGTAGTCGATCCCTATCCGACCATGACTGCGGTCATGCACGACCGGACCGACGGGGTCTACCTCTTACCCGCGGCGACGCAGTTCGAGACCTATGGCTCGGTCACGGCTTCGAATCGCTCGATCCAGTGGCGCGAAAGAGTGGTCGCGCCGTTGTTCGAGTCGAAGCCCGACCAGGACATCATGTACCTCTTCGCCAAAAAGCTTGGCTTCGCCGATGAGTTCTTCAAGCACATCGAGGTGAAGGGCGAAGCCCCGGTCGTCGAGGATATCACCCGCGAAATCAACCGCGGTATGTGGACCATCGGCTATACCGGACAATCGCCGGAACGCCTTAAGTTGCACATGGCGAACCAGCACACCTTCGACAGGACCAGCCTGCGTGCCTTGGGCGGTCCGGCCGACGGCGATTATTACGGCATGCCGTGGCCGAGTTGGGGGACGCCGGAAATGAAGCATCCGGGGACCCCAGTGCTTTACGATCCGTCCAAACCGGTGGCGGAGGGTGGTCTGTGCTTCCGTGCCCGTTTCGGCGTGGAGCGCGACGGCCAGAACCTGCTGGCCGAAGGCAGCTACCCGGTTGGCTCGGAGATCAAGGACGGCTATCCCGAGTTCTCCATGGCCATGCTGAAAAAGCTCGGTTGGGACAAGGATCTGACTGCAGCGGAAGTGGAAGTGATCGAAAAGATCGCGGGCGACAAGACCAACTGGAAGACCGACCTGTCCGGTGGCATCCAGCGGGTCGCGATCAAGCATGGCTGCGCCCCCTTCGGCAATGCCAAGGCCCGTACCGTGGTCTGGAACTTCCCGGATCCGGTGCCGATTCACCGCGAGCCGCTGTATACGCCGCGGCGCGATCTGGTGGCCGATTATCCGACCTATACGGACCGGCGCATGTATCGCCTGCCGATCATGTACAAGTCGATCCAGGACAAGGACTTCTCCAAGAACTTCCCGATGATCCTCACCTCCGGCCGCTTGGTCGAATACGAGGGCGGCGGCGAAGAAACCCGCTCCAACCCCTGGCTGGCCGAGTTGCAGCAGGACATGTTCGTCGAGATCAATACGGTCGACGCGAACAACCTGGGCGTCCGGGACGGTCAGATGGTCTGGCTGCATGGTCCGGAGAATAACGCCAAGTTAAAGGTCAAAGCGCTGGTGACCCAACGTGTCGGGCGCGGCGTCGCTTTCATGCCTTTCCACTTCGGGGGTCACTGGATGGGTGAGGACCAGAGAAGTAAATACCCGGCCGGGGCCGACCCCTATGTCTTGGGCGAGGCCAGCAATACGGCGCAAACCTATGGGTACGACTCGGTGACCAATATGCAGGAATCCAAGACCACCCTGTGCCGCATCGAACCGGCCTAAGGAGGAAATGAATTATGGCAAGAATGAAATTCCTCTGCGACGCGGAGCGCTGCATTGAATGCAATGCCTGTGTCACGGCGTGCAAGAACGAGCACGAAGTGCCATGGGGCGTGAACAGGCGCCGCGTCGTAACAATCAACGACGGTAAGCCGGGCGAGCGTTCGATCTCGGTTGCCTGCATGCATTGCTCGGACGCGCCATGCATGGCGGTGTGCCCGGTCGATTGCTTCTATCAGAGCGACGAGGGCGTGGTCCTGCACTCCAAGGATCTGTGCATCGGTTGTGGTTACTGCTTCTATGCTTGTCCCTTCGGGGCGCCGCAGTTTCCGCAGGCGGGCAATTTCGGCAGTCGCGGCAAGATGGACAAGTGCACCTTCTGTGCTGGTGGGCCGGAGGAGGATCATTCCTCCGCCGAGTTCGCCAAGTACGGGCGCAACCGTCTGGCCGAGGGCAAATTGCCGCTATGCGCGGAAATGTGCGCGACTAAGGCCCTGCTCGCCGGCGACGGCTCTATTGTGTCCGACATCTACCGCGAGCGCGTGGTCGCCCGCGGCTTTGGGTCGGGCGCTTGGGGCTGGGGCACGGCGTACCAGCAGAAGTCGGGCTCCTAGGCCGATTGCTCCCGGAAGACGGGGGGACGGGACAGGGGGCGGCGGGCAACCGCCGTCCCCACGATCCTGGAATTTTAATAGAATCTTCACCATGTCTATGCGACGCGTGGGATGGCGGCGGCGGGCGGAGCGCCCATGCCGAAGCTTTGCGAGCGCGCGCGCAACCGATAGAGCGGGCGCGGAGCGGCTCGAGTCAGTCCCCGGCGACGCCGGGACGCCGATCCTGACAAGACCAAATCCGGAGGGATTTTTCATGCGATCGAGACCTTGGCTTTTCCCCCTTGTCCCTATTTTCGCCGCCGCCTTCATGCTCGCCGGATGCGACGAAGCCGAACAGGGGCGGGTTCTGAATTATCAGAAGGGGACCTATCTGGGCCAAAAGGACCAGGCCCTGAGCGACCAAGACAAAGAGGAATTGCGTCAGCGCACGCTAATGCAGCAAGGCACCTAAGTGATTTTCGCTGCATGCCGCCGTTGGATCGCGGAACGATGAGAGGGATGAACGGACAGATGAGCGCCCTATCTCTAACCTTCAAGACAAGCCTTGCCGCGCTCGCCCTGACGATTGCGGTTGCCGCCGGCACCCCGGCCCTGGCCCAGACCGAAGGGCGGAATGTGCAACCGGCCGCGCCGGTGGCCGGGCAGGTGCCGGGCGATGCCCTCGGTGCCTCGAGCGACGCCGAAATCTGGCGCGCGGTGCGCCGGGGTCTGCAAGGCAATGTATCGATCCCCAACAAGCAAGCCGGTGTGTTGATTCAGTCCGAAGGTGATAACTGGCGCGCCTGGCGCAATGGGCCGGTGGCGATTTACGGCGCCTGGGCGCTGCTTGGCATGCTCGGGTTCTTGGCCCTGTTCTTCGCGTTACGCGGCCGGATCAAGATCGACGCCGGGCCGAGCGGTCGCACGGTCGAGCGCTTCAACGGCCTGGAAAGATTCGCACACTGGCTGACCGCGGTTTCCTTCGTCCTGCTCGCGCTAACCGGCCTCAACCTGTTCTACGGCCGCTATATCCTGGTGCCGGTGCTAGGGAAGGAGGTCTTCGCGACCATCGCGCAGCTCGGCAAGTATGTGCACAATTACATATCCTTTGCCTTCATGGCCGGCATCGTTCTCATGTTCGTGCTCTGGGTTGTTCATAACATCCCGAATAAGAACGATCTGATCTGGTTGTCGAAAGGTGGCGGCCTTTTTGCGCGGAACGTCCACCCGCCATCCGATAAGTTCAACGCGGGCCAGAAGATCATCTTCTGGGCCGTCATGCTTGGCGGATTTTCGCTCGCGCTTTCGGGGGTTTCTCTGCTGTTTCCGTTCCAGATCTCCGTGTTCGCGGCAACCTTCTCGGTCCTAAACGTTTTCGGGTTTGACCTGCCGACGGTTCTTACGCCGTTGCAGGAGATGCAATACGCGCAACTCTGGCACAATGCGGTTGCGGCGGTGATGGTCGCGATCATCTTGGCCCACATCTACATTGGTTCCCTGGGCATGGAGGGGGCATTCGCCGCCATGGGCAGCGGACAGGTCGATCGGAACTGGGCGCGCGAGCATCACAACCTCTGGTATGCGAAGCTGGATCAAGACGGCGGTGCCGGTGGCGGGGGACAACGCCAGCCCGCCGAATAACGCGGCGTCTCAAGCAGGGGAATGGGAAGGGAGCGCGGATCCGGTGTTCAAGATACTTGGCCCAAACGCCCGCCGCCTCGGTCCTGAGTGGCCAATGAACGGCTTCGCGATCCTTTAGGCGCAGTCCATGCCGCGGTCGGTCCAGCACGTTAAGTTTGTCCCCCTGGCATTGGCTCTTGCGGCCGCCTTGTTTGCCAGCACCGGTCCCCGGGCGGAGCTTTCCGGTCACGGTGGTTTCGTGAAAGGCTTGGCGGTCTCGCCCGATGGCCGCACTGCCGCCACTGCCAGTTTCGATTACAGCGTCATGCTATGGGATATCGCAACGCAGCGAGCCTTGCGCCGATTCGAGGGGCATGCGGCCGGGGTGAACAGCGTCGCCTTCTTGCCTGGCGGCGAGCGGATGTTGTCGGGAGGCGACGACGGCACCTTGCGCCTTTGGGAGGTGGAGACCGGGGCCTTGCTCCATACTTTCGAGGGCCACCAGGGAAAGGTTGCCGACGTGGCCGTCTCCCCCGACGGCCGTCTCGCCGCGACCGCCGGATGGGATCGCAGCGCGCGGCTTTGGGACCTCGTCGCTTTAACGCAGACGGCGATGATCGAATCCAAGGCCGGTAATGTGAATGCGGTGGCGTTTTCGCCCGATGGCCGGCGGCTCCTGACCGGCGGTTACGATTCCCGTCTGCGTCTGTGGCAGGTTTCGGACGCCAAGCTTCTGCGGCAGTTCGGCGGCCACGACTTCAGCGTCACCGCGCTCTCGTTCATGCCGGATGGCCGCCGGGCGATCTCGGTTTCGATCGACAAGACGGTGCGCCTTTGGGATCTGGAGCAGGGCACAGAGATCGCGTCCATGGCCGGTCACGAGGATCCCATTTTCGGCCTTGCGATTTCGCGCGATGGGCGTTTCGCCGCTTCCGGCGGGGCGGACCGCACGGTCATGCTATGGAACTTGGAGACCCAGACCTTCGTCCGCGCGCTCTATGGGCACGATCAGCCGGTCTGGTCCTTGGCCTTTACCCCGGACGGTCGGTACTTGCTTTCGGCCGGCTCGGACGAGGTTGTGCGGGTCTGGGATCTGGCGCAGGGCGTGGAGATCGGTAACAATGGCGAACGCCGGGTCGCAGCCGGCCCCACGGTTCCCGAGGTCGAAGGCGCCGAGCGGGGCGCGGCCTTGTTCCGCCGTTGCGCGGTTTGCCATACGGTGACCGCCGATAGCGGCAAGCGCGCCGGGCCGACTCTTTACGGCATATTCGGGCGCCGCGCTGGCACGGTTTCGGGGTACAAGTATTCGGACGCCCTGAAGAATAGCGATGTGATCTGGACCGAGACGACGATCGATGCTTTGTTCGCGGAAGGCCCGCACGAATACACGCCCGGCAGCAAGATGCCACTGCAGCGCATGCCACGCCAAGACGAAAGGCGGGAACTTATCGCCTATCTGAAGCGCATCACGGCGCTGCGGGACTAATCGGCCGCCGGCTAAGGATCTAAAAATGGGAGGGATTGCATGAAGTCTTTCATCGCGGGGACGGCGGCGGCCATCTTGATCGCCATTGTTGCCTGGGTCGCTTTGGACGCACTGCAACTGAACTCGGCCAGCACTTACTCGTCCGCCAACGTGCGCCAATAGTGGCAACCTAAGCGAACGGCCGCCTAATCTTTCGCGCCGGCGGCGCGCAGGATCGCGGCGATTCCGTCATCCCCAACCATTTCAGCTGCCTGAAGGGCGGTCCAGCCGTCTTCGGCGCGTACGCCGACATCCGCGCCGGAGGCGATCAGGCGGCGCACCACGTCAATATGGCCCCGGTTGGCCGCTAGCATGATCGCTGTGTTGCCGGAACCGGTCTCACGCGCGTTGACCCGCGCGCCGCGTTCGATCAAAAGGCGCAGGGTCGCTTCGTGCCCCGCCATGGCGGCTAGGATGAGCGACGTTCGGCCGTTAGCCTCGCGTTGCTCGATCCACGCGCCGGCGTCGAGCAGGGCGGCCACGGTCACGATATGGCCACTGAGGGCGGCACGGCCCAAGGCGCTTTGGCCGTCACGGTTCGTTGATTCCGGATTGGCCCCGGCACGTAGCAAATCGTGGACAACTCGACCGTGGCCGGTCTCCGCCGCTAGGAACAGGGCGTTCCGGCCATAGGCATCGCTCTGAGCGATACCTGCTCCGGCCGAGAGGAGAATCTGCACGATACCTCGGTTGCCCAGGCGCGCCGCCGCGAGCAAGGCACTGGTCCCGTCGTCCGCTGCGGCGTCGACCGCCGCGCCGGCGGCCAACAGCTCGGCGACGATGCCCAAATTGTTGGCTCCGAAGGCCGCGTCGATCATGGGGGTGTTGCCACGGTCCTTCGCCCGCGCCTCGAGCGCCGCACCGGCATCGATCAAGGCGGTGACGGCCAGGGCGTGGGTCGCCCGCGCGGCCAGGTGCAGGGCCGTGCGGCCGTCGCTTTCGCGTTCTGCGTTCGCCGGTGCACCGGCCGCGATCAAGCTGCGTACCACCTGGTCGTGGCCCTCGGAGGCAGCTAGGTGCAGCGCCATGGCGCCGCTTCGCGGCTCGCGCGCGTTCAACGACGCACCCGCCGCCACGAAGACCTCCAAGACGCTGCGATTGCCGAGCAGGGCGGCGATCAAGAGGGGCGTTAGGCCGTCGCCCTCGCGCGTTTCCAGATCGGCGCCCTTGGTCAGGGCGAATTGGGCGAGGTCCGGGTCATTACTTTGCGCAGCCTGGAAAAGGGCTTGCTGGGCAACGCCATTGGCGTCCGACGTCTGGGCAATTTGAGCCGCCCAAAGCGACTGCATCGCCAACGCCGGGGCCAGAGCCAAACCCAGAACTAATAGCCAAGCTGGCCAGCGGTGGCTCATGAGGTTAGTTCCCCTTTGCCCGCACCGGCTTTTGCGCTTGCGCCGCCGCTATTCCGCCGCCACGGCCTCTAAGGCTTCCACACGCGCTGCGCAGAACTTGAACTCCGGGATCTTGCCAAAGGGGTCGAGCTGCGGATTGGTCAGCACGTTGGCCGCCGCCTCCGCGAAACAGAAGGGGATGAAGATCATGCCTTCCGGCACCTCGTTGTCCTGGCGCACCTTGATCGTAATTTCGCCGCGCCGGGTCGCGACCGTAATCCTATCGCCGGGGCCCACTGCCAGGCGCGCCAGATCGTGCCGGTTGAGTAGGGCGACCGCTTCCGGCTCCAGGCTATCGAGGGTCTCTGAGCGCCGGGTCATGGCCCCAGTGTGCCAGTGCTCAAGCATGCGCCCGGTGGTTAGCACCATGGGGTATTCGTCGTCCGGCAACTCGTCCGGTGGCACCAAGTCGGTCGGCACGATGCGGGCGCGTCCGCTCTGTGTCGGGAAACCGTTGCCGAAGATGATTTCGTTGCCCGGCCGGTCTGGCGCGTCGCAGGGATAGGTAACCGAATCCTCGCGCTCCAGCCGTTCCCAGGTGATGTTCTTGAGCGAAGGCATTATGCATGCCATCTCGGCGAAGACGTCCTTGGGGTGCGTATAACTCCAATTGAGGCCGAGCTGCCGGGCGATCTCTTGGATGAGTTCCCAATCCTGGCGCGCTTCGCCCGGCGGGTCGAAGGCCGGCCGGCCGATCTGCACCTGACGGTTGGTGTTGGTGAAACTGCCCCACTTTTCCGCGGCGGCGGAGGCAGGCAGCACCACATCGGCGTGCCAGGCGGTTTCGGTCAGGAAGATATCCTGGACCACCAGATGGTCGAGCTTGGCCAGGGCCTCGCGGGCGTGCCGCTGGTCCGGGTCGGACATGGCCGGGTTCTCGCCCATGATGTACATGGCCTTGATCTGGCCGGCGATGATTGCGTTCACGATCTCGACCACGGTCAGGCCGCGCTTGGGGTCGAGTTCGGTGCCCCAGAAGGCTTCGTATTCGCTGCGGATCTCGACCGACTCGACCGAGCGGTAATCCGGAAACACCATGGGGATCAGACCGGCGTCGGAGGCGCCCTGCACGTTATTTTGACCGCGCAGAGGGTGCAGGCCGGTACCGGGCCGTCCGACCTGGCCGGTGATCAAGGACAGCGAAATCAAACAGCGTGCGTTGTCGGTACCATGCACCGACTGCGATATGCCCATGCCCCAAAAGATGATCGAGGTGCGTGACGTGGCGTAGATGCGCGCGACCTCGCGAATGGTCGCAGCGTCGATGCCGCACACCTCAGCCATCTTTTCCGGACTGAAGGCCTTGATCCGTTCCTTCAATTCCTCGAAGCCCTCGGTGTTAGCCTGGATGTACTGCCGGTCGGTCAGGCCTTCCTCGATGATGGTGTGGATCATGGCGTTCAGCAGGGCGACGTCCCGGCCTGGCTTGAACTGCAGCATGTGCGTCGCATAGCGTCCCAGGCCTTGGCGGCGCGGGTCCATGACGATCAGCTTGGCGCCGTTCTTAGCGGCGTTCTTCAGGAACGTCGCGGCGACTGGATGGTTCTGGGCTGGGCGGGCGCCGATCACCACGATGCATTCGGCGTCCTTGGCCGCCATGAAGGGTGCGGTCACCGCGCCCGATCCGATGCCCTCCATCAAGGCCGCGACCGAGGAGGCGTGGCACAACCGGGTGCAGTGATCGACGTTATTGGTGTGAAAACCGGTGCGCACCAGCTTTTGAAACAGATAGGCCTCTTCGTTGGTGCCCTTGGCCGAGCCGAACCCCGCCATGGCTTGGGAGCCGTCCCGATCCAGGACCTTCTTCAGACCCTTGCCAGCGGCCTCGAGCGCCTCTTCCCAACTCGCCTCGCGGAAGTGGCTCCAGGGATTTGCGGGGTCGACCTGGCAATCGGCTGACTTCGGCGCGTCATCGCGCCGGATCATTGGCTTGGTCAGGCGATGCGGGTGCGAAATGTAGTCGAAGCCGAACCGGCCCTTTACGCACAGGCGGTTGCTGTTCGAAGGCCCGTCACGGCCGTCCACATAGAGGATCTTATCGTCCTTGATGTTCAGCTTGATCTGGCAACCGACACCGCAATAGGGGCAGACGGTATCGACCGAGCGGTCCTCGTAGCCGGTCCGCACGCCGGCTTTGTCCAGCAAGCTGGCTTCCATCAAGGCGCCGGTCGGACAGGCCTGGACGCATTCGCCGCAGGCGACGCAGGTGCTCTCGCCCATGGGGTCGTCGAAGTCGAACACGACCTTGGCCCCATGGCCGCGAAAGGCCATGCCGATCACATCGTTGACCTGGACCTCGCGGCAGGCGCGCACGCACAGGGTGCAGTTTATGCAGGCATCCAGATTGACACGCATGGCGGCGTGGCTGGAATCCGGTGCAAAGCGCTCGGCTGCAGGAAAACGGCTATCCTCGACACCGACCGCGTCGGCCCAGTTCCAGAATTTCGATTGTGGGTCGTGTGCCTGCTCGCGCGCCGGCTGGTCGGCGACCAGCAATTCGAAGACCATCTCGCGCGATTTTTTGGCCCGTTCCGAAGCGCTGGACACCTTCATGCCCGCGCTCGGCATGCGGATGCAGGAGGCGGCCAGCACGCGCTCGCCCTCGATCTCCACCATGCAGGCGCGGCAATTTCCGTCCGGTCGGTAGCCGGGCTCGGGCGCGTAACACAGGTGCGGGATCTCGACGCCCAGGCGCTTGGCAACCTGCCAGATGGTCTCACCGGGCGCGGCCTCGACCTCTTGGCCGTTCAGGTTAAAGCTGACCGCGCCGCTCATGACAGATCCTCCGGGAAGTACTTCAATACGCTGAGCAAGGGGTTGGGCGCGGCCTGGCCCAGGCCGCAGATCGAGGCGTCGCGCATAACCACCGCCAGATCCTCCAGCATGGGTTTGTCCCAGGCCCCCATGCTCATCAGCTTGACCGCCTTTTCCGTACCGTTGCGGCAGGGCGTGCACTGGCCGCAGCTCTCGTCCTCGAAAAAGCGCATGAGATTGAGCGCGACGGCCTTTATGTCGTCTTGGTCCGAGAGGACGACCACGGCGTGCGAGCCGACGAAACTGCCGTGCTCTTCCAGCTTGCCGAAATCGAGCGGGATGTCAGCCATGCTGGCGGGCAGGATTCCGCCCGAGGCACCACCGGGCAGATAGCCCTTGAGGCTGTGGCCTTCGGCCATGCCGCCGCAGTGGTCGTCGATTAACTGACGCAAGGTGACCCCGGCCGGGGTCAGCTTGACTCCCGGGTTCTTGACCCGGCCCGACACCGAATAGCTACGCAGGCCCTTGCTGCCGTTGGTGCCCTGGGCGGCGAACCAGTCCGCGCCCTGAGTTACGATCGGCGGCACCCAGTAAAGGGTCTCGACGTTGTTGACCAGGGTTGGTCGGCCGAAGATGCCAACCTGGGCGACGTAGGGCGGGCGATGGCGGGGCAGGCCGCGTTTGCCCTCAATCGATTCGATCATCGCCGACTCCTCGCCGCAGATATAGGCGCCGGCGCCGCGTCGCAGATGCAGCTTGGTATGCGGCGACAAGCCCGAGTCCTCCAGGGCCGCGATTTCCCGCAACAGGATCTCGCGCGCCGCCGGGTATTCGTCGCGTAGATAGATGTAAACCTCCGCCGCCTCGACGGCCCAAGCACCGATCAGGGTGCCTTCCAGGAACTGGTGCGGCTTGGTCTCCAGGTAGTGGCGGTCCTTGAAGGTGCCCGGCTCGCCCTCGTCGGCGTTGACCGCCATCAAGCGGGGGCCCGGCTCGGCCCGGACCAGGCTCCATTTACGCCCGGTCGGGAAGCCGGCCCCGCCCAGGCCGCGCAAGCCGGAGTCGGACAAAGTCTCGATCACCGTTTCCGCCGGAAGGGCGCCGCTCAGGCAGTCCTTCAGGCAACCATTGCCGCCTTCGGCCCTGTAGGCCGCCAGGTCCTGGTAGGCCGGGATGATCGCATGGGTGCGGCCGCCCAAGACCGCCTCGGCCAAGGTGTCCAGCGTGGCGTGGTCGACGTGACCATGGCCGACCTCGGCAACCGGCGCACTATCGCAACGGCCCATGCAAGGCGCTGGCACGACGCGCACTTTATCGCCGAGGTGACCTGGAAGGTTTTCCAATAGCTTGCGCGCGCCCATTAATTCACAGGTCAAGCTATCGCAAATCCGGATCGTAATCTCCGGCGGTGCCGCCTCGCCGTCCAGGACGATATCGAAATGAGCATAGAACGACGCCACCTCGAAAACCTCGGCCATGGGCAGAGTCATCTCTGCAGCGAGGGCCTGTAGATGGATGGCGGAGAGGTGGCCGTAACGATCCTGAATTAAGTGCAGGTACTCGATCAGCAGGTCTCGTTGGCGCGGGCGGCCATCCAGCAGTGCACACACCTCGGTATGCGCGTCGGGGTCGAGCTGCCGGCCCTTGGGAAAGGGCGTCGTCTTGCGCCGGCTGGAGCCGGGATGAATCGACCGTTTCAATGGGCCGCCGCCCTGTCCAAGACCCTCCGCCATGCCTACCGTTTCGTCCCTTCTTCGCCTAATGCCGCCGGCTTCGATCGCCGCCGGTCCATTGTCTCACGCCCGGCCCGCCGCCGTCCCGCACTCTAAACGTACTGTGAAATCCGGCTCAACCCATTGCCGGGTGTGGATATACGCACTGGTCAACCGATCGCCTCATCAATCGGCTCCAAGGTCACCTTCTCGATATTTATTAGCACCTTGCCGGCATTCTCGAAGTTCACGGTCACGCGATTGCCGATTGCCGACTGCACCTGGCCATCGCCCCAATCCGGTTGCCCGGGGTGGCGCACCCTCTGCCCCGGGGCGAACTCCGCGTTCACGCGGACCGACCCGGGTCTAGCGGCCCGTGCAGGCGCCGGCCAAACAATGGATTAGCCATTTGGTATATCGTATACCACCGTCAGGGATCAGGACAACATCAATGCACCGGCCCAGCCTTGGCGCCCGGAAGGGCCGCCCAATGAAAAAAGCTCCACCGCACGCGGCGCTTCTTTTCCCCCGGCACCATGCTGTATAACCTGCGCCCTTCGGGGGAGGCGTTCCATCATCGACATTTTAGAGTACGGCAACGACAAGGGGCGGAGGCTGTCTTGAGGGACTTCGTCAGGGGCCGGCTTGAGCGATCGCGGGAGGTAACTTGAGCGACATGAACGTGCAAATCGATCTACGCGTGGCGGAGCTATTGTCGTCGCGGCTGTGCCACGATCTGGTTGGGCCGGTCGGGGCGGTCAACAACGGGCTGGAGTTGCTCGAGGACGACATGGACGACATGGGGCCGGAGGCCATGAAATTGGCCAGCGAGAGCGGCGCGCGGGCGGCCCGGGCCCTGCAGTATTTCCGTTTCGCCTACGGCATGGCTGGCTCCCGCTTGGGTGGCCAGTTGACCGAATTGCGTGAGCTGGCCGCCAATTTCTTCGCCGAGGACAAATTCAAGCTGATCTGGCCGGATCATGATATTCCAGCGGAGACGCCGGACGACACCGGCAAACTCCTACTCAACCTGCTCTTGCTGGGCTCCGAGGCTCTGCCCCTTGGCGGTGAGATGACGGTCGGTATCGGAGTGGGGGAGGGCAGGCTGAATGTTGCCCTCTCGGCCTCCGGCGACCGCGCGGCCCTACGCGACGAAACCCGCCCGGCCCTGGTCTCCAACACCAAGCCAGAGGACCTGACGCCGCGCAACGTGCACGCCTTTTTCACCTGCCGGGTTGCGGAGCGTTTGGGCGGCGATTTGGCGGTGGATGAAACCACGCCAGGGACGGTCCGCTTCACGGTAAGCCTGCCGGCCTAGGGGGGCCCAGGGCCCGGCGAGCCATCCCTCTGGTGCCGCAGGTCCACTGCGGAGCCGTGACAGGAGGCGGCTTCGGCTCAAGATTTATCAGCCTATCCCGGCCAATGCGCCCGCGACGCCAAACCAGGGCGAGGCTGAGGCTTTATGGGGTAAATTGACCTATATCGCGGCCCTCGGCGGTTATCGGCGGCATTATTGCTGGACTGGCTCAGGCGATTCACCCCGAATTCTCCCTACGCTCAAGAGGGCTTGACCATGCGGGCACTCCTAGGTATTAAACGCGAATGATTTGCAGTTGCATTGAGCGATCCAAGATGACCTGACCGGACGGCGGCCGATCAAATGGTCTGTATCCGGCACCTTTAGGAAGGAACTATCGATGACCACAACCTTGCGCGCCTTGGGCAAGACCTTGGCCCTAAGCGCCGCCGTCTTGGGCTTCGCCGCCGCGGCGAATGCGGCCGATGTCTTGAACATCTACACCTCGCGCCATTATCAGACTGACGAGGCCTTTTACGAAGGCTTCACCAAGTTGACGGGGATCGAGATCAACCGCATCGAGGGCAAGGGCAATGCCTTGATCGAGCGCCTGAAGAGCGAGGGTGCCAACAGCCCGGCAGATGTCTTTATCACTGTCGACGTCGCCTTGCTGTGGCGCGCCGACCAGGCCGGCTTGTTTAGGGACACCTCATCCGAGATCCTGGAAAAGCGCGTACCGGCCAATCTGCGCCATCCGAACGGTCACTGGTATGGCTTTTCTCAGCGGGCCCGTTTGATTTTCTACAACAAGGACGTGGTGAAGGCGGGCGAGATCGCCTCCTACGAGGACTTGGCCGATCCGAAATGGCGCGGCAAGATTTGTATCCGCTCCAGCAGTAACGTCTACAACCTGTCCCTGCTAAGCTCGATCATCGCGGCCAAGGGTGAGGCGGCGGCGGAGGCCTGGGCCAAGGGTGTGGTCGCCAACTTCGCGCGCGACCCCCAGGGCGGCGATACCGACCAGATCAAGGCGGCGGCGGCTGGCGAGTGCGCCATCGCGGTGGCCAACTCCTACTATTACGCACGCTTGCTCAAGAGCACCAAGGAGGCCAACCGGAAAATCGCCCAGTCGCTCGGCGTCGTGTTCCCCAACCAGGACGGGCGCGGCACCCACGTGAACATCTCGGGCGCCGGTGTCCTAAAGAGTGCCAAGCACACCGACCATGCCATCCGTTTTCTGGAATACATGACCAGCGACGAGGCCCAGCGTTTCTTCGCCGACGGCAACAACGAGTATCCCGTGGTGGCCGGTGTGCCGGCGAACGACGCGCTTCGCTCGCTCGGCGATTTCAAACAGGATACGGTTGCTATTGCGGCGCTTGGCGAGAACCAACCGCTCGCCCAGAAAATCTTCGACCGGGCCGGCTGGAAATAGCCTGCGCGGCCGGTCTTGCCATGGGCCCCGCCGGTTCGGCGGGGCCTTTTCTTTGACCTGAGGAGGGCCGAGGACGCCTAGGTGGCGCGGCCGCCGGGCCGGGCGTGGGCGATGGTGCGGCTGAGCAAGATCAATGGTAGGATGCCGACCGCGACGATGGCCAGCGAGGCGGTCGAGGCCTCGGTCAGACGCTCGTCGGACGCTAGGTTGTAGGCTTGAACGGCCAGGGTGTCGAAATTGAACGGGCGCATGATCAAGGTTGCCGGCAACTCCTTCATAACATCGACGAAGACCATGAGGCCCGCGGTCAAGAGACTGCCCCACATTAGCGGCGCGTGAATCTTGACCAAGGTACTCGCCGGCCCATGGCCCAGGCTGCGAGCGGCGTCGTCCATGGAGGGCTGGATCTTGCTCAAGCTCGAATCGACCGCATTCAGGGAGACCGCCAAGAACCGCACCAAATAGGCGAAGACCAAGGCTGCGATGGTGCCGGTCAGAAGCAGGCCGGTGGAGACGCCGAAGGCCGCGCGCATCCAGGCGTCCAGCGTGTTGTCGAAGACCGCGAAAGGAATCAAGGTGCCGACCGCGATCACGGTGCCCGGTACGGCGTAGCCCATGGCCGCCACACGGTTCGCGCCCAGGCTCAGGGCGCCCGGGTTCAGGCGCACGCTATAGGCCATGAGCGCCGCCAGGATCACCGCGGTCAACGAGGTCACGGCGGCCAGAGTGAAGCTGTTGCCGGCCAGGCGCAGGAAACGCGGGCCGAGCTGCGCGTCGCCTGCCTCGACGGTCATCCCGAACAGCACCGCCGCCGGCAAAAGGAAACCCAGCAGCAGGGGCAGAAAGCAGGCCAGGCTGGCTGCCAAGGCGCGCCAGCCCGAGAGCCGAAAGCTGGGCAGATGCTGATACTTGCCCGAGGTATGATAATAGCGCGCGCGGCCGCGGCTGATCCGCTCCATCACCACGAGCACCAGAACGAAACATAGCAGTGCCGAGGCCAACTGCGCCGCGGCGATCCGGTCGCCCAAGGAGAACCAGGCGCGCACGATGCCGGTGGTGAAGGTCGGCACGCCGAAGAACGAGACCGTGCCGAAATCGGCGATGGTCTCCATCAAGGCTAAGGCGACCCCGCTCACCACCGCGGGCCGGGCGAGCGGCAGGGCAACCCGAAAGAAACTCGCCCAGGGGCCACAGCCCAGGGTCCGGCTGACCTCCAGGGCGCAGACCGATTGCTCGAGAAAGGCGGCGCGGGCCAAGAGGTAGACGTAGGGATAAAGCACCAGGCTTAGAAGCGCGGCGGCGCCGCCCAGGGAACGGATATTCGGGAACCAATAGTCGCGCGGCCCCCAACCGGTTAGCTCGCGCAGCAAGGTTTGAACCGGCCCGGTGAACTGCAGGAAGTCCGTATAGGTATAGGCCATGACATAGGCCGGAACGGCGAGCGGCAGGATCAGTGCCCACTCGAACACACGCCGGCCGGGAAAGCGGCACATGGTCACCAGCCAGGCCGTGCTTAGGCCCAAGATCAGGACACCGCTGCCGACGCCCAGCACCAACAGAACGGTGTTGGCGACATAGCCCGGCAAGACCGTTCCGGCCAAGTGCGCCCAGGTGCCCTGGCTGGGCACAAAGACATTTGCCAGGACGCTGAACACCGGCACCGAGAACAAGGCCGCTATGATGAGGGCGACCCAGGTCAGGGCGGGGCCGCGTCGTGCGCCTCTGTTGACCCATCGGCCCACCGGACCCGGATACCTGGGGCGGCGGTCTAGCGGCCTCCCGCCGCCGCCGCGCTTGACGCTCCGGCTGGCGCTCGCGGGCAGGGGCGATTGTGCGGGACTGTCCATATGTGCCATGGGAATTCTTAGGGGCGAGGCCGTGGCCATGCCTTATCAGCTACATAAGAGGCGGGCAATGGCGCCGGGGCCGGCGGCCTGGCGCTCGGCCGCTCATGCCTTAAGCGATCGGAGTTGGTTTCGCGGCTAGCGGGACCGCGCCCACCGCAGCTCCCGCCGGGCTCTATTCGAAATTGGCGTCGTGTCCTTTACGGGAAATTCACGCAATTTGTTGAGGATACGTTTGAGCACGAACGAAGGTCCGGAGGGTGTGCAGGGGCACAAGTAAGGGGATTTTAATCTCCTTTCGTCACTGTTCCCAAAGGGAAACTGGGACTGAGCCAAACCTGCCATGTGGGCGTGCCCGAAGTTAGATGAACGATAAAGAGGCGGAGCGCCGCGATGGATGATCTGTTAAGCGAATTCCTGACCGAGACGAGCGAGGGCCTTGCGGTTCTCGACGTTGAGCTGGTCAAGTTAGAGCAGAATCCGAACGATCAGGAGTTGCTCAGCAACATCTTCCGCCTGATGCACACCATCAAGGGGACCTGTGGATTCTTGGGCCTGCCCCGTCTGGAATCGGTGGCGCACGCCGGCGAGAACGTGCTCGGTAAGATCCGGGAAGGCGGTCTGGAGGTCAGCCCGACGGCGGTGTCTCTGATTCTGGAATGCCTGGATCAGATTCGCTCGATCCTCGAGATTTTGGAGAGCACCGAGGCAGAGCCCGAGGGCGAGGACGCCGACCTGATTGCCCGTCTCAATGCCTTTGCCGAGGGCGGCAACGTCGAAAGCGGCGGTGGCGAACCGGCCGAGGCGGAAGTGGCGGTTGTCGAGGAAGAACCGGTGGTCGAGGATGAGCCGGTTGCCGAGGCCGCCAGCGAGACCGAGGCCATTTCCGAAGACACCGCCGAGGATACACAAGCTGAGGAACCGATAGAGTTGGCGGCGGCTGAGCCCGCGCCGGTCGCCGAGACGGCGACCGCACCGGAGCCCAAAGCCGCCGCGGCAAATCCGAAAGCCGCAACCGGTGAGGCCAAGGAGGTCACCGAATCGGCGGTCGCCAACCAGTCGATCCGGGTCAACGTCGAGCTGCTGGAAAACCTGATGACCATGGTTTCGGAGCTCGTCCTGACCCGGAACCAATTGCTCCAAATCCTGCGCGGCCAGAAGGACAGCGAATTCGCTGCGCCCCTGCAGCGCCTTAATCACGTGGTTTCCGAGCTTCAGGAAGGCGTGATGAAGACCCGCATGCAGCCGATCGGCAATGCCTGGGCCAAGCTCCCGCGCATTATCCGCGACCTCTCGATCGAACTGGACAAGAAGATCGACCTGGTCATGAAAGGCGCGGAGACCGAACTGGACCGACAGGTTCTGGAGCTAATCAAAGATCCCCTGACCCACATGGTCCGAAATTCGGCGGACCATGGCCTGGAGACCACCGCTGGCCGCATCGAGGCCGGGAAGCCGGAAACCGGCAAGGTCATCCTGAACGCCTATCACGAGGGCGGTCATATCATCATCCAGATCTCCGACGACGGGCGTGGCCTGCCGCTCGACGTTATCAAGGGCAAGGTCATCGCGAACGGTTTGGCTACCGAAGCCGAGCTGGAAACGATGACGGAGCAGCAGATCCAAAGGTTCATTTTCAAGGCTGGGTTTTCGACCGCGGCAAAGGTTACGTCGGTGTCGGGGCGCGGCGTTGGTATGGATGTTGTGCGGACCAACATCGAAAAAATCGGTGGTACGGTCGAATTGACTTCCACCGAGGGCAAGGGGACCAGTTTCACCATCAAGATCCCGCTGACCCTTGCGATCGTCTCGGCATTGATCGTCGAGTGCGCGGGCCAGCGTTTTGCGATCCCGCAACTCAGCGTCCTAGAGTTGGTCCGGGCCTCCGCGCACTCCGAAAACTCCATCGAGCGCATAAACGACACGCCGGTTCTGCGCTTGCGCAACCGGCTGCTGCCCTTGGTCAACTTGCGCAACCTCATGAAGCTGCAGAAGCCCGATGGACCGGAAAGTCAACAGACGAACGATGTCGCGGTGGAAGACGAGGCCGAGGTTGCTCAGATCGCCGCCGATCCAGCGCCTCAAGGCCTGAACGAAGGCTTTATCGTCGTGTCGCAGGTCGGCAGCTATACCTTCGGTATCATCGTCGATCGCGTATTCGATACCGAGGAGATCGTGGTCAAGCCGGTCGCGCGGATCATGCGCGACAATCAGATGTTCTCCGGCAACACGATTCTTGGTGACGGCAGCGTGGTCATGATCCTTGATCCCAATGGTATCGCCGCTGCGACCGGCGAGGTTGAGCTGGCCGAGGAAAGCAGCGAAATCATGAACGAGCGCCACGCCACGCGGGGTGAGGAAACGGTCGCCATGTTGGTCTTCCGAGCCGGCGGCAAGAGCCCCAAAGCGGTGCCTCTGGCTTTGGTCGCTCGTTTGGAAGAAGTCGACTTGTCCAAAGTCGAAGTCTCTAACGGGCAGCAAGTCGTACAGTATCGCGGTCAACTTATGCCCCTAGTTCAGGTCATTGGCGACGAAAAACTCGGTACCGAGGGCCGTCAGCCGGTCCTGGTCTTCACCGACCGCGATCGCACCATGGGTCTGGCGGTCGATGAGATCATTGATATCGTCGAGGAACCCTTGAATGTCGAACTGACCTCAAAAGAGGTCGGTTATGTCGGCAGCGCGGTAATCAACGGAAACGCTACCGACATTGTCGATGTCGCGCACTTTCTAACCCTCGCTTTCAAGGATTGGTTCGGTGAGGATGGCAGCGACTCCTATGGCGACGAGACCCATTCGCGGTTGCTACTGGTCGACGATAGCCCGTTCTTCCGCAATCTCCTGCAGCCGTTGCTCTCAGTCGCCGGATACGATGTGACCTGCTCGGCGAGCGCGAGCGAGGCCTTGGCGCGATGCGATGCCGGCGAGAGTTTCGACGTGATCATCTCCGACATTGAAATGCCCGGCATGAGCGGATTTGAGTTCGCGGAAGCCGTGAAGAAGGATTCTCGATGGTCGAAGGTGCCGATGGTGGCCCTATCGTCCTTCGCCACCCAAAAGGACCTGGCGCGGGGCCGGGCAGTCGGCTTCCAGGACTATGTCGCGAAGAGCGATCGGGATGCCCTGCTCAGTTCCTTGCATGAGGCGCTGGCCGATATTAGAGGTGCCGCATGACCCAAGCGAACGCAGCTGCATCCGAGCCAGCACATCCTTTGCACTCCGATGCGACCCAGGAGTTCGTGACTTTCACGATCGCCGATCAGCTCTTTGGCATTCCGGTGCTTAAAGTCCAGGATGTTCTTAGTTCCTATCAGATTACCCGTATTCCTCTAGCGCCGCCGGAAATCATGGGTTCTTTGAACCTGCGTGGACGCGTTGTTACGGCAATCGACATGCGTGCGCGACTCGGTCTGCCGCCGCGCTCGGACGGTGGCGAGTGCATGAGCATCGTCGCCGAACACGAACACGAACTTTATAGCCTTGTCGTCGACACGGTGGGCGAAGTTCTTGCCATGTCGGCGGCCACCTTCGATCGCAATCCGCCTACTCTCGGTTCGAAATTCCGGGCCGTATCGGACGGTATCTATCGCCTGGATGAAAAACTTCTGGTCGTCCTAGATGTCAACCGGTTGCTCGATTATGGGCGTGAGCCGGCGGCGCTAACCTAGGTCCGCGATGACAACGCGGGGCAGATGCAACTTGTTTGGCGCAGGAGCTCGCGGATTGACCGCCCGACTGCCCGCGTTACGGAGTGAGCGAATATGAAAAGCTGTCTCATTGTTGATGACTCTAAGGTCGTCCGCATGGTCGCCCGCAAGATCCTCGAAGGTTTAGATTTCGAAATTGACGAGGCGGAGGACGGTCAGAAGGCCATGGATGCCTGCCTTCGCCAGATGCCGAACGCCGTACTTCTGGATTGGAATATGCCAGTCAAGAGTGGCCTGGAGTTCTTGCAGGAACTGCGAGCCTTGGATGGTGTGAATCAGCCGATCGTCGTGTTCTGCACAACCGAGAACGATATGTCGCACATCCAGGAAGCAATCAAGGCAGGTGCGAACGAATACATTATGAAGCCCTTCGACAGCGAGATCATTGAGTCGAAGTTCATTCAGGTTGGCTTGCTTTAGGGCGCCAAGGGTTACCGCCGGGTAGTTAGGATCGAATAAGATGCCATCGGGTGATCCCTACAGAGTGATGGTCGTCGACGACTCCGCCGTGATTCGCGGTCTGCTCGCCCGTAACTTGGAGAGCGATCCGGCGATCAAGGTCGTCGCGTCGGCATCCAATGGTGAGATCGCCGTGAAGACCGTGGCGGCGCGCGATATCGAGATCGTGGTTTTGGATATCGAGATGCCCGTCATGGACGGCATGACCGCTTTGCCGCTGATCCTGAAGGAGCGGCCCGGCGTGCAGGTCATCATGGCCTCCACCCTGACGCGCCATAACGCCGAGATCAGCCTGCGCGCCATGGCCGAGGGCGCCACCGACTACGTGGCCAAGCCCAGCTCGACCAGCGAGATCCATTCGACCGATACATTCAAGCGCGAGCTGATCGACAAAATCAAGGCGGTGGCGCAAGCCGGGCGCGCGGCAAAAGGCCAGGCGAGCGCCCGGGCCGGTGGCGCCTCCTCGGTTTCGGCCTTCAAGGCCGCGCCAGCCAAGAGAACCGCCCCAGCGAAGCAGTTCAGCCTCCGCCCGCCGCCTCAAAAGCGGCCCGACATCATAGCCATCGGTAGCTCCACCGGGGGCCCGCCCGCTTTGTTCAAGCTGCTTGCCGACCTTTGCACCGACGTATCGCAGCCGATCCTGATCACCCAGCACATGCCGGCGACTTTTACCGCGCTGCTGGCGGAACACATAACCCGGTCTTGCAAAGTTCCGGCCAAAGAGGCCAAGGATGGCGACGATATTCTACCGGGCAATGTCTATGTCGCGCCGGGCAACTTTCACATGACGGTTGAGCGCGGCGAGAGGAATGACGTAATCCGAATCAATTCGGGAGAGCCTGTCAATTTCTGCCGGCCGGCGGTCGATCCAATGCTGTACAGCATGGCAACCATCTACGGGTCGCGGCTCTTGGTGGTCATGCTGACCGGCATGGGCCATGACGGGCGCGATGGATCGAAGGCCGTCGTCGAGGCCGGCGGCTCTGTTGTTGCGCAAGATGAGGCGAGCAGCGTGGTGTGGGGCATGCCGGGTGCGGTTGCGACCGCCGATCTGTGTTCCGCCGTGTTGCCCATTAATGATATCGCATCGTATGTGCGAAAGATTGCCCTGAGGTCCGCCGCATGAATGTAGGTGATTTCGAATATATCGCAGAACTCCTGAAGCAGCGCAGCGGATTGGCGCTGACCAAGGAGAAGGCGTACTTAATGGAGAGCCGCCTGAATCCCGTGGCGCGCAAGTGGAGCTTCGGCGGTTTCGACGAGTTGGTGCAGGCGGTTCGTGCCGGCGGCAACGAGAAGCTCATGGTCGACGTTACGGAGGCCATGACGACCAACGAGTCGTTCTTCTTTCGCGATCAACGGCCGTTCGATCAGTTCAAGGACTTGGTTCTGCCGCACATGCTGGAACACCGGGCCGGCGTCAAGTCGATCCGGATCTGGAGCGCCGCCTGCTCGTCGGGTCAGGAGCCCTATACTCTGGCCATGCTGTTGAAGGAAAACGCGGCCAAGCTGGCCGGTTGGCGGGTCGAGATTATCGCGACCGACCTTTCGACTGAGATCCTTCAGAAAGCCAAAGACGGCATGTATTCTCAGTTCGAAGTGCAGCGCGGCTTGCCGATTACCCTTTTGGTCAAGTACTTCAAGCAGGTCGGCGACCGTTGGGAGATCAGCGAAGACATCCGCAGCATGGTCAAGTTTCAGCCGTTCAATCTCTTGGGCAGCCCGGCCACGCTCGGCAAGTTCGACATCGTGTTCTGCCGCAATGTGCTGATCTATTTTGACCCGGAAACCAAGGCCAAGGTTCTGGACGGTATCGCGGGTCTGATGCCGAAGGATGGCTTCCTTTATCTCGGCGGGGCCGAGACGGTCCTGGGAACGACCGACCGTTTTCAGCTCATGCCCGGGCAGCGGGGGGTATACAACCTTGTTTCCCCGGCTGCCGCGAGCATCGCCGCAGCGGGAAGCTAGGCCGAACCCTCTTTAAATTGAGACCGACGGGATCGGCCCAAAGAAAAAGCGCGCCCTCGAG
This sequence comes from Kiloniellaceae bacterium, assembly GCA_021776095.1. Lineage (GTDB taxonomy): Bacteria > Pseudomonadota > Alphaproteobacteria > Kiloniellales > J153 > JAJFGN01. The sequence goes on along the minus strand of JAJFGO010000122.1, from coordinate 33,842 downwards.
AGGGCGCGCTTTTCTGTTCTTGAATCGAGGCGACGCTTGCCGCCAGCTCACATGGTGGAAAGCTTTAGCCCGCAGCGGCTTGCTGTTGCGGGGCCGGGGCCTTGCCGCTGTCCTGGGCCGGTGTCGGGTCGCGCAGCACATAGCCGCGACCCCAAACCGTCTCGATATAGTTGTCGCCGCCGGTCGCCGCGGTCAGCTTCTTGCGCAGCTTGCAGACGAAGACGTCGATGATCTTCAACTCGGGCTCGTCCATGCCGCCATAGAGGTGGTTGAGAAACATCTCCTTGGTCAGCGTCGTGCCCTTGCGAAGCGAGAGGAGCTCCAGGATCCCGTATTCCTTGCCGGTTAGATGCAAGGGATGGCTATCGACCTCGACAGTGCGGGTATCCAGGTTAACCGTCAGCTTCGCCGTCTTAATGATCGAATCCGAATGGCCCTTGGAGCGCCGGACGATCGCTTGAATGCGTGCGATCAGCTCGCGCTTGTCGAAAGGCTTGGTGAGGTAATCGTCGGCACCCACGCCCAGGCCCTTAATCTTGTCGTCCAGGCCATTCAGCCCGGAAAGGATCAAGATCGGCGTCTTGACCCGGGCGGCGCGGAGGCGGCGTAGCACCTCGTAACCATCCATATCGGGAAGCATCAGGTCGAGCACGATAATGTCGTAGTCGTAAAGCTTTCCGATTTCGAGACCGTCTTCACCCATGTCCGTCGTGTCACAGACATAGCTTTCCGACCGAAGCATCATTTCAATGCTTTGGGCAGTTGCGGGATCATCCTCGACTAGCAGCACTCTCATGAATCTAATCCTGACGTCTTCGTGAATAGGTATCTTTGTCGTTAACCATTTTGCTGACCTTGTATTAAGAAACCCTTAGCGCCGCAAGTCTGTTTTCATTTTGTTTTACGTAACTTTAAAGGGCGCTTACGCATACTGCGCCGTACGTACTTGTGGTGGCCGGATTCCCGGTTCGCCCTTGGGAGGATATCTGTGGGGCTCGCGGTTAAGTCGCTGATCGAGGGAATCGATCAGATCCCGGATTATCGGCTTTATGGGCGGATTGCCGGCGTCATGGGCTTGATGATCGAGGTCGCGGGCCTGGAACGCGATCTGAGCATAGGGCAGCGGTGCGATGTCGTCGCGCGAGGCCGTGGCCCGGTGTCTTGCGAGGTCGTCGGCTTCCGCCATGGCCGGGCCCTGTTGCTGCCATTCGGTTCGGTTGAGGGGATCGGGCTGGGCTGCAAGGCCGAATTGGTCAAGACGGACCCGGTTGTCTGGCCCTGCGAGGCCTGGCTGGGCCGGGTTATCAATGCACTTGGCGAGCCGATCGACGGTAAGGGACCCTTACCGTCCGGTGAGTTGCCCTGCCACCTGCGTCGCCCACCACCGCCGGCCCACGGTCGCCAGCGGGTAGGCAGCAAAATGGATCTGGGTGTGCGGACGATCAATACATTTACGACCTGCTGCCGTGGTCAGCGCATGGGAATCTTCGCGGGCTCGGGCGTGGGCAAATCGGTGCTTCTGTCGATGCTGGCCCGCTACACCGCCTCGGACGTGAACGTCATCGGGTTGATCGGCGAGCGCGGCCGCGAAGTTCAGGAATGGCTCGAGGACGACCTCGGGCCCGAGGGCTTGGCTCGTTCGGTGGTTGTGGTCGCGACCTCCGACGAGGCGCCGCTAGTCCGCCGCCAGGCCGCCTATATGACTCTCAGTGTCGCCGAGTATTTTCGCGACCGGGGCGCGCACGTCCTGTGCTTGATCGATTCGATCACCCGAATTGCCATGTCCATGCGCGAGATTGGTCTTTCGGCTGGCGAACCGCCGGCCAGCAAGGGCTATACCCCCAGCGTGTTCGCCCAGTTGCCGCAGCTTTTGGAACGCGCTGGCCCCGGGGTCGACGGCGGTTCGATCACTGGCTTGTTTACGGTGCTGGTCGAAGGCGATGACCACAATGAACCGATCGCCGATGCCGTGCGTGGCATTTTAGACGGCCAGATCGTCCTCGACCGCACCATAGCGCAGCGCAACCGCTATCCGGCGATCGACGTGCTGCGCAGCGTGTCGCGGACCATGCCCAACTGTAACCAGACAGCCGAGAACGAGTTAGTCGACCGGGCGCGCACCTTGCTTTCGACCTATGACGACATGGGCGAATTGATCCGGATCGGCGCCTACAAGAAGGGCAGCGATCCCCTGATCGATGAAGCCATCGGCTATCAGCCGGAGCTGGAAGCCTTTCTGAGCCAGAGCCGAGGGGAGCGCGCCGACCTGGACACTGGCTATGCCGACTTGGCACGAATTTTGGGCTTGGAGTGGCCGCCCGGGGACCCGCTGGATAACCCATCATGACGGCCTTCAAGAGCCTAACTCGGGTTCACAATTGGATACTGAACGAGAAACGGCAGAAGCTCGCTGGCATCGATGAGTTGATTGAAAAGATGAAGATTGATCTACAACACCTTGAAGATGAAATAGAATCTGAGAATAAAGCGGCGACCGCTTCGATCGAGGGCACGATTGCCTTTCCTGCCTTTGTTGCGGCCTCGCTGGAACGCCGCCGGCGCCAGCGCCAGACCATTGCCGAGTTGGAGAAATCGGCCGAGGCCGCCCGTGAGGAGGTGCATGCCGCCTTCCAGGATGTAAAAAAATACCAACACGCTGAGGAACTGGAGGCACGCCAAAAGCGCGACGAGCGCAGCCGGCGCGAGCAGATAGAACTTGACGAGTTGGGCACCGTTATCTTTCGGCGGGGCCAGGCGGCGGGCGAAGATTGAACCGCGAATATGTTGGGTGCCGTATTGGCGCCGGGCCTGCGTTCAGACGATAAGGCCGGGCGGTGGCCCGGACGCCGCGTCCTGGGCATAGGGCAGATAGTGCCAATCGGCCGAGGCCTGAAACCCCAGTTGTCCTGAATAGCCGGCGGCTTGGCTGGCGTCTTCGAATATTTTTTGGATATCGCGCTGCATCGCCACGGGCAGGGCGGCGCGGGTGCGCATGACCAGGTCAAAGCGCTTGTCCCGGACTAGGCCGTCCAGTTGCATCTCTCCCATGCGAGACATTTCGAGTTCCAGGACAAATCGGGTTCGGTTATTGGAGCGCTCTTTCTGCTTGCCGTCTTTGCGTTCGTCCTGCTGGCGCAGAAACAGCCTCAACTGGCGCACGTGATCGCCGTCCCACAGTGGGATCGGCAGGACTCGCCAATCGCCCGTCGTGCCGGTTGTGCCCTCGGCCATGCGGCCCATCTGGGCCAGGTCGCGGGACAAGCGGCCGACCAAGCTCTCTCGGCCGGTGCCGCGCAGGGTTTGAAGCGCTTCAGCGCCGAGCCAGCGCCCAAGGTCGCCGCCGCTGAGCGCGGCCATGAAGAACAGCAGTCCGGAAGTCAGGCGCGGGCCTGGCTGGGGCACCCCTTGGGGCACGCCGGGCGAGCCGGTGGCCGGTTCGCTTAGGACGACCAAGGCTTCTTCCAATGCCGGCCAGGCATGGCCCAGAGCGCCCGCCGTGCCAAAGCGGGCCGCCGCTTCCGCGCCTCGGGGCAGGCCGCTTGGCGCGAGTTCCAAGGCAAGCCGACTGCCGATCGGAATGCGAGCCTCGACCTCGAGAGTTAGGATTCCCAAGGGGGTACCGAGCACCGGATGGCCGGCATGGGTGATACTGGTGACCTGGGCACTGAAAACCAGAGGCGAGCCCGAGGCGCCGCCGCCCGGACCGGCGCCGAGACCCAGTGCCCGGGCCTGCAGGGCGGCCGGGCCAGGGCCTAGGGCGGCCGGCTGCTGTGCTGGCGCCTGGGCCTTGCCCGTCGAACCCTGGGCCGCTGCCGCGATGGCCCCCTGGGGGCCGCTCAATGGCGTGCCAGGCTGCGCCGAAACCGCGCTGGCGCCTGGATTCACTGTGGCCCCCGTGGCGCTGTAGGAGGCGCCCAGTGGGCCTGACGGGGTGGTTGGGCCCGCTGTTGCGGCTGCGCCAGGGAGTTGGCCGGGACCCTGCCCCTGGGGCAGGCCTGGGGGGCTGACGGCGCGAATCTGGAGCGCGAGGACGGTGCCGGGCGCGAGCGCGGTCAAGCCGGCCGGCAAAGGGCCCCCAGCGACAACGCCCGCAACACGTCCAGCCGCAATCTCGGCGGCGGCACCGACAGGGCCGGCCACGGCGGGCTGCCCGGCCAGGCCCGTGGCTGGGCCTGGGTTGGCTGGGCCTTGCACCACCGCCCTGACGATTTGCCCCAGGTTCAATAAGTCGGTTTGCCCGCCGCCCGGCGCGGAGAGGCCGGTGGTCGCTGTGCGCGGATTTGCTAGGGCGCCCGATGATGGCGGCGGGACCTGCGGAAGGCCGCCGCCCGGGGCCAGGCCGGGACCCGCGGGACGGCCGTCGCCCTGGGGCGCGGGCGCTATCGCCTGCCCGCGCGCCTGCATGACCATGACGTGAAGCTGGACCCCGCTGCTGCGGATCTGAAGCACGACTTCGCTGTCCTTGGCCAGAACCAGCTTGGTCGCGACCGCCAGAACACCTTGATCGGTCTTGATCAAGGTGTGGCCTTTGCCATCGCTGCCGATCACCACGCCGCGCAGGGTGGTGCCGGCCGGCAGGCGCGCGATATCGGGTGGCGGGTTTGGGACCGTGGCCAACACCCCCAAAGGGGCGTTCGCCGCGATCCCGCCCGTGTAATAGGACGCTGGGCGGACCAGGTCGTTCATGGCGATTGCAACATCCGCCGCACCACGGCCTCGACATCCAAGGCGGCGGTTGCGTTCGGGTGACGTACCAGAAGCGGGGCCTGATGCTGGATCGCGTCGCGGACCTTAGGGTCGCGTTTGATGATGCCGGCCAGCGGCGGGGCGATCTTGAGGAACGACTGGCAGGCCTTACGCAGGGTCGCGTAAGTCCGCTCGCCGTCCGGTTTGCTCTGCACCATGTTGATGACCAGGCGCAAATCCGCGTTCGGGTAGTTCATGCGAGTCAGCTTGATCATGGCATAGGCATCGGTCATGGCGGTCGGCTCGTCCGTGGTTACCACCAGGCAGGTCCGCGCCATGGCGGCGAACTGGCGCACCGTGCGCTCCACCCCCGCGCCCAGGTCGAGGACCACCAGATCGTATTTGGGCGAGAGTTTGACCAGGCCGGCACTGATTTGCGCCAGGCGTTGGGACGGCACGCCGGCCAGGGTGCCGGAGCCGGAGCGCCCGGCGATCACGTCGAAACTGCCCTCGCGGCAACGGCTGATCGCTTGCTCCAGGGTATATTTTCCGGCCAGAACTCCACCCAAATCCTTTTCCGGAGCCAGGCCGAGTTGGATATCGACGTTGGCCAAACCCAGGTCGCCGTCGAACAACAAGACGTTGCGCCCCTGCCGCGCCAGGATCTGACACAGGGTTACCGAAAGCCAAGTCTTGCCGACGCCGCCTTTTCCCGACGCAACGGCGATGCCGTTGGCCAGGTGCGGCAGGTTTGGCGCCGGGTCCGATTTCACCGCTTCGACCATGGTTCCAAATCCTCCGTGTGACTGTCGGGACCGTCCGTGATCTCGGTTGGCAGAAAGATGCGGGCGAGGGCGACTGGATTGAGAGGGCGCAAAGGTTCGCCGATGTGAGGCGAATCGCTGGCCGCCAGCAGGGCTAGGGGCCCCGCGGCCGCAGCGCTGAGCAGGCTGCCGAACCGCCGGGCGGTATCCAGACGGGTTGCGATCATGGTGCGGGCGCCGGCGCCTTTGAAGGCCGCCGCCATTTCAGCCGATTCCGCCGCATCGCCGCCGGCAGGAAGCACCAGAACCGTCTCCGCCCGTGCCGTTTCAGAGGCCTCGGCCAGCCGGGCCAGGTCTGACTCTAGAAACGGATTGGCGCCCGGCGTGTCGATCACCACAAAGCGGTTGTTGCCGCAGGCCAGCACGGCGTCGGGCAGGGCCGAGGGGTGCTCGACTTGTAGAAGCTCGGCGTCGAGCGCCTTGGAGAAGGCTGCCGCCTGGGCCAAGCCGCCTGATTTCGCGGTATCCATGGTCACGATTGCCGGGTGGCAGCCGGCCAAACGGGCCCGTGCGCACAGCTTGGCGGCGGTCGCCGATTTGCCCGCTCCGGGCGGTCCGATCAGCATGGTGGGGCGCGAACTCAGCGGCGGCGGCAGCGCGGCGAAGGTCAGGGCCGAATCGATCGCGCCGGCCAGGGCCATGACGCTGTCCGGTGCGTTCATAGCTGCAGCCGCGCCAACCAAGCGGTCGAACAGACCGGCCTGGGTGCGGTGAAACGACAGGGCCTCGGCAATCGAATCCAGATCGCAATAGGACGCTGGCTCGTCGTTGAAGTGGAGGTCGTCGAGCGGCGAGTCCTCGAGCGCGGCGGTCACCCGCACGCCCGTTCCGTCCTCGGCCGCCTGGCTTGAGAGGATGATCGCGTCCACGCCCATGGCGTCGCGGACCTGCTGCATGGCCTCGGGCAGGGAGTTACCGGTAAAGCTCTTTAGCCGCATGGATGGCGGGCCTCCTCAGGCCGGATCGAACGGCGTGATCAAATCTGACCCAGCGTCTTGATCTGGGTCTTGGCGTAGACTTCGTTCTGCGACATGACCGTGGTTGAGGGCCGGAACCGCTCGACGATCGAGCGGACGAATGGCCGGATCCCGGGGCTGGTCAAGAGGACCGGAACTTCGCCCGACATGGCATGGCGTTCGAAGGTGGTACGCACCGCGCGGATGAACTCCTGCAACTTGGTCGGCGCCATGGATAGGCGCCGTTCCTCGCCTTCGCCGACCACGGCCTCGCTGAAGTCCTGCTCCCACTGCGGCGACAGCGTAATCATGGTCAGGACCCCTTGCGGGTTGATGTGAGCCGACGAAATTTGGCGTGCTAGGCGGCTGCGCACGTGTTCGGTGATGCCGGCGACGTTGCGCGTGTAGCTGCAAGCCTCCGAAATCCCTTCCAGAATGGTCGGCAGGTCGCGGATCGATATGCGCTCTGCCAAGAGATTCTGCAGGACCCTCTGCACGCCGGTGGCCGAAATCATATTCGGTATTAGATCAGCGATCAGCTTCTGCTGGATACTCTCGACTTCATCGAGCAGCTTCTGCGTCTCAGCGTAGGACAACAGCTCAGCCATGTTGTCCTTAACCAACTCAGTCAGGTGCGTTGTGATGACGGTGGGTGGATCGACCACCGTGTAGCCTCGAAACAAGGCTTCCTCGCGCGCGCTGGCGTCGAGCCAGATCGCCGGCAAGCCAAAGGTCGGCTCGATGGTTTCCTCGCCGCTGAGGGCGATCTTCTCGCCTTTGGGATCCATGACCAGCAACATGCTGGGCCGCAACTCACCCTGGCCGGCCTGGATCTCCTTGACCCGGATGACATAGGTGTTGGCCGGCAGTTGCAGGTTGTCTTGGATGCGCACGGACGGTAGCACAAAGCCAACCTCCTGTGCCAGTTGCCGGCGCAGCGATTTGATCTGATCTGTCAGGCGCTGGCCGCCCTCACCATTGATCATGGGCAAGAGGCCATATCCGAGTTCGAGGCGCACATGGTCGATCTGCAGGGCGGTGCTGATCTTTTCCTCGACCACCGGGGTGGTGGTCTGGGCTTCGATCTTGGCCGCTTCGGCGGCCGCCGTTGCGGCTTGGGTCTTGGTGGTGTTCCAGGCCATGGCGCCGGCGACTCCGGCGAGCAGCAGAAAGGGCACCGCCGGAATGCCCGGCAGGAGGGCGAGGGAGAGCATCATGAAGGATGACAAGCCGAGCGCCCGGGGATAGCCGCCCAGTTGCGCGAACAAGGCCTTATCCGTCGAGCCGACGGTGTTCGATTTGGAGACTAGAAGGCCCGCTGCGGTCGACACGATGATCGCGGGAATTTGGGTGACCAGACCGTCGCCGACGGTCAGCAGCGTGTAGACTTGGCCAGCCTCGCCGAAGCTCAGGTCCTTTTGTGCGACGCCGATAATCACGCCACCGATCACGTTGATGAAAGTGATAAGCAGACCGGCGATAGCATCGCCGCGCACAAACTTCGCCGCACCGTCCATAGAGCCGAAGAAGTTGCTTTCGTCCTCCAACGACCGGCGGCGCTGGCGGGCCTCCGATTCGTCGATCAGTCCGGCCGAGAGGTCGGCATCGATTGCCATCTGCTTGCCCGGCATAGCATCGAGGCTGAAGCGCGCCGAGACCTCGGCGATACGCCCAGAGCCCTTGGTGATGACCACGAAATTCACGATCACCAGAATGCCGAAAACGATGATGCCGATGACGAAGTTGCCGCTCATCACGAAACCACCGAAGGCTTCGATGACGTGACCGGCGGCGTCGGTGCCCTCGTGGCCATTGGCCAGGATCAAGCGGGTCGAGGCCAGGTTGAGCGACAGGCGCAACATGGTCGCGATCAGAAGCACTGTGGGAAAGGAACTGAAATCGAGCGGCCGGCTGATGAACAGGGCGGTCATCAGAACCAAAACCGACAGGGTCATGGAAATTGCCAGGCAGACGTCCAGCAGCCAGCTGGGCATCGGCAAGATGAGGACGACCAGAATACAGGCAACGCCCAGGGCGAGCGCGATGTCACCCCGCTTGAGGGCGACCACCAGGCGATTCAGGACATCGCTGCCCGGAGCGGGATCTCCCGCGCCGGCACCTTGCGGGTTCGCCGTTTCCGTTACCGACTGTTCAGCCATGGACCAGTCTTACCTTCGCCTACACCGACGACCGTTCGGCCTCGCCAGGCATGGGTATGGAGAGGCCATCCTGGCTATAGAGCTTCAACTTGTTGCGCAGCGTCCTTATGGAAATACCCAAGATATTTGCCGCGTGAGTGCGATTGCCCAGAGTGTGATTCAGAGTGTCGATGATCAGGTCACGCTCGACTGCGGCGACCGTCCGGCCGACCAAGGCAGTGGCGCCGTTGGGCGGCGCGGCCTGGGCCTGACCGCCATTGGCGTCGCTGCTAGTGGACTCGGCAGCAACTTGTGCGTGTGCGCGGGCATCGGCCGTGGCGCCCCGCAACTGGATCGAGTCCGGTGTGATCACTCCATCGTGCGAGAGCAGGACCGCGCGATGCATGGTGTTTTCCAACTCGCGCACGTTGCCGCGCCAGGCATGGGCCAGCATCATGGCGCGCACCTCGTCGCTCAACGCTGGGGCGGGCACGGCGTTCGCTTCGGCGTATTTCGCGATGAAATGTGTGGCCAGGGCCTCAATGTCGCCGTCGCGCTCGCGCAGGGGCGGCAACACCAGGTTCACGACGTTGAGCCGGAAATAGAGGTCTTCCCGAAAGTTGCCTTGGCGAACCTCTTCCTCGATGTCGCGGTTGGAGGTGGCGAGCACGCGGATATCGACCTTGATGGGTTGAGTACCGCCGACCCGGTCGACTTCGCGCTCTTGGATCGCGCGCAGCAATTTTGCCTGTAGGCGCGGGTGCATCTCGGAGATTTCGTCGAGCAGCAAAGTGCCGCCGTTGGCTTCCTCGAACTTCCCGACCCGGCGGCTGATCGCGCCAGTGAAGGCGCCCTTTTCGTGCCCGAACAATTCCGATTCCAATAGGTTTTCCGGAATTGCCGCGCAGTTGAGGGAGATAAAGGATTTCTGGGCACGCTTCGACTTGGAGTGGATGTAGCGCGCCAGCACTTCTTTGCCTGTGCCCGATTCGCCGGTGATCAAAATGGTCGCATCGGCCGGGGCGATCTGGTCGGCCAGGCTGAGGACGTTTTTCATCGCTGAGCTGTGGTGAATGACCGCGCTGGTTTCCTCCGCCACGGCGCTCAGCACCGCGGCGATCAACTCGGCGTCGGGCGGTAGGGGGATGTATTCCTTGGCGCCGGCCTTGATCGCGTCGACCGCCAGTTTGGTCTCGGCGCCGATACCGAAGGCGACCACCGGCACGGAAATACGTTCGGATTGCAGGTTGGTGCAGAGCTGGCGGATATCCAGGCGGACATCGATCATGATCAGATCCGCGCCCTGGCCCGAGCGCAGGGCGGTCATGGCCCGCTCGACAGATTCCTCGTGCGCCACCTTGGCGCCGCTTTCCAGGGCGATCTTGCCGGCGGTCGCGATATGGCCGTCCAGGTTACCGATAATTAGGAGACGCATGCGGACTCTCCGGTTTTCGAATTCAATCGAAGTATTCGACCCGCTGAGCGGGCGACAAGATGGTGTTGATCAGGACCTCTAGGCGGCGCGGGTTTTCCTGCCGGCTGATCGATACCGCGCCCATGGTGTAGACCTCGTGGACCGCGGCCTCGATTTCCGAGTTCCGTTCGAGCTTACTGGCCAGAGGGTGGAACAACATGTTGGCCAGGATGGCGCCGTAGAAGGTGGTCAAAAGGGCGACCGCCATGCTCGGACCGATGGTTGAGGGATCGTCAAGGTTGCCAAGCATCTGAACCAATCCGACCAAGGTGCCGATCAGGCCCATGGCCGGCGCAACCTCGCCGGCTTTGCGCAGGATTCCGGCCGAACGGATATGGCGCTGGTGCGTGGCATCGCGCTCGTGGATCAAGACTTGCTCGATTTCTTCGACGGGCAGGCCGTCGGCGACCAATTGGACGGCCTGACCGAGGTACCGGCTTTGGCCGATATTCCGGCTGATCTCGATCAGGGAAAGCGCGCCGGTGCGCCGTGCCCGGTCCGCTAAGTGCAGGATCCGGCGGGCCGCGTCGCTGGGGTTCTCGGCGCGATAGATGATCGTGTGGTAGACGATGGCCGGCAGGCCCCGTATTTCCTCCAGGCGGAACGAGGCCAAGGTGACCAGGGCGGTTCCTCCGAAGACGATCAGCATGGCCGGGATATCGACAAAAGATTCGGGCGAGCCCCCCAAAAACATAGCGGCCGCGATCACCGCGAAGGCACCGGTGACGCCCGAGACGGTTGCCGTGTCGATGCTGTGCGGCGACGAGGCGAGCCCGCCGGGTCCGCGGGCCCGCGCCTTCTGTGCCGCGCTGATATTGGCCATGATGAGGTTGTCCCCGCCGGTCCGTCGTCTAGGAGCGATCCATCTTGATGATTTCGGTCATGGTGACCCCGAGACGGTCTTCGACGACTACGACCTCGCCGCGCGCGACCAGGCGGTTGTTGACGTAGATGTCGATGGCCTCGCCGACCTTGCGGTCCAATTCGACGACCGCCCCGCGGCCTAGCTTGAGCAACTGGCTTACCTGCATGCTCGCCTTGCCCAGAACCGCCGAAACCTGCACGGGGATGTCGTAAACGGCCTCCAGTTCTTTGGCGTTGGTCGGTGCCTTGGCCAGGTCGCCGGCCTCCGCACCGAGGTCGGCCTGTTCATCGTCTTGGGGGGCGTCCTGGGCGTCCTGATCCAGGTCGGCCAATTCCAGTTCTTGATCCTCTGCCATATCGGTCTCCTATGAGAGGGGCGGCTTTAAGCCGCCGCCCCTTGCGTGCCGTCGGGCCCCGACGGTGTGGGGGCTGCTTCTTCCGACCTCTTCAACGCGCCGGTCATGTGCCGAATCATGTCTTCAATTTCCTGCCACACCCGCCCGGTATCGCGCTCGGCGCCGCCATCCGCCCACTCGATGCGGACGTCTCCAGGCGCCATGTCGTTTTCCGCCAGAAATACGATCGCCCCCTCGAAGCCCGCGTCCCGGGCCAAGGTGCCGACCCGGTCTTTGACCGTATCGAGCATGGCGTCGCAAACGCGTACAACGATGCGCGGTTCGTCGTGCAAGCGCGCCATAGCTTCGCGAACCACGGATTCGATTTCGCCCAGGCCGTGGTCTTGAACCAGCCGCGGAAAGATCTTGCGCACCAGGGCGACCGAAACCTCGACCGCCGCATGGGCTTGACGTTCCTCGATGGCAGCCAATTCCTGACGTAGTTCGGGCAATAGCTTTTCGATCGACGCCAGGGTTTGCGTGGCGGATTGCTCGACTCCTTGCAAGGCGCTCTCGCGTCCGGTCCCTTCGCCGGCGGCGAGGCCCTCGGCGCGGGCGCGCTCCAGATCCTCGTCGAAGTACTTCGGCCCGGGTGGCGCCTCGGCGGGTTTTTCCTTTTCGGCTATGTGTTCCGGCTCGAAAGAGGTGTCGAACAGGAATTTTTTTGGCGCGTTGACGACCATGGCTCAATACACCAACTCGTCGTCGCCCTTGCCCTCGGCGATGATGATCTCGCCGTTCGCAGCCAGGTCCTTGGCGATCTGCACGATGTACATCTGGGCCTCGTCGACATCGCGCAAGCGAATCGGGCCCATGGCACCCATGTCCTCGCGCATGATCTTCGCTGCCCGTTCCGACATGTTTGAGAAGAACAGGTTGCGCAACTCCTCCGAGGATCCCTTGAGCGCGATGGCGATCTTGTCTTTCTCGGCATTGCGCAGCAGGGTCTGAACGCCACCGGGATCGAGTTTGCCCAGGTCCTCGAAGGTGAACATCAAGGCCTTGATTCTTTCCGCCGAATCCTTGTTTCGCTCTTCCAAGGACGATAGGAACTTGGCCTCGGTGCTGCGCTCCAGGAAGTTGAAGATATCGGCCATCATCTCGTGCGCATCGCGCCGGTTGGTGCGTGCCAGATTGGACATGAACTCGTTCCGCAGGGTCCGCTCGACGTCGTCCAGTACCTCTTTCTGAACCGATTCCATGCGCAGCATGCGCATGATGACTTCCATGGCGAAGGGTTCTGGCAAGAGGCCGAGCACCTTGGCCGCATGTTCCGATTTGATCTTGGACAGGACCACCGCGACGGTTTGCGGATATTCGTTCTTCAGATAGTTGGCCAAGACCGTCTCGTTGACGTTGGTCAGCTTCTCCCACATGGTGCGGCCGGCTGGGCCGCGAATTTCGTCCATGATGCCCGCGACCCGGTCGCGGTCGAGAACCTTGGCCAAGAGCCGTTCGGTATTGTCGAAGTTGCCGACCAGGGAACCGGTCGAGGAAATTTGATCGGCGAATTCGACCAGCAGGCGCTCGACCATCTGGGAGCTAACTGTGCCCAGGTTGGCCATGGCCTGGGAAAGCTCCTTGATTTCGTCGTCGTCCATGATCGAGAACAGGCGCGAGGCGTTCTCCTCGCCCACCGACATCATCAGCAGCGCGGCCTTCTCCGGGCCGCTCATGGTTCTATAGTCTTCGCGCAAAGGCATACTCAGTGCTTCCTCAATTCCCGGGCCAGTGGCCTAGGTCTCCTGGTACAGCCAGCTACGGATGATCGCGACGGCCTCGTCGGGGTGCTTGTCGACGATTTCGCCGATTTTCCGCACTGAGGAGGCACGGACCCGGCCCTCAACCTTGTTCAGGTCGATCATCTGTTCGATCTCTTCGGCGACGACTTCGGCTTGATCCTCTTCGGCTGATCTCTCAGCGCCTTGGCTCGGGCCCGCCAAGGCCGGCCGTCCGGTTCTCTGATCCGTCAATTGACCCTCCAGGCTCTCATCCAGTGGGCCCTCGATGACCCGGCCGACCAAGGGCCGCACCACCAGCAGCAGGACCAGAATCGCCACCACACCCAGAACCAGGACCTCTGCAATTCGCATCAGACCCGCCTGTCCGAGCCCGAACAGGGACCCGGCATCGTCGTCGTTGAGCGACTTGGTGGGATCGACGAAGGGCATGTTCACGATCTCGAGGATATCGCCGCGCGCCTCGTCGAAACCCACCGCCGAACGCACCAGGGCGGAGATCTGATCCATCTCGGCCGGTTTGCGCGCCTCATATGTGCTTTCGCCCTCGGCTGCCGCCGCGAAGGTGCCGTTGATCAGCACCGCGACCGACAGGCGGCGCACCGTGCCGCTTTCTCGGACATGGGTCTTGACCGTGCGCGAGATCTCGAAATTCGTGGTTTCCTCGTTTCGGACCGCATTGCTTTGCGACCCAGCGGCCGCGCCTGGCGCCAGGCCAGCGTCCGGAAGATTGCCGCCGACAGTTACCGGGGGCGGCGTTTCGCCGTCGGTTGAGCCGGTCTCTTCCTCTATGGTCTGAGTCGAACGCACGACTTGGCCGTCCGGGTCGAAGATCTCGGCGTTTTCGGTAACCCGGTCGAAATCCATTTCTGCAGAAACCTGGACCCGAACGTTGCCGATTCCCATCGAACGTTCGAGCAACTCCTCCACGGTACGTGCCAAGCGAGCCTCGTAGGAGACCCGCATCTCGTCGGCCGAGGCGGCGAGGCGGTCCAGATCGCCTTCCTCGGTCCCCCTGGCCAGCAGGGTGCCCTTGCTGTCGATGATCGAGATCATACTGGGCTTCAGGCCCGGAACCGCGGCGGCAACCAAGTGTTGGATCGCCTGAACTTGCTGCCCGCTGAGTCGCTGGCTGGACCGCATTGCGACCACGATCGAGGCGGTCGGGTCCTGCTTGTCGCGGGTGAAAAGCTCACGCTTCGGCAGAACCAGGTGGACCCGGGCGCTCTTGACCGATCCAATTGAGCGGATCGTGCGCGCCAGCTCTCCCTCAAGAGCGCGAAGGTGATTGACTCCCTGCACGAAACTGGTGGTGCCCAGGCCTTCCGAGCGGTCGAAGATCTCGTAGCCGATGGATCCCCCGCTGGGCAGGCCTTCTTCGGCCATAGTCAGACGCAGGCGCGCGACCTGATCCTGGGGCACGAAAACCTGGGTGCCGTCGCCGCCAAGGCGATACGGGATGTCCATCGTCTCCAGGCGGGTGACGATCTGGCCGCTATCCTGCGGGTCCAAATCAGAATAGAGCAGGGACAGATCCGGCGTTGCGATCTGGCTGGTGGTGTAGATCATAAAAGCGATGACACCGGCCGCGACCGCGCCCATAAGGCCAAGCCGCGCTGGCCCTAGGCTCCGCAAGGTATCGACTAGGCTGTTCAAGCTCGTCCGTCCTGGCTTGTCTGCCGTCCTGGCCCCTCGCGGGGCGCGCGGAGCGGTTCTGTTAATGCACTCGGCGGACGCAAGTGCGCCGGGCCAGTGTTTCTCAGGACAAGAAGGTAAAGCGACCCGGTAAATGGGGCGTTAATCGCGGGCAATTTTTGCCTAGCGCAAATTACGAATGTAGACGAATAACTTTTTGATATTTCAGCACAAATGAATACATTTGCCGCCGTTTCCGTTGCTTCGGTCGTGCATCCGCCAGACGTCTTGACGAAGGCCAGAAAAGTGCCGGCCGCGAGGTCGTTCAGGAGGTCGGTTTTGGCTTCATATCCTGGTCGGGTACGTCCGGCTCATCGCCATTCTTACGATACTGCTGCAGGCGCGTGGTGCGCAGGCCACGCACGCCGTGCTCCTCGATCAGGCGCTGCCACGACAGAAACTCGTCGACCGACAGCTTGTAGCGGTTGCAAGCTTCTTCCAGGCTGATCAGGCCGTTGCGAACCCCGGCCACGACCTCTGCCTTGCGCCGGATAACCCAGCGCTTGGTTTCGGGCGGCGGAAGGTCGTTGATGGTCAACGGCTGTCCTGCCGGTCCGATTACCGCTTGGCCCCTACTTGGACTCTCAGACACCTTCGATACCTCTTCGTAAGTCACTGTCTCGGTCACTTGTGCAGCAACTCCGATCAGATTAGCGCCGCCGCCTTGAAGAACGATTAATTCCAAGGTTTAAGCGAAATGTTCGCGGGTTGGGAATTAGGACCTCTTGGCCCCATAAGAGGCCGGATGGCGGTCCAAAGTAAGGAAAATTATCCTAAATTGGACCGCCGCTCTGAGGGACTAAATGTGGGGATTACCTGCGGATCCGGATCAGCTCTTCCAGCATCTCGTCGGCCGTAGTGATGATCTTGGCGCTGGCCGAGTAGGCCCGCTGGGTGGTGATCATCTTTGTGAACTCCTCGGCAAGATCGACCGTCGATGCCTCCAGCGCCGACGACGCCACCGCGCCCGCACCGCCAGCATTGGCCTGTTGTAGAAGAAGGTTGCCCGAGTTTGTGGTTTGGCGATAGGCGTTGCCGTTGACGGCCTCAAGACCATTGGGATTGGGAAACATGGCAACGGGAAGCTGATAGATGTTGAGCTGCCTGCCGTTGTCGAACACGGCCGTGACGATGCCGTCGGTACCGATCGTGACACCAGCAAACTGGCCGAAGGGCAAACCGTCCTGATCGAGCTCGCCGACCGAGAACTGCCCGGCGAATTGGGTAATGCCGTCGGCCTGGCCCACGGTACCGGCATTCACGGCAATCGTGCTGTTGGCGGCGCCCGTGGTCCAGGCGGTAATGGCGATGTCGGGAAGGGTAATTGTCGCAGGGGTACCGTTGGCGCCATTGAAGGTCATGCCGCGCACCGCCGCCGTGACCGTGCCGCTCACCGTGGCAGTCCCAGCGAGAACCGGATCCTGTACGTTGATGGTCCAGGAGTTGGACGCGGCTTTGACGAAATCGATCTGCAGATCATGGGCGTTGCCCAAGGAGTCGAAGACCTGAACGGTTGCCGAGTGGGTGTCGGCCACTGCGGCGGTAGAGGGGAGGTTGAGTTCGAGGGTAACGCTTGCCGAGCCTTGGGCGGTTCCGTTCAATGTCGAGACGTTTACTGTTTCTACGCCAGTTAGGACGGTCGTGTTTGCCGGCAATGTGGTGCCGTTGGTCAGTGGCCAGCCTTGTAGGTAATAGCCGGCGGTATTGACGAGAGCCCCGTTTTCATCCGACGTGAAGGACCCGGCCCGAGTGAAAAAGAACTCGTTACCGGCGCCGGGTGTGGCTGCTTCGTTGACAACGAAGAATCCGGAACCCGCGACTGCGATATCCGTTTTGGACGCGGTGGCTTGCAGGAGTCCCTGTCTATCGATTGAAGGTACCGGCGTCGAGGTGACGCCGCCCGGGGTAAAGGTCGTGCGCGAGGGCGATTGAGTGATCAGAGTGCTGAATTGCGCCGTCGTGCCTTTGTATCCGACCGTGTTCACGTTGGAGATGTTGTCGGCGATCATGCCGAGGGCCTGGCTGTTGGCATTCAAGCCCGACACACCGGAAAACATCGCGCCGTAGATACTCATCTTATTCTCTCCTACTAAGTTGGCCGAGCCATCCTGTCCCGGCCTTTAGAGCCCAAGGGGTGGGCTGAATATCCTTCTAGGCCTCTGATTCAGTCTCTCGTATGGCAAAGATTTGTTCGAACGACACACCCCCCAGATCGCCCATGATCAGTGTGGCCTCGCCGTCGACGATCTCGACGCCGGTGACCGTGCCGAAGGTGGCGCTCACCGTGTCAATAGTTTCGTTGTCGGCGGTGACCGCGGTCACCGAAAAGTTATAGACGCCGTCCGGCAATTCGACCCCTCCGCCATCCCGACCGTCCCAGGCGTACTCATGGCGACCGGCGCCGGTCGCGCCATTGACGGCGCGCACCACGCGCCCCGAGGAGTCGACAATGGAGATAGTCGTCTGCGCGGACTTGCTCGCCAGGCCATAGCTGATTTTCCCGCCCTCGTCCGTCAGGAGTAGTTTGTCCGAGACGAACTCGGCGGACCTGCCGATATAGGAAACCGAGCTGTTCAATTGATTGGAGGTCTGGAGGTCGAGCAACGCGTCCAGTTTCTTGTTGGTCGAGATGGCTTGCTCCACACCGCTAAACTGAACCAATTGCTCGGTGAACTGTTCACTTTTCAGGGGTTCGAGCGGGTCCTGATTCTGTAGCTGGGTGGTCAGCAGGGCTAAGAAGGTATCGAAGTTATCGGCGAGGGATTGGGCCGCGCCCGATTCACCGCCCTCCGGCTTGAAACCTACGCCATTGATTTCCATGATTCTGATCTCCTCGGACTCGCTCTAGACACGAATGTCCAGGGCGCGGTTGGATCCGCTCGTGTGAACCGGTATTTCGGCCGCCTCGGCGTTGTTTGGCGCCTTGTCATCGGTCTGTTCGTGCCCGGCCATGGCGGTGTCGCCGCTGCCGTCTTGGTCCCGCAGGCCATCCTTGCCGTCATCCCGCAGATTGAAGCTGAGGCTGCCGGAATCCGTCTTGAGGCCGGCGTCTTGCAAGGCACGCTCCAGGCCCCGCGCGTCGCGTTGCATGATGTCGAGGGTTTCCGGACGGTCGACCTGAATCATGGCCCGGACGACGCCATCGGCGCCGACTTTCAGCCGAACGTCGACTTGTCCAAGCTCGGCCGGGTGCAGTTGGATCCGAATCCGGTTCTCGCCCCGGGCCGCGGCGCGTTGAATGGTCACCGCCACCTCGTTCGGGGCGACGGGGCGATCCGCGGCCGACGATGGGGCTGGGCCCGCGCCCGACGCGCGGGCCGCGCTTTGCGCCGCGTCCAGTCCGATTAGCCCGGCCGGCGCCTGTCCGGCGTTGCCGCTCGAAGCGGCGGTCTTCAGGCCGTCTGCCGCCGCGTCGCCTGCCGCTGGGGTCTGTTGACCCGGGTTGGCCACGGACGCCGCCAACTGAGTCGGGTTGGCCCGCGCGGCTTGGATGGCCTCGGCTTGGGTGCCTGGCACCGCTGCGTCCTTTACCGGCGATGGGTTGCTGGCTGTGGTCTTGGACCCGGCAAGGTCGGCCCGAGCCGTGGTCGCGGCCCGGCCCTCTTTGTCTGAGCTTGCCACGCTTTGCGTTACTTCGCTCGTAGCCGAGGACGTGCCGGCCTTTTGCCCTGGCGCCTGAGGCCGTTTGACCTGCGCCGTGTTGAGCAGGAGTCCCGCTTCGGCCTGCGCCGCTGGTACGGTGCCTTGAATAGAATTGGTGGAGGTTTTGGCAGCGGCCTGGGCGGTCGCTGTCTCGGCGTCGTTGAGCACCGGGGTTGCCGAGGTATCCGCGGTCGCCGCTTGCTGACCTGGCGCTGCGACGGCAGGGGCAGCTGTCGGGCGCGGCGCTGTGTTCGCGGTATCCTTGGGGTCGGCCGGCTTGGTTGGGGCTGTGGCGGACGGAGCTTGGACGGTGACGGCGCCCTGGGCGAAAGTAGCCGTGGGTGAGCTGCCCGCAGCGGCCGGATCGGCCGCGATGGCCGGCGCGACCGTTGTCGTCGCGTCCTCGTTGCCCGGACCGATCTCGGCCGATGCCTCTGTGGTGACGGGGGTGATTTCGTGTTCTTGGGCACCGGCTTCGGCCGTGGCCGTCGCCCGATCCCGGTCGGGATGGGCGGCACGTGGCGGCGCATCTTCATGGCGCTCGGGCCGGGCCTTACGCTCCGCCGGGTCGATGTCGTCGGCCTCCGGCCGCTTGTCGTGCGTGTCGTTGTACCGGTCGTCGCCCCGGGTCTCCGGCGCCTCGTCGGACCGATGCCGTGCCTCGCTTGACCGACCCGCGTCATATTCCGCGCGATCGCGTGATTCGCGTGCCGGCGCAGCTTCGTCGCGCGGCGCGAATTCTCGCGTTTCATTGTTGCGCAAGAGAGTTTGGAACAGATCACTCGTACCACGCGCGGCGTCTTCTGACTTGAACACGCCGACGGACCTAACTGGTAAAATCGCTTGGGCTTCCATCCTGGTTGCCGTCCTTTTGAAGATATTAGGTTTCGGCCCGCCGCACGGCCAACTTTTTTGGCCGCGCGTCGGCGCCATTCCAGCGCGCGCAGGCATCTCGCAGCCGCTCGATCATGGCGATCGCCTCACGAGCCGTCTCGGAGTCGTTATCCAGATTGATACGCATCAGGCACCCCAGAATTGATTCGTACAGCCGGCCCGCGCCTTGGGCCGCGAAATCCTGATTGATGCCGTCGAATTCCAAGAAGAGGGACGTCATGGCCTCAGTGGCCGTGGCGACAGCGACGCAGCGTGCCTCAATGTCGCTGTAGGCGATTGCGAGCGTGGCTTTGTCCAAGGCGCCGATCGCGATGGCACAATGACAAGGTGGCGGGCATAGGGCTCGATCGCCCGAGTCCATGTCCGGGTGGGGTGGGTATCCGCTGGTGTGCAGGTCTACCAAAGCCATGGCGGCCAACGATCCTTCGATCCAATTCCAGCCCGCCGCGCGGTCCATTTCCATGCGAACAAGGCCAATCCGGGACACCCCGGCCTCATATTCAAAGCAACCGCCGTGCCAACCGAGGGGCATGCGGGAGGAGCCTGGGAATGGGCCGTCCCGGCGCCTTTCTGGCAGGCCCGGCTGGGGCAGGCGCGGGGATGGGGGCAGATCTTGCTGTGCGGCCGGGTAAATCGTGCCGGTCGGGCGTCGATCTTGCCTGGTGTTTGCGGCGGGTAGGCCTAGCCCAAGGGGGCCTGGCCCCGGTTTTTCCGGCCGTGACTGTCTTATCCGCTCTGGCACGCCGCTTGCATTTTTATCGGAGCTGGTTCGGGACTCCCGACCGGCAAGTGACGGCAGGCAGCCGTCGCAATGCGGCAGGTAGCCGCACCTTTTCCTCAAATATCCAGGAAACGACGGATCGGGGCCATTGGCCTCGATTCCCTCGTATGCGGAGCCGAACAGGCTTCCGAGTTGTGGCTAGATGGAGTGCCCAGGGCCGCCCATGGAGGGGCCGGGGCCGCTGTCCGGATCGCCGTTAGGTCCGCCGTCCGGCTGGCCGATCTCAGTCAACAACCCGGCAGCGATCTGCCGATTGATGTTGATCAGAACATCGAGCTTGTCCGGTTGAGGGTTGGCCAGAATGCCGACCATCTTCTTGTCGATAAAATTGCTGAGATTGATCATGTTAGCGCGGATCTCTGGCGGCAGGGGGCATTCCGGCGCGCAGAGCTCGGCCTGCAAAATGGTCCAGAGCCTCCAGTTCAGTCGTGCGGCTGCGGCTAAGCCAACCTTATCCTCGGGCTTGTCTTGGGCATCGGCCATGCGCCGCGCCGATTCAAGCAAGGCCCGCCCCTCGGTTTCTCGGGGGCTGCCTCCTTTGGTTCGTCGATGTTCGTAGGTCCGGGCCGCTGTCTCATACGACATGCGATAGAGCCTCATGCTCATGACTGATCAGACGGCTACATGCCTTCAAGCCCTGATAAAGCTTATCAGCGCGCACGTTCTCCATGATCTCGTCGGCAATGGGCTGCGCGCTCGGCGCAGCGTCGAGAAAGTCGTCGAGGTAACCTTGGAAGTGGCCCAGATAGTGCGCCGACTTATCTGGAAATAGATAGGCGCACTGTAGGGCGAGATAGGCCCGCGCCGCCGGAGTCGTCGCCGTTTCCGTGGTAAGCACATCCTTCTGGCGAAGGATCTGCGCCTGGTTCTCGAAAACGAGTTCCGCGGAATCGCCGGCGTTGCGGATCGCCACGCCATTGACGATGAACCGCTCCCCCTTACTGACTGACAGCTTTAAAGGCATGTCTAAGTTCCGATCGGTCAAAGAAGTTTGGTAACGATAAAGAAACGCGCTTAAGGAACGGTTAAACACGTGGATGCTAAAGAAATCGTATAGAGCCGTTGTCGACAAGGCTGAGGGCGGAAAATGGGCTGATCGGTAAGCGGCGCGCTGGCCCCTTAGGCGCCATGCGGACAATGCCTCCTCTGGACCGGTTCAGGATCAAAATAGGAAGATCGGCGTGACGGAATCGGCAGCAACAACAGCCAAGGCCCCTGACAGCCTAGTAGTGCCCGGAGCCTCAGAAACCCCAGGGGCCAACGATTTCTTCCGGAACAACCTTGCCGCCATCCGGCGATGGGCCCCTCATCTCTATAGCCGTCTAGCCGTCATCGAGGTGCCGAACACCGATTTAATCGTCGATCCGGACGGCGAAATCGACATCGGCTTTCGAGGCCAGCGGCTCTATGGCCAGGATGCGGTCGCCCACGCTAGCGCCCAACTCGCGCTCTTCGCCAAGGCACCGACCCGCGAATTCATCAACGAGCCCGACCCGGAAAAAATGCCGGGCCTAACCGGCGACTTCTGCGTGGCGCTGCGCGATCGCATGAAGAACGTCGGAATCGCCTACGATCCCGCCAAGACCTTTCCGAACAGCCATTTCCTGCTGGCCTTCGGAATCGGCCTGGGCCTTCACCTGCAAACCCTGGTCGAGCGGACCGAAGCCAAGGTTGCGATCCTGATCGAGCCGAACATCGAGTATCTGTACCATTCGCTTTACGTGACGGATTGGGCCGCCTTGTTCGAATTCGGCGACCGGAACGGCGTGCGCTTCAGCTTGATTGTCGGCCAGAATCCGGCGGAGATCGCGGGCAAGGTCAGCCAGGTGCTGCGCGGCAACAATCCCACCCTGCTCGACGGGATCAGCCTATTCACGAACTACAGCTCGGTCATTCTAGATCGGGCTAAAGACCTCATCCGGCAAGATCTTTCCTTATCAGTCTCTGGCCTGGGTTTTTTCGAGGACGAGCGCATCATGTGCCGCAACGCGGCCGGCAACCTCGCCGCGGGCACTACCGAGATCCTGGGCGAATACCTAGCCGCGCGTGACGAGCCTATATTCGTGATCGGCAGCGGCCCCTCCGTTGAAGCGGACTTGGACTTCATCGTTGCCCACGCCGGGCGGGCGATGCTGATGTCGATCGGAACCGGTTTGCGGTCTCTTCTTGCTCACGGCATCCGGCCCGACTTCCACATCGAGCTGGAGAATGGAGTTGGGAACCCCAAGATCATCGCGGCAATCGCTGAGGAGTTCGACCTTGGCGGCGTGACCCTTGTTGCCTCGGCGACGGTTCACCCCGACCTGCCCCGCCTCTTAGATCGGGCGGTCTTTTTCTTTCGCGAGCGAGTGACCCCAACGCGAATCTTCGGCGGATCGTTTCCATTCCTGCAGCCCGCCGGGCCGACGGTCGCGAACGCGGCATTGGTTTCGTCCATCCGCCTCGGCTTTCGAAAAATCTATCTATTCGGCGTCGACATGGGTACCAAATCGGAGGGCAAATTTCACGCCAAGGAGTCGGCCTATGGCGCCGGTCTGCTCGACGAGACTGTGACGGCCTCTAGACCCTTTTCCGGTAACCTTGGCGGTATCGCCGTCGGGTCTCACGTTTTCGACTGGTCGCGTAAAGTTTTCGAAAACACACTGCGCCATTATCGCTCGGTTCAGGTCTACAACTGCAGCGACGGTGTTCGCATTGACGGGGCCGTACCGAAAGTCACGCGCGCCATCGAGCTGCCGGAGAACACGATCGACCGGGCTGCGCTGGGAAGTGAAATTTCCCAAGGCCTCGCCCACTGCAAACCCGAGATGTGGTCCAAGCAGTGGCGCGGGGCCGATATCCGCGCGCAGAGCGCGGCGATCTTCGATCACCTGGAGGAGATGCTCGCGGCCTTGGCGACCGACCCGGGGTCGAGCGTCGATTGGCTCCAAAGTTTTTGTGACGCGATTCAGGCGATGGAGCACCAGAGTCCGGCCAATGCCACGCTGCTGGGCGGCACCCTGCAACTAACCGTTGGGTGCGCATCCTGGTACGACCGCCGTATTTGCGATAGGGCCAAAAGTGAGGCCTATAGACGTATGGCCGCGGAGGAATTGAGAGCCTTGATCGGGCGTCTTCGGGAAAGTTTGGAGAACCTCCTGGACGAGATGGAGGCGACCTTGGACGGGGGGTAACGCCCATGATCGTGCGGCCGGCCCGTAACCGTCACGGGGGCTGCGCGGCCGGGCAGAAAAACCTAATTCTCTCAATATATTAAGAACTTTCTTAACCTTTGGCCCGATACTGTCCCGGGCGGTGGTCCCGGTTCGCGGCGCCATCGTCTGGCGAGCCGACCAGCGGCGGGGAAAGTGGCTACGAGCCTAAGACATGGCTAAGACCAAGGTGCAGGATTCGGGTGACGCCGCCAGCCAGGCGGACACGGATACAAGCGCCGAGCGCGCGGACGCCTTCGACTTGCTCGAATCCCAAATGCCCGTGGTCGGCCCCACGATGAACCCCGACGTGGTGATCCGGGACATCGAACCTTTCTGCACCAGCCCGGACATCACCATCAAGAACGCCATTGCCCGGATTGACCGCAACGCCGAGGGACTTGTCTTGGTGGTCGATTCGAAACGGCGGCTTCTGGGCACGATCACAGATGGGGATATCCGGCGCGCGATCCTGCGTGGCGTCGACTTGAACGACCGTCTACAGACGCTTCTCGACGACGGGATTCCACGCGTCTATGAAAAACCGATCACCGCGCCGCACGATACGCCTGCGGTGCAGCTTCTTCGTCTGATGGGCGAAACCGCCGTTCGCCATGTGCCGATGACCGACGAGAACGGCTGCCTGGTCGCGCTGTCTCTGCTCAGCCGCTTTGTCCGAGGGCAGGGGCTACCCATGCGCGCCGTCATCATGGCTGGCGGCCTCGGCATGCGGCTCAGGCCGCTGACACGGGAAACGCCGAAGCCCATGCTGCAGGTGGGCGACCGGCCCTTGCTTCAGCGCACCATCGAAGGCCTGCGCGGTGCTGGAATCCGCAACATCAATATCACGACCCATTTCCAGGCCGAAAAGATCGAGGAATTCATCGGCGACGGCAGCCCTTTCGACGCGGTGGTTCATTACAGCCACGAGAACGAACCCTTGGGCACGGCCGGTGCGCTGCGCCAGATGCAGATTGACGATGACGAGCCGTCTTTGGTGATCAATGGGGATATCCTGACCACCGTCAATTATGCGGCCATGCTGGAGTATCACCGCGAGCACAAGGCCGATCTGACAGTCGGTGTGCGCCACTACACCATGACCGTGCCCTATGGTGTGGTTGACTGCGAGGGGCCGCTGGTCCGAGAAATTCGAGAGAAACCGAGCGTCGGCCTCTTCGTCAATGCCGGCATCTACCTGATGGAGAGCAAGGTCAGTCGGCATATACCCGACGGTCGTCGCTTCGATATGACCGACCTGATAAGCGTTCTGATCGCCGAAGGACGCCGGGTCGTGAGCTTTCCGATCCATGAGTATTGGCTCGATATCGGCCAACATGACGACTACGAGCGGGCCCAACTCGACGTAGCCGCTGGAAAGCTCAGAGCATGAGTAAGCTCTTGGATCGATTGTCCGGCAAGACCGTCCTGGTGACCGGGGCGGATGGCTTCATTGGTTCGCACCTTTGCGAAAGCTTGATCGCGCGTGGCTGTCAGGTGCGGGCCTTGGCGCAATACAATTCATTCAACAACTGGGGCTGGCTCGAGGACATTGAGCCCAGCGACGCCATCGACATTCGGACCGGCGACGTCCGGGACCCGTTCTTCTGTCAGTCCCTGGTCAAGGACGTGGACATTGTCTTCCACCTGGCCTCGTTGATCGCCATTCCCTATTCTTACGTCGCGCCGCAAACCTACGTCGAAACCAACATCACCGGCACGCTAAACATTTGTCAGGCGGCCCTGGAGGCCGGGGTCGCGAGGGTGGTTCACACCTCGACCAGCGAGGTTTACGGCACTGCGCGCCAGGTGCCGATCAGCGAAGAGCATCCGCTTCAGCCGCAATCGCCCTACAGCGCCAGCAAGATTGGCGCGGACGCCATGGCCATGAGTTATCACCACGCCTTCGAGCTTCCCTTGACCATCGCCCGACCGTTCAACACCTACGGCCCGCGCCAATCGGCGCGCGCGGTGATTCCCACGATCATCACGCAGATCGCAACCGGGGTGCGGCAGTTGAAGCTGGGCGATACCCGGCCGACCCGGGATTTCACCTATGTCGAGGATACTTGCGCCGGGCTCATGGCCTTGGCCGCTTGCGACGCCGCCTTGGGCAAGACGGTCAATATCGGCTCCAACCGGGAGATATCGATCGGCGAGACCGTCGCTACGATCAAGGAAATCATGGGCAGCGACATCGAGATTCTGGAACAGTCCGAACGGCTCCGCCCGGAAAATTCCGAAGTGTTTCGGCTCTGGTGCGACAATAGCCTGATCCGAAAATTGACTGATTTTGAACCGCGAGTGCCCTTGCGCGATGGCCTGACACGCACGGTCGAATGGTTTGCCGATCCCAAGAAGCTCGAGAGCTATAAGGCCGGCATTTACAATGTGTGAAGCCTTACCCCATTTTGGACACCATGTGCCGGGCCCCCAGGTGGGCCAGGGAGCATTGTGAACATGAGCCGACCTCTGAAGCGCGCGCTGGCGGCCGTCGGAGGCGCCGAGCCACTGTCCGAGTTGCCGATCTCTCTGGCCGAACCGGCGATTGGCGGTAACGAATGGGCCTACGTTAAGGATTGCCTGGATAGCGGTTGGGTATCCTCGGTCGGGTCGTTCGTCGATCGTTTCGAGGCGGATTTCGCGACCTATTTGGGCACCGGGCACGCGGTCGCGACCGTGAACGGCACCGCGGCGCTGCATGTCGCCTTGCTCGCCGCCGGAGTGGCGCCGGGCGACGAAGTCTTGATGCCCAGCTTCACTTTCATCGCACCGGCCAATGCCGTGCGCTATGCCGGGGCCTGGCCAGTCTTCGTGGACGCCGATCCTAGCACCTGGCAGATGGATGTCGGGCGGGCGGTTGAGTTCTTGGAGACCCATTGCCGTTGGTCCGATGGCGAATTACTCAATCCAAAAAGCGGCCGGCGAATTGCCGCTATTTTGCCGGTCCACGTATTGGGCCATCCGGTCGATCTAGGTCCGCTGTTGGCGGTCGCGGCTAAATTCGATCTTCCTGTGATCGAGGACGCGGCGGAATCCCTGGGTGCCACCTATCGCGACCAGTATGTCGGCCGATTCGGGCGCCTGGCCTGCTTCAGCTTCAATGGCAATAAGGTCATGACCACCGGCGGCGGCGGCATGGTGGTGACCGGCGACCCGGCGCTGGCCGCGCGGGTCCGCTATCTGACCACCACCGCCAAGGACGATGCGGATGAAGGTATCCATGGGCAGGTCGGCTTCAACTACCGTCTGACCAATATTCAGGCCGCCATGGGTTGCGCGCAGCTCGAACAACTCGAAGGATTTCTGGCGGCCAAGCGCCGGATCGCGGCCGGTTACGCCGCAGCCTTGGACGGGGTGCCGGGCCTTTCGCTCATGCCGGAAGAACCCTGGGCCAAAAGCGCGTTTTGGCTCTACAGTATTCGCCTTGACCCGGCGGTGGCCGCTTGCGACAGCCGGGAACTTCGTCGGCGCTTGCGCGAATCTGGAATTGACACCCGTTCCTTCTGGCAGCCTCTGCACCTCAGCCCGGCCCATACCGGCGCCGAGGTGTTGGGCGGCGCGGTCGCCGAGTGGCTTCACCGTGAAATTCTGTCGCTACCCTGTTCGACCGGGTTGAGCGAGGCGGCGCAACAGCGCGTGATCGGAGCCGTGCGAGGTAGTCTGGAGCCATGATCGGCGATCTAACGGTTCTCGGCCTGATCACCGCACGCGGTGGCTCGAAAGGGGTGCTCCGCAAGAACCTGCGGGAAGTCGGCGGCAAAACTCTTATCGCCCGGGCGGTAGAGGCGGCGCGCGCGGCTGCCTGCGTGGACCGGGTTGTGCTATCGTCCGACGATCCGGAGATTATTCAGGCCGCCATTCTGCTCGGATGTGAGGTTCCCTTCGTGCGCCCCGCTGAGTTAGCGACGGACAGCGCGTGCTCGATGGACGTGGTGCGCCATGCCCTGGAGACACTGCCGGAGCGCTATGACTTCATTGTGCTGGTGCAGCCGACCTCGCCGTTTTACACCGGCGCGGATATCGATGGCGTGGTGCGGCTTTGCATAGAGTCCGGCGCGCCGGCCTGCGTGTCGGTTTGTCTTCCGGCCAAGCCGCCGCACTGGACCTTCGAGCTGGACGATAGCGGGCGGATGACGCCGATCATGCCCGAGCACTATCTGGCTACGCGCCGACAGGACCTGCCGCCGGCCTATGCGCCCAACGGTGCGGTTTTCGCCGCCCGTTGCGATTGGATTGTGAACCAGCCCGACTTTGTCTCGCCCGAGACGCTCGGCTATCTCATGCCCAAGGAGCGGTCGCTCGACATCGACACCGAATTCGACCTAGTCCTGGCCGAGGCGGTCGCCTCATGGCTCGAACGGGAGTCCGAAGACAGCGACGCGGCACCCTCTAGGGCGCGGCAGGTGGCAGGTCGTGGAAGCTCTTCCGGATAAGCCGGGGGTTCTTCGGATCGGTTTGCCGCAGAACCGAGATTATGCGCGCCGCCGCCTGGCCGTCGCCGTAGGGATTGACTAGAGAATCTAGGCCGGCCCGGAACTCAGGGGAAACCGCCTCACGAATACCTTGGAGGATGTCCGCTTTCGCGGACCTTGTGGCGATGACGTTGGGCGGGGCGAAGCGGCCGTCTTGACGGTGGCCGACGTTGACCACCGGCAATTCGAAGGACGCGGCCTCGATAAGTCCGCTGGAGGAATTGCCGACCATGGCCGCGGCCAGGGCCATGAGGCTGAAATATCCCTGAGTGCCCAGGTGCGGCACGGCCCAAGCATCCTCCCGCCGCGCCACATAGGCCTCGATCATCTCGATGATGATCCGACCGCCGGTGTCGGCGTTGGGATAAGTGAAAACGACCGGCAATCCGCATTCCTCGATTGCGGCCAGGAAGGCGCGCATGTGGTCGCGCGTCTCCGCGAACTCCCGCGTGACCGGATGAAAGGTCGCGAGCAGGGGTGGCCGGCCGGGCGGCAGCGGCAGCCCGAAACGCTGCTGAATCTGCCCCGGCGTCAGCAATTGCACCGCGGCCAGATTGTCCAGGCCCAGAGCCCCGGCCACGGTCACCCGCCAGGGCTCTTCGCCCATCTGGATCACCCGGGTGGCGTGAGCCTCGGTCTCCACGAAGTGAAGGCTGGCTAGTTTGGTCATGGCGTGCCGGAAGGCGTCGTCGATGGCGCCCAGGGTTAAGGCGCCGCCGTCGATATGGATCATCGGGATCAGGAAAGGCACCGCGGCCACGGCCGCGGCATGCATCTCGAAACGGTCGCCCAGCACCACAATCATATCGGGCTGGGTCTGCGCGTAGGCCTCGGCGAACTGCTGGGTGCCCTGGCCCATGGCGCGGGCCACGTCGAGAGGCGAGTCGCCGGCCTGGGTAAAATTCAAGGTGGCAGCGGCCCTGAGCCCGTCGGCCTCGATTTCCGCGGCAGTTTCGCCGAACGTGGGGGCCAGGTGTGCACCGGCCACGATCAGCAGGGGCTCGAAGTCGGGGTCGGCGTCGAGGGCCCTTAACAGGGGCCGGTACACGCCGTAGTCGGACCGAGCGACAGTGACGATAGCGATACGCTTCATGGCGGAACTGTTCATGCGGCCACGTGGCGGCCGCTCGGCCCGCCACCTCTTGGATCGATCCGGTAAAGCTGGAGGTAGGCGGGTGGCTCTTCCGCCTGGAATTGTTCGTGCCAGAGTGAGACCAATGCCTCATAGGCGGCGGAATCGAAGATCTGCTTGCCGAACCACATGTCTTCGCGGCGCCCGGAAAAGCGCGCCTTGAAACGGAATAGGGAGTCTTCGGGCTCCGGCCCACGCCCGCCACCTAGATGGAAGGTCTTGAGGCCTTGTCCAATTGCCCAGCGGGCGGCCTTGTGGATCAAGAGGTTGTTCGGCGCCAATTGCCGGTGCGATAGAAGACTGCCAGCCAGATGGTAATGCAGGGTATCGCCGTGAACCAGGAACAGGGCGCCGGCAACATCGGTGCCGTTTGCCGATACCATGAACAGACGAAGCCTCGAACCGAGGCCTTCGCTCAAGTTCAAATAGTGATCTTCGGAGAAATAATATGCAGGGTCCGCTTCCAGCCCGCGCATGGTTTCTTCGTAGATAGCGCGGAATGCAAGCATGGCCTCGTGCGCAGGGCGTTGTTCGCATTTAAGGCCATTCTTCACGGCCTTACGGATGCTGTTGCGGTGCACACCGGCGTAGCCTTGCCACACGGCGTCTTCGCCCGCGCCGAGGTCTATGGCGACCGTCTGCCGGTCCTGCCAGGTTTCGCACCCCGGCGCGGCAACGTCGTGATTCTTGAGCATGGGATTGAAGCGAGTGAATTCGCAGACCACACGGCGCTCGGCGTACCACTCGCTATAACCGCGCCAAGCCTCGGCCAAGAAATCCTGATCGACCGTGCTCGCCAAAGGGCCACTATAGCCGTAAACCGTTTCCGCGTCGCAGAGACCCTCAGGCGCCGGCGCCTCGCCGACCCGATCGATCGGGCGCAGCATGATGGGATGGAACAGGGTCTCGCCGCCGATCTCCGCGACATAGGCATGGGCACGTGAAGCGGTGTCCGCTTCGTAAGCACGGTGGTAGGTGGGCAGGTGATAGACGTCGTACCGCCCGAGCCTTTCGAGGCAGGCCATCCATCGGTCGTGCTGCGCGGCTGATATGACCGTCCACATATCCACATTTTTCTTGGCGGTGTGCCAGCTATTTCCCTTAACTACTTATAGTTTTCTTAAGATAAACAAAGGATAAACAAAATCGGTTTGAAAATTCCGGGAGGACCTGACCGTGGACCATGTGTTGATCGTCGGAGGCGGATTTAAGGGCATCATTGCCAGCTACTTCCTTTCGCGCTCTGGGTGCAAGGTCACCTTGGTTGAAAGCTCTCCTGCTCTTGGCGGCTTGATGCGCGGCAAGGAGTGGAACGGCTTCTACCTGGACAAAGGCTGCCATATATTTGGCAACGATGATCGCGAAATGACCGAGATCCTGCTCGACATCATGGACTGGGCAATCGTGCCGGTATCCGCTCGGTATGCCAGCGTTACCGCGGGCAAGCTGAGCAAGGGCTTCACGATTCCCGATCTTACGGTTTTGGGAAAGGACGTTTGCGCCAAAATTCTCTATGAGATGGTCAAGGCCCAGGCCGAAGGCGTCGAAGACACCCAAGAGGCCGAGTCCCTTGAGCAGGCGCTGCACTTACAATTCGGGCCGACTGCGGCTGATTATCTGGGAAAGGCGGCGTGGAAATTTCTGCGCGTCCATCCGAATGAACTGGATGCCTCGGTATTGCGGGTGACTAATTTCGGCCGTATCCGGCTGCTGCCGGAGGTCGCGACCAGGATGCTGAAGTCCCACCCGGTCCTGGATGAGCGCCTGGCGGACTCTACCCAAGACGACCCCTTCCGCCACGTTCCCGGGGCATTGACCACCTTTCCTCACCGGCATTTCTATCCCGCGGAAAAGGGTATGCAGGGGTTTTGCGATGCGGCCGAACGCTACCTGGCCGCCGCCGGCATCGAGCTCCGCCTTGGCACGCGCCTGAAATCGATGCAGTCCGACGCGCAGGGAGTTTCGGCCCTGCTTACGGACGGCACCGAGCGCCGCTTCGACAGGGTCTTTTGGGCGGCCGATCTAGGCCAATTATCGGAGCTCGTATTCGGCGAAGACTCCATCGCCGGCCTCGTACACAAAGTACCTATGGTCCTTTACTACTTCGTTTTGCCTCAGGACAGGGTCGGCCCCTACGAGTTTCTTCATGATTTCATGCCGGAGCATCTGGTCTATCGGATCTCGGCGCCAGGCCATTATGGGCGACAGATAAAGGACGACGGCAGCACCTATATCTGCTGCGAGGTTACGACCGAAATTGGATCACCGGTCTGGGAGGATCCGGAGGGGCACGCCGAGTCTGTCTGGGGCTCGGCGGTGGCCCACGGAGCCGTGACAGGCGAAGATTACGATGACGTGCATATATTGAAGACGCCGGTTTCCTATCAGGTTGGAAAGCCCGGGCATTCGGCCGCGTTGCGCAGCCTCAAAGAGCGGATCGCCGCAGCTAGCCCAAGAATCGTCGTCGAAACCGAAGCCGCCTGCTTTCGCTACGATATTCTTAGAGCTGTGCGGCAGCTTGTCGCTGCGTGAACTGGCGGCGTTCCGGCTACTTCCGAGCGCCAATCAATCATATGTGAACAATCCAGCCGCCGTCGCGGCTTCGGCCTCGGTCGCCTTGGCGGGCCCCGGCCAAACCCCCGGGGTCATTGCCGTCCGCCAGCGGGCCGCTGCGGTATCCAGGATGGCGGCACCAGCGTCAGGCGACCATGCCGTCAACCGCGGCCGAAGCGTCTTCAGCATATGACATTCTATAGAGCAGATCGACCGGCGAGAGCGTGAAGTGGCCAAGGGCGTAAAAATAGAAATCTTCCGCTTCTTGATGGGCGAAATGCCCGCCGGGTTGTTCGCCCGCCTTCTTTTTGAAGTCCACGCTGGCTTCTTGCAATCGCGCGCTCTCGGTGAAGACGATCCGGGAACGGGATCTGCGATAGCTTTCCAGCGGCCGGCGGAACTTGCCGGCCCTCCAGGCGAGGACGTCGAATTCGGTTTCGAGCGGCTTGGGCAGGTGGCTGGCCTTGAAGTTGACGCGCTCGCGATCGCCGAGTTCGAGCAGAAAATTGGCCGTGCGCAATATCTGCTCCGCGCGCTCCGCAGGGACCATGGATTCCAAGATTCGCCGTAACACCGGGGCGACCCAGGACATTTCGTGCTGGATTAGGCGCATGCCATAGTGGGGTGTGATCTTGATCGGCTCGACCAACTCGCCATCGGCGTCCTTAGACAGCCGATTCATGTAAGCCACGACTTCCTCTCTGGTGTCGAAGAGTTCGCTCTTCGCCGACGTTTCGAAATCGCTCAGAAAATTACGGTAGGCCTCTGGCAAATTTTCGGCCTCGAGGCCGGGCCGGAGAAAACGGCAAAGGAAGTCGGCCAGGGGAATGTCGGCCTCGCAGATGTACTTGAAGAACCCGTGATACAATTTGAGATAGAAAATCGCGTGAAACATCAAGTTCAGGCCGCGAACCAATAAGAAGTCGTCGAACGAAAAGGCATTGCTCGATATGACCACCTCTTCGGCCTCGCCGCAGAATTCCGAGTCGATCGTCTGATAGCTGGCGCTGACGTGACGGAACTTGGTCACTAGGCCGTGTTTCTCTCGATAGTCCGGCCGATTCAACTCGATGCCGTCGAGGACGATCAGGTTGTAACACTGAATCGAATCGAATCCGGCGGTACTGGTTTTGTTAAGCAGACGGGTAAAGGAATCCAACGTCTCCGCCGGCAGCCCGAATATCAGCTCCGTGGTGGTCGGCAGATTTTGCTCGGAGGCCCAATCGATTGCCGAGGCGAGTTGCTCCGGCGAGAGGTTCCGCCGCTTGATCGCTTCTAGGGTATCTGGGTTTTCGGATTGCAGCGAGAGGGTCAAGCCGTAAAGGCACAGGTCCCCCACCGCCTCGTGCACCTGCCGAGAGGTTTCAGTGAATCTCTTGTCGTTATAGAAGAAAACCTTGCGCGGATAACCGAACTTCTCGGAACACTCGCGAATATGCTCGGCGACCTCGACATCGCGTTTGAGGATACCGAAATTCTCGTCCGAGATATAAATCGTGAAATCAGGCCGGTCCGAAAACCGCCGGCAAATGTATTCCATTTCCGCACGGACCTGCTCAATCGGGAAAGCCCGTAACTTGCCACGCGATTTGCCCGAGACGCAAAAGGCGCAGGTATAGGGACAGAGCCGGGATGTCTGGATGATCGGCATGAGCTTGCCATCCATGAACGGATCCAGCAGCCCGAGAAGATAGGGCGACTCCAGTTCGCCGAGGTCCGTGGTAAGTCCGACCGGGAGGCCCTCCACCAGATTGTCGCCGCTCTTGAATACGACCCCGTCCAGCGGATCGGCGAACGCGCCACGCTTGCTCGATAGGAGATGCGACACCACATTCGAAAAGCCGATTTCGCCTTCGTTTGCAATGAAGGCATCGACCTCGGGAAAACGCGCGAAAAGGCCGCGCTGCTCTCCAGGGTCGGTATCGACAGACGGACCGCCCCAGACGATTTTTAGGTCATTACCGCGCAGCGCACGAATCCGCCGGGTCACCAGATGGTTCAGCGCCGAGTTCCAATAGTAAAAAGACAGACCAACCAAGTCAGGGGCCTCATCGGCGACCGAACGCAGCAGCACCTCTGGGTCCTTGAACAGGGTGATCTCAACCTCGCGGCCGAATTTTTTGTTGGCGTAAGCGGCCAGGAAACCGATGTTCAAGGGGACGTAGACGCCGTATTCGGTGTATGCGTTAAAATAGCTCAGGTCGCCGAGGAAGATCCGCAGTGGTCGCATGATGGGCACCGTATTTTGCGAGATGGAACGCGGGTAATGAAACCGCGGGCGAGCCGCGGCGCGAGGAACTCCACTTTTTCAACAACGAAACAGGCCTCGTTCCCCGAGAACGGGCCAGAGCCCCTGTCCCGCCTGGGTACTATCCTTGGCGACCGTGGTTAATATTGGCTTAA
>JAJFGO010000121.1 GCA_021776095.1 Kiloniellaceae bacterium | reverse complement strand
CCCCAGCTCTTGGGACGACGAAACTCGGCAGTACCTGAAGACCTTGATCAAATCTGAATAGGTACTGGGTTGCCTGGCCGGACCGCTACAGGCCGAACTCGGTTTTGCGGATGTCCGAGTCGGGTCACGAACGGCCCTTCGCGATGGCGTTGGGGGATGGCCGGATTGCGCCGACAAGCGGACGTCGGAACGGCCCGTGTCATTCGCGAGGTCATGACCTAGTTGCCGGGCAATTTCGGCGGTCCCGACCCCTGGCCTTCTTGGGCCACGCACAGGGCCTCGGCCCGGCTCTTGAACAGGGTGGCCTGGCCCTCGTCGATCACGCCGTCGGCGCGCATCTGGTCGATATCCTCGGCCCGTGCCGCCAAGCACAGGGCGACCGGATCGTCGGCCGCCAGGGCCGGCGCCTCGGGCGGCGGCATCAGGTCGTCGCGGTGAATCCAGGCCAAGATCGCGGCCACGCACAGGAAAACGCCGAGCGCCACGACCCGCGCCACGGGCCGGTCGAGCGCGACGCGCTTCGCCGGGGCCTCTTGGCCGGAGGGATCTCCGGATTGTTCCATGGGAGACCTCTTGATCACGGACTTGTCCACGTCCTTCGACAGGCTCAGGATGAGGACAAATCCTTACCGTAGCGCCCTTATCCTGAGCCTGTCGAAGGACCAGGGCGCGGCGCGCTCAACGTTCGCATACGTCTTCATGAGCCCAATGTACGTTTGAGCCGGCAGTCTTGCCAAGCGGCGGAGGCCCCGCCAAACCCGCATGAAAGCAGGGGGTGAAATGGCGGCCCTTGTCGACTATACTCTTATCCAAGCGTATCAAATTGGTCTCGAAAAGAGACCGGCCCGGGAGCATTGCATGGCTGAGATGATCGATCCCTTTGGCCGGGCGATCAATTATTTGCGGGTGTCGGTCACGGACCGCTGCGACTTTCGCTGCGTCTATTGCATGTCCGAGGACATGACCTTCCTGCCGAAGGCGCAAATCCTCTCGCTGGAGGAGTTGGAGCGGGTTTGCGACGCCTTTGTCCGCCTGGGCGTGCGAAAGCTGCGCATGACCGGCGGCGAACCCTTGGTAAGGCGCAACATCATCAGCCTGTTCCGCGGCCTGTCGCGCCATCTGAAAAGCGGCGCGCTGGATGAGCTGACGCTGACCACGAACGGCAGCCAGCTCGATCGCTTCGCGCAGGATTTGGCGGATCTGGGCATGCGGCGGATCAACGTCTCGCTGGACACCCTGAACCCGGACAAGTTCGCGGCCATCACCCGCTGGGGCAAGTTCGACAAGGTCATGGCCGGGCTGCAAGCGGCCAAGGCCGCTGGCCTGAAGGTCAAGATCAACACGGTCGCGCTCAAGGGCGTCAACGACGACGAGTTCGACCGCATGATCGCCTGGTGCGGCGACGAGGGCTTCGACCTGACCTTCATCGAGGTCATGCCCATGGGCGATATCGGTGGCGAGAACCGGGTCGATCAGTACCTGCCGCTGTCGGTCCTTCGCGGCCGCCTGCGCGAAAACTGGACCCTGGAAGAGAACGACCACAAGACCGGCGGTCCGGCGCGGTACATGAGCGTGCGCGAAACCGGCGGGCGCCTCGGCTTCATCACGCCCATGACTCACAACTTCTGCGAAAGCTGCAACCGGGTGCGCCTGACCTGCACGGGCACACTGTATATGTGTCTGGGCCAGGAGGACGCCGCCGATCTGCGCGCGCCCTTGCGCGAAAGCGACGACGACGCCTTGCTCGACGGCGCGATCCATGACGCGATCGCGCGCAAGCCCAAGGGTCACGACTTCATCATCGACCGCAACCACCAGGGCCCCGCTGTCGGCCGCCACATGAGCGTCACCGGCGGCTAAGCCCGGTGAGGGTACGGCAGCTCGCGCGTCGTCCGGCGTCGAGTCTCCTTGGCACCACTGTCCCCCCACCCTACCCCTCCCCCTCGAGGGGGGAGGGGTAGGGTGGGGGCTCGCAGTCCTGGGAATCGAACGCAACTACTCTTCGAAAGGCCATCGAACATGACCGACGCTCAGAATCCCGACACCGCGAACGCGGACCAGGTCGAGTACTGGAACACGGGACCGGGCGCGAAGTGGGCGGCCCATCAGGAGACCCTCGATGCCATGATGGCCTCGATTCTGGAACGCCTGCTGACACACGCCGCGCCGAAGATGGGGGAGTGTGTCCTGGACATTGGTTGCGGCGCCGGCGCGACGACCCTCGCCCTCGCCCCGCGGGTCGGGACCGGGGGTCAGGTGTTGGGCATCGATATCGCGCGCCCGCTCCTGGACAAGGCCGAGGCGCGCACGGCGGAGGCCGGTCTCGGCAACGTTCGTTACCTTGTGGCCGACGCGCAATCCCATAACTTCGAAGCTGGCGCGTTCGATTTGATGACCTCGCGCTTCGGCGTGATGTTCTTCGCCGATCCCCTCGTGGCCTTCAGCAATATCGCAACCGCCCTGCGCCCGGGCGGACGCATGGCCTTCGTCAGTTGGGCCAGCCTGCAGGCCAATCCATGGTTCCAGATGCCCCGGGCCGCCGCCATCGCGCGCCTTGGCCCGCCGGAAGCCGCGCCGGCGAATGCGCCCGGTCCCATGGCGTTTCAAGACACCGCCTATGTTTCCGATTTCTTGTCCAAGGCCGGTTTGAGCGACGTTTCGGCGCAGGTTGAGGAGTTGCGGCTCAGCGTTTCGGGATCCTTGGACGAGGTCGCGGATTTCGCCAGCAGCCTTGGACCGGCGACCCGCGTCATCAATGAAATGGGCGGCACGCCGGAAGATGTCGCCGCGATCACGCGCGACATCGCGAAAGGGCTTGAAGACTACAAGGTGGACGGCGGCGTGAGTGTGCCCGCGACCCTCATTTTCTATAGCGCCGTGCGGCGCTAGCGCGTCACGTCCGATCCGGCTGGGCGATGCGCGCGGTCCGGGCGCCCATGAGGCCGGCACAGCCCGGCCTGACCGGGGTTAGCAGTGCGGGCCCATCGGTGCGTGCTTCGACAGGCTCAGCATGATGGCATTTCTCTATGCCACACACGGTCGTCCTCTGCCTGAGCCTGTCGAAGCACACACCGCGCCGATCCAGGGCGGCCCCCGGTAGCGCTGACGCCATGGGCGATCGCCCGATCTAACCCACCCTCATTCGATTAAGACCCGGTGGGCGAAGTCGCGTCCGTTGCTGATGGTGATCTGCTTGATGCCCAACATCTTGGCCAGGTCGAAGAAGGTGAAGTAATCCTGCACCCCCATCTGGGCGAAGGCCGGAAGCTGGCGCGCCGCCGCGGTCATGTTTGCGAAGATCGCGCGCGCCCGAAACAAAGTATCGACCCGGCCGTCGACCAGGGCGACGATGATCAGCTTCTCCGCCTCGGCACCCTTGGCGAAAACCGCGACCTGCGGCGGATAGGGTCTATTGAACTGCTGAAGTGTGGTGCCGGTCACGAAACCGATCCGCATGGCCCGGTTGGCCTCGGCCAGGGTTTGCGCGCGCGCGGTGTAGGTCTCTTCGGTCTGCGGTTCCGGATAGTAATAGCCGGCGTGCCGGTCGGCGGCGCCGGCGGCGCCGGCCACCAGAGCCGCCATCATGCCGGCGGCAAGCGCCCCGGCGGTTAGAAACTGTCGCATCTGCCCAACCCTTTCCTTGTCCCCATCCCCGGCCTTGAGCGGCGGGAGCTTGGCCCCAGGTTAGCGCGCCGCGATCCGCCGGACAAAATCCTTCGGCGCGATGCGGCCAGGCTGGTCCCCGCGAAGGGAGCTTCGGCGACACGGGCGTGTCTTCGTCCTTCGACAGGCGCAGGATGAGGATAAGCCCCTGACCTAGCGGCCTCATCCTGAGCCTCCTCATCCTGAGCTTGTCGAGGGGCGAAGGACCGGACGCGGCACTTGCTGACGGGGCCAGCCCCGGCCGGTATACTCCGGGCCGGACCGCTGGCGACCGGCGGCCGTTATTCAAGGACCTGTCCATGAGCGACCCCAGCGCCGCCCCCCGTTTCGCCTTGGTGGCCGCCGATACCGAGGAGGCGCGCGCCGCCCAGGCGCGCTTGCAGGCCCGCTATGGCGGGGTCGCGGCGGAGGACGCCGAGATCATCGTCGCCCTGGGCGGCGACGGCTTCGTGCTGGAGACCTTGCATCGCTATATCAAGCGGGCCGTGCCGATCTATGGCATGAACTGCGGCACCGTCGGCTTCCTGATGAATGCGTTCGGCGAGGACGATCTGCCGGCCCGCCTGGCCCGGGCCGAGCGGGTGGTCCTGCATCCGCTCAGCATGACCGCCCACGGCACCGACGGCGGCGCGACCGACGCCCTGGCGATCAACGAGGTCTCGCTGCTGCGGCAAAGCCGGCAGGCGGCCAAGCTGCGCATCAGCATCGACGGTGTGGTGCGCATGGAGGAATTGATCTGCGACGGCCTCCTGCTGTCCACCCCGGCCGGCAGTACCGCCTATAACCTCTCGGCGCACGGGCCCATCGTGCCCATAGGCGCGCCCCTGCTGCCCCTAACCCCGATCAGCGCCTTCCGGCCGCGGCGCTGGCGCGGCGCCCTGCTGCCCAATTCGGTCCGGGTCGCCATCGATGTGCTGGAGTCCGCCAAGCGGCCGGTCAGCGCGACCGCCGACTTTACCGAGGTGCGCGATATCGCCCGGGTCGAGGTGCGCGAGGATCCCTCGATCGCCCTGCACCTGCTGTTCGACCCGGAGCACGACCTGGAAGAACGCATCATCAAGGAACAGTTTCAGCCCTGAGGGCCAATACCCGGGCGGAATGGCCCCGCCGCACGGTGCCGCCCGCAAATCCCGGCGCAGGTTCCGATTACCTCCGCCTCTGCCCTGGAGCGGGAGGAGATGAGGCGCAGTGCGCGCTTCGACAAGCTCAGCGTGAGGACTTTTCTTGATGCCACACAGGGCTTTCCTCAACCTGAGCTTGTCGAAGGCGGCTGCCATGGATTCGGACGCGAAAAAGAAAGGGGCCGCGCCGGGGCAGATCGGCGCGGCCCTTGGATCGGGGCTGGGGGTGTCCGGTCCGGCTAGGAGGCGGCGGGTTCGTTAAGCGCGGAACTCAGGAGCGGCGCCAGAAGGGGATCGAGGCTTCGCGGTCCACGTCGGCCCGGCTCAGGCCCATATCGGACAGCAGGCGGTCGTCCATTTGGCGCAGGCCCTGGCGTTGGCTCGCCCGCTCCTGCCAGGTCATCAGAACCTCGAGCGCACTGAACGGCAGGAGGACCAGACGCTCAACGAAGTGGCCCAGAGGGCCGGCGGCGCCTGATACGCCCTGGGTCAAGACGGTCCCAAGGCCGGCGCCCAACGCGCTCTCCGGGGTCGTGCAATGTGCTCTGTTCATCTCAAGTTTCCTTATCCGATCCCGAAATCCTTAGAAACGGCTAATTTCAAGGACTTCGCGAAGTCAAAACGGTCTCTGTACTCTTGAGTAAATAGATACGAACCTTTGACGGCTTTCTCAAACGATGATATCTCATGGTTCGGATAAGTTTTCCTAATCTGGAGTCGCCATGGCCCGGCGCCTGCCCCCGCTCAATGCCCTGCGCGCCTTCGAGGCCGCCGCCCGCTACCTCAGCTTCACCAAGGCGGCGGAGGAATTGAATGTCACCCAGGCGGCCATCAGCCATCAGGTCAAGGCCCTGGAGGAGATCCTGGGGCTCTCCTTGTTCCGGCGTTTCAACCGTCGCCTCATGCTGACCGATGCCGGGCAGAGCTACCTGCCGGCGCTCAGCGAGGCCTTCGACCAGCTCGACCTGGCGACCCGGCGCCTGCGCATTGTGGACCAGAGCGGCCCGCTCAAGGTGACCGTGGCCAGTTCCTTCGCGGCCAAATGGCTGCTGCCCCGCCTGCCCGCCTTCAGCGCCCGCCATCCCGATATCGACGTCATGGTCGGGGCTTCGGACTCGATCGTGGACTTGACCCGCGACGATTTCGATATGGGCGTGCGTTTCGGCCTGGGGCACTATCCCGGGCTGAAGGTCGACCTGCTTTTTGACGACGAGGTCTTCCCGGTGTGCAGCCCAAAGCTCCTGGAGGGCCCGCACCCCTTGCGCGCGCCGGCCGACCTCGAGCACCACCCCCTGCTTCATGACAACGTCGGCGCCTCGGAATTGCCCGATTGGCCCCATTGGTTCGCGGCCAGCGGCACGCCCGCCAAAAACCTCGGCCGGGGGCCACGCTACAGCCACTCCAGCCTGGTGATCCAGGCCGCCATCGACGCCCAGGGCGTCGGCCTGATGCGTTCGTCCCTGGTTAGTTTGGATTTGGAGGCCGGGCGCCTGGTCCGGCCCTTCGGTCCCAGCATCAAATCCAACTATGCCTGTTATGTGGTCTCCTTGGAGAGCGCCGCCGAGCGGCCCAAGATCAAGGCCTTCCGCGAGTGGCTGTTCGAGGCCGCCGGCGAGAGGCGTTAGGACGCCGGTAAGTTTTTGAGATTAAATTTATGTAACTGGCCGCAAACACCGAAACATAAAACATATGGCGGCTATTAGGCCGGCAATCGTCGCGGCTGAGATGTTTTTGTAGGTTTGGCGCAAATTCGGGAGGCTAGAGACTTGCTCAAGTCTGTTTCGTTCGTATTCGCCCTTTCGATCGGGCTTGCCGTCGCGGGACTGACCGCCGGCGCCGCGCAGGCGGCGCTCATCGAGCGGGACCTGAGCGCGGCGGGCGACAAGCTGATCACCTTTGACGAGGCCACCGGTTTCGAGTGGCTGGATGTCACAGCCACCTTGGGCCTGTCCTACGATGCGGCCGAAGCCACGACTTTCGTCACCGGCCTGGGGTTCAGGCACGCGACCCAGGCGGAGATCATCGACCTCTACACGGCCTCCGGCATGAACGACCTCTCGGGGACCTTCGGACTTTTCAACTTGATCGGCGCGCAGAAGCTCATCGGGCTAGCGGGTTGCACGGGCGGGTGCAGCAACGTCGGCCCGTTCCAAGCGGGCTGGTCCGACTTGGGTGTCGCCGGCTTCGCGGTTCTATCGTTTATCGAATTGGACCTGAACGCCCGTCGCGCGCGCGCCGGCTGTATCGGCCCCTCGCTTGACCCGCTTAACTGCGGCGTCCCGTCCGACCGAGCTCTTTCCGTCATCGGCAACTACCTGGTGCGCTCGGACGAGGTCGTCACGGTGCCGGAGCCCGCGAGCTTGCTCCTCTTCGGGGTCGGCCTGGCCGGCTTGCTCGGCTTCGGAAGGCGCCGGCAGGCCTAGTGGTGCGACCCAAACGGATGGTTCCCATCCGTTTGGATAAGTCGCCCCACAAGATCAACGGCTTGGTGGGCCGATTCACCTAACGCTTGGGAACCAAGCGTTAGGATCGGACCACTAGCGGCACCTATCGGGTAAGACGCGGCCGCAGTTTAAGGCGCAAACGCCGAGGTCCCGCCTGCCACGCCAGACGGCGCGACTATTGACTTTCCCGCGATTTGGCCCCATATCCGGTCCATACGTGAAACATTTGTTATGTGCTGTCTAAATAATCGGCACGCCGAGCCTTTTAGTTATCCCCTGACAATGTGAGCGTTGATTAGACCGTGCCGTCACATGGTGTGAGGCGCGAAATACAGACTCTTGTTAGAGGAACTAACTATGGCTACTGGCACAGTAAAATGGTTCAACGCGGTCAAGGGCTTCGGATTTATCCAGCCTGAAGACGGCTCCAAAGACGCTTTCGTTCACATTTCGGCCGTCGAGCGCGCCGGTTTGAGCTCGATCAGCGAAGGGCAGAAGGTGTCCTATGACCTTCAGCCCGGACAGAACGGCAAGTCTTCCGCCGAGAACCTGTCCATCGTCAATTAACGACCCGAGGCAACGCCCCCAACTTCGGTTGGGGGCGTGTCCTTCCTCCGGGACCGATAAGGTTAAGGTAAAGGGGCCCGTTTGGGCCCTTGTCTCGTTCAGATGGAGACCGAGCCATGGCTCGCAAGAAACCCAAGGGCAAGGCCGTCGCTTTCATGGCGTTCAACGTCACCTATGAAGACGGCACGGTGACCTCGAACCGGCGGGTCTCGAATAACTTGCTCGACCAGTCCTTCGGCGATTCCATTCCCAATCTGGCCCGCACCGCCATCGAGGACCAGGACAACGAGATCGCCCAGCGCTCCGGCCAGCGCCGCGCCAAGATCAAGGCCATCGTCCGCGCCTAAACGCAGCTAAAGGCGGCGTCTCAGTGGGGCGTTCACTCGGCCCCGCCTCTGGACGCCGAAGTCTGCCGACGCCGTCCGAGAACGCCAAATCTAACTTGCGCCAATGAAGGACGGCGACCGCCGATACTGGGCACACCAACACTCGGCGCAGCTCTGGTCCGGAATGTCGGCTTGCTACCCCAACCCCGTAGCAGACCATCGAAATGCCGTAGGACCGACTCTAGCCATTAAGAGACCTTCATAGTTCCCCAACAGCAACAGCAATTGGGACACAGCGATGCCGGCGGTGTAAGTCGTCGGCGGGGTCTTAACAAAGATGCTGACCGGAGACACGCCGATCGTAGCGGCAAGTGTGCTCGTCGCAGCAGAACGCCGGCGGCAAGAGAAAGCCGATGACATTCTGCGAGAGACAAGTAAATTCTGCCTTGAGCGGGCATGACTTCATTGGCGTGGATAAGGTCGGCGAATGGCAAAGAGATCGAACGGGGATACAGCGGATGGTGGCTCTGTCGAGGAGCAAACGCAGCAGTTCTATGACTCCGAAGGCTGGGTTGCTGACGACCAAGGCGTGATTGGCGAGGACAAATATTTCCGCGATTTCGCCGAAAAGCGCGCGGAGTATTGGGCTAAGGTCGAGGCCAAACCGGCCGCGTTGCTCAAAGGGATCGGCGGGACCGT
The DNA here is from genome assembly GCA_021776095.1 of Kiloniellaceae bacterium. Taxonomy (GTDB): domain Bacteria; phylum Pseudomonadota; class Alphaproteobacteria; order Kiloniellales; family J153; genus JAJFGN01. Next base: position 54,429 of record JAJFGO010000121.1, on the reverse strand, counting down.
GCTCTTTGCCGGTCCTGGTGATCTGCCGGCGAGTCATATTCATGCCGCGGGGCAGTTCGACAAAGCCATTTGCGCCGACATTTCAAAGAGATCAATCGAAATCTGCAAAGGAAAGCTTGGCGACAAGAGTGAATACCACCAAACTTCTCTCCTGGACCTTCCGCTCGAAGATGGCAGCGTGGATGCGACCTTGTGCACACACGTGATCTATCATATCGACAAACAACATCAGCAGCAGGCGGTTAACGAGCTGATCCGAGTAACAAGGCCAGGCGGACGAGTTGTGATCGTTTGTTGCAACCCGAATGCGCCGCTTATGGCGATACAGCTGTTCCTCAAATTCCTGAGGGTCAACAAGCTATTGGGAAAACAAAAACTTTATACGTACTACCAACCCTTGTCGTGGTGGCGTCAGTTTTCCGCAAACAACGTTGTCGAATTCGTTCCCCATCAAGCAATGAGCTCCAATCAAGCCAAGGCGCTTCTGCCGGCACGTTTCCTGCGGCGCGCCTTTTACGACTGGGCAACGAAATTCGAAGACGCTAACCCGAACTTAGCGGTCAAGCTGTGGCCCTACGTGACGATCAAGATCGATCGAGTGACGTAACGGCGCTATCGGCGTACGGTGGCGCGTCCCATATCCGGATTGGGTCAAACCGGGACGTTCGCCGGCGATGCCTGCCGCGACTGATGGTGGAGATGGAGCGAAAGCAAACCGGCGAAAGCAAACGTTCGCTGGCTAGCGCGAAGAGGAGCGCGATCTTTCCCCTAGGACGTGATGGTGACCGATGGGATCCATTTGCGTGTTCGACGATCAAGGCGGCTTGCCTTCGTCTCGCCGTCGAAGTCGGTGACCGCCCGCGAAAAGCATGGGGGATCGATGCCCTCGAAGCTGTTCACGTTCACCACCGCATTAAGCTTGCCCTCGATCGAGTTGGTCGCAAAGGGCACCACGCCGCAGCGGGAACAGAGGTAATATTCGGCAGCCTCCGTCCCAACCTTGACGCCAGATTGAGACCCTGCTCCCGGCACCGGTTTACCGGCGTTTGGCGGGCCGCCAGCCGGCGGCCAGGAGGATGCCGCCGGTGGCGAGGATCAGCCCGGCCCAGGCGAGGGCACTCGGCCATTCACCGAGCACCGGAATGGCCAACAAGGCGGCCATGCCGGGCACCATCGCCATCATGGCCGCGGTCGGCGAGGTGCCGATGGACCGGATCGCGGTTGTGAAGAACAACACCGCCAGCACGCTGGGGCCGAGGCCCTGATAGGCGCCTTGCAGAACGATTTCCGACCATGACGCTTCGTGGACCGCTTTCGGCAGGACCGCCAGATAGAGCGGGCCGAACCACAGGAGATTGATGGTTGGAATGCTCACCATCGCCTGCATGGGGGTGAGTTGCCAGGCCTTGGTGCCGATGAGATTGGCGGCGACGAACAGCGCCGCCCCCAGGAACATGAGGTGGCCGATCCACGCATCGGACGCGACGCCGCCGGACTCCCGGTCCCAACCGATCAGGCCGCAGCCGGCCAGGATCACGACCATACCGGCGACCCGCCAGCGATCCGGCCGGTCCTTCAACCAAACCCAGCCGAGGCCGGCGGCGAACACCGGCAGGGTGCCGTTCATCATGATGCCGGCGTGCGAGGCCGGCGCGAACTGCAGGCCGCCGAAGGCGAGCAGCAAATAGGGCGCGCCCTGGCCGCAGGAAATCAGGCCGACCTGCCACCACCGCAACTGTCGCGGCCAGTGGCGCCACACGAAGGGCGCCACGGCGACGCTGGCGACGGCGAACCGCAACGCCACCATGTCATGGATCGTTAGTGTCTGGACCACGCCGAGCCTGGACACAACGACCCAGCCGGACCAGATGACGACGACGCCAAAGGCGGCAAGCCATCCGATCGGCGGACGGGCGGGCTCTGACATGGGCGGGGGAAATCCTGAGGGGCTGGGTTGCGGTCAGGCCGCCATGTATAGCCGTTCGATTCGTCGTGCAAAAGGCCGGGTGAGCCCAGGCGCGGCTTTCAGCCGCCCGGCCGGGCGGGATATCCGCTGTGGGTCAGAATGCGACTATGTCCGGGGCCAAATTGCGCGTCCGGACCCGCGGCTTAACCGGACACGCACCGGATGTGGTCGGTCGGACCGGCTCTAGCCACTTCCGGTCATTCCGCGCTACCCGGTGGAAAGCAGTAGAAGCTTCGCGGGCCGGGAAGTCAGTTCACTAAACTTACCTGGTTCCCGCTGCAAACGACCCCAGGTTCACGAATGCCGAGCTCGATCCCCGCATTCCCTTGATTGTTCTTTGCTATCGTCTTGATAATGTCTGTATCCTTCGAAAGGTCACGTTGGGCTCGCGTCGTCATCACGCAGCGCGGCTTGCGGTCCAGCACGTGACATTTCATAGTTCCGATTGTCAGGTCCTTGCCGACCCAGGAGTCCTCCACAAACCCCGTGTCGTCAATCTCGACGAAGAAATTGGGGCGAAAGCGATCCCGAGCGAAGGCGGAATCCGGCCGAAGCCGCGTGAGTTCCGCAAGTGTCGCGGTGGTGATCAGATGCAAGGGCGCACGGTCAAAATAGGCGTCGAGACCCGGTTCCCAGATGAAAGGTTCTCCCTCGCCAACGGTGATCTCGGTCGGAAACTCGTGCCGCACTTTGTGACCGGCTCCAGCGCTTCGCACTGTCACCCGCCGCCCCAAGAGACTGGAAAGTCTGTCGGTCGCTTCAGGGGAGTCGGCGAGAAGCTCGGAACCGTCCGGCAATGCAATCATCACCTCACCGCCATTCGTCCAGGCTCGGCAGCGTAGCAGGTCGGCATAGCGTTTTGCGCTAAGTGACACACCAGTCTCGGCATCGACGACCGCCCGTCCACGGTCGCCCTCCACGCCGTTTGGGCCGACTCCCACCTCATCGAGTTGTTCGCCCAGCATGGACTTGACAGGGTAACGCCAGATTTCGAGCACCTTCATGTTTCCTCTCCTCGCGTTCAAACCCGCCCTCGGGCTCACATTTGTAATTCGCGATCCATGATTCACGGTACCTGGTGGGCTGGATAGTCCAAAATCTGGACTTCATTTTTTTTGGTGACGTGTCAGAATTCGGATATGCAGTCCTATCGACAATATTGCCCGGTCGCGAAAGCCCACGAGATTCTCGGGGATCGCTGGACCATGCTGATCATCCGCGAATTGGTCGCGGGGCTCCAAAACTTCAATGAAATCGCGAGAGGACTACCGGGAATCTCCCGCTCTCTATTGAGCGAGCGGCTCCTGAGGCTGGAGGCGAGCGGTGTCATCAAGCGGGTTCCACGGAAGCCGAGAGGCTATCGCTACGAACTCACGCCTGCTGGGCGCGAATTGGAGGGCGTAGTCGTCGCGATGGGCAGCTGGGCCGTCACCTGGGCCTTTGGATTGCCGAACGAAGACGAACTTGATCCAGGTCTTCTACTGTGGTGGATGGAGCGTCGATTAAACCTCGACGCGCTCCCAAACCAGCGTATCACGATTGCGTTCGATTTTCTGGTGGGCCGCAAAGGCCAATTCTGGTTTGTGATCGCCGATGGCGAGGCGTCCACCTGCTTGGAAGACCCCGGCTTCGAGATCGCTATCCTCGTTGCCGCAGACCTGTCGGCCTTTTATCAGGTCTGGCTCGGCAAGATGACCTTGAGGCATGCGATGTCAAAAGAACGGATTCGTATTGAAGGCACACCTAAGTTTGAGCGAGCTTTCGAGAGCTGGTTTCTATGGAGCCCGATGGCGGAGTTCGTGTCGGCGGAGTTGTTGAAAAACAGGCAGGCATGACCTCAGCTGTGGGTCACCTAGGGACCAATGGCACCGCCATCCTGAGAGTGTGCACCTGGGGGTTGAGCAGACGTGCCGGGGATGTGGTCGGAACTTCGCTTCTCAGCCAATTGCGGACATTGGTTGTCATCGGCCACTCGGTCCGAACGACTCGGTATGAATGCGTTCGAGTGGGACGTTATGACGTTCCAATACGCCCTGGATTTCGGCCATGAAACCCGTTGGTCCGCAGATGAGGTAATGCGCATCGGGCACGTCCACGAGGTCCAAGACGAGCTGGCCATTGATGCGGCCTTCGCTGTCATAGTTTCGTCCGAGCTCGTCGCCATCGGTTGGCCTGCTGTACGCGAAATGCAAATGAACGTTCTTGCGGCGGGCAGCCAATTCCCTCGTTTCTTCGGACAAGACGTGACGCGCGCCGTCTCGTGCCCCATGTAGAAACCACACGGGGCGCTCATCGCCCTCCTCGACCAGCGCGTGGAGCAGGGACACCATCGGCGTGATCCCGACACCGGCGCTGATGAGCACCACCGGGCATTGGATACAGGGAAGCATGAGATCTTCGCCCGCTGGGTGGCGGGCGTCGATTATGGTGCCGACCTCCGCGCTATCGTGAAGATGGCGAGAGGCAATTCCCATCGCTTCGCGCTTAACGGAAATCCGGTATCGGTCCGTACTGGGCGGACCGGAGAGGGAGTAGGTTCGACCGACCGGACCTTCGACGTTCGGCACCTCCAGCTCGATAGGCAGATACTGACCGGCCTCGAAAATGGGCAACGGCGCGCCATCGCGGGCTTCGAACACGAAGGAGGTGATCTCCTCGCTTTCGGGAATTTTCTCGATTAGGCGCAGGGAGCGCACGAATTCGGCGCTTGCCTCCCAGCGTAAGGGGCTAGCATGCCGGCGTTCGCGAATCTCTTCGATATCGAAGGTCACGATACGTCTGGCACCGGGTATCCTCGCCACCGCCTCGGACTTCCAGTCAATGGAAGCGCGGCCAGTCAATTGCAAAAGGCTGCCCGTCGGAAAATCGACGAAGAGGAACCCGACCTTCGGATTGAGGATAATGTTGCCGAGCGTATTGTAGTGATTGTTTCCGGCGAAATCCGGGAACTGGATTCGCCTGTTGTTGACGATCTGCACAAACCCTGGCTCGCCGCCGCGGTGAGATGCATCCATTCCGAAGGTTGGGCTCTCTCCCTCGCCGGTGTGACCGCTGGCAATGAAAAAGGTGTCGGCCGCGCCGATCCATTCGCACTGTTCCTGCGTCAGGCGATCGAATTCTTCGCTAGTTCCGGCGGGCGCATCGGTGACCCGGGTCCATGCGCGTTCCCGGATGTATTGCGGGCAGTTCCCAAAGGATTGGTCGACGTCGAACACCACGACATTGTCACAAAATTCGCGGATCCGGCCATTGACGCGGTTACGGCGCCGGGTCGCCAAATCGATACCGAGAAGCCCCAAGTGACTCCCAGGAGACAGGGCGCCGTCGAGCGGATCGCCGCCGAGCAACACGCCGTCCATCACCAAGGACTTTGGATCGGGCGACGTCACGAACCCATCCGGTCCCGTTAACAGCGTCGCCCAGGGCCGGCCTCGTCGATCTAAGGCCGCGGCAATCAAAAACGAGAGCGACGTATGAAATTCGCGATGTTGTTCAGGCAGGAATGGGCGAACGACTTTACGGGCCCAGTCCTCTATGTCTCGAACGCCGAGGCGCTCTTGAACGGTTTGTTCGCCCGCATGAAATGGCGAGTCTCCATCCGTCCAGCCATCTGCCATCGTGTGCGCTCCCGTTACCCGACGCCGAGATCATCGTTACATGAATTCATGCGGCCGGCGCGATAAACTCCATGCGGATGCCGCCCGGAATGAAGCACATCATGTGCTGCGTCGCGCCACCGCCCAGGGACTCGGGCGCGAACTCGATCTCGACACCGTCCGTCCGGGTCAGTTTTTGATGCAGGGTTTCAAGGTGATCCGCGTTCTCGACCTTCAGTGCGAAGTGGTGCAGTCCGATGACGTTCTTGCGGTCGAAGGGGGTCGCCGACGCCGGATTTACAGCCTGCCACAGGGTGATCATGGTGGTGCCGTCGGTCAGGAAGACCGCGGGGTAGTCCGGCACCTCGCCGACCAGAGAAAATCCCAGGGTGTCGACGAAGAAGGCGCGGGTCTTGGCCAGATCGGGAACAGTCAGGCCGATGTGATGGGCGCCTTTGGTAACGGAGCTGTCTGACATGGTCTCTCTCCTTTGATTTACCGGTCGTTCTTCCGGTGGATTGACATAGCGGATGTGGCGCGGCGCTACAGGCCGAGTTCAGTCAGCCCGGCATGATCGTCGGGCCGTCGTCCGAGCGGCCAATGAAATTTCCGATCCTCGGGCTGGATCGGTAGATCGTTGATGCTGGCGATCCGGCGGCGCATGAGTCCCTGCGCGTCGAACTCCCAGTTCTCGTTGCCATAGGACCGGACCCATTGTCCGTTGTCGCCGTGCCATTCGTAGGCGAAGCGCACGGCGATGCGGTTCTCACGGAAGGCCCAGACCTCCTTGATCAGGCGGTAGTCCAACTCGCGGGCCCATTTGCGGGTGAGGAAGGCCTCGATCCGGTCGCGGCCCCGGATGAACTCCGCCCGGTTCCGCCAGTGGCTGTCTGGCGTGTAGGCCTGCGCGACGCGCATCGGGTCGCGGCTGTTCCAGGCATCCTCGGCCAGCCGCGCCTTTACCGCGGCACTCTCCGCGGTAAAGGGAGGAAGAGGCGGTCGGGTCATCCAGATCTCCTTGGTACGAAGCATCCCGCTGGCAACGACGATCGTTCGACGCCGCGGGTGTCGGGTGTGTCCACACAGACCAATGTGAGGCCTTCGGTTCAGCGTGAGAATGGGCATAATTGAAAAGAGATTATTCCAGTATGTGGAATAACGATGGACCTATGGCACCCCATGGCGATTTCGGGACGGCGTCGCCGAGCCGGGCGGCCTCGCGCCGGCGGCCCAGCGTCTCAACATGTCTCCGCCCGCTGTGAAGAGGGCGATGTCCGGGCTGGAAGCACCGCTCGGCTCCCGACCGGTGCGCGGAGGAGCGCGACTTTTGCCCTAGTGGTCCGATCCTAACGCTTGGTTCCCAAGCGTTAGGTGAATCGGCCCACCAAGCCGTTGATCTTGTGGGGCGACTTATCCAAACGGATGGGAACCATCCGTTTGGGTCGCACCACTAGGACGCGATGGTGACCGATGGAATCCAGTTGCGTTTTCGACGATCGAGGCGGCTTTCCGTGGTTTCGCCGTCGAAATCGGTGACCGCCCGTGAAAAGCAAGAGGGATCGATACCCTCGAAGCTGTTCACGTTCACCACCGCGTAGAGATTGCCCTCGATCGTACTGGTCACGAAGGGCACCACGCCGCAGCGCGCACAGAGGTGAAATTCAGCGGTCTCCGTGCCGAACTTGTATCGCGAGACGAGCGCCGCGTCATGAACGGCCGCCGCCAACCGGGCTTCGCGGTGCGAGGTATAGGTGCCGCCGTGCTTGGTGCAGAACGTACAGCTGCAGGCCCGCACGGGAATACTCGTTCCCTCGCCGGGCCAATGAAGCACGTAAGTGATGTTGCCGCAGTGGCACTTGCCATCGATTTTCATCGCACACCTTTCACCGCAGGCTTCGCAGGAGCGTTGCCAGCCTAATACATTTCCAGAGGCTGGGCACCGCCGTTTCGAGTCGACGGGAGCCTATCGAGTTTCGATTCCAGCCAGAACGGCCAGGGTTTTCGAGTGTATCCCTGAGTCGCCGGCGGCCAGGAACCGGTCCCCGGAACGCAGGGTCAAAGCGTTTCCGTCCCAGTCGGTGATGACGCCGCCGGCGCCGGTGATAACCGGCACCAGGGGCAGGTAATCCGTCGGGTCGAAACTGACGTCGAATCCCACATCGATGCGCCCCGAGGCGATCTGCCCGTAGGCGAGGCAACTGCCGCCGAAGACTCCCCAACGGGTCGCCGCCTGCATGCGCTCCAGGGCCGGACGGTCCGCTTCGCCATAGAAAGACGGGTTGCTGGTTGACATCAGGGCGACGGACAGGTCGTCGCAGGCGCGGGTCTTGACCGGATTGCCATTGTGCGTGGTTGGCAGGCCCTGGCAGCCGACCCAGCGCTCGCCGGTCACGGGCATTTCTATGATCCCCACGACGGGCGCATCTCCGCGAACCAGCGCTAGCAGGGTGCCGTAAACGGGAAACCCGGCCAGGAACGGCAGGGTGCCGTCGATGGGGTCGATGACCCAGATAAATTCCTTGTCGGTCCCGGTCGTCCCCCGCTCCTCACCGACAATCCCGTGTTCCGGATAGGTGTCGGTGATTATTTCGCGCAGTCGATCCTCGATGGTCCGGTCGACCTTCGTGACCGGGCTGCCATCGCTTTTCTGGATCGGTTCCGGCGCCCGGCCGGCGAATTCTGCCATACAGGCCCGGGCGGCGTCGGCCAGCCGGTTGGCGAATGACGTGAATTCGGTGAACTCCGAGACCATCGGGCACCTTCCCTTAATGGGTGAGAATCTGGCTCAGAAACAGCTTGGTCCGTTCGTTCCTCGGGTTCTCGAAGAACTCGGCAGGCGGGTTCTGCTCGACGATCTCGCCCTGATCCATGAACACCACCAGATCGGCGACCTTGCGCGCGAAACCCATCTCGTGAGTGACGCAGATCATGGTCATGCCGTCCCGGGCGAGATCAACCATAACGTCGAGCACTTCCGAGATCATTTCCGGATCGAGGGCCGAGGTCGGTTCGTCAAACAGCATGATCTCCGGGTTCATGCAAAGGGCCCTGGCAATGGCGACCCGTTGCTGCTGGCCGCCGGAGAGCTGGCTCGGGAACTTGTCGGCCTGTTCCGGGATCTGGACTCGCTCGAGATAGCGCATGGCGATCTCGCGTGCTTCCGGTTTGGCCGTCTTGCGCACCAGCCGGGGCGCCAGCATCAGGTTCTCGACGACGGTCAAGTGCGGGAACAGATTGAAGCTCTGGAAAACCATACCGACCTCTCGGCGCACGGCATCGATATCCTTAACGTCGCCGGTCAGTTCATGGCCGTTGACCAGGATGCGTCCCTTGTCGTGCTCTTCAAGGCGGTTGATGCAGCGGATCATGGTCGACTTGCCGGATCCCGACGGGCCGCAGACGACAATCCGCTCGCCACGCTTGACCGCCATGTCGATGTCCTTGAGCGCCTGGAAATCGCCGAAGAATTTGCTGACGCCCTCCAACAGGATAACCGGCTGTTGTCCGCCTTCATCCATCTTGTGCCTCACTGTTTGACGTAACGGCTCATGCGCCGCTCGAACAGACCGAAGCCGCGCTGGATCACCCAGGTCAGGACCAAATAGATGATCGCCGCGGCGATGAAGATCTCATAGGGCGCGAAGGTCTGGGCGACGATGGTCCGGGCCACGCCGGTCATGTCCATCAGCGTCACCGTGCTGGCCAGCGCCGTCGCCTTGAGCATCGAGATGCAGTCGTTGCTGTAGGCGGGAATGGCTAGGCGGATGGCGATTGGGGTGGTGATGTAGATAAATCGCTGATGCACCTTCAGGCCCAGGGCTTTGCCAGCCTCGTGCAAACCTCGATCGACGCCAAGCACGCCCCCGCGCATGATCTCCGAGACATAGGCGCCGGCATTCAGACTCAGGGCGACGACAGCACACCCGAAGGGCGCGCGCAGAACCGGCCAGGCAAAACTCTCGCGGATAAAATCGAACTGCGGCAGGCCGTAATAGATGATGAAGATCTGCACCAAAATCGGTGTGCCGCGGAAAACATAGATATAGGTCATCGCCGGCCAGGCCAGGTACCAGCGGCCGCTAATCCGCATCAGCAGTGTGATAATCGCAAGAATCAGGCCGATGACTGTTGACAGGAGTAGGAGATGCAGGGTCAGCCCAATGCCCACAAGCATCTTCGGGATGCTGTCGACGATGAGCATGATATCGAAGCTCATCGCGCGCGCTCCAGATGCCGGTTGGAGTATTTCTCGAGCCCGGAAACGACGAGCGTAATCACGGTTGTGATCGCTAGATAGATCACGGCGACGATGGCATACATGGTAAAGGGCTTGACGGTAACGGTTGTCGCTATTTCCGCGACAAAGACAATCTCCTCGAGCCCGATGACGGAGATCAATGCCGTATCCTTCATCAGCGACAACATGTGGTTGCCGAAATTGGGCAAGGCCAGTCGCCACATCTGCGGGATGCGCACGTAAACGAAGGTCTTGAAATTTGAGATGCCGAGGGCGCGGGCCGCCTCGATCTGGCCGGAATCGACACCGAGAAAGGCGCCGCGAAAGGTCTCCGTCATGTAGGCCCCGACGACCAAGGCGATGGCTAAGGCACCGGCCCAGAACGGCGGGATATCGACGAACTGTATCTCCGGGTCGACAATCTGGGCGATGTGGGTCAGCGTCACTGCCGAGCCGAAATAGAAGATCAGCAGGACCAGCAGCTCGGGAGTGCCGCGAAAAACGACCGTGTAGCCGCTGGCGATACTCTTGGCGATGCGGCTTTTCGAGAGCTTCGCCGCCGAGCCGATCAGACCGAACAGGACCGCCATGAGCAACGAGACCCCGAACACCCTGAGGACCACCATCGCGCCCCAAAAGTAATCGTCCAACCAGCCAACTATGTCAGACATGACGGTCGAAGCCCCTACGCCCAGCCAAGGGTCCGTGTTCGGATTACATGCGGCGACTTAGTCCCCTCAGCGGCAACGAGGCGGCAGAAACAAGAGCCGCCGCCTCGTCGCTGAAGCTTAACAGGACCTTGAGTCAGCCGGCACCCTTCCATTTCTTAGGATGGATAGAGAACGGGAAGTGCTTGAGGGCGAATGTCTCCAGAGATCCGTCTTTGGTGATCGTTTGAATGGCCTTGTTGACGCGATTTAGAAGCGCGTCGTTTCCCTTGCGAAGGCCGACGCCGACACCAATGCCGAAATACTCGACTTCCTCGATCTGCGGACCGACGACACTGAATCCGGCACCGTCCTCCTTGCTGAGGAATTTGAGGTACGCCTTCATCGGGTTGGTCATGATGGCATCCACCCGGCCGTTCTTGAGGTCCAGATAAAGCGCTTCCGTCGAATCGTACCGCACGATTTCGGCGTTTGGCGCCTTCGCCTGTATCCAGTTGTCATAGGTGGTCGCGCGCTGAAGGCCGACGCGGAGACCCTCGAAACCCGCCTGGTTGACCGACCCGTCGGCGTTGAACAGGTCCAGATTCTTGCTCTTGGCGGCAATGAATTGCCCGATGGAGACGCGGTATGGATCCGAGAAGTCGATCTTTTGCTTGCGCTTGTCGGTGATCGACATGGAGGCGACGATCAGATCGAACTTGTTGGCCAACAAGGACGGGATCATGCCGTCCCATTTCTGGCAGACGAATTCGATCTTGGCGCCAATAAGCTCGCCGACAGCCTTGGCGACATCGATGTCATAGCCTTGTAGATCGCCGTTCGCGTCTCGGAAGTTGAATGGATGGTAGGTGCATTCCGTTCCGACGCGAAGGGTCTCGGCGGATGCGGTCTGCGGTGCGCCCAGAACGAGCGACGCGAAGACCGCCGTAAGAACCATCAGTGTCTTCGTCATTGTGCTACCTCCTGTTTTGACCGGGGTCTAACCCCCGGTGTGCGTTTGGCTGAGCTTCAGATTATGGGGTCCAACTGCTCGATAAACCGCTCGACATCCTTGGCCGAGTTATAGTGGACCAGAGACGCCCTCACGACGCCGTGTTGAGCCCGCACGCCGAGGGCGTCGATACAGCGCGCGGCGTAAAAGTCATCCGCGTAGAGGCCAATTTTTCCGGCTCTCAGTTTTTCCGGGATCTCGGCCGAATCGCGTCCGTCGATGAGAAACGAAAATACGCCCACACGCTCGCGCCCCTTCGCCCCTTCTCCAACCAACCGGATCGCCGGCTTGGACCGCAGAAACGTCTCAATTCGATCCGAGAGACTCCGTTCGTGGCCGGCGAACAGTTCGTACACTTGGTTCAGCCGTTCCGATGTCTCGATGTTGGTGCCGGGGAAATGGTGGGCGTGCACCGCGTCGAAGTATTCGCCGATGCCGCCGGCGGCGGCCGTCAGCTCAAAGTTGTAACCTCCGGGGCAGAGCCGGCGCTGGGCGTCGTCTCCGGCCAGGAAATAGTGACTCTGGTTCGCCAGCAAGGCCAAGAGGTCACGTTTGCCGTAGAGGACCCCCATGTGCGGACCGAAGACCTTGTAAGGGCTGTAGAGGTAAAAATCGACATCCAGGTCCTTAACGTCGACCCGGCGGTGCGGGGTCATGGCAACTCCATCGACGCAGACCAGTCCGCCCACGTCGTGGACCTTCCGCGCAATCGCCTTCACGTCGTGAATCAGGCCGACGATATTGGAGCAGTGGGTGAAACAGACAAGCTTGGTGCGTTCCGAGAGCAGGGCTTCCAGATCCTCGATCTCGAGATCGTCCGTATCCGGGCTCATGCACCATTCCCGGACAATGACTCCGCTCGCTTTGAGGTTTCGCCACGCGCCGTTGTTGGCCTCGTGATCCTGGTTGGTGACGACGATCTCGTCGCCGGGCTGGATCAACGGCCTCAGGGCATGGGATAGGACATAGACGTTGCTCGTCGTTGACGGTCCGATGACGATTTCGTCACCATCGGCGTTGATCAATTGAGCCAGCGCCGCCTTGCCCTCCGCGATGCGCCGGGCGCCCATATCCGAGGCTTCATATCCTTCGCCCGGTTGGACCTGATACTGAGACGCATACCGATTGAGGCGTTCGATCACCTGGGTCGGCACCAGGGTTCCACCCGCGTTCTCCAGGAACACCCATCCGGTATCCAGGGCCGGAAAGTGGCGACGGCAGAATTCGACGTCGAGAGTCGTATCGGCGGTCATTTCTTGTGCCTCCCTGTCGTTTAGAGGGCGATTATTCCCCTATTTTTGCGCTTAGGGTAAGCTGACGGCCTGAATAGGGACATACCCCCAGGGTATGAGAGAGGATCGGGCGTGACGACAGGCGGAGGCAGGGCATCGGTCGTGACGGACGGCAACGCCTCGGGCGGACCGAACGATGCCGAATGGTACCGGCGGCTGGGGGCCCTGATCGAGGATCCCCAGGCCGAGAGCCTGCCGCGGCGCCTGGTCGAAGCGCTGGTCCACGTCGTGCCCTTCGAGTGGGCGACGGTCTTCGCGTACCGCGGGCGCTCGCGGCCGCTCCACCTTTACGACAATTTCGAATTTGCCGGCGCCAAAAAAGGCATCGCCGCCTACATCGAGAATACCTACGTTCTCAATCCGCTCTACCAGGCCGTCCAGCGGGGGATCACGGACGGAGTCTACCGGATCCGCGACCTGGCGCCCGACGCCTTTTTCGAGAGCGAATATTACGGGACCCACCGCATCATGCCCGGGGATGCCGAGGAGATCGGCTATATCACAGAGGATTGGCCCAAAGGATTGGAGGAGATCGATATCGTCATCGTGCTGGAACCCGAGGTTGCGATCGAGCTTTCCATCTACCGGTCGCGCCGCCGGCGCAGCTTCGGCGACGACGAACTCAATCGCCTGTCGATGACCTTGCCGGTTCTACGGCCGCTGTGGAAAAGAGTCTGGGCCGATCACGGCACCACCGGCGCGAAGGCATCGCCGCCGGACAGCAGGGTCGACGATGCCTTCGCCGCCTTCGGCAAATCGAGTCTGACAGAGCGCGAATGCGAGGTCGTGCAGTACATCCTGCGCGGCCATTCCTCCAATTCGATTTGTTTCAACCTTGGGATTTCGCTGGGCACGGTCAAGACGCACCGCAAGAACGCCTATGCGAAGTTGGGCATTTCGTCCCAGTCGGAGTTGCTCTCGCTGTTCCTGCAGTCGCTGCAAAATCCTTGAAGGCCTTAAGTTAAGCCCCAGGATCGATAGCGACCGGAATTCGACATCGACGAGTCGGTCAGGCGCGGACGCAAAGGCGCACACGAGGCGCACGAAAGTCGCACGAAAGTCGTACACCGGGCGGTGTCGCCCGACCGCCAAACTCCGCAAACCTTCCACACCTCTTACCTTGCGTTGGAAAGTGCCCGCACTAGGCTGAGGCACGCGGACGCCATCGTTTGGGCTGGCCGTCCCGGCACCTGCCCTCGGACGGCGGAACCTGGGGTGAAGCAAACGGAATCGCCCAAGAGCGGACTATGGCGCTGGGATGTCTGAACTCAGGGGCATTCCGGACGTGCCGGACTGCTATGCTGGACGGCAATATATAGCCAACTGCGGACTTGGCCTTCAGCCGCCGCCAGGGCGAGGATTGCGTCCCCTGAGAAAGGCGCTGCCTTTTTATCGGAGACCCTGTCACTCTATGATCGCAATTGATCAGCGGTAGGGTATCTTGGCCAATTCGGAGAAAATCGCATGGCCCAGCCTTCATCCACCTTCTCGGCTACGAGCGGTGACGGTTACGAATTGCAGATGGGCCGATGGAGCCGTCTCCTTGCCGGTCGGTTTCTCGATTTCGCTGGCCTGGTGGATGCCGGAAGGGTTCTTGACGCGGGTTGCGGTACCGGCGCACTCAGCGCCGAACTAGTTCGGCGATCGGAAAAATTGCAGATTGTCGGTATTGATGTCTCTCCTGCCTATGTGGCGCATGCCGCTGCCTCAACAAAGAACCCCAGGGCCACCTTTGAAACCGGCGATCTGACCGCAATCTCCTTCGCGGATAACTCGTTCGACCAAGTCTATTCTCAACTCGTCTTGCACTTTGTACCCAATAGCGGCCTCGCGGTGAGTGAATTGGTCCGGGTGACGAAACCTGGCGGTCGTCTGTCAGCCGCGGTTTGGGACGCGCGAGGCGGGCTGACGTTCAATCGTTTCTTTCTCGATACTGCGGCGATGATTGATCCTTCCGCGGATGAATTGCGAAAGCGCACCTTCACACGGCCGCTGACCCGGCCGGGCGAATTGGCCCGGGCATGGGAGGAAGCTGGGCTAGAAGATCTGCGCGCCGGGGACATTACCTTTCGCACCGATTTTGCCTTTTTCGACAACTACTGGGCGCCGTTCGATGGCGACGACGGCCCTATCCCGGCATACTTGCGGTCTGTGACCTCGGACATTCGCCAGAAGATCAAAGATGCGGTGCGTCGAGCTTATCTGGATGGAGACGAAGACGGACCACGTTCCTATACGGCGACGACCTGGGTTGTCACGGGGAAAAAGCCGGCGGCAACCAGGTAGCTCTGAAGCGGTCGTTTCGTTGGGCTATAAGTGATTAGTGTATCAAGCTTGATTGCCGGTATGGGTCATTTCCTGCCGTCAGGGACTAGCCCCGATCACGTCCGGAGTCGGGGCTAAAGCGGCCATTTCAGTCTAAACGTCCGGTTTGCGGGGGCGTTCCGGACGTGCCGATACGTGCGCGCAGATGGCTGGAAAGTGCCAGAAGCGGTCACTGAGCCATTGCGAGAAGCTTAGCGCTTTTCGCTGATTACATCGCGCCATTTTAGGCGAAGATTGTTCCCTTTCCTCATTGGCAGATCGGCACGATTGATCAAATGCCCATTTAGCTCAAAATCCTGGTTAATTCTCACAACAAAAAGTTTGTTGAAGTTCCCTGAACGTTTGATGGAGATGCTGTCGCTCTTCTTGAACGGCGTTATCGTCTTCACTTCGATAAAATCATTCCCCAAGCGCCCATCTGATCCTTGCGCATAATTTTTGTGAAGTTTAATGCCATGAGTGATCGCGCCGTATATTTCACCAATATCTCCATAAATTTGCAAATGATTGCCCGTAGTGTTGTAGTAAGCTTCAGCGGCCGAAATTAATTGCTCAAAAATTGGAACCAATGAAATATCAGCGTTTGGATACTTTACACGCCATTCTTTATATTGAATTTGTTCGTTTATGCTGTCCCAACTTACCCATTCGCCATCGTCCCAAAGTGAGTCGGTATAATCCATCCCATATTCTCCAATTTGCTTTTTTGTGGTGAAGAGTACGCCGTGGTCCTCCGACAATACCACCCTAGCGATGGCCAGCAGCATGACTGTTCCGGGTCATTTCTCTCCGTTTAGCGCCGGCCCATAGTGAGTCTGCTTGCTGGGGCAAAGCGGTCGAAAACGCTCGAACTTCTGCTTTTCACCCCCCTTCTGGATCGGCTCTCGGCTCGCTCGGGACGGCATTAAAGGGAGATATTGTTGCCCGGAAGTGGCAGTATCGCTCGAACTATGTTGACGAGGAAGCCACAGCAACGAGCGCGGATGTTGGGATGGGCGGGTAAGGGATTGGAGATATGACGGGATCGGCGGTGGATCAGAGTATCATCTGGTCAGATGATTTCCTGATCGGCATCGAGGAACTCGACTACGAGCACCGGTGCCTAATCGAAGACATCAACAAGCTGTACCGAGAACTGCGCGAACATGTTGACATGGGTCGGGCCAAGGTCACGCTCGGGACCATCTACTCCCGCATACAAAGTCACTTTGCACTTGAGGAAAACGTCATGGTTTCCCACAAGTACGCTCACTACGCGCAACACAAGTCAGAACACGATCACCTTCTCGACGAATACACGGAACGCATGACCAAATTTGACAGGAACCCAAACCTTGAGGATCAGAAAGCAATAGAGGACATACTTCGCCAGTGGATCGTCGACCACATCCTCACAAGCGACAAGAAAATGAGCTTGATGATCACGAGCGAGAAACGAACCTAGGGCACGATTGAACCACTATTGCTTCGTCACCGGTTCATAAGTTTGAGGTCTGAACCGGGTCAAAAGCGGCCTTTCCGACTTCGTCGCTGCCACGTCCGCTTTGCGGCCTTATCCGGACCAACGTGGGATCGGCGCAAAAACCCCGCCCGAAAATTGGGGCCACTTCGCCCTGACCCTCCCGCTTCACGGGACCTTCCGTCTCCCGGCGGGCGCTGGTGGCGGCGTCCGGCGTCTTGGCGTCTATGTGATTTCGCGCGCCGTTGCGGGTCGCGCGCTTTCCACAGTCCTATCCTTGCGCGGGCCGGTGCATGTTCCTAGGCTCGGGCGCATGGGCGCTTCAACTGGGCCGTTCCACCCCGCCCCTGTAAATTCCCTGTTCCGCAGGGAATAACAGGGAAGCCGAAAGGGCCGGAAAACCTCCTGTTCGGTAGAGCGGGGTGGATCGGGGGATTGGCAAGACCCCGGCGGCTCTGCCATGCTTGGGCCCCAGCAAGGGGCCCGTCCGGGCCGAATCCCATCATGAGGAGAAACCGGTGAGCGAGACCGCCATCGTCAGCGAGGATGTGCGTGCCATGATCGCGCGCCTGATCGCCTTCGACACCACCAGCCGCAATTCCAACCTGGATCTGATTCACGACGTGCGCGATTACCTCAAGGGCCTGGGGGTCGACTCGCACCTGAGCTTCGACGACGAGGGCGGCAAGGCGAACCTTTACGCCACCCTGGGGCCCAGCGACCGGGGCGGCATCGCGCTGTCGGGTCATACCGACGTGGTGCCGGTCGACGGCCAGGATTGGACCGGCGACCCCTTCGAGGTGAGCGAGCGCGACGGCCGGCTCTATGGCCGGGGCACTTGCGACATGAAGAGCTTCATCGCCATCGCCCTGGCCTACGCGCCGCGCTTTCTGGAACGCGGCCTCAAGACGCCGATCCACTATTGCCTGTCCTACGACGAGGAGGTCGGCTGCAAGGGCGTGCCGCGCATGCTCGATTTCCTGACCGCGCAGCCGGTTAAACCCATAGGCTGCATCGTCGGCGAGCCGACCGACATGAAGGTCATCACCGGGCACAAGGGAAAGCTGTCGTGCCGCGCCCATGTGAAGGGCTTCGAGGCCCATTCGTCCCTCGCGCCCAAGGCGGTCAACGCGGTTCAGGCGGCGGCGCGCGCGGTCGCCCGCCTGGCCGACATGGCGGCGCGCAAGACGGCCGAGGGGCCGTTCGACCAGGACTACGACATCCCCCACACCACGGTCCACGTGGGCACCATTCAGGGCGGCACCGCGCTCAACATCGTGCCGGCCGACTGCAGTTTCGAGTTCGAGTTCCGCTGCCTGCCCGAGGACGACCCGCACGCTCTGCTGGCCGAGGTTCAGGGCTACGCGTGCGATGAGCTGGAACCGGCCATGCGGGCCATCGCCCCGGGCACCGGTTTCACCTGGGAAACCATGTCGAGCTTCCCCGGCCTCGATATCGCCAACGACTCCGACATCGTCACCCTGGTCAAGGCGCTGGCCGGCGCCAACGCCACCGGCAAGGTCGCCTTCGGCACCGAGGCCGGCTTGTTCAACGACCGCGGCATTCCCGCCGTGATTTGCGGCCCCGGTTCCATCGAGCAGGCGCACAAGCCGGACGAGTTCGTCGCCCTGGATCAGGTCGCGCTCTGCGTGCGCTTCATGGACCGCTTGCTCGAACGGGTGGGCGAACCCTGAGCGGGCCCGAACCCAAGATCGAGATTCGCAGCGCCGAGTCCGCCCCACCTGCCGCGCTGGCGCCGCGGCTCGACCGCATGGCCCTGGCCCTGGCGCTTGGCGCCGGCGGCGGCTGGGCGGCCAGCCTGGCCAACCTGCCCCTGCCCTGGATGATCGGCGCCATGCTGGCGACCACCCTGGGCGCCGCCGGCCGCCTGCCGCTGGCCATGTCCATGAAGGTGCGCAGCGTCATGGTCGCGGTTCTGGGAGTCATGCTGGGCAGCGGCTTCACCCCCGAAATCTTGAGCCAGATGGCGCAGTGGTCGCTCAGCCTGGCCGGCTTGGCCCTTTATGCCGTCACCGCCGGCGGCACCGCCTGGCTCTATTTCCACCGGGTCTGCGGCTACGACCGGGTCACCTCGTATTTCGCCGCCATGCCGGGCGGCCTGTCGGAAATGATCGTGGTCGGCACCGAAATGGGCGGTGACGCGCGGATCATCTCACTCTCGCAATCCGCGCGCCTGCTCCTGGTGGTTCTGATCCTGCCCTTCGGGTTTCAGTTCTTCCTCGGCTACGACCCGGCGGCCAAGCCGACGGCCGGCTTGCCTTTGGGTCAAGTACCTCTATCGGACCTGGGCGTGCTGGCGGCCTGCGGCGTGGTCGGGTTCTTCGGCGCCAAAGCAATCCGCATGCCGGCCGCCGCCGTGGTCGGCCCCATGATCCTCAGCGCCATCGTCCACTTGGCCGGGTGGTCCCAGGCGCGCCCACCCTTCGAGCTGGTGGCGGCGGCGCAGGTGGTGGTCGGCGCCGCCATCGGCTGCCGCTTCGCCGGGGTCACGCTCCGCCTGGTCACCCGCGCGGTCGGCGCGGCCCTGGGCGCCACGGCAATCCTGCTCGCGGTCAATATCGCCTTCGCGGCGGTCCTGCACAGCGCGGTCGACTTGCCCACCGCCGCCTTGATGCTGGCCTACGCGCCGGGCGGTCTGGCGGAGATGAGCCTGATCGCCCTGGCCATCGGCGCCGACGCCGCCTTCGTCGCCACCCATCACATCGTGCGCATTTTCCTGATCGTGGTGCTGGCGCCGCTGACCTTCAAGGTGCTGGCGCGTGGGCGCGCCGGGCCGCCGCGCGCTCCCGAGTGAACACGAAAAGGCCGGCGCCGATCACCACCGCGCAGCCGGCCCAGGTCAGCGCATCCGGAAAATCGCCGAACCAAAAGTATCCGATCGCGGTGGCGGTGACGATCTCCAGGTAGGTCAAGGGCGCCATGGCCGAGGCCTCGATATGATCGAGCGCCCCGATGATGAAGAAGTGGCCCAGGGTCATGACCGCGCCGATGCCGAACATCATCAGCGCGGCCTCTAAATCCGGCGCATGCCAAACCCAAAGCGCGGCCGGCGTCGTGACCGCGGTCGCGACCAGCGCCATGTACCACAACGTGACCGCGGCCGGCGTCCGCCTGGCGAGCTTGCGGGTCAGCAAGAAATATCCGGACAAGGCCAAGGTCGCGAGCAAGGCAAGCAATCCACCCCATTGGCTGTCCTCGTCGTAGCCGGCGCCCAGGCCGGGGCGCACGATCAAGAGCATGCCGCCCAGGCCGACCACCACCGCGATCCAGCGCCGGGGGCCGACGTGCTCGCCGAGGACCATGCCCGACAGTGCGGTGATGATCAGGGGCGCGCAAAACAGAATCGCCGCCGCATCGGCCAAGGGCAAGGTGCGCAAGGCGAAGAAATAGAGGGCGGTGGCGCTCACCATGACCAGGGCGCGCAGGCTGTGCAGGCCGGCGCGTTCCGGGATCCAGGCTTTAGGGCCGTGCCGAAGGAGCAAGACCGGCGTCAGGATGACCAAGTGCGAAGCCCAACGGCCCCAGACCACGTGAAAGACGTGATAATCCAGCGTTCCCAAATACTTAGCCAAGGCGTCGCCGATCGGCAAAATGAGAGTGCCGAAGGCGGCGAGCGCGAAGCCCAGGATCAAACGGTTTTCCATGGAGGCTGTCTAAGGTCTCAAGACCGGCGGGGCCGTGCGCGTCGATCGAACGAACCACAGAGGCACAGAGACACGGAGCAAAGGGAAGAATAATTCAATGCCGTCGCCGCGCGTGACCCGGCGATCGATGGCAAGGTCCCCCCCTCTGTGCCTCTGTGTCTCTGTGTCTCTGTGTCTCTGTGTCTCTGTGTCTCTGTGTCTCTGTGTCTCTGTGTCTCTGTGTCTCTGTGTCTCTGTGGCGAAACAAACTACCGCGCCTTAGGCGATCCTGGCGGTCATGCCGCCATCGACCACCAGTTCGGTCGCGGTGATGTACTTGGCCTCCTCGCTGGCCAGGAACAGGGCCGCGTGCGCCACGTCCCAAGCATCGCCCATTTTGCCGGTCGGGCATTGCGCCGCGCGGATTTCCTTCATCTTCTCGATATCGCCGCCGGCATAGGCACCCTTCAAGGGCTCGACGTACATGGGCGTATCCATGAAACCGGGCAGGATGGAATTGGCCCGGATGCCCTTGGCCGCATATTGCAACGCCACCGCCTTGGTGAACTGGATCACCGCCGCCTTGCTGGCGTGATAGGAGATGTAGGGCACGCCGAGCCAGCGAATGCCGGCGACCGAGGCTATGTTGACGATGGCGCCCGCGCCCTGTTTCTCCATGACCGGCAGGATGTGTTTGCAGGTCAGGAACATAGCCTTGATGTTGGCGTCCATGACCCGGTCCCAGTCGGCCTCGCTCTGCTCGACCGGGCCGCCGACCGCCAGGATGCCGACATTGTTGTCGAGCACGTCGATCCGGCCCCAGAGATCGAGCGCCCGCCGGGTCAAGGCCTCGACCTCGGCCGCCTTGGTCACGTCGGCGCGGTGAACCGCGGCGATGCCGCCCTCCTCCGCGACGATGCCGGCGGTTTCTTCGGCCGCCGCCTGGTTGATATCGACGCACAGCACCTTGGCGCCCTCGCGCGCGAACAGCACCGCGGTCGCCTTGCCGTTGCCCCAGCCGGGCCCAACCGAGCCCGCCCCGATCACCACCGCCACCTTGTCGTGCAAGCGCCCCGTCATGCCGTCCTCCGCGTGAAGGTTTCCCGCGGAGTATGCCCGCTCACACGGGCTCGGACCATGGGGTTAGGGCTTCCGGACAGCGCGTTAGTTGGTCTGCTCTATGGGCAGGCGCTCGCCGCGCCGCCAACGGGCGGGGGCGATAAATTCCCCCGCGAAGATGCCCTCGCCCAAGCTGCGGGCCTCCCGGTAGGGTCGCAAGGTGGCCGGAGTGCCGGGCGGGTCGGGTACCGCCATGCCGCGGGTCAGTAACTCCGCGCTCAGGTCCAGCCAGCCGAGCCGGCAGGCGGCGAGTACAACTCCGTCGCGGACCCGGCCGGTGGTCCGGCAGGCGACCTCTCGTCCGGCCACCAAGCGGCGCAGCAATAAGGCCGCCTCAGCCCCGCAGGGCCAGGGCACGCCATCCCGGCTGCAAAGCTGGCCCGGTTCCGGCGCGTCAATGCCATGAAGCCGCAGGCGCCGCCCGGCCAATTCCAGGGTATCGCCGTCCAGAACCCGGACGATCCCGCGCGCCTCGGCGGCCTGGGCGGGCCCGCCCGCGAAAGGCCCGCCCGGTAACGTCAAACCGAGGCCAGCGAGGATCGCGAGAACTACCGGCTTGAGGGGCATGGTACGAGCCTGACCCCGTGGCGGCGGCTGGTCAAATAGGGGAAAAAGGGACGGTGAATCGGATGCCAAGCACAAGCGGGCGTGGCGAAATTGGTATACGCAACGGACTTAAAATCCTTAGCTCACCATCCGTTCGGTTTGGCCTAGTTTTCATTTTCAATGGCTTAGGCGAAAAATTCAGCCCTAGTCGTCTGGCGAATCCGTTTAATGACGGTGCGTGATAGTGGATTGGGTGGCAATCCGGGTGGCAATGTACGGTAGGCCTGCGCCGCGAGATTTGGACGAACAACTCGTATTGGACGAAGCCCCCTTCACCAAGTATCTCCTAATCTATGCAAACTAGTTCTAACAATACCTGTAGTGGTTGCGAGGCTCACAACCGGCACAATTTATGGACAACTGAGGGTTAAACTTCGTGCGTTTCATTAGTTTTCGTATGGAACGTATCCCGCTCTGTGAAACGTTGATGCTATGCGTGGCAGCACTCGACTGGGAGGTCGCGGTAGGAAATCACCGACCCACCGCTACATCTTACATGCTCAGAGCGGTGAGACGAGGTCGGTCACGACGGGAAAGCGGTCACCGTTCCAGGCCATCGCGAATTGCAAATTAGGAACTTTGCGACTCGCCGCTCAGCAGTCAGTTACTGCTCGGGTCTTCCTATGCAGCGTCGAAGGTTTGAAGCCCGGCGGGGCTGTGCCAGTCCAGTCTGTCCTGCATGATTTGAGATATGAAGGCGTAAAAGCTGACCCAGGCGTCCTGGGTCGAACGAGAAAACCGGTCGCCAAGAAAGACTCCAAGGGCCCACATCAGCGCCTCGAAAAACGCGTCGAAATCGGCTTCCCGGACCCCATACTTGACGTGCCGGCGGCCGAGTGACCAGAGGGTCGGCTTGAGTTGATCCAAGCGGTCGAGCCCTCTGATCATGGTGGTCAGCATGGCCGCCAACTGTTTCTCCTGCGCCATCTGGTCGCCTCGAAACAGGCGCTTGATGTGCGGATACTCGGCGAAGAGCCGGGCATAGAGCACCTGCGCGAACAATTCGATGTCGGGTTGCAAATAACAAAAACTGCGTCGAATTCTCGAGACACGCTCCCGGGTTAACCTTGGTTGATCCCATATGATCAGGTCCGAGGTCGGGACCGTCAACTCCCTCACCGGACATAGCGCGCACAAGCGCAGGTCAATTCGCCGACGGAACACAAAACTTCGACGGCATTCTTCGCAGAGTCTGGTCGCATAACGATTCACTTGAACGGCTCCCCCTCAGTACACTGATCGCATGAGATCCTCTTTTCGGCAGTGAATCCGAACACCCCTTTAGAACGGTTCTCGCGATCTCCGCTAGGCGGCGCAGGGTATTTCGAGGCGGCCCCATATCTCGCTCAACGCCGACACCAGGTCGTCCATCATCGCGTTCGTGTGGTAGGGCGCCGGGGTGATCCTCAGTCGCTCGGTTCCACGCGGTACCGTCGGATAGTTGATCGGTTGGATATAAATCCCGTATTCGTCGAGCAGGATATCGGTGACCTGCTTGCAACGCACCGCCTCGCCGACCAATACCGGCACGATATGGCTTTGCGACGGCATTACCGGAAGTCCGGCCTGGCGCAGACGGCGCTTCAGGGTTGCGGCGCGTTCCTGATGTATAGCCCGTTCGACGCCGCTAGATTTCAGGTGGCGCACGGAAACCAGGGCACCGGCAGCCACGGCCGGCGGCAGGGCGGTCGTGAAGATGAAGGCTGACGCAAAGCTGCGGATCGTATCGGCGATCTCACGGGAGGAGGCGATGTAGCCGCCCAGAACGCCGAACGCCTTCGCGAGCGTACCGTTGATCACGTCGATCCGGCCCATTAGGCCGCGCTCTTCGGCAATACCGCCACCACGCGGCCCGTAAAGACCGACCGCATGAACCTCATCCAGGTAGGTCAGCGCATCATGCCGCTCGGCCACATCGCAGATCTCGGCAACCGGTGCGATATCGCCATCCATCGAATACACCGATTCGAAGGCAACGATCTTTGGGACGGCCGGATCGGATTCGCGCAGCAGCCTATCCAGGTGCGCGGGATCGTTGTGTCGGAAGATCGTCTTGGCGGCCCGGCTGTGGCGGATGCCTTCGATCATGGACGCATGGTTGAGGGTATCTGAAAATACAATGCATCCAGGCAGTAGCGCCGCCAATGTGCAAAGCGACGCTTGATTCGCCACGTAACCGGAGGTGAAGACCAAGGCCGCCGGCTTGCCGTGCAAATCGGCTAGCTCGCCCTCCAACTGCATGACCGGGTGCGAGGATCCAGAGATGTTGCGGGTTCCGCCCGCGCCGCAGCCGTATTTCTCGATCGCCTGGGTCATAGCCTCGATCAAGGCTGGATGCTGCCCCATTCCCAGGTAGTCATTGCTACACCAAACGGTGATCTCACGCGGCCCAATGTCTCCGTAATTTTGCGCAAAGGGAAAGCGCCCGGCGTTGCGGGCCAGGTCCGCGAAGACGCGATAGCGTCCCTCGCGTTTCAGAGCATCGAGTTTGTCGGCAAAATAGCGATTGTAGTCCATGGTCCGGCCTCCTTGCGGACCCCACCCGGCCACTTGGCATCGAGCAATTCGTGCCGGCGCGGGGCCTAAAAATTGCGGATGGCTCGGAGGATCTGGCCCAATATTCCGACAGCGTACTTGCTGCAGGCCCTGCCTTCGGCGCCCGGCAATTCGTCAACCACATGCATCCAACGGGCAGCCATCGCGCGGTCGCGTGGCTGCCTCCCCTTTTTTTCGAAATTAACGATAGGATATCCTGCAGCGGCGGTAACTGATCCAAATCAAGCCGCAATTGAATGACTTCCAGATTCACCCCTATATCTGGTGGTCACCACCGGCCAGGACCCAAGGTCCGGTGCCCGCCATAGATGCCGCCGGCCAAGCCCGGCTTCCCGGAATGGCATAGGTCACAGTTTTCCAAACCCCAGGCAACTTCATTGTTGTGACACATGCCGCAGAACTTGCCCTGTGCTAGATCGCTCATCTTTACATCATTGGCGCCGGCCCGCATCTCGAAGCCAAGTTCGTGATGGCACACCTTGCAGCGGAAGCGGATCCGATGAAACCAATGAGGAAATATGACCGGGCGGACGCCGGCGCGATCGGACCTGTGGTTCAGGACCACGTCGCCGTACTCGGCCGCCACCGGCCAGATAAAGCCCAGCGCCAGGACCGCCAGGTAAAACGGCAGGAAGCGCCACCCCAGCCGCCGTATGGTCGAACGTGCGGGTTTCATTGCGGCTCCACCCTTAACGCCTGGTCGCGCGGGACACTGTGACAGCGCCTGCACTGGGTCAGCGGGAATGAAACGGCGCCGTGGCACTGGCCGCAGAAATCTCCCTGCAAGATCTTGAACATGGTTATGGGATTGGCGCCGCCTTTCGCGACAAAAATCTTGTCGTGGCAATTGCTGCAATCCAGCCATTCGGTGTGGGGCCGGTGCGGAAAGCGCACGACCGGCATTGCGGCCGTATCGGTCATCAGGACGTCGAGGTCGAGCACACGGATCTTGGTTTCCGGATAGACATTGGTGCGCGGCGAGATTTCGCCGGAGCGCAGCGCCGCGGCCCAATCCACGAAATTGCCCTCCTGGGCCGGAGCCAAGACGGCCAAGGCCTCGGCCGGCTCCTGCAAGAGTGACAGGGCTAGATTGTTGGGATCGTGCAGGTCGTCTCGCGCAAGCAACGACCAAGGTATGGCCGGATCCGGTGGAGTTAGCGGCGCCGGAGCCGGTGCAGAAGCCGGGTTGGCCGATGGCCGCCCCGTCGTTGCGAACGACTTGAGATCATCCGGTTTATCGCATCCAGCCAATATAAAGACTGCCGCAAGGAGCGTTGCTGCGGTTGATTTTCCTATCAAACTTCTGGCCATGCTTCGGCCATCCCGGCAGCCAACGATACCCTTCCGCTAATTGTAAGCTTTTTGTAAGATTTCGCCAGGGCCCCATTTACCGCCAGTCCGCCCCAGCGGGGCCTCTCAACGAGCGATCCATAGGCAAAGAAAAAGCGGCGCCTCCGCACCTCAGATGGGCTTGGGGGCACCGCTTAATGAGTTTACGAATGCACGTGGTCCACAAAGGCGAACCTTGGCCTATGAGACCGCGCATATATATACTCGGGGCGCCTTACATAGTCCTTACAACGGCCCGGAACTGCCCAAAATGTTTCACGTCTTAGGAACGACCTTCCCGGCGATAGTCTCTTGGATCCACGCCCGTGGGCCTGGTCAAGAGCACCGATCCCGATAACTCGGAAGGAAAGCCGTGCGGATACTCCTGATCGAAGATCACACGCGCCTGGCGGGCTTTATCCGCAAGGGACTCAACGCCGCACAATTCGATGTAGATCTGGCGGCCAAGGGTTCCGATGCGCTGGAAAACTTCGAGTGCGTCCGTTACGACGTGGTCATCCTGGACCTGGGCCTGCCCGACATAGAAGGGTTGGATCTCCTCGACGAACTCCGCGCCAAAGACCCGGCGATCCCAGTGCTGATCCTTACTTCGCGCGTGCAGCTTGCTGACAAAATTCAAGGATTGAACGCTGGCGCTGACGATTACCTCACTAAACCCTTCGCGATGGAAGAACTTATCGCCCGGCTACACGCCTTGCTGAGGCGGCCGGGCGCGGCCCTAGGCGAGACACTGAAGATCGGCAATCTTGAACTGGACGTCGTTGCCAGAGAGGCACGCCTTGCGGGGAGCAATCAACCCGTGCCCCTCTCACGCCGGGAACTCAGTGTCCTCGAGCAACTGATGCGTCGCGGCGGAAAGGTCGCACCAAAGCACCTAATGGAGCAGAGTCTGTATGGCGCCGGTGAGGACTTATCTTCCAATTCCGTCGAAGTCTTGGTGCACCGTGTTCGCAAGAAGCTGACCGATTCCGGAGCCAACGCCACGATCCACACTGTTCGCGGCATTGGATATCTGATGACCGCTGATGAGGAGTCGCCAATTGGATCGTCCTAGGCCCCCCAGACGCTGTGCCTTACCAAACACTGGGATTCGAGTCGTCTCATGTTGAGAATAAACCGGTACCTCGCGTTGGCAAGTGCGATCGTCCTGCTCTTGGCATTGGCCATGGTCGCTTGGTTTTACCATCAACAGGCCGTGCGCGACCTCACCGAGATGTCGGCCAAGCACAACATTGGCATCGATAGAATTCTCCTGAATACGGTCTGGAATCGTTACGGCGACTATATTGCCGAGGCCAGGGACTTGGACGGCGCAACTTTGCGCGCAAGGCCGGAGACGATGGAAATAGACGCCGCAATCAGAGCACTGACCAAGGATATGCACGTTCTGAAGGTCAAGATATACAACAAAGAAGGGCTAACGATTTTTTCTACCGATCTGCCGCAGATCGGGGGTGACTATTCGAACAGCGCTGCCTTCATGACGGCCGCGCACGACGGTCGCGCGAGTAGTGCTCTTTCGTTCCGAAACCGATTTAGCGCTTACTCAGGTGAGGTTTTTCTTCGAGATATCGTCGAAACCTATGTGCCCATCTTCGACAATGACCGGAAAATTGTCGGCGTTTTCGAAGTCTATACGGACGTAACCGATGTTAAGGAAAGAATCGACCGGACCACGTTGACGATGCTCGTTGGCTTGGTCGGGATATTCGGCGCGTTATACGGCGTGCTGGTATTCGGGATCATGCGGCGTGCCATCGCGCCTATCCAACTTGCGTCCCGCTATGCGGCGGAGATCGGCCCGCGATCCTCGGGTGTACGGCTGCCAACCCAGGGGATGCCCAAGGAGATCCTGCCACTTATCGTCGCCACGAACGGCGCTTTGGACCGGCTTGATCGTGCCCTCGACTCCCAGCGTCAGTTCAGCGCTGATGCCGCGCACGAGCTCTTGACGCCTCTTGCGGTTCTGCGAGCCCATTTGGACACTTTGAAAGACAAGTCGGTCGCCGCAGAATTGCGTGAGGATGTCGAAGCCATGACCGACGTCGTGCATCAGCTTCTCGATCTTGCCGCGCTTGAATCACAAAGCGAAGCCAATGTCGACGCGGAGCCGGCGGACCTCCACGACGTCTGCGCCGAAGTGATAGCCACCCTCGCGCCCTTGGCCGTGCGCGAAAAAAAGCAGATTGCTTTAACCGGGGCGAAGGGACCCATCTTTGTCAGAGGTTGCGTACGAATGCTAAGCCGGGCGGTCCGCAATTTGGTCGAGAACGGCCTGGCTCACACGCCGTCCGGCACGACGGTCGAGGCCCGTCTGAGCCTGAACGGCGAAGTCAGAGTCATAGATCAGGGAAAAGGCGTACCGCAGGAAGAGCGCGAGGCGATATTTCACCGGTTCTGGCGTGGCGATCAAAAGAACGGGCCAGGGGCCGGCCTAGGATTATCGATCGTCAAGCGGATCGTCGAGAGCATGGGCGGCGAAATATCCGTCGACGACGCGCCGGGCGGCGGTGCCGTTTTTACAATGCGTCTCGTTGCGGTCGAGCCTGCGTCGATCGAAGAAGAAGCGGAGCGCGCGTTAGATCACTAGTTGGCGTGGTCCTTGATCCACTTGCCCGCCAACTGGACCGCTTCGGCGACCTGATCGGCAGACATCCCTTCAGCCACGACGTCGCGCGCCCGGACCGCGAGCGATCCCCAGTATTGAATTGCAATTTCATACCACATGTACGCTTGAACGAGATCAGCCTCGACGCCGTATCCGTAGGCATAGGCATCCGCGAGAAATAATTGAGCGCCCACGTCACCCCGCTCCGCGGCGCGCGCGTACCACTGCGCCATCTTGGCGTAATCCTGCGCTACGCCATCGCCAGTCCGGTACATGCGGCCGAGTTCGGTCTGCGCCGCCGGATAATCTTGCTCCGCCGCCTTGCCAATCCAGTCCGCCGCCGCCGTCGCGCTCGGCGAGGCGGCGTATTCGTTTAGGTACATGATACCTAGAATGTATTGTGCGCGCGGATCGCCCTGCCGGGCCAGCGGCGTCAACTCGTCATGTGCGCGCTCGAATTCGCCGGCCTCAAACAAGGCCAGTCCGGCCGCGAGGTCAGCGGCTACGGTCGGGCCCGAAAATAAAACCAGAGACAAGACTAAAACGAAACGCCGGATCATGATTTTCTCCGATAACTGTATTCCCTGCCCTCTGAAGTAGTGAGCGACGCCGGTCTCTAGCCTTTCGGATCCTCTGCCGCCAGGCCGCGCGGGAACCAAGTCAACCCGCCGGTTCCACCAATCCAGGCACTTCCGTCTGATCCAAAGGCGATTGAAAACACAACGTCCGAATAAAGACCGTCGGCCCGCCTATAGGTGTGGAACCCTTCGCCATCGAATTTGGCCAAACCGTTGCTGGTCCCGGCCCATATGCCACCAACGGGATCCTGACCCAGGGCAAAGACATGATTGCCGGGCAGGCCGTCGCCGACCGTGTAGGTCTGCCAGCGCTGCCCGTCGAAGCGCGACAGACCGCCACCCCAGGTACCGGCCCAGACCTCACCGGAAGGTGCGACCAGCAGGGCGATTACATAATTCGGATTGTAGGCGACCTTGATGTCCTGAAGACCTTGCTCGACCTTCTGACGGGCATGGTGGCTAGAAAACTGCGCCGGATCGTTCTGAAATTGTATATCCTCGGCGACTTTCTCGTAGGGCGCGCCCAGCCCGTCGTCATGCTGCCAATTCGTCCAGCGGTCGTCGATAAAGCGCGCAAGGCCACCTTCGGTCGCAAGCCAAATTTCGCCGTTCTTCCCTTCTGCCAGGCCATAGACCCAGTCATTGGGCAGGCCGCCAGCAGTATTCTCCACCGTGTAGGTTTGCCAGTTTCGGATATCGTCCAGCCGGCCGCCGACAATGCGGTTCGCACCGGACCATGTGGCGATCCAAATGTCGCCGTTTCGCGTCTCTAGAACATCGTAGACGAAGGCATCGGCCATGCCATTGGGAATGTTGTATCCCCACCACGAGCTACTCCGCGCATCGAGAATGGATAGCCCGCCGCCGTAGGTGCCGACCCAAATCTTGTCCTGAATACGATTGACATAAAAGACGCCGTTGGAGAGCAACCCCGATTTGTTGTCGTAGTGTGTGTATTTGTCGCCGATCGGCTGATAGCGGACCAGTCCGCCGGAGGTTCCGATCCAAGTCGTGCCGGTTTCGACCAGCAAGGCCTTGACGTTGCGCTGACCAACATGGAATTGAACGGAACTGCGAAGCGGGCCGGGCGCCTCCGGCAGCGCCGGCATCGCCTGATGGGCTCGAGGCACGGCCCGCGTCTCCTGTGCTTCAGATCTGCTAACCATAGAAAGCCCAGGCAGCGCCGTGGCAACCAAAGAAACCACCAATATCTGGCGGGCTACCCAAGGCCTGGAGGTCATTAGTTCGGATCGATCCACGTCACCGCTCCCTTCGTAGCTGCCCAGACCTTCCCGTCGCCACCGAGCGTAATCGCATAGACATCGGGCGCGGGCAGCCCGTGCTGGTAATTCGTCCAGTTGCTTCCGTCGAATCTCGAGAGGCCGCGGTTCGTGCCGAACCATAGGGTTCCGTCCTCTGCCTGGGCGATGCTGTAGACGATGTTGCCGGCCAGGCCGTCGTTCGCATTGTAGGATCGCCAGGTACCATCGGAGCCGAACAGGCTCACCCCGCCGCCCCAGGTGCCAAACCACACACCACGGCCCAAACGGTCGACCTGGACCGAGAAAACGTAACTCGGGTTGTAACTCTCGCTGTTGCCAACCACGACCGCCAGGTCATGACGCGACTTTGTGCCGAGACCGGTGTTGGCGCTAGGCGGCAGGTCCTGCGTGTTCGCCGCGCCGAGACCGTCGTCGTTGTCCCAAGAGCGCCACTGGCCGTCCTTCAACATGGATACGCCGCCCTCGGTCCCGAACCAAACGCGCTTCTCCGCGTCGATCCCAATCCCATAGACCCAGATGTTGATCAACTCTTCCCGGTAATTCGTGAAGCGCTCGACGCTTGGGTCGAAATGGCTGGCGCCATCCCAAGTTCCAATCCAAACAGTGCCGTCGGCGGGAAAAGCGAAGGCATAGACCCAGTAGTCCGCCAATCCATGCATCGGAAAATACGTCTTCCATTGTCCATCGCGGTACCGGGATACGCCGCCCGCGTTGGTGCCGAACCACACGTCGCCATTGGGAGCGACACCGATCGCGAAGACATACTCGCTGGCCAAGCCGTGATCCCGTGTGAAGGTTTGCTTGACCTCCTGCGTCGCAGTGTCGATTTCGAGCACACCGACAGAGGTGCCGACCCAAAGCGATCCCCGACTTGGATCGAGGGCAAGCGAACGCACATAAACATTCCGGCCGACCTGGAAACTAACCATCTTCTCAGCCGGCGGCTTCAACTCCTGCGCAAGGCTTGGCCAGGACATCGCAATCGTGAGAACGCCGAGTGCGAGACATGCGGCCATGAAGAGGCCGCGCCCAGAGCGCTCACGACGCCGTCGCTTAGCGCTGCAAGGTGCGGATATAAGCCAGAGCATTTAAGATATCCCGATCCTTGATGATACGATTGAAGGACGGCATGAGATTGCCGCCGGCCTTGATGCTGCGAACTAGGGAACCGTCGGATGCACTCAAGCCTTCGCCTTGGTAGAAGTCCGGTACATCCGGCAGCACCGGCCTGCCCTCGTCGCCGTGGCATCGCACGCAGTGGGCTTGGTAAGTTTTTTGCCCGGCAAAAACATCGGCGGCACGGCTTCCACCCGGGAGCAGCGCCAGCCCAAAACAGGCGGCCGATACCGCGACAACAACGCGCCATCGTGATTTCAAGTCCGGTGCTATTGTCCGGCATCGTGAAAGTGTCGGCATCCGCAGCATTCGCAATCGTGTTATTTTATTTGTTAAAGGTATGATACTATTGACGTTCTTAATCCACAAGGCCCCCCTCGATCACCGGACACTTTCGATATTGGCAACCATCTCCGGCTCGTCCCAGGCCCGCGCCCCCACGATCCTTTGCGCGATCGATCCGTCCGGGCGTATTAACAGGGTCTGCGGGTAGCTCTCTATCTTTAAGATCCCGAATGCGACATCACGGCCCGGGTCAAGGTAGTTGGGATAAGCTACGCCTACTTCGCGCAAAAACTCGCGCACGAAATCGGGGTCCTCGTCTGTACTCAGTCCGACGACGGCATACTGTT
This sequence comes from Kiloniellaceae bacterium, assembly GCA_021776095.1. Classification (GTDB taxonomy): domain Bacteria; phylum Pseudomonadota; class Alphaproteobacteria; order Kiloniellales; family J153; genus JAJFGN01. The sequence goes on along the minus strand of JAJFGO010000121.1, from coordinate 22,403 downwards.
CGGGATTAAGCTTTTCGCTGAGACGTTGAAGACTGGGTAGTTCGACCCGGCAAGGCGCGCACCAAGTCGCCCAGACGTTCAGGACAAGCGTCTTGCCGCGAAAGTGCGCCAGCGTACCCGAACCGCCATCGAGGCGACCTAATTCAGCCGTCAGAAGATCAGACCCCTTGGCCTGCGCGTATTCGTTGGTTTCGGTTTGCGCCGCATCAGTGCCGTTGGACGGTCGTCGGCCTAAGGCCGCCTCCCATTCCCAAATCGCGGACAAAGCACGGCGCCGAAAGCGATCGTCCTCGGACGCAAGGTGCACGAACGTCCGCATGGCGCCCAGCGCCGCTTCCATATCACCCTGCTGCTCCCGGGCCTCGGCCAAGCCGAAATAGGCATTGGCTTGAGCCGGCCGGAGGTTGATGGATGTCTCAAAGGACTCTACAGCCGCGTCGACTTGCCCGAGTGCGAGGCGGGCGAAGCCCAGATTTACGTAAAGCGCCGGTACCTTTGGGCCCAAGCGCCGTGCCGCCTCGAAAGCGGCGGCTGCCTGGCCGGGTTTGCCCGCGCGCAACCCGGCGATTCCTTGTGCAAACAAGGCATCGAAATGGGCGCCGTCGAGATCGGATTGACGGGCCGGGTCCATGATGGGGGCCGACGGGAATAATGCTGCCGGCTCCGGCGCGATCTCGATCCCGCTGTCGATCACCCAGCGGTCTAGCGCGAAGCCAAATACAACCACGACCACGGCCACGATCGGCACGGTAAGGGCTAGGACATTGCGGCGGCACCTATTGCCTGCAGTCATATCGCCCCCTTATGCGGTGCCGTCGAGACGAACGGCATCCCGAAAAAGGTCGAAAACGCCACGACAAAGATACCAAGGACAAAGACGGCGTTTAGGGCCGGCGCGGGCCGCCGCATGGCACGGAAATGCAGGTAGGCCGCGACCGAAAGCCAAGTCACGAATGCCCAGGTCTCCAAAGGATCCCAGGCCCAATAGCGGCCCCAGGCATCCTGGGCCCAGATCGCGCCGGCAACCAGCATAAGGGTCTCGAAGATGAAAGCGATCAGGATAAATCGGTAGGCAAGCTCGTCCAGGGCTCGGTTTTCAGGCAAGGCGCCAAACGCGCCGAGGCCGCTGTGCCGCACCAGTACCACCAAACTGAGCCCGACGGCCAGAACCGCACAGCCCAGAAAGATTTTGCCAAGAGTAACGTGAACCGGAAGCCAGACCGTGCCGTAAGTGATGGGTGCCAGGGTGTCTCGCTCCGGCACGAAGAGTAGCCAAACGACGAGCACCTGAAGGACCGGCAGGACTGTCGCCAGGCTGGCTTTGATACGGGGAATCGCCAGGCAGCCGATTAGAACGGCGAGATGCAGACTCCAGATATTACTGGACAAGACTTCGAACATGTCGACATACGGCCCGTGATCAAGGCGGTGCCAGCGTAGAGATATGGCGACGCTGTGGGTCGTGAGGGCGACCGCGAGCAGCATGATCGTCATCTGGAACGTACCGTTTCGCGCGGCGGTAATGGCAGCGGCCAGCGCTGCGGCCAAATAGAGCGCCAGGGAGATGGGCAGCCAGGCACCATCAGCGAACATAGGCGCATCTCCTTTCTGCATTCGCGTCGGTGCCCGTTTGCGATGGCCGCGCCCGGACCGCCCCGTCCCAAGATGTAGCCTGGAACTTGCCGGCGACATGCCACGCCAGGCATAGAATCGCGATGACCACAGTCGCAAGCATCCAGGGCACCAAGGTATTGTAGGCGATCGTGTAGCCCATCCAGCTTCGCAACTCTTCGTAACGCAGGTGCCCACCGCTGAGCGAAATCGTCTCTCCGGGCCGCAGTTCCCGCCGCGCGCCCTCCGCTATTACGACCAAGCTAGCGTTGTCCGGCTTGCGGAAGCGCCAAGCCCCTTCCTCATCGTAGACCTCGTCCGGTAGGTGCAGCCAAACCTTGACCGCTTTTCGCGTGCCCGGAATAGTCCAGTCGTTTCCTTGCTTGAAATAATTGAGCGGATACGACGGCAGGTGAATCGCCCCAGTATGCGCCGCCCCGGCCCCGTCGGTGAAGGTCACTAGCGGCGCAAATCCCTTGTTGAACGAGGTATAAAAACGGTAGCCACCGATCACCAAGGGCATGTCGTCGCCGACGTCCAGGCTGCGCGACGCCTGACCATCGCCCGGTAGATATACCTTGCTGACGGTATCGCGCCGTTTCATGCCGGGGTCGTAGTCGATCTCGAAGCCACCTTGAACGAAACGAACGCTATCAAGTTTCCAGGGATGGAATGGCCCGATATCGCCCTCGACCAAGCTGGGATCGAAGCCGACCCCCTCAGTTACCTCGACGTGGCCGGCCAGACCGGTCAAGCGGTCGGCTGCGGCCAAGAGGGCAAGCGTTGCCAACGCCAGATGAAAGCCGAGCAATCCGGCACTAGCGCGCAGAGTAACGTTGGTCGTCAGAGCCGCCAAAAGATTGACGCAGAGCGCGCCGAATGGCAGCGCGATCATCGCGCCGACCGGCCAAGTGTCGCCATCACTGCCGAACAGCGCCACGGCGACCGCAACGCCGATACAAGTTAGTGTCACCCGCAGGGACGCCAGTTTGCATATGAGGCTATGAGACATCTGTTTCACGGCCGAAAATCACAATTCTCGTTGCTGTCGCGCATCCAGTCGCGGCCCGATTGGCCATTGCCGGGCGGCCCAGACGAACCGCAGTCGGCCGCCTGCCAATTGCCGCTAGTGGCAAAGGTGCGGACCTTGAGCGTGGCACCGAGGTAATAGGGCTCAGCGGTGAAAACCGCGGTGGTGTTGTTGCGAACCTGAGTCCCCGTCGGCGAGCCGGCTTCGGCGCCCACGTCATTGAGATTCACGAGGAATCCCTTGTTTTTCCAGCCGTGCGGCACAGCGACATGACACCAAGTGCAGCGCAGTCGCTCGATCTTGTCGGCGTGAAACGCGTGCAGGTTGGAGTCTTTCTCTCCGCCGAAACCGCTCGGAATACCCTCGCCGTCTTTGGTCGCGTACCGGGTGAAGGAATGACACTTGAAGCATAAATGGTCCTGGGTGCCCGGCTCGCCGGTTTGATCGTTCCACTGCCCCTTCAGAATAAAGTTAGAATTGGAGCCATGCGGCCCCCAGCTCTGGCCGTTCTCGCCGCCGGACGGCACGACGGTCCCTGGCGCGGTTTCCGACCCATGACAGTCTCCGCAATACATTGTTTGGGAACCGATGAAGCTCGGGTTGTTCCAAGGCGACAGCCAGTGATTGGCGTCCGCATTGCGCAACCCGGTGGTGCGTTCCGTGGAGCCGATAACCGGATGCCAGGACCGGTGGTCGCCCGTGCTCTCGCCCCTGTCGGTCAGCGGTGCCTGGAATTCCATGGCTTGATCCGTGTAGCGGGTTAAACCGTTCGTATTGAACGGCGTCCCCCCGTTGGTGCCGGTCAGATCAGGTGGGACCGAGAAACCGTAGGTGGAGTGACACTTCAAGCAGATCTGATATTCACGGGTGACCCACGGGGATGTTTCGCTGGTGCTAGCGCCAACCGGCGGGTTGCCGCGCTTAACCTGAAAACCGGTCGGCGTGGTCAGAAAGGCGCTCGACCCATAGACCGGCTCAACCCCCCAACTCCCTCTCAGAACGCCCGAAGCGATATTTGTATGCAGGGAACCGGCTTCGTGGACATGGGTCCCCGCCACGTCCGGCACGGCGGGTGAATCGTTAAAACGGCGATTCTTGATCACCCGGTGCGGGTTATGGCAGTCGGTGCATTCGACATGTCGATTGGTCGGCGCGCCTTGGCCAAGAAGAGACTGAGATTCTAAGTGATCCTTGCCGGGCTGCGCCAATCCTCCGGTGCCAATATCGTGCACCTCCGGCTGTACCGCGATCGGCATGTGACGCAAGCTGGTGAAATCGGACTTTATGTCAGGCACCTCAAAGCTCGCGCTACCTTGGCCATTGAGAACCGCGCCGCTCGCGGAATGGCACTGATAGCAGTTCTCCTCGAGCGCGGAACTACCGCCGGTCTTGGGTACAGAAATGCTGTTGGTCGCCTCGCGCAGCAGTCGCTGGGCGCCTTGAACCGTATGGGCGTCGTGGCAGTTTAGGCACGCGGCACGCCAAACCTGCATGTTTTGCGGGAATTCACGAAGATTGGATGCCGCCGCGGTATATGTTTCGTTGGCCACGACGCTGTTGGCGTGGGCCGAGGCAGTCCAGCCCTCCTTTTCATGACAGCCCAGGCAGATGATGTCCCGCGTCTGGTCGAAGTTTCCGGAGATCGCCTCAGCTTGTTGGAAACGGTGCAGGCGGAGAAATTTGATATCGGGCTCGACAGAATCACGAATGTGCGGATCGTGGCATGAGGTGCACTGCAGCTGGTCGTCTTCCAGCGGCAACACTGGGCGGACGCCTGGAATTCGGTTGCCTATTTGGGGTGCCACTCCGGGTTCGCTCAATTCCCCGTCGACTAGGGCCAGGCTGTTATCGTAGGTGAAGGAAACCGGATGGTCGTTGGTCAGGTCCGTGCCTAGCCTTCTTGTGAACCCGGTTGTGGCGCCTTGTCCTTCCGGAATGGTGCCGTCAGGCGCGGTTCCGAGCACGACGATGTCTGGCGTCGCAGGATTCTGGTCCGTGAAGGCACCATTCAAGACATTGACGGACCCGATGGCGATCGTACCGTCATGGCACGACAGGCACAGCTTGCTGCTGCCCCCCGGCTGCCCGAGACCGATCGCATCCATGGAACTGGACGTATAAGGCGTATAGGTGGCGCCCGAGAGCTTCCGGTTCCACAAGGGGACCGGGGCGGCCTGCTCCGCATGGTGCGGCGTATGGCAGAAAACGCAGACTTGCGACTCGCTGGCCGCGCGGACGGTCCCTGGGCCAACGACAGTGGCGGAAAAATTGTGCTTGGTATTGCGGATATCCGATATCCGCTCGGCGCGCCCAGGGATTCCCCCGGAAATAAGGACTATTCCGAAGGCAGCAAGCGCCATGCAGATAAACGGGATATGCGATCGCGGGGTAAGGCGCATAGTTTATATACCCTGCACGCCAGTCAATTCTTTGAACACGACGACCCGCCCATTGAACATGTCCGCGACATAGACCCGATTCTCCGCATCGGTCCAAACACCGGCGGGCAGATAGAACTCTCCCACATTCTGGCCAGTCCCGCCGATGGGCAGAAGCAGTTGCCCGGCGGCATCGAAGACGAGCAGATAGTCGTAGTACGACTCGACTACATAGATGCGCTCGTCCCCGCCAACCGCCACGCCCTTGGGCCGTGTCATGTTGCCGACGAATAGGCCAAGCCCGCCGAAGGATAGGCGACCGTCGCCGTTTCGGTCGAATATCTGAACCCGGAAGTTCAGCGTATCGACCACGTAAAGTTGACCGCCATGAAACAGCAGGTGCGTCGGCGTGTTGAAGGATCCCGGGGCTTCGCCCTTGCCGCCCAGGATGTCAACCAGAGCTCCATTTGGATCGAAAACCTTGATGTCGTGCCGCGCCGTGTCCGCGACGTAAACCAGGCCGGATTGGTTATCGCGGGCAATGCCGGTGGGCCGCGTCAGGATTCGCTTGCCGAAGCGTCCCTGCGGCGTGCCGTCTGCGGTTAGCCGGAACACCTCGCCCAACTCCGAATCCGTGACCAAGTATCCGCCGGCCCCGTCCGCCGCGATGGCCACCGGCGATTGGAACCGCTCACCGCGATCAACGCTGCGCCAAAGCAGGAGGCGTTGGCCTTTCATGTCGAATACCACGACGGCTTGGTGACTGGAATCAACGACCAGCACCCGGCCCGTGGCGTCGGTCAAGCCACTGACCGGCCGACGCAACTCAACGTATTCCGGCTCGCCGACAATCAGGCCAACTAACCAATTCAGCGCGGAGCGCGCCTTCGAGGCAGTCCGACGGTTCGGCGCCAGAAAATTCCGCTCTCCGACAAGCACACCGGCCAGGGCATAGCGGGCCTGTTCCGGCGCCAGAGGCCAGCTATGGGCATCGGGTGCTGGTTCGAGGCTCGGCGTCGCGGTTGGGGGCTGCATCCCGCAACTGGCTAAAGCAAGCCAGACTGGCAAACTCAGAGCCACGAGCCGTCGCCGGCATCGCCTTGAGTCAAGGTTGATTTCGCCAAAAAACGTCATCGCGCCGCATGCTGCTCGTAGAGGGCAGTTACATGCTCCATGCTTTGGAGAATCGCTTGGCCCGATTCAGCGACAATCAAGCGAAAGGTTTCCTCATCCATCAAAGTCAGCGCATTCTCGAACCAAGCCCATTGTATAGCAACCGAATCGAGTTCGTTCCTGATTTCCTCGGCGGTTTCCGGGTCCTCCAACAGTGCCGTCATGCCACCTTCAAATTCGTTGCGCGCCCGCTCCATCTCGTCGCGCGTCGTAATTGTATCAATTCCCCACTCCCGAAGCATATAGAACTTGGCCATGCGCTGGCAGAGCATGCGCTGCCGCCCGGAAATATTAACCAGACGCGAGAAAGGTTCGCCGGACAGGTCTTGAAGAAGCTGAACCACCTTGTTGGAGGCGAATAGCAGATCGTCATTCCAGAACAACAGCCGCCTGGCCCCTGCACGCGATACCTGAACGGTCGCGGTCGCCCGAAAATCCCGCCACTGGCTCTCCACGTTATCCAGGGCCTCGATGATGTCCACTGCTGGTGCGGCGGCCTTGAGTTCGGCAAGCTGCTCGGAAAACAGGGACACATCATGAGCTAGTTGTTCGCGTGACCTTTCTGGAAACACGCCGAGCCCAATCTGTACGTAATTCAGGACGATGCGCTGGGTCAGCATACGCTGCCGCCCCGCCGTATTGATCAGGGCGCCAAAGGTCATTTCGGCCTGCGCCACCGGAACCAACCATAAAGCGCAGAGCACCAAGGTCAAAACTGCGCTGGCAAAGCGCCATCTTGGAGGTCTCATCGCCTTCATTCCTCCGACTCGCCACCTGTTGGGGGCGATCCATATACTAAGCCGCCAGTCATCCTACCCTCATTCCGGAACCGGCAGGCCGCCTGCCCGCAACGCCCGGACCAGGCGGCGGGTCGCGTCCTCCATCGTGGCGATCGCGTCCGGATAGTCTCCCACGCCGGCGGCCGTGTCCGCCCGGTCCCGTAGATCCCGGCTCTCGCCGATCATGCGCGCCACCATCGCCTTGAGGCCGCCGGTCACAGCCTGCCTTTCATTCATCATGATCCCGATCAGCATTTCGTAACTGTCGTTGCGCTTGCGCTCATAGAGATACTCGTCGGCCGGAGTTTCGAAATCTAATCGGATGACAGCTGTCTCGCCCTTGCGTTGCGCCGCGATTGCGACAACTGCCGCGCGGTAGGCTTCGGTCAAGGACTCCGTCGCGAACCGATACCGTCCTGCTTGAGCGTGCCCGGCAGCCTCTTCCAAGATCTGATCCAGCCGGGCTTGGACACGTATAGTGCCGGCGTCACCCGCCCCGGTTGAAAGGCCGCGCCCCAGGGCGTTCCTGTAACTTTCGATCTGCCCGCGCAGGCGCTCGTAAATGGCTTTTTCCTGCGCCGCCGTCCGCTTCGGGGATGCCCGGGTCACGGCGCCTGCCGCATTCGATACCTTGCGCAGAGCCTCGTCCAAGCCACGGGCCGAACGCTCAATGTCCCCTTTGGTCAGCGCGTCGCGCGCCTCGGCAAACGTGCTCTTGGCTTGCGCCAAAAGTTTCTTTGCCTGCGGATCGTCCGATGCCCCGATCCGGGCCACTGTCGCCGACGCAAAGTAACTCTCGAGCAGTCTTATCTTTTGTTCGAGCACCGCCCGCGACGGGGTGCTGTCCGCCGCGGCTGCGAGTGCCAGAAGTAAGGTAAAAAGGACCACCGCAATAGGTGGGGCGAGGCGTCTTCCACCCCCGCTGAAACGCGGCCATGGGCACCTAAATTCCTCCGCCCTAGCCATGGTCGCCGTCTGAATAACCATTGCACGATCAGCCCGGAACCCAAACCCCGCTCATGCGGATCGCCTTCAAGAGCGTATCCGTCGAGCGCAGGATGACCTCGATCGCGACAACGGGCTCGCCTGCACGGGCTTGCGCTTCGGCCTTTTCGCGGGCCACCATGGCTTCCTGGCGGAGTTGTTCGATGCGGGTCAAGCGCGACGCCGGTGGCGATTTCTCGTTGATCGCGAACTGCAGTAACATTATGTGACTGTCGTTTCGGTCATGTTCGTATCTGTATTCCTCTTCAGGGGATGTGAAATCGAGAGATCGGGTCAGTGTCTCTCCATCGCGCATTTCCCGGATGTCGCCCCGTGCCATACGATAGGCGTTCTCGAGCGTATCGTTGGCGTCATCCATGCGCCCGTCCCGCGCCAAGTCCTCCGCCCCTTTAATAAGCTCTCTGATTTTCGCCATCTGGGCCGTGGCGCCCGAACTCAACTCCTTGTCGCGCGCAACCCGGTCATAGGCCGTCAGAAAGGTGCGCACCGCATGCTGCCGACGGTCGTATTCGTCTTTTTGCCGCGCGCCCTTCACCTCACTCTGGGATAGGCGGCGGGCCTCGGCATTGACCAAGCGAAGGGCCTGATCCAACTTTTCGTTGGCATCTTCCGCCCGGCCCTTCGCCAAATTTGCCTTTGCCAGATCGACGAGAGATCTGGCTTCAGCCAGTTTCCGCTTGGCCTCTTCGTCGCCGCTCCCCTCAATTGTTTGCGCGGAGACCGATCGGGTCACCAGGTTCTCAACGAAGCGCGCTTTTTGCTCGGTCGAGACTTGCTCGACCGGGACCCGCTGGGCCGACTGGGCGACCGCCGGTGCAGAGGCACTCACGGATACAAATAGGCACGACAGAAGCGCCAGGCCTCCTATTGTCAATCGCGGCGTCCCCATAAACATCCCTCTTCGTGACCTTTCCCGCCGGCTATTGTTTCTTCGCGGCCTCGCTCTTGGCCGGCCAAGCCGACCGGTTCGCCAAAGCGCGCAATTGCTCGATCGTTTTCGGTTTAGAATGGCAACGGCGGCAGTCCGTTACCGGGAAGGCGACCTTACCGTGGCAAACTCCGCACTTTTGACCCAGCAGGATCGCCGCCATGCTAATCTGGTTCTCACCCTTGGCCGGAACGAAGATCTCGTCGTGGCAGTTGGTGCAATCGAGCCATTCCGTATGCTGTTGATGCGGATACACGACATCCGGCATGCTGCCCTTCACTTCGCGGACAATGACCAAGTCCATCGTGAAGGCCTCGGATTCGGGATCCTCCAATTCGTACCTGGGGGCAATCAAGCCCTCCGTCAGGGCTTTGACCCAATCTACCCTGTTGCCGTCATTCGTTCCCGGGAAGCTCTGAAAGGCCTCCGAGGGCCACTGCAGAAGATGAGTCCCGGAGTTTTCCGGGTCGTGGATGCCGTCATCCGCGGGTGCCGCATGCGGCGCCGAAGCCGGCTTTTTCATCAAGCGGTTGAAAGTATTGGCGGCGCTGGGTTTCTTGGCCCGCGGCTTCGTTGTCTCTGCCTGCGCAATCTGGACAGGCGGTGCCTGGAGGTCGGGCCGCTTCGTACCGGCCAGTCCGGTCACGGCCATGCCGGCCGTCACCAGCGCGGCCGCGCCGGTCAACAAGACAGTGACAGCCAATAGCGTTAGCCTCTTGATGTCGGTCATGCCGCACCCGCCGTTGTCCGCCAATTCCGCATGCTTATTGCCTTCCCGCTGTAGGCGGCGCGACCAAGCGGTCGCTGGTACTATGGTGTACTCGCGTGCGCATACCGGGCATACCGGAGTGGCACAGCACGCAATTCTCCACGCCCCAAGCGATTTCATTATTGTGACAAGCGCCGCAGAACTCGCCGTCGAAGATCTTCAACATATTTATGTCGTTACTACCGGCCTTGAACTCAAAGCCGAGCTCGGCGTGACAGACATTGCAGCGGAACCTGATGCGATGGAACCAGTGGGGAAAGACCACCGGACGCATCCCGGCGTCGTCCGAGTAGTTATTGATGACGACATCGCCATATTCGGCCTGAGCATCACCGGGCGGCACGTTCACAAGCGCGAAGGCAATGAGCCCTGCGACTAAGAGGCCAACACCGGCCGCGAGCATGGGTTTCAGGGGCATTTCCTTGTCTTTTCCTCGCCTATCAGACCGGTGACTTGACCCGGCGGTCTACGTGCATTCCGTTCATTTATTTGAGCGCGCGAGGCAGGCTCGCGTGCTTAAGATCTTTAGCTTAAGTTTGTCCCATCAAAAGTTGCCGCCGAAATCTCTCCTAATCCGAAACATCACCATATTGCCGAGCTCCTCGTCCTCCCGGAAGATCGATCCCTCCAAACTGGTAATGACTCGCCCGATCCGATACTCCACCAGATTCCGCCATTCGGTGCGAAATTCCTCGGTCTCGATATTCCGGTCGCTTTCGGATATGAACTCTTCCAAGCCGAGGGCGCTGGCCATCAATTCGGAAAGGAACGAGAGATTGGATACCGAAAATAGATCCCGTTCGCGGTAAGAGATGGTTCCGTCCGCGGAAGCGTTCACTTCGGGCCCGGATGCCCCCGTCCTTTGCCGCGTGATCTGAAGTGATAGGTTCGCAAACCATTGGCGGCGAATATCGATCTCCGCCTGCCGGTCGAGCTGCAATTGCGCGATCTGGAACTCGTCCGCATCAGTGACCGCGATTTCCCGCCGATCGGAAAACGAAAGGCGGGCAAACGTAGAGACGCCGCCCTCGAAACTTCGATGAGTTAGGCTGGTGCTATGGAAAAGCGACGGTACCGTTCCTTCCTCGTTTGATCTGCGTACCAGCGCCTGCTGGCTAAATCCGAATTGAACAGGGGTTAGCGGGAGGTTTTCGAGTGTCGTTTGAAAGCCATGGCCTAAAGACGCGGCCTCGGTGTCCTCTAAATCTGTCGTGCTGTCGTATCCGACATTCGCGCTGCCACTCGCGTCCCAGCGCCAGTCAAAGCCATATAGCTCTTCCGGCAAGGACTGGTAGTTGATATTGCCCAGAAGGTTTGTTGAGTAGGTAGACTGCTTGTCGGAGGTTGGCTCACTGGTTCCCCCCCCCGAATCTCTGTTAATGGACTCCGTTTCCGCGGTTAGGCCAAAGTTCGTGGTGAGTTGCCGAGTCACTGGGTAATTGAGGCCTAGAGTTCCAACGCTCAACAAGCGCTCGGTCTCGGTTGTGTTGCTTTGCCCCTCGCCATTGGACGTCCGCAAATCGATGTCTTCGGCTAAGGTCCGAATAGCCCCGTTCACCGTGAAGGGTTGTTCCTTCGGGCGCCATTGCGCCGTCGTTGTGCCCTGAACGGAAACTTCGTTCAGGTCTTGGGTGTCGGTGTCTTCATCCGAATAGATGGCTGTTGAGGTCGACTGCGATTTGATATCTTCGAAGTACACCCCGTCATAACGAAGGGATGCGACGACATCCGTCTCCTCTATGTCTTCATCGTCGAGGGAATCGAAAGATATGCCCTCGTATCGTAGATCCAACCCCATGCGATCCGTATCGAAGGTCTTGTCGACCGATAGCGCGGCTTCTTGGCGCTCTTCCGAGCCAAAGTCCGGCTGATCCACCACTTCATACGAAGCGGATTGTACGGTACGCAGGCTGCTGGAAATGATCGCGGTGGAATTGATCCCGACCCGGTCCCGGACAAAATCGGACCCCCCAGTGGTCCCGTCGATTTGGCTGTCCATATGGCTATAGGTGAGGGTTGTCGGATACCGGCTAACCGGCAGAATGCCGAGACTCAAATCCCCACCAAGCAAGAGGCTGTCGGAATCTCCGGTCGTCCCTCCCCGCTCCAGTTCGGTTACCACTTCCGCACCTCCGTCAACTGTGATGAACCACGGTTGCCAAATGTAGCTCTTCAAATCGGCGTTGGTATTGACCTGGTTGGTGTAAAGTCGCGGCTCGTCGCCGGTTTCCCGGGTGCGGAACGTTTCGCTGATCGACCCAGAATAGCTGACCGGTGGGACTTCCAGGCCCTCGCCAGGCGCACAGGCGCCAGCCGTAACCGCGATCGCCGGCACAGTCCATAGCCACCGCCAAATCTTTCGCCAAGCCGTCCCAGATCGCCATGTCGCCTTACTTGGGAGGGTTAGCCCCTTCCTGCTCAGCCGCATCTCCCCATTCGTGGACCGTTATCTGCGCGTTAACTTTGAGACTCTCCGTGAATTGGTCCCATTGTTGTTTGCGTCGCTCCCGCAAATACAGTCCGCGCACCCGCTCTCTCACCTGAGCGAACGGCTGAACCTTAGCGGGCCGCACGCCTTGCTTTTCGAACAAGGCGTAACCTTCGAGGACCTTGATTGGCGGTGTGGCCCCGCCCACAGATACCCCCTCCAGCGCCAATTCAATTTCCGGCGCCAGCTGTCCCTTATGGACCAAGCCCAGAGAACCATCCGATGCCGCCGACGCATGGGATGAATTCGCCTTGGCGATCACCCCGAAATCGGCTCCGCGCACAATTTCCGCATAGAGGTCCTGGCTCTTCTTCTCGGCCACTTGCCACTCTTCCGAAACCGCCGTGGGCAGCACACCCACGAGGATGAGCGCCAGAGACCACGCCTGAGGCTCTGTGAAGAGGCCAATATTGCCCTCGTAGAAGTCCGCTAAATCAGCTTCATCAGGTTCGGCGGTTTCTTCGATTTTCGCCCGCAAAACTTCTGATCTGGATTTTTCGTACAAGTGCTGGCGCAGCGCGGGTAGGTTCGCCTCGACCTCGGCCCAGCGATCGCTCTCCCCATAACGCTGCTTTAATGCCGCGATCTGTTGTTCCACGGCCCGCTGATTACCACCGATTTCCCGTCGCTCAATCTCCCGCGATACCAGGCGTTCGAGGATCATTTGCTCCAGGGCTTCCGATCGAAGTTCTCGAGTCCGTTCCGGCGACCCACCGTGGTAGAGTTTCTGACGCTTATAGCGCTGAAAATAGGCGGAGAAGTCCCCGAGCGAAATGGGCTGCCCGTCGACAAGCGCGACGACGCCCGGCGGACTAATAGGCGCACCTTGCGCCTTGGCCGGTTCTAGACCGAGAGCGCCGGCACCCAGAACGAATAGTCCGATCCACGAGGCCGCGATACCCAGCTTGTTCCATAGCTGCCCGGAATGACCGGCCGAGTTTGCCAGTACCGCGGCTCCAGTCGGCATATTTCTACAACGACGAATCATGGTTACTTTACGTGGCAAGTTACGCATACCTGGCTTCCCGTATTTGCGATGCGGAGGAAAGTTTCGTCTTGGTCGGTATGAGGGTCGTGGCAGGTGGCACATTCGACGAATGGCTGAACCGCGCCGCCATTGTCGCGCGAATACAAGACCATGTCCGTTTTGTCGCGCACGCCAGGGCTGCCGCCGGTGGCACCGGTATCCACCCACCAGCGGAGCTGGCCATTGATATTAGAGGTGCTTAGCCCCTCACCGATTCCGACGAAATCCGGGTCGATTTTGCTGCCGTTGACGACGAAGCCGCCGTACTGAATACCGATGGGGTGATCGTCAGTCAGGTCCGTTCCCAGGAAATCCGGCTTGCTGGGATCGTCTAGGAACCGGTTGCCGCCGCGTAGCGCGACCCCGTTGATATCGACCCCGCGCGACCCGGGTGCGTTTATCACAACGTCCGTCGATTGGGTTCCATCGTGACACGACAGACAGGCAACGGACACCGAGCCGACGGCCAGGACAGTGCCGTCAATCGTCGTGCTATCGTAGAGCGTGTAACTGGCACTGGACGCCGGCTTATTCCAAAGTGGCGCTTCCACGTTTGTGTTCGCCGCATGGGGGGTGTGGCAAAATACGCAGGTCTCGCTGATGCCGCCGCCGGTCAAATCATGCACGGTGGCATCAATGCCTTGGGCCCGCGACGGGCCCGGGATGAGGTTCAAGATCAAGATGGACAGCGTGAGAAGCCAGGCACGCAGCATGCCATTGGCGAGCGAGAAGAAAGCGAGAGATACCGGATCCGGCTGTCTGCTGCGCATCGAGCGACTGTCCCGAAAATGCCGAGAACCATTGTGATCACGGGCCGGGAGCAAAGCGGGGGCTGGACCGCGTTATCCGCAGAATCCAGCCCCCCGGAGGCCCAGCGAACTTTCGAACTGGACGCACATGCCTCGTGGCTCGTGGTCAAGGTGGCATCCTAGATCCTAGATCTTTCGCCCACCTACTTGACGTGACAGGTCAGGCATAGATCGCTGCTGGTGTTGGCGATGCGCATGAAGTTCACAGCGGTACCTGCCCCAGTGCCGACACCGGCGCCTTGATGCGGATCGTGACAGCTTCCGCACTCGACGAACGGTTCCGGAGTCGCGCCATTGAGGCGGGTGTACAGGATCACGTCGTTTTTATCGCGAGTTGCCGGACCGCCGGTCGTGTTAAGCCACCAAACGTCCTGCCCATTTATGTTCGCGGTCTGCAGGTTGGCACCGCCAGCGAAATCCGGATCGATCTGACCCGTGCCGGGGTCGAATCCGCCGTACTGGACACCGATCGGATGGTCGTTCGTCAGGTCGGTACCAAGATCGCCCGCGGTTCCGGTGATCGTACCGATGGCGCCGATCGCCAGTGCATCGAGCTCCGCGCCAACTGTCGGCACAACGCCGCGCGAGCCGGGCGCATTGATCACGACGTCCATAGCCTGGCTGCCGTCATGGCAACTTAGACATGCGATGGAGACGGAGCCAAGAGTGAGAATGGTGCCGTCGATAGTCGTGCTGTCGTAGGTAGTGAACGTCGCCGCATTAGGAATGCCCTTGTTCCACAAGGGTGCCTCGATGGCGCTTTGGCTCTGCGCTTGGTGAGGCGTGTGGCAGAATACGCAGACCTCGTCGGTAGCGGTCGTCAGCCCCGACAGATCATGAGGAGAACCGGCAATCAGACCAGGTGTTTGGGCCTGGGCCACCGCCCCAAAAAGTGACGTTAGGCCAAGGATAACCCCCAGCGTCGCCACCATACGAACCAGGTGCCGCATTTGTACCTCCGTACATTCGTATTAACCATATTTCGGGTTTAACCCTTTTTTTGGTTCGCGAATTAAACGCTTAACCTTAGCAACCGTCACTGATCTAGATCAACGAATTGTAAGGTTTTTGTAAGGAATGGCCAGGCGAGCATCAGCCATTACCCTACTTCGGCACCGCGGTATTCTTCTAACTATTTGATGTAAATAGAAGAACTTTCCTAACTGTATTCCAAACCCGCCACATCATTCAGGAGGTCGGGTCAGCTGGGGGCTGGCCTAGCGGCGCGTCTGCTGGCAACCCCGCCGGGCGAAAGACGTCCACTTTGCGGAAAAATTGGTCGACAAAATATATCCGCCCATCCACATCGACCGAGATCCCGGCCGGCAAAATGTACTTTCCGGGCCCACCAAGCGCGTCTCTTTCACCTATAAACAAGAGAATTTGACCCTGGCTATCGAAAATCTGGAAGTTCGCGAAGCCGCTATCGGCGATAAAGATTCGGCCGTCGGAATCTACCGCAATTCCTTTAGGATGCGAGAACTGCCCGGGCCGGCGGCCGATACTGCCGAAGGTCCTGATGAAGTTGCCGTCCGCGTCAAAGACTTGGACCCGGAAGTTTCCGGTATCGGAGACGTACAAGTTGCCATCCGGGGCCATGGCCACCATGAGTGGCAGGTTCAAATTCCCCTCTTCTTTCCCACGGGTTCCGAAGTTGAACAGACGCTTGCCGTCCGGCCCGAAGACATGGATCGTATGATCCTGGCTGGACACGCCCGCAGTATCTACAACGTAGATCCTGGACCCATCCGGGTTCACGGCAATTCCCGACGGGCGTAGCAGAATTTCTCCGGTCCCAATGCTCGTCAGGTGAGTGCCCTCCAGATCGTAAACCTGAACCCGCTTCGCCGTGCCGTCGACCACATATAGGCGGCCTTGAGCGTCGGTGGTCAGGCCGAGCGGTTTGGCAAGACGGCCGACTCCTTGCGTCCCGATCTCGTAATAGCGTTGCTGCGGGAAATCGAGTACCGCAACCCGCCGGTTCACAGTGTCGCTGATAAATACACGCCCATTGTCGGCCCGCACGTCAAACGGCTTCGCGAAGCCCCGGCCCCGCGCGGATTCCCCGGTGGCAAAACGTCTAAACCGGTCGGTCGAGGTCTCCGATTTGACGTCTGTGCTCCCGTAAAGGGTCCTTTCATAGTAGTAACGCGGTTCTTCGGGCGCGGGCGGGTAGACGATCTCCACTGCTTCCGGCGGTTTCGGCGCGGCGCAGGATGCGACTATCAGTATAATCGCGGCGGTCCAGGGGTACCGAAGCCATCGGATCGGAGGACACTTGACCCACAGAAAAAACGGGCGCCAAGCAAAGCGAGCCGCCGTCGAAGCTGTCGTATCCGGCATGGTCTTACCCAAATCTCAGTTGCATCCCAATTGATACCGAAGCGCGATCACCTGCCCGTGCCAATCGACTATCACCGCGCGACGGAAGCCCTCAATGACCCAAATCAAGCAGCGGGCGTGGATCCACGGTCATGGATAGAACCGCTCTTTCGTAATTGCCCGGGGCAATTCTATTCGATCGAATAAGGCAAAGCCGATAGGCCGGCGTATGGAATATGGCGCCTCCGGTTCCGGAAACAGGACCCGGTCGGAAACCTTCGGTATCCGATTTTTCTGAAACGAATTCAATAACCTAGGTCTTGTCCATGATCACACAGTCGATCGCCCGGGTGCCGCCACTAGCATCTACGATACGGTTCACGAAAGAATCGAGACACGAAAGTGCTGACCTGAGCCCGGTTCATCTCCGGACACCGGACCACAACGACCGCGGCCCCAACAGGGATACTTTATGCATTCGCAAATTCGTTGCTTCATCTGCCTTATCCAGGCATCTATGGGAAAGAATGCCATGCTGGCCACTCGGGTCAAGCGCGGCAAAGTCGAAGGCCGGAAAACGGCTGTGCACGTGGATTCATAGCTCGCTCCCTTTTATGAGCGAGGCGGACAGGCAATACCTGCGATGTTTTGCGCAACAGATACGGTAAGGCCGGACTGCCGGCATTGTATCGTTCGCCATATATCCCTGTGCTCTCACACGAGCACTAGGGAACGGGCGGAGCTGCAGGCGCTATCAAAGAGGCGACGGTTCGACCGAAGCCAAGTCATCTACAATCAGGATGATCCCGTTGATAACGTCTTCGTTATCACGCGGGGCATGGTCAAACTGTATCGGGACGCGCCCAACGGCAAGCGGCAGATCACGGGATTCCTGGGTTCCGGAGATATTTTAGGCAGCATAAAGTACCGCGCCGGCGCCCACTGTACGGCGGAGTCGATCACCGAGCTCGATGTCTGCGCGTTCCAGAAAGAGCTATTCTCGGAATTTTTGCAGGATCACTCCGCGCTATGTTTCGCCATGCTTGTGATGGCTATGGACGAAATCGAGGCGCAATACGACCATTCGATTTTGCTCGGCCGCAAGCTGGCGCCGGAGCGATTGGCGGCTTTCCTCCTGCTGCTGAGTCGACGCTGGAAGCGGGACGATGAGGATCCAGACCTCGTGTATACGCTGATGCCCCGCAACGACATCGCTGACCATCTGGGCGTTACAAGCGAAACCATCAGCCGGACGTTCACCCGCTTCAAGGCGGAGGCTCTCATCAGGACCTTGGACAACAAATCGGTGCTGCTAAAGAACGTTCCGAGACTTCAGCAGCTTGCCGGGTTCGAGGAAATGCCGAGTCATCGCATGTCCATCGGTCTCTAGCCAGCCCAGCCCGGTCTCAAGCCTTCTAACGGCGGGGTCGCGCCTCCAAATTCACGGAATGTTCAGTCGTTTAGGGTAGATAGGTACTAACCTCTCCTACCGACAGGCATGTGACGCAATGCCACAGTCCGGGCCTGCGCCCTGCCAAGAAGGTGCTGGCCGCTCCCACCATGTTGCGGTGGTGGCGGCCTGCGTCTTAATTCACCTTTTACTTTTCCTCTTTGTCTTCCAGGCGCCAGCGCTGAACGGTATGGAACTGGCGGCCCGGCTGGCGGCGAGTGGCCATGCCGCCTTGAATTGCCAGCATTGCCATGGCCTTAGCCTTGGGGTGGCACAGTCGATTTCAGGGCAACCGATCGTCGACCAGGAGCGGCTCTGTACCGGCTGCCATGGCGGCGCCACGGTCGCCGGCCATCCTAGCGGATTTCATCCCGAACGGCCGCTTTCCACGGCCTTCCCTTTGGACCGCGACGGGCGCATGACGTGTAGCACCTGTCACGCCTTGCATGGAGACGATCCGGGGCTGTTGCGGGTTTCGTCAACCGGCGAAGATTTCTGCCGGTCATGCCATGACGCCGGATTCTTCGACTCCATGCCCGACAAGGGCGAATCCTTGTTGATGTCGGCACATTTCGACGCTTGGTCCCGGTCATCGGCCAGCTTGGACCCCTATTCTCAGCGCTGCATAATCTGCCACGACGATCGCATGCCATCTGGCCGGCAAGTCGCGGCGTTGGGACAAAGCGATGCCCCGGCCGGCCCGGCCCCTCGCGGCGCGAACCACCCTATCGGCGCCGACTACGACGAAGCGGCGCGAAGCGGCAGCTACCGGCCACGTAGCGCCCTGGCAGATGAGATGCTCCTGCCAAATGGGCGTGTCGGGTGCGTATCCTGTCATGTCCCCTACAGCCAAGACCACGCCAGAAAGCCACGCACCGAAAACGGCCTATGCCTTGATTGCCACGCCTTGTGATCGGGGCCGGTCACCCGGGCGGCTCGGTCTATGGCTTGACAAGTCGCACTCGTAACCTCTTACATCAGAACACCCTGGGCTCGAACGGGGTACAAGTTGGATGTGATCGCCGAAGCCAGCGATCCGAACCAGTGAATGCGAATGCACCTATGCGACAAAGCTCTCTGATTGGGCCTGCCGCCATCTTGGTCTGCGTCTTCTTCATCGCCGCCGGCGCGGTGGCGCACGATCACGGCAATAGACTCGCCACGGGCGCACAGATGCTGGCGGCGCGCGATGCCTATGTCCACAACTGCGCCGTCTGCCATGGTTCCGAGGGCACCGGCAAAACCGCGAGTGTCGATTTTACCTCCCCGGAGGCGGTGGCCCGCATGACCCGGGACGGCATGATAATTGCGGCTCGCGACGACCATGGAGCGGAGGTCGTTGCACAGTGGGACCACGATCTGGGCAAGAACGGTTTGCCGCAGGTTATCGACTATATACGCGAGGCCCTGATGCTTCCCGCGCCGGTCGCCGATGCCGGCGTTGGGCGCAGGATTTATGCCCGAACCTGCAGTGTCTGCCATGGCGAACGTGGCAATGCCGCGTCCTGGGCTCAGAATAGCCTGAATCCACCGCCCTTCGATTTCACTTCCGAGAAAGCGCATGGAATTTCGCGCCAACGCATGATCCACGCGGTGACCTACGGCGTCGACGGCACCGCGATGATGCCATTTGCGACGAAATACGACCGAGAAGAGCTCGCGGCCGTGATTGACTACATACGCATGACTTTCGGGCGCGCCCCACAAGACAGCGAACATGAGAAGCCGGAACACGTTGAGGTTGCAACAAAGCAAAGCACGGCAGCTGGCGGGCACGATCATGGCGGCCATATTAAGGACCCGGACGCCCCCTTCCCGATCGGCTTGATTGGCGGTGCGACCGCCGGGCGGATTTTTTATGACGCCAATTGCAGTCAATGTCATGGCATGACCGGCGATGGAAATGGACCGCGCGCCTATTTCATGCGCCGCAAACCAAAGGACTTTACTGCACCGCGCGCTCGCGCCGAACTCGACCGGCCGCACATCTTCGAAGGAATCGCCAAAGGCGTACGCGGCACCGATATGCCGGCGTGGTCCAAGGTGCTCACCTTGCAGCAAATCGCCGACGTCGCCGAGTATGTCTATCAAGCTTTTACCAATGCGGAGGCGCCAGCAATGCCCGGATCGGATCATGGGCCTGGGGCTGCACCGGCATCCCATAGCGATCACGCACCGGTAAAAAAAAACTAGGTTGTGACGTTACGGACGATCCGGCCCTAGAGCGCGGACGCGCAATATACAACACAAACTGCTATTTCTGCCACGGTTACAGCGGGGACGCGCAAACCGTGGCGGCCAAATACCTGGATCCGGCACCACGCAATTTCACCGAGAGTCCGGACCTGACGGCTGATCGGATCGAACGGGCGGTGCGGCACGGCCGCGCGCGATCCGCCATGCAGCCTTTCGCCGGAATCCTCGACGACGCCGAGATGGAAGCCGTCGCGGCCTTCGTGCTCGAGACGATGGTTCACTGTGCCGCCCCCAACATTCGCTATCACACCGCCGCCAACGGTTGGCCGGAGCACGAACATCGCAACGGCCCCGCTTTTCCCTTCGTCACCGGCACTTTGGCTGTCGACGCACGAGAGATAAGCCTAAATGCTGCGCAACGCTCTGGCCTCGATCTGTTCAGGCGTACCTGCAGCATTTGCCATGAGGGTACGGTCCAACGCGCGGCGCTTACCGTCGCTCAAGATCCGCGGCCTGAGAACGCTGCGGCAACTGGCGGCGCGCCATCGCCGAACCCAAACGGTGGGCACGGGGATCACAACGAACACGAAGATTACGGGCGCGGTTACGGCCATGAGGACGAGAACCCTCACGACCGCATCCCCGTCCTGACCGATCTGACGCCGCGGCAGCGCGCCGGGCGGAACCTGTATCAAAGGGCCTGCGCCCTGTGTCACGCGGCGGATGGCACGGGGCGTAACTGGATCGGTACCTTCCTCGATCCGAACCCCCCTTCCTTTACCGATGCCGACGCCGCAACAAGTCCGAGCGATGACGACCTGCGGCAAGTCATTCTTGGCGGGCTGCCGAACACGTCCATGCCGGCCTTTCGCGAGGTCTTGGAAACGGAGCAGATCGAGGAAATTATCACTTATATGCGCCGTGCGTTTCTGGACTCCAGGCCGTGAATTTGCGCCGGTCGCCAAGAGCCCATCAGCACCCCATATTGGAATCATGATGAAATATCTCGTCGCCGTCGTTCTGGGACCCGTTCTCTTGGTGCTGGCCGCCTGCGCGAGCCCACCTTTCAGCGCGGAGGTCACAGGATTTCACACCCTGACGCCCGCACGGGAGCCCCGGAGCTTTGTTTTGCTCCCCAGTGATGAGGCCAAGAGGGATAGCCTGGAGTTCGCGTCCTACGCGACCCGCGTCGTCAACGAACTCCAGACTCGCGGCTTTTACCAGGCCGGCGATCTAGGGCAAAGCGACTACGTCGTCCGGCTGGATTACGGTATTGGGTCCGGCACCTCCGAAAGCAGATCGGTGCCGATCTACGGTTATTACCCGGACCAGTACCGCACCATCCGAGGCCGGACCGCTGAGGGCAAAAACTTTTCCGCGCGGGTCTATGAAAGTGGCGGCTATGTCCCCATGGGATATAGCCAGGATACAAGGACGGTTTATCGGCGCAGCCTTACACTGGACATCCTGGAGGCAAGGCTCTGGCGGCAAGGCCGGACCAAGAAAGTTTTTGAAGGACGGGTGATCAGCGTCGGACCTGAAGCTGAAGTCGGCCGCGTGGTGCCGCTTATGATTCGAGCCCTCTTCACCGAATTCCCGGGGCCCAGCGGCACGACACGCACGGTGGTGATCGAACACGAGCCGGCGCCCTAACCTGTGGCGCGACACCACGTTCCGCACCCATCGGACCGCCACACGTGGCCGGCAAACAATGAGCTCTATGTCAATCGCCTGGCCTGGAACCGGCAGCGCTACGTCAAGGATCTCGAAACCGGCAAGCGACCTCCCGCTCCGCCACCGGTCGTCGCAGCAACGCGGCCGCCTCGGCGCCACAAGGCCAGGGCACGCCATCCCGGCTGCAAAGCTGGCCCAGTTCCGGCGCGTCAATGCCATGAAGCCGCAGGCGCCGCCCGGCCAACTCCAGGGTGTCGCCGTCCAGAACCTGGGCGATCCCGCGCGCCTCAGCGGCCTGGGCGGGCCCGCCCGCGAAAGGCCCGCCCGGCAGCGTCAAACCGAAGCCAGCAAGGATCGCGAGAATTACCGGCTTGAGGGACATGGGCCGAGCCTGACCCCGTTGCGGCCGCTGGTCAAATAGGGGAAAAAGGGACGGTGAATCGGATGCCAAGCACAAGCGGGCGTGGCGGAATCGGTAGACGCAACGGACTTAAAAACTAGCGCCCCGCCGATCCACGAGCGCAATCACTACGAAAACGAGGGCTCGCCTAGGGTTTCCCTGGGCGGGCCTTAGCTTCGTCCATATCTATCCACATGCGTAAGAGTTTGTTGCGCCACACGCAGTTTGTTGCGCGGCTTGTTGCGCCGCCAAGTCGATTAGGTGCCACCCATGGCTGACCAAACGGAGGGAGAACTGAATGGACGATACCCTGATGCAGCGCCAGATCGATCTGGAGCAGGAAATGGTTGGGCTAGGGCTCAAG
>JAJFGO010000013.1 GCA_021776095.1 Kiloniellaceae bacterium | reverse complement strand
TCCCTTCGCTGTGTTGGCCAGCGCGGGGCCCGAGGGCCTGGACTGCTCGCCCCGGGGCGATCGGCCCGGTTTCGTGCGGGTGCACGACGAGAAAACCGTCATGATTCCCGACCGGCGCGGCAACAACCGGGTCGATTCGTTGCGTAATATCGTGCGCGACCCGCGGGTCGCGCTGCTGTTTCTGATTCCAGGTTCCGGGACCACCTTGCGGATTAACGGCCGGGCACGGATTTCCATCGACCCCGAACTGCTCGCGTCCTTCGCGGTCGAGGACAAGGCGCCGCGTAGCGTCATCGTGCTGACGGTCGAAGCGGTTTATTTTCAGTGCGCCCGGGCCGTGGTCCGCGCCGGCCTCTGGAATCCCGAAACTCAGGTCGTGCCCAAAGACCTGCCCAGCCCAGGGCGGATCCTGGCCGCGCTCAGCCAGAACCGGGTCGGCGGCGAGGCCTACGACGAGGCCTGGCCCGAACGGGCGAAGAAATCTCTCTGGTAAGGCGTGGCGGCCGCGGTATTACGCCGCGGTGCCGCCGACGGTCAGGTTGTCGATGAGCAGGCTGGGCTGGCCGACGCCGACCGGCACGCCCTGGCCCTCCTTGCCGCAGGTGCCGATGCCATTGTCCAGCTTCATGTCGTTGCCGACCATGGACACCTTGGTCAGGACGTCCGGACCGTTGCCGATCAGGGTCGCGCCCTTGACCGCCGGGCCCAGCTTGCCGTCTTCGACCATGTAAGCCTCGGTGCAGGAAAAGACGAACTTGCCGGACGTGATGTCCACCTGGCCGCCGCCGAAGTTGACCGCGTAGATGCCGTTTTTGACCGTGGCCAAAATCTCCGCCGGGTCCTTGTCGCCGGCCATCATGCAGGTATTGGTCATGCGTGGCATGGGGATGTGGGCATAGGACTGCCGCCGGCCGTTGCCGGTCGGTTTCATGCCCATGAGTCGGGCATTCTGCCGATCCTGCATATAGCCGACCAGCTTACCGTCCTCGATCAGAGTGGTGCATTGGCTCGGCGTGCCCTCGTCGTCGATGGTCAGCGAGCCGCGCCGATCGGCCAGGGTGCCGTCGTCGACCACGGTGACGCCGGGCGCCGCGACCCGCTTGCCCATCAAATCGGCAAAGGCCGAGGTCTTCTTGCGATTGAAGTCCCCTTCGAGGCCGTGGCCGATGGCCTCGTGCAAGAGGATTCCGGGCCAGCCCGGGCCGAGCACCACCGGCATCTCCCCGGCCGGCGCCGGGACCGAGCCCAGGTTGACCAGGGCTTGGCGCAGGGCCTCGTCGACCGCGCCGTGCCAATAGGCCGGGTCGATCAGGGTGTCGTAGGCGATCCGCCCGCCGCCGCCGTAGCTGCCGGATTCCAGGTTGTCGCCCTCGCCGACCACGACCGAGACACTGAGGCGCACAAGCGGGCGGATATCCGCGCTGCGCGCGCCGCCGGCCCGCAGAATCTGCACCGCCTGCCATTCCCCCGCCAGCGAGGCGGAAACTTGCCGCACTCTTGGGTCGAGGCCGCGGCCATAGGCGTCGATCTCGGCCAGAAGCTTGACCTTGGTCTCGAAAGGCACCGTGCTTAGGGGGTTGAGGTCGCTGTACAGGCTCCGGTTGGTTCCGGGCGGGGTCGCCGCCATGACGCCGCCGTGGCCGGCATTGACCGCGCGCACGGTTTCCGCCGCGCGCCGGATCGCCGCCTCGCTGAGTTCGCTGGCGTGGGCGTAGCCGGCGGCATCGCCGGCAACGCTGCGCAAGCCAAAGCCTTGGGCGGTATCGAAGCTGGCGGATTTCAGCCGGCTGTCGTCGTAGCTCAGGCTCTCGGACTGGCAGTATTCCAGATAGAGCTCCCCATCGTCGGCGCCGCGCAGGGCCTCGTCGACCAAGTCTTGAGTTCGGGTCAGGTCCAGCTCGGCCCGGTTAAAGAAAAGGTCGTCCGTGGCGGCGATGTGCGACATAAGGAAGGCTCCGTGGGGCTTGAAAAGGCGTCGTCGGGTCTGTCATAGCTCATATGGGGTGATCGGGGGCAGAATAAAGCTGGGCGGTTAAGAAGCCGCTCGCGGCCCGGCCGGTCGTATCGGGCAAACTCAACGCACGCCGACCGGGGGAATCCTGCCGGAGGCCGACCGACCAGGGGGATGAAAAAGTCCGAAGCCATGCCTAGCGGACTCCGCGAACATCCCTTGCGTCATGCCCTGACCGAGGAACTGCACGCCCGGCCCTTCGCGCGGCTCGAAGCGCCGCAGTGGGCAACTCACCTGGCTTTGCTCTCCGGCGAGGACGCGGCCCAGACCGACCACGGGCATGTCGCCGCCTTGTGCCGTCGTTTCGACCGGCCGCCACCCGGTGAAACCGAAACCTACTATCTTGTCGATCTGGGTGCGTTCCAACTGCGGTGGGAGCGCCATACCGAATTCTCGTCCTATACCTTTTTCACCCGGCCCGGTGCGGCGTCCGAGGTGGGTGGGCCGGATCGCTTCGCCAAAACGGCCCTAGACGCGGTCCCCAGCGATTGGTTGGAGGGTCTGGCGGGCGAACTTCTGGTCGGCACCCACTTGATCCTCGATCCGCGCGGTGCCGCGCAACCGGAGGCCGACTCCCTGGCGGAAATCTTCGGCACCGACAATCTGGCCGGCAGCCTGGTTTCCGACGCGGCGGCCGCGGCCTTTCTGGATTTTCGCATCCATGGCGACGGTTTCGGCCGCATTCTAGTTTGCGACCAGGGCATGCGCCCGCGTCAAGCCGGCCGCTTGATCCAGCGCTTGCATGAGATCGAGACCTATTGTGCGCTGGCCTTGCTTGCCCTGCCCATGGCGCGCCGCTATGGCCGCGAGTTGAGCGAGGCCGGGGCGCGGCTAAGCGAGATGACCGGACGCTTGGCCGGGCCGGGCGGTCTCGAGGACGAGCGCCGCTTGCTAGGTACGCTGACCGAGCTTTCCGCCGAGGTCGAGCGCATCGCGGCAGTGGCCAACTACCGCTTCGGCGCGGCGCGGGCCTACTACACCCTGGTTCGCCGCCGGGTCGAGGAGCTGCGCGAAACCCGGGTCAAAGGCCTGCAGACGGTCGAGGAATTCCTGGAACGCCGCCTGGCGCCTGCCATGCGGACCTGCCAGGCCACCGCCGAGCGTCTGGATACCCTTTCGGTCCGCCTGTCGCGCACCGGCGAACTGCTGCGTACCCGGGTCGATATTCAGCTTGAGGCGCAGAACAGTGCCCTTTTGCGCTCAATGGACCGGCGCGCGCGGTTGCAGCTGCGCCTGCAACAAACGGTCGAGGGGCTGTCCGTGGCCGCGATCAGCTATTACCTGGTCGGCCTGCTGTCCTATGCCCTGAAGGCGGCCAAGGTCGCCGGTCTGCCCCTGGATCCGGCGCTTTGGACCGGACTTTCGGTGCCGGTCGTGGTTGGCGTCCTGACCGTCGGCCTGTGGCGATTGAGGCGGTCCATGGAACGCGCGGAGAAGAAACAGGCCGGAGAAGATCCGTAAGGACCCACACAGGCCTTCTTTCTGTTTGTTTGTGCCTCCAGGTCAGAGCTGGATGCCGCGCGGCGAGGCATGGCCTATTTGCCGAACACTTCGGTGAAGTCACACACTTGTGAGGCTGCGGGTCTGTTGCTATAGGTTCGGGCGCTAATGCTTGGCGCTGTGCGCCGCGATTCGTGAGACGGGGAAAGAATAGCATGGGTATTTTGCAGCGCGCCGGTTGCTTTTTGTTCGCTGGGCTGGTTGGCGCGGTCGTGCCGCTCGGCGCGCAAGCCGCGGGGCCCCGCAACTGGCAAATGGGGCTGCGCGACGCGGCGTCGCCGACCATGGAAAAGATTGTCGATTTTCACAATCTACTCATGGTCATCATTACGCTGGTGACCGTTTTTGTCTTGGTCCTGCTGCTGTACGTCATGTACCGCTTTGCCGAGAAACGGAATCCGACGCCATCGAAAACCACGCATAACACCCTGATCGAGGTCCTGTGGACCGCCGTACCGGTCATCATCCTGGTCGTCATAGCGATTCCCTCGTTCAAGCTGCTCTACTTCGCCGACCGGGTCGAGGACGCCGACATGACCATCAAGGCGATCGGCCGGCAGTGGTACTGGAGCTACGAATATCCCGACCACGACAACTTCACCTTCGACGCGACCATGGTCGCGACCGAGGATCTGGAAGAGGGGCAGAAGCGGCTGCTCGACACGGACAATCCCGTCGTTCTTCCGGTCAACACCAAGATCCGCCTTCTGATCACCGCGAGCGACGTTCTACACGCCTTCGCCTTGCCCGCCATGGGCATCAAGCTGGACGCCGTGCCGGGGCGGATCAACGAGACCTGGATCGAAATCACACGCGAGGGCACTTTCTACGGGCAGTGCTCGGAGATCTGCGGTACCGGCCATTCTTACATGCCGATCACGGTCAAAGCGGTTTCCAAAGAGGCGTTCGGCCAGTGGGTCGAAGAGGCCAAGGAAGAATTCGCCCGGGTCGATGAGCCCGGTACGGACTCCCGTCTGGCCCAGGCACCTCAGGCCCAGTAGCACCAAGAGGATTTCAGAAACATGGCGTATTCCCAGGGCGGCGCCGACGCGCACGACCATCACGATCACAAGCCGGGCTTCTTTGTCCGCTGGTTCTGTTCGACCAATCACAAGGATATCGGGACGCTCTATCTGGGTTTCGCGATCATCGCCGGCCTGATCGGCGGCTTTTTCTCGCTGATCATGCGTTTGGAGCTCCAGGACCCCGGTCTCCAATACCTGAGCGGCTTGTCCGAAGATCCCGGTCAAATGTGGAACGTCATCATTACCGCGCACGGCCTGATCATGGTGTTCTTCGTGGTCATGCCGGCTCTAATCGGCGGTTTTGGCAATTGGATCGTGCCGATGATGATCGGGGCGCCGGACATGGCCTTCCCGCGCATGAACAACATCTCTTTCTGGCTGTTGGTGCCTGCCTTCCTGCTGTTGTTTGGCTCTGCCCTGGTGGGGCCGGGGGCTGGAACCAGCTGGGTTATCTATCCGCCCTTGTCGTCGACACTGGGTCATCCGGGCCCCTCCGTCGACATGGCGATCTTTGCCCTTCACTTGGCGGGCGCGTCTTCGGTGCTGGGCGCGATCAACTTTATCACCACGATCTTCAACATGCGCGCGCCGGGCATGACCCTGCACAAGATGCCCTTGTTCGTTTGGTCGATCCTGATCACGGCATTCCTTTTGCTGCTCGCGATTCCGGTTCTTGGCGGCGCGATCACCATGCTGCTGACCGACCGCAACTTCGGCACAACCTTCTTCGACCCGGCCGGGGGCGGTGATCCGATCCTGTTCCAGCACCTGTTCTGGTTCTTCGGGCACCCGGAGGTCTACATCATGATCCTGCCGGGCTTCGGCATCATCAGCATGATCGTCTCGACCTTCAGCCGTAAGCCGGTCTTCGGTTATCTCGGCATGGCCTACGCCATGGTGTCGATCGGCTTCGTCGGCTTCATCGTCTGGGCGCACCACATGTACACCGTGGGCATGGACGTCGACACGCGGGCCTATTTTACCGCCGCGACCATGGTCATTGCCGTGCCCACGGGGGTCAAGATCTTCTCCTGGATCGCCACCATGTGGGGCGGCAGCCTGCGCTTCACGACGCCTATGTTGTGGGCGATCGGCTTCATCTTCCTGTTCACCCTCGGCGGTGTGACCGGCGTGGTGCTGGCCAACTCGGGCATGGACCTGGCGGTGCACGACACCTACTACGTGGTCGCGCATTTCCATTACGTCTTGAGTCTGGGCGCGGTGTTCTCGATCTTCGCCGGGTTCTACTACTGGATCGGCAAGATGTCCGGGCGGCAGTATCCGGAATGGGCCGGCAAGCTCCATTTCTGGACCACCTTCATCGGCGTGAACATCACCTTCTTCCCGCAGCACTTCCTGGGCCTGGCCGGCATGCCCCGGCGCTATATCGATTATCCGGACGCCTATGCCGGCTGGAACTACGTGTCCTCCATGGGGTCCTACATCAGCCTGGCCTCGACCGTGTTCTTCGTCGGCATGGTGTTCTACACCTTGGCCGCGGGCCGGCGGACGGAGGCGAACTATTGGGGCGAGGGCGCGACGACCCTGGAATGGACCGTGCCGTCGCCGCCGCCGTTCCATACCTTCGAGGAACTGCCGCAGATCCGCTAACCCGCGGCGCGTCGCCGCCTTCGAGCCTGACCTGGATGGGCGCCTAGTGACCGATACGTCGTTGAGCCTGGCCTCGATTCGCGATGGTGCCGCCGTCGGCGAGGGCGCGCGCGTCAGCGACTATCTGGCGCTGCTGAAACCCAGGGTCATGTCGCTGGTGGTCTTTACCGGCTTCGCGGGCCTGATCACCGCGCCCGGCACCGTGCATCCCCTTTTGGGCGCTGTCGCCGTCCTGTGCATCGCGGTCGGCGCCGGGGCGGCCGGGGCGATCAACATGTGGTACGACCGCGATATCGACGCGATCATGGAGCGCACCCGCCGGCGGCCGATCCCAAGCGGACGCATCGCGCCAGCCGAGGCATTGGCCTTCGGCGTCACCTTGTCGCTGTTTTCGGTCATGCTCATGGGCCTGGCGGTCAACTGGTTGGCGGC
>JAJFGO010000120.1 GCA_021776095.1 Kiloniellaceae bacterium | reverse complement strand
TCGCCAACCACATCTATTTCACCGACCGCGGGGTGATTGTGGAGCACGGCGCCCCCGACACGTTCTTCGACGACGCCAAGGATCCGCGCACTAAGGAATTCCTGAGCCAGATCCTGTAATTGGCTCGGTTCGAATGCCTTAATATGGTCGAAGTGTCTCCCTTTAGCGCACGAGCGAAATCGGGCGATGCTAAATCGCCAGGCGTTTGAGGGCCGCGCTCAAAGCCGACAGCGTATCCGCGTCTTGGAAGGGGAATGCCTGAAAAAAGGCCGCTTGATTGTATCTAGGGGCGAGGCGGTGCACTTCGGACACACAGCAAGTCGCGGCCTGCCTATCGCCCGCCAACTCATGGGCCAGCGCCGCGATTGTGTGGATGTGAACATGGGCGTTCGGGGCCTTGGCGCCGCGCTCCGCCCACGCGCTGGCCGTCGCGTAGTCGTTGCGAACGATATGGGACAGGGCCCGGGTCGCGAGCATCGCGTAGTGCAGCGGGTCCACCGGGCTGAGCGCGATCGCCTTCATGGCGCCATGCTCGCTTTCGTATCCGGCGCCGATGATCGCTTGGGCTAGCGCGCGATTGTAGATGGCGAAGGCGAAGTTGGGGTTAAGCTCGACACTGCGATCGAACCAGGACACCGAGCCGCCCATGTCCCCGGCCAGCATGGCCGCCCGGCCCACGGTGAGGTTCGCGAATGGGTCGAGCGGATCCAACTCCATACTGCGTTCGGCATGATCTTTCGCCAAACGGCGCTCGGCCGCGGCATCTTTGGCGTAACCGACAAAGGCGTTCTGGAAATGGGTAAACGAAAGGCCCGCATGAGCGCGCGCGAAATGGGGGTCGGATTCGATCGCCCGCGCGAACATGCGCGCGGCAATCTCGTTATCGTGCGCGTTGAAGCGATACATATGCCTTAGGCCCCGGTGATACGCCGACCAGGAATCGAGATTCTCTGTGGGCAAAGACGCGGCCTGGCTCGCTTCATTGGCCGGAACGCGAACTTCAATGGCGGTGACCACATGGGCGGCAATGGCCAAGCGCAATCCGAGCAAGTCGTCGATCGGGCCCTCGAATCGATCGGCCCACAAAACCTGACTGTTGCTTGCCTGGGATAGCTCGACAGTGACGATGCTTCGCCGTTGGTCTATGGCGACGCTTCCGGTCAGAAAATACCGGGCGCCCAGGATCTCGCCGACCGCGGGCAAATCGATGTTGGGATCGCGGAATCGAAAGGATGATCCGCGCGCGATCACGAATAGCCAATGCAGCCGCGATAACTCCACAATGACTTCGTGCGCGACGGCGTCGGCGAACATCTCATAGCGCGGATCGACGCTCAGCATTTGAAAGGGCAGCACGGCGATCGACGGCCGGCCGATGGATAGGGGCGATTCCGGCGACTCGCCCGGTGCGGCCTCGGCCGATGCGTCCTTGGCAGTGAAATAACCCGTGGGAACCGTGTTCTCCACGACCGACTCGCCTATAAAACGGAAACCTCGATTGTGCACGGTCTTGATAAGACGCTGGGTTTTGCCGTCGTCGCCGATGGCACGCCGGGCGGAACGAATTCTGCTGTTGACGACCGCGTCGGATACCACCCGCCCGCCCCAAATGCGCAAATTGAGCTCGTCCTTGGACACCAAGCGGTCGCGATTCCCGACCAAGCATTCGATCAGCGCAAACACCTGAGGCTCAACCTTTTGGGCGATCCCCTCCCGTCTTAACTCGAATCGATCCGTGTCGATCTCGATGTCTTCGAACCTGAAAATCATGCTCTATTCCAACCCACGCCAACGCCAAAGAGTCGATCTCGCATATAGCTGTTCTTCAGGCGTGGCCGAATCTAATCTGCCGACGGTGAGGGTTCTGCAGAAATTCTCCACAAATTCTGCAGACCTTCCGCAAGCATGGGATCACGTTTCCTGGCATTTCTCAAATCGAGTTACACCTCCGCTGTCGAGACAATCGAAGGCGGGCGCGAGACTTGGCCCGGCAATGATGCCGGGGCCCCTTTGAGAGGATACCGCCATGAACATGACCGCACTCCAACAATCCGTTCCCGACTACGCCGCCATCAAGGCCAAACAGAATGCGGCCTGGTCGTCCGGCGACTATGCGATGATCGGCACGACCCTGCAGATCGTCGGAGAGGACCTTGCCGAAGCGCTCGATTTGCGCGGCGGCCAAAAGGTGCTGGACGTTGCCGCCGGGAACGGCAATTTCACCCTCGCCGCGGCCCGGCGTTGGTCCGAGGTGACCTCCAGCGACTACGTCTCCACGCTGCTCGCGCGGGGCAAGGAGCGGGCCACCGCCGAGCGGCTCGACGTGACCTATCAGGTGGCCGATGCCGAAGACCTGCCATTCGCCGAGGCGGCCTTCGACGTTGTTGCTTCGACCTTCGGCGTGATGTTCACGCCCAATCAGGACAAGGCGGCGGCGGAGATGCTCAGGGTCTGCCGCAGCGGCGGCAAAATCGGCCTGGCCAATTGGACGCCCGAAGGATTCATCGGCGCCTTATTCAAGGTGATTGGCCGCTACGCGCCGCCGCTGGCCGGTGTGAAGTCGCCAGCCTTATGGGGTACGCGGGCCCGGCTCACGGAGTTTTTTGGCGCAGGCGCCCGTGAAATCCGAATTGCGGAAAAGACGTTTGCCTTCCGCTATCGCTCGCCCCAGCACTGGCTGAGCATTTTTCAGGACTTCTATGGCCCGGTGCACAAGACCTATGGGGCCCTGGATGCCGAGAAACAGACCGCCTTGACCCAAGACATTCTCGACCTTGTCAGCCGCTTCAACGTGGCGTCCGACGGCACCATGGTGATTCCGGCAGATTACCTCGAAGTCGTGATCACCCGCCAATAACTCACCGGCTGGCGAGAATCCGAATGGGAACTGGATCCGGCCGTCTCTGGCGGCCGGGTCGATTCCAGTTGAAAGGACCGCGTTGCTAGGGTCACACCCGGTGGTCCCATTCGTTTGCCTATAGCGTCCGCCGCCCGCCGATATCTTCATAGCCCGCGCCCCTTACCTATGGCGGCGTCGCCCAGTTTGGCGCGCACGGCGTCGATGGCCTTTTCGACCTTGGCTTGGCGGTCGCGTTGCGGGTTTACCAGGTCGGGCGGGTCGGCCAGGTCGCCGTCGACCAGATCGCTCGCGCCCACGCCGATCAGGCGGAAATGCCGGCCGTCGGCCTCGCGCTCGATCAAGGGGCGCACGGACTGATAGAGCGCCTCGGCAAGGCGGGTCGGATCGGGCAGGCGGCGGCTGCGGGTCAGCTGCTTGAAGTCCTTGGTCTTGAGCTTCAGGGTTACGCCGTGCCCGGCCAGTCCGGCCTGTTTCAGGCGCCGCGCGACCTTCTCGCACAAGGGCCAGATCTCAGCCAACAAGATTTTCGAGTCGGCAATGTCCCGGTCGAAGGTGGTCTCCGCCGAGATGCTTTTCGCCGGCGCGTTCGGTTCGACATGGCGCGCGTCCCGGCCGCGGGCGAAGCGGTACAGCCGCTTGCCGATGGCGCCATAGCGCGCCATGAGGGCGATCTCCTCGTGCCGGCGCAAATCGCGGATGGTGCGGATGCCGTCGCGCTCCAGGGATCGCTTCAAGGCTTTGCCTACGCCCCAGATGATGCCGACCGGTTTGTCGATCAGGAAATCTTCCGCCTCGGCACGCCCGATCACGGCGAAGCCGCGCGGCTTGTCCAGGTCCGAGGCGATCTTGGCCAGGAACTTGCTGTAACTGAGCCCGATCGAGGCTGTCACGCCGACCTCGTCCTCGATGCGCCGGGCCAGGCGGGCCAGGGTCGTGGCCGGGCTGCCGCCGTGCAATGCCGCCGTGCCGGAAAGGTCCAGGAAGGCTTCGTCGATCGACAAGGGCTCGACCAGTGGCGTGGTTTCCAGCATCAAATCCCGGACCTGCCGCCCGACCTGCCGGTATTTGGCCATATCCGGACGCAGCACCGTGGCGTCAGGGCAGGCCTTGAGCGCCTTGAACATGGGCATGGCCGAGTGGATGCCGTAAACCCGCGCCACATAGCAGGCGGCAGCCACCACGCCGCGCCGGCCGCCACCGATGATGACCGGCTTGTCGCGCAGCTCCGGCCGGTCGCGCTTCTCCACATTGGCGTAAAAGGCGTCGCAGTCGATGTGGGCGATTTCCAGCGCGTGCAATTCCGGGTGGCGGACCAGGCGATGCCCGCCGCAGGCAGGGCAGCGAGCCGGCCCGCCGGTCTCCGGGCCGGTCTCGAAACAGCCCCGGCACAGGCTGCTCATGGCACGAGCGCTGGCGGCCACAGCCAGGCCGCGCCGCGCACCCCGCCGGAATCGCCGTGCCGGGCACGAGCGATCCGGGTATCGACCCGGTCCGAGAAGACATGGGCGCTGAGGCGCGCCGGGAGGGTCTGGCTCAAGCCGGCGATATTGGACAGGCCGCCGCCTAGGACGACGATATCCGGATCCAAGATGTTGATGACGTGGGCCAGAGCGCGGGCCAAGCGGTCTTCGTAGCGATCCAGGGCGGCGCGGGCCGGGCCATCGCCCGCCGCGGCCCGGGCGACGATCGTTTCTGCGGTCAAGTCCTTACCGGACTCGCCCGGGCCCTCTGCGTGGTCCCGGGTTAGGCCGGGCCCGGACAGGAAGGTTTCGATACAGCCCCGCTGGCCGCAATAGCAGGCGGGGCCCGGCCGTTCCTCGTCGCGTGGCCAGGGCAGGGGGTTGTGACCCCATTCGCCCGCGATCGCGTTCGGACCCCTGAGCGGCCGCTGGCGCACAACGATCCCACCGCCCACGCCGGTGCCCAGGATAACCCCGAAAACAATCTCAGCGCCGGTACCGGCGCCATCGACAGCCTCGGAAAGGGCGAAGCAATCCGCGTCGTTCGCAAGGCGCACGGGGCGTGCCAGAGCCTGGGCCAGATCGCGGTCGAAGGGCCGGCCGATCAACCAGGTCGAGTTGGCGTTCTTGACCAAGCCGCTGGCCGGAGACAAGGCACCGGGCAACCCGACCCCGAGGCTGCCCCGGCGGCCAAGCTCTTCCTCGATGCCCTGGACCAGGCCGGTAATGGCGCGCAGGGTGCCCTCGTAGTCGCCGCGCGGGGTCGGTATCCGCCGGCGCAGCAAGGCCTCCCCATCGCTGTTCAGGGCGATGGCCTCGATCTTGGTGCCGCCGAGATCGACCCCGATTCGCATGGTTAACGGGCCTGTCATGGCAAAAGCTTACACTCGGGAAAAGGCCACGTCTCGGCCGCCGAAGGTCTTGGCTAAGGACAATCCTTACGAATCATTAACAATATTCTCCTAGTCTCAAGCGAGCCGAATCCGGCGAATTTTGGTCCCACGGGCTCGGCAAATTGCGCCTTGGGGATAATGGTGTGAACAGAGGGCTAAGGTTACATGTCCCAGGCAGTTAACGGCGCGAAAAAGACCGTTCTGGTGGTCGAGGATAACGAGCTTAACATGAAGCTCTTCCACGACCTGCTGGAGGCCCACGGTTATGACATCCTGCAAACCAAGGATGGCATCGAAGCCCTGCGCATTGCCCGCGAGCATCGCCCCGACCTGATCCTAATGGACATTCAGTTGCCGGAGGTTTCAGGGCTCGAGGTCACGCGCTGGATCAAGGAAGACGACAACCTCAAGCAAATCCCGGTCATCGCTGTGACGGCATTTGCCATGAAGGGGGATGAAGAGAAGATTCGCGAAGGCGGGTGCGAAGCCTACATCTCCAAGCCGATTTCGGTCGCGCACTTCCTCCAGACCGTTCAGCGCTTTCTGAGCTAAAGGTTCAGCGGCGAAGACGCATGCCGGCTCGCATCCTGATCGTTGACGACGTCCCCGCGAACGTTCGGCTACTTGAGGCAAAGCTCGCCGCCGAATACTTCGAAGTCCTGACCGCGGAAAACGGTCCCGGCGCCCTGGCGGTGGCTGCCTCCGAAGCGCCCGATCTGATCCTGCTGGACGTAATGATGCCGGGCATGGACGGCTTTGAGGTCGCCCGACGGCTCAAGGAAGACCCGAAAACCAGCCATATCCCTATCGTTATGGTAACCGCCCTGAGCGATACCAGCGATCGGGTACGCGGCCTGGACGCCGGGGCCGACGACTTTTTGTCGAAGCCGCTCAACGATGTCGCTCTGTTCGCGCGGGTGCGGTCCTTAACCCGGCTCAAGGTTATGATGGACGAGTTACGCCTGCGTCATGCGGCGTCGGGCCGTCTGGACATTACCGAAAAGACGATCAAGAGCGAGGCCGACGCCGAGCCAGGCCATATCCTGCTGGTTGAATGCCACGATTTGCGGGCCGAATCGGTTATCAAATATCTCGGGGACGCCGGTCATGTGGTAGAGCGCGCCGCGACCGGCGAGGACGCCAATGCCAAGCTCGCCGAGGCGGTGCCCGACTTGATCATCGTCAATCTGCACTTGGACGATGAAGACGGGCTCCGGCTGTGTTCGCACTTTCGGACCCAAGACGCCACCCGGCATGTTCCGATCTTGCTGGTCATCTCCGCCGACGATTTTCAGGAATTGGCCAAGGGCTTGGATCTTGGCGTCACCGACTACCTGATCCGGCCATTCGACCGCAACGAGCTCCTGGCCCGCACCCGCACCCAGATTCGCCGCCGGCGGTACCACGATCAATTGCGCACGCTCTTGGATAACAGCGTGTCCATGGCCTACACCGATGCGCTGACCGGTATCTACAACCGGCGTTACATGAATGCCCACCTCGACCGTCAAGTCATGGAGATCGGCGATACCAAGAAATCGGTCTCCGTCATCATGTTCGACCTCGACCACTTCAAGGACGTCAACGACAAGCACGGTCATGCGGCGGGCGACGACGTCCTCAAGGAAGTAGCCCAGCGCGCCGAGTCCAATATCCGCGACTTCGATATGGTCGTGCGTTATGGCGGCGAAGAATTCGTCGTGGTCATGCCGAACACGGCAATTGACGTTGCCGCTACGGTCGCCGAGCGCTTGCGCGCGAGCTTCGAGAACGAGCCCTTCACCGTGGTCGAAGGCGGCGTCCCGCTGGATATCACCGCGTCCATGGGCGTCGCCAGCACCTGCGATCCCATGGAGACCGCCGATAGCTTGCTGCGGCGCGCGGACGACGCGCTCTACGCGGCCAAACGGGCCGGCCGGAACCGGGTGTGTACGGCCGCTTCACCAGCGGACCAGACGTCGAACGACGTGTCCGCCGTAGGCCGCTAGCGGAATACCGGATTCAGTTCGGGAAGTGCGCCGTGGTGTTCGCCGAGGCGCGCATTCTTGATCGAGGGTAGGGCGCGGGCGGCCCCGCGCTATTTCATCTTGGATTCTTTGAACACCACATGCTTGCGCGCGCGCGGGTCGTACTTGCGCATCTCAAGCTTCTCGGTCTTGGTCCGCGGGTTCTTCTTGGTCACGTAGAAGTAGCCCGTGTCGGCGGTGCTGACCATTTTGATCAACTGGGTCGCTGGCTTTGCCATGTGGCTATCCCTGGCTCTTGGGCCCGGCGGCGGGCGCCGGACGAATTGTCCGGGAAGATAGCTCCCCGTCCGGCCAAGTCAAGCCCGCCATGCGCGCCCCAGCCCCTGTTTGGCGGGCTTGATCTTACTGAACCTGGGCTTTCGGGGCCTGCGGCTCAGCCAAGGCTTGGGTCGTGGCCGGTTCGGCGGCACGGATTGCCTGGCGGAAGAGCTCCGGGTCTTCGATCAGGCGAAGAGCGACCTCGAGCTCCAAACCGGCGTCCTCTCTGGATGGCGGACAGGTCGCTCGGAAGGCCTCGATAGCGCTTTCGTCCTCGAGCGCCAACTCGCGATGAACCAGGCTCTGCGAGAGCGGAAACTGACCCTGGCGCACTTGGTCGAGGATCATTTCGGCGGTGCCATTGGCGCCGGCTTCCAGGGCCGTTGTGCAGATATCCGGCATGACCCCGCGGCCGTTCAAGGCGTAGCCCGAGGGGGCGTGAAAGCGGGCCCAGGTCAGGATCAGCTCGCCCTCGTTGGGCAGGCGCAGGACGGTCTGAACCGTGCCCTTGCCAAAAGAACTGGAGCCGACGACCACCGCCCGCCCGGCGTCCTGCAAGGCGGCCGCGACGATCTCGGAGGCCGAGGCGGAGTTGCCGTTGACCAGTACCACCACCGGCTTGCTGGCCGCTAGATCGTCGGGCTCGGCGTCGAAGAACTGATGGCTGTCCGGGTGCCGGCCGTGGGTCGAGACGATGCGTCCGCCGGTTACGAAAATATCCGACACCGCGATGGACTGATCCAGCAGTCCACCCGGATTGCCACGCAAATCCAAGATATAGCCGGCCAGATCGGGCCCAATATCGGTATGGGCGCGGCGGATCGATTCGCGCAGGCTTGTCGCCGTGCTCTGGTTGAACCCGCTAACCGTCATGTGGGCGACCCTACCCAGGCGAGCGTAGCGCACCGTCTGCGGCACGATGTGGGCCCGCGCCACGCTCAGGCGCAGGGCCTCAGGCGCGGTCTGCCGGGTGATGTCCAGCTTCACTTCGGTGCGCAGAGGACCGCGCAGCCGGCGCACGACTTCGCGCTGGCTCAGGCCGATGGCAGATTCGCCGTCGATCTTGACGATCACGTCCTTGTCCAACAGGCCGGCGCGCTGCGCCGGGCTATCGTCCATGACCCTAAGAACCATGACCCCTTCGTCGATGAGGCGAATGCGCACGCCAATGCCGCCGAAACCGTCTCGGCTGGCGCGGTTTTCACGGGCTTCGTCGCGTCCGGAATAGCGGGAAAACTTGTCCAATTCGCCCAGCATGCCGTCGAATACCACCTCGTAAAGCCGCTCCGGCTTCACGGTGCTCAACTCGCT
Organism: Kiloniellaceae bacterium; assembly: GCA_021776095.1. Classification (GTDB taxonomy): domain Bacteria; phylum Pseudomonadota; class Alphaproteobacteria; order Kiloniellales; family J153; genus JAJFGN01. Next base: position 6,455 of record JAJFGO010000120.1, on the reverse strand, counting down.
GGAACGGCGTCGGCTGAGATCGAGCGCGGCCGCCGTCAGCTTGCCCCAGCCCTCGGCGTCGCTGCCCCCAGGGACCGAAAGGCTGGCTGCCTTTTCCCCGCCGATATCGAGCAGGATCCAGCCGCCGTCGCGGGTCACGCTGACCCCCGGGTCGATGCTGGACAGGCGATTTAGGCCGGCCACGGCCAGATCGGAGGAGGGCACGTTTTGAATGTAGATGTCCGCGATATCGCGGTAGCCGACGGTGAACAGCCGGTTCGCGCTGCTCAGGTCCTCCGTCGGCGCCGATTCGCTATCCTGGGTCGCACAGGCAACCACGAAAAAGGCGACGCCAAGCGTCCCCATGCGGCGCCAGGTTTGCGCGCCAGCGTTCCCGCGGTAACTTCTACTCCAACCTCCCATCGCCTTCACTCCAACCTTGTTTCGGTTTCTTTAAGGAGAGGCGCCATAGTAATTGAACTGAATTCGATAAGCGAGAAATAAATGTAAAAATTCTGTTAATGCGCTCAATTATCGAAGTACTGTAAAAATATTAAGTAAATAGAACTGGTTTCCAGTTTTCTGTTAATCTTAATTTCGGTGCAGATCAACCCCTCTTCGGGCGTTTACCTCGCGGCTTGCGAGGGCGGAGTTTTGCGGCGCGCGCCCGGCGGCCCAGCATGTTTCCAGTTGAATCCTTGCCCGACTTTTGCGTCTTGGGCAACCGTTGCGCGGGCGTGGCGGCGGTGGAGAGCGCGGCTTCATCGGCGTCTTCGCCCTCGATAAGGTCCAGAATGACTCCGCCGGTCAGGGGATTGGCCTCGCGCAGTCGCACGCTGACCCGCTCGCCGAGGCGATAGGTCCGGCCCCAGCGCCGCCCCACCAGGCTGTGGGAGTTGGGATCGTGGACATAGAAGTCGTCGGGCAGTTGGCTGATCGGGATAAGGCCGTCGGCGCCGCTCTCGTCCAGGGTCACGAACAGGCCGAAGCGGGTGACGCCATTGATCCGGCCACCCAGGATAGCGCCGATCCTGCCCTGCAGGAAGGCGGCGGTTAGGCGGTCCAGGGCGTCGCGCTCCGCCGCCGAGGCCCGACGTTCGGTCGCGCTGATGTGCTCGCCGGACTCGGCGAATCGGCCCTCCGAGTCGGGCGGCAGGGCGCCCTCGCCCAGCTTCAAGCCGGCGATCAGCGCCCGATGTACCAGCAGGTCGGCATAGCGCCGGATTGGCGAGGTGAAGTGGGCGTAGTGGGTCAAGGCCAGGCCGAAGTGGCCGAGATTGTCCGGACTGTAGACGGCCTGGCTTTGGGCCCGCAGCACCAGGCCGTTGACCATGGCCGCCACCGGGGTCCCGCGCGCCTTTTCCAATAGGGCGGTCAGCGCCCCGGGCCGGATCACCTGGCCGCACGCCAGGCGCAAGTCCACGGTCTCCAACACCTCGCGCAGGGCCTGGATCTTGACCGGGTCCGGCTGATCGTGAACCCGATACATACACGGCTGGCGCAGGGCTTCGAGGCGCTTGGCCGCGGCGATATTCGCGGTGATCATGAACTCTTCGATCAAGCGGTGGCTGTCCAGGCGCGCGCGCGGTTCGATCGCCTGGATTGTGCCGTCCTCGGCCATGACCACGCGGCGCTCGGCCAAGTCCAAATCCAGGGTGCCACGAGCCCGACGCGCCTTGAGAAGGCTTTCGTAAGCGCCGTAAAGCGGCGCGATAACCGGTTCCGCCAAGGGCGCGGTCGTCGGGTTCGGCGTGCCGTCTCGGGCTGCCTGAACTTGCTCGTAGGTCAGCCGGGCGGCGGAACGCATCAGGCCGCGCAGGAAGCGGTACTTGCGCAAGGTCCCCTCAGCGTCGATCCATAGTTCGGCCGCCATGCAGGCGCGCTCCTCCTCCGGGCGTAAGGAGCACCAGCCATTGGAGAGGGTTTCCGGCAGCATCGGCACGACCCGATCCGGGAAATAGACGGAGTTGCCGCGATCGAAGGCGGCCCGGTCGAGCGGGCCGCCCGGGCGCACGTACCAGGCCACATCGGCAATCGCGACCAGCAAGTGCCAGCCGCCCGGATTGGCCGGGTCGCCATCCGCCTCGGCCCAGACCGCGTCGTCGAAGTCGCGCGCGTCGGCGCCATCGATGGTGACCAGCGGCACGTCGAGCAGGTCTTCACGTTGGCCCTCGGCTGGTTTTTCGGGCGCGCGCGCCACGCGCTCCGCCTCGCTCAAGGCCTCTGGCGGGAAGTCCATCGGGATGTCGTGCTCATAGACCGCGATCAGGCTGAGGTTGCGCGGGTCGCTGACATCGCCCAGGCGCTCGATCACTCGGGCCTCGCGCGGGCCCGTGTGGTGCCGCCCGCCCGGGCGGCCAGAGCGCAGTTCGACCATGACCAGTTCGCCGGCCACGGCGCCCGCCGAATCTTCGGTGCGAACGGCAAGGTCGTGTTTGGCCCGCTTGTCGGTCGGGCGAATCAGGCCGCCGCGCGCGGCCGGCTCGTAGACCCCCAATACCCGCGCCGTGACTTTGGCGATGCGGCGGATGATCCGCGCCTCGTAGGCTCCGTCCTCGACCCGCGACAGCTTGGCTAGAATGCGGTCGCCCGGTGCCAGGGCGGCGCGGCTGCGCACGTCGGGCGCCACATAGATAACCGGCGGGTCTTCGGCCGACTCCCAAACCGCGGGGCGGGCGAGCAGTTCGCCATCCTCATCGATCCCGCTGACCACAAGGACCGCGACCGGCGGCAAGCGGCCGCGCGGGACCAGCTTGCGGCCCTCCTTGCGCTCCAAGTGGCCCGCCTCGCGAAGGTCTTTCAGCAAGGCCTTGAATGGGATCCGATCGGCGCCCTGGATCCGGAAGGCACGGGCAATCTCCCGCTTGCCGACCGGGCTGGGGCTCTCGCGAATGAAGGTTAGGACCTGGTCCCGGCTGGGCAGGGACCGGGTCTTGGCCGCGGCGCGGCCGCGCGCGGGCCGGGGGGGCTTGGGCCGATTCGATTTCGTAGTCAGCGTCATTGCCGGACCTTGCGGCCCGCCTTGCTTAAGGGTCAGCCCGCCTTGCGGGGCGCGGCTTTCGTCTTGGCGATGGATTTCTTCGCCGTCTTCTTTTTCGCCGCCTGCTTCTTCGCCGGAGCCTTTTTCTTCGCGGCAGCCTTTTTCTTGGCCGGTTTCTTGACCCCGGCCTTTTCGGCCCGCGCGGCGATCAATTCGACCGCCTGATCGAGGGTCAGTCCCTCGGGCTCCTGGCTCTTGGACAGGGAGGCGATGATTTTGCCGTGTTTCACATAGGGCCCATAGCGCCCGCTGTGCAGTGTGATCGGCTTGTTATCTTGCGGATGCACGCCGATTTCCTTGCCGGCGGCACCGCGCCGTGCGGGTGCCTCGGCGATCAAGGTGACCGCCCGGTTCAGGCCGATGGTGGTGACGTCCTCGTCGGCGGGGATCGAACGATAGGTGCTTTCGTGCTTCACATAAGGCCCGAAGCGGCCGAGGCCGGCCAGGATCGGCTTTCCGTCATCGGGATGCGGGCCGATGACCCGGGGCAGGGCAAGCAGCGCCAGGGCCTTGTCCAAGGTCACATCGTCCAGCGCCAGGCCCTTGGGCAGGGAGCTGCGTTTCGGCTTCTCCTTACCGACCGGCTCGCCCAGCTGCACGTAAAGCCCGAAGGGACCCTTGCGCAGGGTGACCATGAGGTCGGTTTCGGGATCGGCGCCCAGTTCCTTGGGCCCGGCAAGCTCGCCATCCGCGGCGGCCTCGCCATTGGCCGTGGCCGCCAGGGTGCGGGTATAGCGGCACTCGGGATATTTGGAACAGCCGATAAAGCCGCCGGTCTTACCGAGGCGCAGACCCAGGCGTCCGTCGCCGCAGGCCGGGCAGGCGCGCGGGTCCTTATCCGGCTGGTCGGGATTGTCCGGGAAGAAATGCGGCCCCAGGTCGGCATCCAGAGCGTCGATCACAGCCGTGATCGACAGTTCCTTGGTGCCTGCGATCGCCGTGCTGAAATCGGCCCAAAATTGGTGCAGGACCGCCTTCCAGTTCTTGCGTCCGCCGGAGATGTCGTCGAGTTGCTCCTCCAGATCGGCGGTGAAGCCATATTGGACGTAGCGCTCGAAAAAACTTGCCAGGAAGGCCGTGACGACACGGCCGCGATCCTCCGGAATGAAGCGCCGCTTGTCGAGGCGCACGTAATCGCGATCTTGCAGGACCTGGATGATCGAGGCGTAGGTCGACGGCCGACCGATGCCCAGCTCCTCCATCTTCTTCACCAGACTGGCCTCGCTGTAACGCGGCAGCGGTTGGGTGAAGTGCTGGTCCGGAAGAACTTCGAGGCGGCGGGCGGCCTCGCCCTCGTTCATGGCTGGGAGGCGGCGGTCCGAATCGTTGCCGTTGGCAGTCTCGTCTTTGGCCTCGTCGCGGCCCTCCTGATAAACCTTGAGGAAACCCGGAAACACCACCACCGAACCGTTGGCGCGCAGGCGGGCCTTTCCGTCTTGCGCGTCGATATCGACCGCGACCTGGTTCAGGCGAGCGCTTTCCATCTGGCTGGCCAGCATGCGGGTCCAGATCAGATCGTAGAGCTTGCGTTCGTCCTCGTTCAGGTGGCGCGCCATGTCGCGCGGGCTGCGCCCCAGATCGGTCGGTCGGATCGCCTCATGCGCCTCTTGCGCGTTCTTGGCCTTGGTCTTGTAGATCCGTGGCGCGGCCGGCACGTATTCGGCCCCGAAGCGCTCGCCGATCACGCGCCGCGCGCCGGCGATCGCCTCGCCGGCAACAGTTACGCCATCGGTTCGCATATAGGTGATCAGGCCCACGGTCTCGCCGCCAAGATCGACGCCCTCGTACAGACGCTGGGCGACGCGCATGGTCCGGGTGGTACCGAAGCCCAATTTGCGCGAGGCCTCCTGCTGCAGGGTCGAGGTGGTAAAAGCGGGGTAGGGGTTGCGTCGGACTTCCTTGCGCTCCACCGAGGCGATTTCGAAGCCGGGCGCGGATTCCAGGGTACGCGCCGCCGCCTGGGCCGCTGCCTCGTTACCCAGGGCAAACTTGTCCAGCTTGCGCCCGTCTAAATGGGTCAGGCGCGCAGTGAAAGCCTCGCCCTTGGCGGTCTCCATCCGGGTGTCGACGGTCCAAAATTCCTGCGGACGGAAAATTTCGATCTCCGCCTCGCGCTCGCAGATCAAGCGCAGCGCGACCGATTGGACTCGTCCGGCCGAGCGGCTGCCCGGCAGCTTGCGCCAGAGCACGGGCGATAGCGTAAAGCCGACCAGGTAATCGAGCGCGCGGCGTGCCAAGTAAGCGTCGATCAGCTCCCGGTTCAGCGCGCGCGGGTGAGCGAAGGCTTCGCGCACGGCGTTCTTGGTGACTTCATTGAAGACCACGCGCTGCACATCGGTCTTGGCCAACGCCTTGCGCCGGCCCAACTCCTCGGCGATGTGCCAGGAAATTGCTTCGCCCTCGCGGTCCGGGTCGGTGGCGAGAATCAGCTGGTCCGCTCCTTTGACCGCCCGGACAATCTCCGACAGGTGCTTCTCAGCGCGCCCGTCGACCTGCCACAGCATGGCGAAGTCCTGGTCAGGATCGACCGAGCCGTCCTTGGGCGGCAGATCGCGCACATGCCCATAGCTGGCCAGGACGTGATAGTCCGATCCCAGGTACTTGTTGATGGTTTTCGCCTTGGCTGGCGATTCGACGACAACGACCTTCATCAGCAGCGCAATCCGAGCGACAAATTTTGGATGATGGGAAAAGGCGATACGGGCCGGTTAGGTGCCGCTCGGATCGCCGGCGATCGTGGCCACGCGGTTGCCCGGGTAACGTTCCAGGCGGCCCGCCAACTCCAGCTCGAGCAGGACCACATGCACGAGTGCGGGTGACACTTGGCACTGCCGAAGCAGTTCGTCAACCGCAACCGGCGTCGGGCCGAGCAGCTCGCGGACCTCCCGGCGCGCCGAGGAGGCTACGGTTTCATCTAAGCGTGCGGGCGTATCCTCTTGGAATTCAGAGGCTTTCCGTTGCACCGTTCGGAGTCCGCTCAGGGCCTTCAAGGCCTCCAGGATATCGGCCGCGCTTTCCACCAGGGTCGCGCCTTCACGAATCAGGTAATTGCAGCCGCGCGCCCTGGGGTCGAGCGGGGAGCCCGGCACGGCCATGACTTCGCGTCCCTGCTCGCCGGCGAGTCGGGCGGTAATCAGCGAGCCCGAACGCGGCGCCGCCTCGACCACCACGGTGCCCAGGGACAGCCCTGAGATCAGGCGGTTGCGCCGGGGAAAGTGGCGCGCCTGGGGCACGGTGCCGGGCGGCATCTCAGAGACGATCAGGCCGCGTGCCTTGATCGAGTCGTACAGTGCGGTGTTTTCCTCCGGGTAGATCACGTCCAAGCCGCCGGCGACCACTGCCAGGGTGGCGCTCTCCAAGGCGCCCTCGTGGGCGGCGGCGTCGATCCCGCGCGCCAAACCCGAGGCGACGACCCATCCGGCTTGACCCAGCTCGG
>JAJFGO010000119.1 GCA_021776095.1 Kiloniellaceae bacterium | reverse complement strand
ATACGGGCTGGGTTTTCCGCTTGAGCAACAATCGCGACGTGCTTCTCACCCGCGAGTCTATTAAGAGCTGAGGAATCGATCATGAGAATCTACATCACGGAATACCTGTGCATAGAACTTGATACCGAACGCTGGCAGTGCCGTCGCTGCCAACATGACATCGGCAATGCCCGTGATGACTATAAGCGTGGGTTACTGGTGTACGATCGCGACCCTCGCGAGATCCACAAACCACTGATCGATCCTGAGAAATACGACTATACGTTTTCACCGGACCCTGCCTACACCGCACTACTTGAGTACTACTGCCCCGGCTGCGGCACGATGGTCGAAACAGAATATACGGTGCCCGGCCACCCGCCGACCCGCGACATCAATTTAAATATCGATTCGCTTAAAAGCAAAGCTGCACAATGGGCAGCCGCTAACGGCGGCACTATCCCGATGCCGGAAGCGCTGCAGCGACCGCGCTATGTGCGTCCGATCCCACATCACGGACACAATCATTGATTGACCGCAGAGGAAAGCCAGTATGAAACGCGTTTCTGTCGACATCGGCGGTACTTTTACGGACTGCTTCGTCTCGTGGGATGCGCAATACGTCCAGGCGAAGGCGCTGACTACTCACCACAACCTCGCGCTCGGATTTAACGCGGCGCTTGAGATCGCCATCGACGAACTTAATCTCGACAAACACACGTTGCTTTCACAGGTCGACTCAGTCCGCTACGCAACGACCTTGGGTACGAACGCGTTGATCGAACGCAAAGGCCCAAGGGTTGGGATGCTGATCACGGAAGGTTTTGCGAGCACGGTGCCGTGTTCGCGCGGCCGTGGACATGGTGACGGTCTCCCCTACGAACGGCAGCACGATGTCCCTCGTGCACACCGCCCCGAACCAATCGTGCCGATCCCGATGATCCAGACTGTACGCGAACGGTGTGCATTCGACGGTGCAGTGCTTATCCCACTTGACGAAGACGATGTGCGTTTGAAACTGCGCGATCTCGTCGACCACGGCGCCGAGACAATCGTGGTAGTACTCATTAACAGCGTCGTCAACCCGGACCATGAGCTGCGCGTGCGCGAAATCTATCTCGAAGAGTATCCAAGCTACTTCTTGGGCGCAGTACCCATGCTGCTCTCCCACCAGGTTGCCGGCCGCAAAGGCGAATATACCCGCGCCACCTCGACGATCATCGATGGTTTCCTGCACAACGCTATGTATCACGGCCTCGGTGCGCTGGAGTTGAATCTGCGCGAAAACGGCTACAACAAACCGATGCTGATCAATCACAACTCCGGCGGCATGGCGCAACTCAATTCCACCGACGCGCTGCAAACCGTTCATTCCGGCCCTGTCTCCGGGGTTGCCGCATCAGAGCATCTCGCGGCCGACGGCGGCTTGGGTAAGGTCATCGCGACCGACATGGGCGGTACAAGTTTCGACATCGGCCTGGTCACTGAAGGGGGACAGAAACACTACGACTTTCAACCCGTAATCGATCGCTGGCTCGTTAGTGTACCGATGATCCACCTCGTGACGCTCGGTGCGGGCGGCGGTTCAATCGCACATTACGATCGGCTCTACGATCGCATCAAAATCGGACCGGAGAGCGCCGGTTCGGATCCCGGTCCTGCGTGCTACGGTCGAGGCGGTACGAACGCGACTGTCACGGATGCGGATCTACTACTCGGTTACCTCGAACCGGACAACTATGCGAACGGGCGGATCAAACTCAACGCCCGCCGCGCCGAGCGCGCCGTGCAGCGAACCTTGGGGGAACACGTCGGCGACGACGTGACCACAATCGCCAAACTCATCAAAGAGAACGTCGACCATCACATGGCGAACGGGATCACGACCGAGTTGCGCTCAAGGGGTTATGCGCCGAGTGAATTCACGATGCTAGCCTACGGCGGCAACGGTCCACTGCATTGCTGCGGTATCGCGCAGGCGCTCGGAATCCAGCGCGTCCTCACGCCACCGTTCGCATCGGTATTCTCGGCGCTCGGCGCCGGCAACGTCGATCAACTCCATATTCACGAAAAGTCGACGTACACCGTGCTGTTCGACACCTCGACAAAGCAATTGCTGACCGACTACCAACGCATAAACGACACCATCGTGGAGTTGGAACAACGCGGTCGGGACGACCTGGTGCGCCAGGGCATCGATCCTTCAATCATCTGCCACCGCACCGAATTCGACATGCGCTACGGCAACCAAAGAGTAGAAACGCCGGTAGCTACGAATATGGAGCGCCTTGAAAATATCCATGATGTTCTCGCCCTTATCAACGAGTTCCACAAGCGCTACGGCGAACAATTTGGCGAAGGCAGCCAGGCAACGGAATCCGGCGTGCGCATCAACACTGTTCGCGTATCGTCCTACGTCAACGTGGGCAAGGTAGATTTCAAGGAGATCCAGCCATTCGAGCAACGCGTGCCGGGCACAGCTGTATCCAGCCGCAAATGTCATTTCGTAGGGGTCGACGTTGCTATCGACACGCCGGTTTATGACGACGCGGCGCTTGCGCCTCGCACCAGCATCGATGGTCCTGCGGTGATCACCACCGTTGCGACAACCTACCTGGTGGAACCTGGTTGGAACTTCCACACGAGTAATCACGGGGCCGCGTGGTTCACGCGACTCGATTGAGGAGAGCATCGATGAACGAACCAGCGGTTGAACTCAATAACGGGACCGAACTAACCGCGGACGAACGGGCTTTACTCGATAAGTTCGTCAGCGAGAACCAACTCTTCTACGGTCCGGATCCGGAAATCGTACGCGACCACACCCTCATGCCCCGCACGGCGGAAGAAGAACGCGTCATGAACGCACGCGTCGATGTCAATCGGATCAATCTCGTGCGCGGGCGCATCGAGTCAGCGCTCGAAGAAGGCTACAACATGGTCGAGAAAATGGGTGTAGCCCCCGGCGCCAAGTGGGGCGATCTCGTAACAGCGGTGTTCACCGCGTCAGGCGACATGGCGCAGATCGCACCGAGCGGGATCGGCGTGTTCGCGTCCGTGTGTCAGTACCCGATCAAGTTTATCAACAAGTATTGGACCAACGAACCCACCGTCGGGGTACATGACGGCGATGGTTTCATTCATAACGATTCTCGGTTCGGCAACGTGCATAACACGGATCAGAGCATGATCCTGCCGCTGTTCCATGAAGGTGAACTCGTCTGTTGGTTGGCGACGATCATTCACGAAGGTGAGAACGGTTCGATCGAACCGGGCGGTTTGCCTTCGATCGCGGAGTCGAAATACGACGAAGGCTTGAAGATGTCGCCGTTTCGGTGTGTCGAAAATTTTGAACTAAAGCGCGACATCGTCAACTTTTTACAGAACTCGGTACGCGATCCGAAGCTGCAGATTGCAGATATGAAGGTCAAACTGCATGCCGGCTTGCGTCTGCGCGAACGCTTGCTTTCAATTATCGAGGAGTTCGGTAAGGACTACCTCTTGATTACGTTGCGCAAGACGCTGGAGGACACCGAAGCCGAAGTGCGTCGGCGTATCAGCGAGCTGCCGGATGGGACCGTGCGCGTGAATTCCTGGATCGACGGATCCTTGCGCGAACACATCCTTGCTAAGTGGCCACTTGCGGTGACCGTCGACGAGGATCGCATGATCTTCGATCTCCGCGGCGCGAGTCCGGAACTATCGAATCGTTCGATCAATACCCATGTTGCCGCGCTCAAAACGTGCCTGGCGACGAATATGATCCTC
>JAJFGO010000118.1 GCA_021776095.1 Kiloniellaceae bacterium | reverse complement strand
GTCTCGCCCGACGGTCAGGTCATGGGCTGCTATCTGCACGGCCTCTTCGCCGCCGACGGCTTCCGCCACGCATTCTTGGCCCGGCTCAAGGATCGGGCGGCCAGCGGCTTGGCTTACGAGGCAGAAGTCGAGGACGTGCTCGATCGCCTGGTGGCGCACTTGGAAACGCATTTGGATTTGGATGCTTTGCTGATCGCGGCGGGCCGTAGCGGCCCTTAGATGGCGTAGTCGAGCGGCACCGCGCGCGGCCGTTGACCGCCACCGAGGGTATCCAGGCGGCCCGGAGCGTGGCGGCGGCGCTTGGTCACCATGCGCTCGTGCAGGGTGCCGATCGCTAGGCTGCCCGTCTTCACGAACAAGAATGGGAAGATCGCGTGAACCAGGCAGGCGACGCCGGCCAGGATCATGTGCACACCGAAGGACGTGGCGACCCCCATGTGCTCCAAGTAGGTCTCGTCCACGCTGGCCGGGTGTTCGGTGAAAAGGCGTCGCAACATCGTCGGAGGGTCCTTGCCCGTTTGAATTTCGAAGCCAGATTAGCCCAGGAATATGGGAAAAATATTGCTAATTTTGCTAAACTTTGATTAATTACAGAATGAAATTACTACTATCTATCGAATTTTCGGAATGATATACTGTCTGGCATGGACACCATCGACCGGAATATCCTGACCTGCCTGCAGCGCGACGCCACGCTCTCGGTCGCCGAGATCGCGGAACGCGTCGGGCTCTCGACCACGCCCTGCTGGCGCCGGATTCAGAATCTGGATAAGGCCGGCGTGATCCGCGCCCGGGTCGCCCTGCTCGACCCGGAAAAACTCAATGTCGGGGTCACGGTTTTCGTGCGCTTGCGCACCAACCAGCACAGCCACGACTGGCTGGAGGGCTTCGCCAAAGCGGTCGCGGACATGGACGAGGTGGTCGAGTTCTACCGCATGAGCGGAGAGATCGATTACCTGCTAAAGATCGTGGTGCCCGATATTGCAGGTTTCGACACGGTTTATAAGCGCCTGATCAAGGCGGCCAAGTTTTCCGATGTCAGTTCCAATTTTGCCCTGGAGCAAATCAAGTACACGACCGCCCTGCCGCTCGACTACGTAAGCTAAGGCCGGGCGCGGGCCCTTGCCTTCGGCCGCGGCCCTGCCTAGGTTATCTACGACAAACAAGCGTGAAATCTTGCCTCATGTCCTCGCTCGCCGGTAAGCGGGTCCTGCTGGTTATTTCCGGCGGAATCGCGGCCTATAAGACGCTGGAGTTGATCCGCCGGGTGCGTGAGCGTGGCGGCGAGGTGCGTTGCGTCCTGACCCAGGGCGGCGCCCAGTTCGTCACCCCTTTATCCCTGGCCGCCTTAAGCGAGGACAAGGTCTATAGCGACCTCTTCTCCCTGACCGACGAATCGGAGATGGGCCACATCCGCCTGTCGCGCGATGCCGACCTGGTGGTGGTCGCCCCGGCCAGCGCCGACATCCTGGCCAAGATGACCCATGGACGCGCGGACGACCTGGCGACCACGGCCCTGCTGGCGACCGATAAGACGGTCCTGGTCGCACCCGCCATGAACCTACGCATGTGGGACCACCCGGCGACCCAAGACAACCTGGCCACCCTCAAGGGGCGCGGCGTCCTGAGCGTGGGCCCGAATGAGGGCGACATGGCCTGCGGCGAGTACGGATTTGGCCGCATGGCCGAGCCCGCGGAAATCCTGGCCGCGATCGAGGAATATTTCGGTGCCGGCGCACCACTCGCAGGGCGCCGCGCCTTGGTCACTAGCGGCCCAACCTTCGAGGCCATCGACCCGGTGCGCTTTATCGGCAACCGCTCCTCCGGCCGTCAGGGCCATGCCATCGCCCAGGCGCTGGCCCGCCTGGGCGCGCGGACTACCCTGGTATCGGGTCCGACCGCCCTGCCCGATCCGGCGGGGGTCGAGACCCTGCGGGTCGAATCGGCGCGCGATATGCTGGCCGCCTGCCAAGCCGCCTTGCCGAGCGATGTCGCGGTCTGCGCCGCCGCGGTCTCGGACTGGCGCGCCAAGGAGACACACGGGCAGAAGATGAAAAAGAACGGCGCCGCGCCGCCGGGCCTGGCGCTAACTCTCAACCCGGACATCCTGGCCCAGATTTCGGCGGCCGGGAACGCGCGGCCGCGCCTGGTGGTCGGCTTCGCCGCCGAGACCGAGAAGGTCATCGAGCACGCCCAGGCCAAGCTGGCCAAGAAAGGTTGCGACTGGATCCTGGCGAACGATGTCTCCCAGGGCAGCGGCACCTTCGGCGGCGACAACAACACGATCCATCTGATCGACTCGCAGGGCGTCGAGTCCTGGCCGCGCATGACCAAGGACGAAGTTGCCGCGAAACTGGCCGCGCGCATCGCCGAGACGCTGGCCGAAACACCGGAGAGCACCAAGCCGTGACCAACCCCATTGTATCCGTGAAGCGCCTGCCCCATGGCGCCGATTTGCCTCTGCCCGCCTACGCCACGGAGCACAGCGCCGGCATGGACTTGCTGGCGGCGGTCGACGGCGACGTGGTGCTTCAACCGGGCGAGCGCAAACTGATCCCCAGCGGTATCGCCGTCGCCCTGCAGACCGGAACCGAGGCGCAAGTCCGGCCGCGTTCGGGCCTGGCACTGAAACACGGCATTAGCGTGCTCAATGCCCCGGGCACCATCGACGCGGATTATCGCGGCGAGGTCGGCGTTGTCTTGATTAACCTGGGCGCGGAGCCCTTTACCGTGACCCGGGGCAGCCGGATCGCCCAGATGGTGGTCGCGCCTCACTATCAAGTCACCTTGAACCCGGTCGAAGAGTTGCAGCCCAGCGTCCGCGGTGAGGGCGGCTTCGGCTCGACCGGCCTGCACCGCGAACGCGAAGGCGCGGAGAGCGCCTGAGTTCATGCTGCGCCTATCTAAAAAATTGCTGTTTGCGATCGAGGCCGTTGTCGACATCGCCTATCATGCCGGCCCCGGGCCGGTGCGATCGGGCGATATTTCGCGCCGTCAGGGCATCCCGCGCCGCTATCTGGAGCAGGTGCTGCAGCAATTGGTGCACCGCGGCGTGCTGGCCGGGCAACGGGGCCCGCGCGGCGGCTATCGCCTGGCGCGCGAACGCCGGCGCATCACGGTCGGCGAAATTGTGCGCATCGTGCGCGAGGTTGAGGGCGCGAGCGACCCGGTCGAGGAGGCCAACGGCTCCCAGGTCGCGGTCAAGATCGTGCGGCCGATCTGGCTGAGCATGCAGCAGGAAATGATGGGCCGGCTGGACGATTTAACCATCGAGGAATTGTGCACCCGCGCCCGCGCCAGCAATATCGAGAGCGAAGCGGCGCAGGTTCCCGATTTTAGCATTTAGACTGCAAGGGTGCGCCAAATGACCGATACCGGGCCGCAATCGCCCTCCGCCGCACCCGCTGATTTCCGCGGCCGGGTTTACGACAACATCCTGGAGACCATCGGCACGACGCCTTTGGTGCGCCTGCGCAGGCTGAGCGAATCCCGGGGCATAAAGGCCGATATTCTGGGCAAATGCGAGTTCTTCAACCCCCTGTCCTCAGTCAAGGACCGCATCGGCGCGGCCATGATCGAAGCGCTGGAAGCGGCCGGCAAAATCGGCCCCGAGACGGCGATCGTGGAACCGACCAGCGGCAACACCGGCATCGCGCTGGCCTTCGTGTGCGCGGCCAAAGGCTATCGCCTGATCCTGACCATGCCCGATACCATGTCGGTTGAGCGGCGCAAGATGCTGCGCCTCTTGGGCGCCGAATTGATGCTGACCGACGGCGCCCTAGGCATGCGCGGTGCGGTCGCCAGGGCGGAAGAACTGGTCGCTGAATTGTCCGACGCGGTTATGCCCCAGCAGTTCGAGAACCCGGCCAATCCGGCGGTGCACCGCCGCACCACGGCCGAGGAAATCTGGCGCGATACCGACGGCGCGGTCGACGCGGTGATTTGTGGCGTCGGTACCGGCGGCACCCTGACCGGGGTCGGCTCGGTTCTGAAGCCGCGCAAGGCTGGCTTGCGCATGATCGCGGTCGAACCTGAAGACAGTGCGATTCTCTCCGGCGGGGCGCCCGGCCCGCACACGATTCAAGGCATCGGCGCCGGGTTCGTGCCGGGCAATCTGGACACCGGCCTGATCGACGAAGTGATCCGAATCGGCAACGATACCGCCTTCGCCACCGCCCGCGACCTGGCCCAAATCGAAGGTGTGCCCGGCGGCATTTCCTCCGGTGCGGCAGCCGCGGCCGCTCTCGAGTTCGGCGCCCGCCCCGAGATGGCCGGCAAAACCATCGTCACCATCCTGCCCTCGCTCGCCGAGCGCTATCTCAGTACCGGTCTTTTCGAAGGGATGTAGGGGCCGGAGCATGGCGCTACGACCAGCGCTGGATCGTGGCCCTTGGATATCCGGTTTCCGCTCGACGAGGCCCAACTCGAGCGTGATCCGGAGGGCCGCAAAGAGCTGAGTGGGGAAAGCAATGCGGTTTGCGATTGTCGTCCTTGGCCTTTTTTCCCTGTTCGCAGCGATCGCACCGGTTTCAGCGGACAATGGGAAACTCGTCCATATCGTGCGCTTCACGGATTACGAGCAGGGACCGATTGACGACTGGCTCCAAGGCAAGGCTTTCCAGTTCGAGCAGGACGCAAGACGGCGCGACCGCATCGACCTCGATATTGGATCGGGTGGCCTAGTACTGGAGGCCAAGCGGCGTGCCTTTGGCATCATGCCGAACGAGGCCGTCAATGTGCCGGACTTCACGCATATCGAGATCGATTGGGGTGTGAGCCGGTTCCCGGCGGGCGCGTCGTACGAACAGGGCGTTCGCAACGAAGCGCTTATGGTGATTGTCTTCATGGGCGACCAGCGCCAACCGAGCGGCTCAATGTTCATTCCGGACAGCCCCTTTTTCGTCGGCCTGTTCCTGTGTCACGGCGACGACCGGTTAAACCACCCCTATGTTGGATCCTACTTCAAGAAGAGCGGTCGTTACGTTTGTACCGGCAGGCCTGCCATGGATGAAACGGTGAGGTCGCGGTTCGATCTCATGGCGGCCTACCGCACTTACTTCGACGCGGAGCGGGATGACGACCCTACGGTCTCCGGCCTAGCATTGGCGCTGGATACCAAGAAGGCGGACGATGGCGGCCGGGCCTCCGCGTTCATTCGCGAAATCCGCTTTTATCACTGATTGGGCACCTGCCGGCCCGTCTGCAGCGGGGTGGCGGTCAAGCCCCTTGGCGCTTTGACAGGGGCCGGGCGGCTCCCCATTATCCCGCCATGGACTTCAGCGACGACCAGATCCATCGCTATGCCCGCCACCTGGTCTTGCCCGAGATCGGTGAGGACGGTCAGGCGCGTCTGCTGGCGGCCAAGGTGCTGGTGATCGGAGCCGGCGGCCTGGGCTCGCCTTTGCTCCTGTATCTGGCCGCCGCCGGAGTCGGAACCTTGGGCGTGGTCGACGACGACACAGTCGATCTCTCCAACCTGCAACGCCAAGTGCTGCACGATACCTCGTCGGTCGGCACGGCCAAGATCGAGAGCGCGGCGGCCCGCCTGGCCGAGGTCAATCCCGAGGTCAAGGTCGTGCGCGACGGCGCGCGTCTCACCGCCGGCAATGCGCTGGATCTGATTCGCGGTTATGACCTGGTGGCCGACGGCTCGGACAATTTTCCGACCCGGTTCCTGTTGAACGACGCCTGCTATCTAGCCGGCAAGACTCTGGTCTCAGCCGCGATCATGCGCTTCGACGGGCAAATTGCGACCTTCAAGGCGCACACCCGGGCCGCGGACACACCTGAGGCGCAGCCCTGCTATCGCTGCATCTTCGGCGACCAGCCCGGCGACCCGAAGCAATCCTGCGCCGATGTCGGGGTCATCGGCGCCCTGGCCGGCACCATGGGCTCGCTTCAGGCGGTCGAAGTCATCAAGGAACTGCTCGGCATCGGCGAGAGCCTGTCCGGCAAGCTCCTGCTCTACGACGCGCTCGGCGCGACCTTCCGCAAGATCAAGACCAAGGCCGACCCGGCCTGTCCCCTATGCGGCCCGCAGGCAACCATCCGCACGCTCGACAGCGCCGCTTACCTCGAGCCGGTCTGCGCGGTCTAGCCGCGCCCAACGAACGGCATCTTGGTCGCCATGATGGTCATGGTCTGGACGTTCGAGTCCAGGGGCAGACCGGCCATGAAGACGATTGCGCGGCCGACCTCCTCCACATCCATGCGCGGCTCTACCGCGATTCGGCCGTCAGCCTGAGGCACGCCCTGGGTCATGCGATCGGTCATTTCCGTCGCGGCGTTGCCGATATCGATCTGACCGCAGGCGATATCGTACTTGCGGCAATCGAGCGAGATGGATTTGGTCAGGCCGGTGATGGCGTGCTTGGTCGCGGTATAGGGCGCCGAGTTGGGCCGGGGCGCGTGCGCGGAAATGGATCCGTTGTTGACGATACGACCACCGCGCGGGTCTTGCGCCTTCATGATCTTGATCGCCTCCTGCGCGCACAGGAAGCTGCCGGTCAAATTAACCGCGACCACCGCCTGCCATTGCGCAGGGGTCAAGTCCTCGAAGGGTACGGGCGGCGCGCCGGCACCGGCATTGTTAAACAGGACGTCGAGGCGGCCGAAGGCCTCCAGGGTGGCGCCGAAAAGCGCGCGCACCGCCGCCGGGTCGGTGACGTCGCACGGCAGCGCGAGGGTATACTTGGCCAGATCGCCGGCTTGCCCTTGGGTTTCTTCAAGGGCTTCGGCCCGCCGCCCGACCAGCGCGACCTTGAAGCCGTCGCGCAGCAGCGCCAGGGCGGCCGAGCGCCCGATACCGCTGCCCGCGCCTGTCACCAGGGCAAACTTATGCCGATCCGTCATTGTGCGAACCTTTCTCCGGCGTGTCCGCCAAGCCAATGCCGCCCATGCTTATGCCGATCGGCGCGCCCTGACCCCGCGGAACGGAAACCTAGAACATGGTTTCGATCACGCGGTCGGGCGGCGTGTGGCCGTCGGCGAAGGTCTTGATGTTGATGATGACCTTTTCGCCCATGGCGATGCGGCCCTCGATGGTGGCCGAGCCCATGTGCGGCAGTAGCATCACGTTTTCCATCTTCAGCAGCTTGGGATTGACCGCCGGCTCGTGCTCGAAGACGTCGAGCGCTGCGCCGGCAATTTCGCCCGCCTCCAGACCGCGCGCCAAAGCGTTCTCGTCGATCACCTCGCCGCGGCTGGTGTTCACGATATAGGCATGCTCCGGCAACAGCTTCAGACGGCGCGCCGACAACAAGTGATAGGTCGCCGGCGTGTGCGGGCAGTGGACCGAGACGATGTCCATGCGCGACAGCATCTGATCCAGGCTCTCCCAATAGGTCGCCTCGAGCTCCGCTTCGATGTCGGGATGGACCCGGCGCCGGTTGTGATAGTGAACCGAAAGGCCGAAGCCCTTGGCCCGGCGGGCGACCGCCTGACCGATACGGCCCATGCCGATGATGCCCAGTCGCTTGCCCCAGATGCGGTGGCCCTGCATGGAGGTCGGGCCCCAACCTCGCCACAGGCCGGAGCGCACCAGGCGTTCGCCCTCGCTAAGCCGGCGCGGCAAGGCCAGGATCATGGCCATGGTCATGTCGGCCGTGTCCTCGGTCAGGACGCCGGGGGTGTTGGTCACGGTAATGCCGCGCTGACGCGCGGTTTTCAGATCGATGTGATCGACCCCGGTGCCGAAGGAGGCGATCAGCTTCAACTTGTCCCCGGCTTGGGTCAGCGCGGCGGCGTCGATGCGATCAGTAACGGTTGGCACTAGGATTTCGGTCTCTTGCATGGCCTGGACCAGGGCCCCGTGGTTCATGGGGGTGTCATCCTCGTTCAGGCGGCAGTCGAACAGCTCCATCATCCGGGTTTCGATGACGTCGGGCAGTCGCCTGGTAACAATGACCGAAGGCCGCTTTGTGGTCATGTCAGCTCCGTTCTCGGCCGGGCCGGGCGGGCCCGCCATGCGGGTCAAAGTGGGGCCGGATTGGGGTGTCTGCCATAGCAGGCGGGCGCTACCTTTGTCCAGGGTGCGCCGCTGTTTAGCCCGGTTTGCCGGGGTCAAAGGGCGGATACCGCGCAGCAGGGCGCGATCCCACCTTTGACACCGACCAGCGTTCCCACCCTTGACGCTGGCGAGGCGGCAGGCTTAGTTGGGGGCGACGCGGCGCCCCCCGTTCGGCCGCGCGCGCCATGGACTTGAAAGCACACGGGACCCATGTCCGTTTCGATCAAACTTCTCGGCGCCGCCTCGGCTCTGTTCATGCTGGCCGCGCTGTCGGCCCCGCTGAGCGCCCAGACCGCGGCGGACAAGCAGGCCAAGGCCGGGGAAGAGAGCCTGGGCGCGAGCGGGCTGGCCTTGCCGCGCTTTGTGTCGCTGCGCGCCCCCAAGGTCAACCTGCGGACCGGTCCGGGGGTGCGCTATCCCATCGAATGGGTCTACAACCGGGCCGGTTTGCCCCTTGAGGTGCTCGACGAATTCGAGACCTGGCGCCAGGTGCGCGATTGGGAGGGCAGCGTGGGCTGGGTACACCAGAGCATGCTGAGCGGTGAACGCAAGGTCATGGTGCGTGACAAGCAGCGCCTCTTGCGCAACAAGCCCGACCCGGCGGCGGCCGGGGTCGCCTTGCTCGCGCCGGGGGTGATCGCCAACCTCGAGCGTTGCGCCGATGTCTGGTGCTTCATCGAGGTCCAGGACACCTCCGGCTGGGTTCGCCGGATCGACGTTTACGGCCTGTATCCCGGCGAATCCATTCGCTAGCCGGCCAGCGCCCGCTTATTCCGCGGGCACACTTCGGGCTGTGTGCAGTTCGCCCAGGGCCTGGCGCACCACAGACTGCCCGGCCCAAAGCGCCAAGGACGCCATAACCAAGCCAACCGCGAGGTCGGGCCAGGCCGTGCCGGTGGCAAAGACGCTGAGCGCCGCGCCCATGACGGCCAGGTTGCCGAGGGCGTCGTTGCGGCTGCACAGCCAGACCGCGCGCAAATTGGCGTCCCCGTCGCGAAAGCGGAACAAGATAAGGGTACAGACGACATTGGCGGCGAGCGCCAAGGCCCCAACCCAGCCCATGACATGGGCCTGTGGCTCGGAGCCCACGAGCGCGTGATATAGCGTGGCACCCAGCACGAAGAGGCCGAATGCGCTCATGGCCAGCCCCTTGATTAAGGCTGTCCCGGCGCGCCAGGACAGCGAGCGTCCCAGAACGAAGAGCGCCAAGGCGTAGTTCGCGGAATCGCCCAGAAAATCCAAGGCATCGGCCTGAAGCGCGACAGATTCGGCCGACCAGCCGGCGGCGGCCTCGGTCAGGAACATACCCAGGTTGATCGCAAGCACCGCCACCAAGGCCCGGCGCTGGGTGCGCAGCATTGGCCCGCTTGGCAAATGATTGCAGCAACCGCCGGCCACGTTAAGGCGCCTCCTCACGCATGTGTTCCGCCATGTCGTGCAGCACCGATCGCACATGAGCGTCATCCAAGCTGTAGAAGACCTGCTTGCCGCGCCGTTCGCCGCGCACCAGGCGGCGCGCGCGCAGTAGGCGCAGATGATGACTGACCAGGGAAACCGAATGGCCGGTTCGCGCCGCGATCTCGCCGACCGAGCATGGCTGATCCATGATCAGCATGAGAATGCCCAGACGGCTCGGGTCTCCCATAAGGTGGAAAACCTCGGCCAACTCGGCGGTGTGATCCTGGGTCATTGCGGCAAGGGTCGTCATGGCACGCCCGCCAAGGGGTTTTGGGGTTGGTCCGGCGCTAAACGAGACCAAGCGCACACCGGACGCTCATACATATATAACAATTGAACAGTTATTCAATTGTAAACATTGACCGCGCCATAGACTATGCTGGCGAGGTAGCATGAAACCCTGGGTTACCCCACTTTCGATCGCGCTTTCCGTTCAGGTTGTCACCAGCGCGGCCGACATGGCCGTTCCCAGACTGGGCCCGTGATCACTGCCGAGGCGGGCGTTCCGGCAACCCACATAGGGTATTACTCGTCCGCCGTCGCGGCGGGTGCTGTCGCGTTCTATCTTCTCGGCACTGGTATCGTCTATCGGGCAGGTTCTATCAGAACCCTACAGCTTGGCGGTGCGGTCCTCCTTCATGCCGCCGTCCCGCGCGGACGGATGAGCCTGGCCTTCTCGATCAAGTAGGCCGGTGCACCCGCCGGAGCGATCCTGGCCGGGCTCTGCCTCCCGCTTCTCGCGGAAATTTGGTCCTGGCGAACCTCAATTCTCGCGGTCTCCGGACTAGGCTTGGCGGTAGCTCTATTGATCCAGCCACTTAACCACGCGCCTTCAAGGCGAGCGCGGAACGAGGGCGCCAGAATCTCCGGAAAGTGGATCGATATACGAGCCTTTGCAGAGCTCGCCGCGAGCGCCGGCCTATCCGCCGTGGTTCTGCAAGGCTGCGGGGCCCAACACACCAAGGCGTAAAGAGGACTTAATCGAAATCCTCGGCGAGGGCCGCGCGGACCTCTTCGGGCATGGCCGACATGTGGCCGTAGTGCGGATGCTTGAAACCGACCACGACCTGCGCGCCGGGCGCGCGGAAGGCGTCCACCTGTGCATCGGTGAAGGGAAAATGGATGAACTGAACGGAGGACGCCTTGCCCGAGGCATTGGTGCGGTCCAAGTCCTCTTCCGGTCGACCGGTCACGGACTCTCCCGCGATTTGAATGAAGGCGGTTTCTTCGACTCCACCCAGCTTGGCAAGCAAGGCCTGTCGGCGCACGGGATCGTCCATCTCGAACATCACGGTCGCGACCAGTTCCCGGCCCTTAGGGATAAGCGGGTTGTAGGCGGATAACTCGTCGGCGATCTGCGCCTCTCCGCCCTTTTCGATGAACAGCATCTCGTGGATCTGGTTCCACATGGTCTCGTAGTTTTCGAAATAGAAGCTACAAACCGGGCCAACCTCCAGGCGTCGGTTGCGCTTGGCCTCGACCAGAGCGCGGCGGCGTTCCTTGCGCTCAACCGTGTAGCGCTCCATGGGCATGATGTCGTCGCGGGTTATTTCGTGTTTGGCGATCATGGTCTCGCGCGCCTCCTTCAAGCGCCGGGCCGGGCCAAGCCGTAGGCCTGGGCGAAGAGTTCGATCGGGTGCCGCGATTCGGTGAAGCTGGGTTTTGGCTCCAGGTCCAGGCGCTCGACGCCTTGCATGATATGCGCGCCGGCCAAGGGGCATTCGGAGGCCAGGTAGGCCTTGCCGCTTTTCGCCGCCTGGCGCGCGGCAGGCTTGCCGACCTTGAGCGCGGTCTCGAAGTGTTGCTTCATGACCCCCCAGGAGCCGCCGTGGCCGGAACAGCGTTCGATCACCGCGACCTCGGCTTCCGGCACCAAGCGCAACATCTCGGCCGCCTTGGCGCCGATGTTCTGGGCCCGGGCGTGGCAGGCCATGTGCAGGGCAACGCCGCCGTCGAGCGGTTTCAGCCCATCGGCCAAGCCTTCTTTCTTTGCGATCCCAACTACGTACTCGGCGATATCGGAGGTCGCGCGGGCCAGACGCTCGATATCTTCGTCGCCGGGCAGAAGCAGGCGCCATTCGAACTTGAGCATGAGCGCGCAGGAGGGAGTCAGCGCGATTACGTCATAGCCCTTCTCGATCCACGGCTTGAGCTCCGCCGCGATGTGCTTGGCGCTTTGCGCCACCTTCTCGACCTCGCCGCGCTCCAGCTGCGGCATGCCGCAGCATGCCGGATAGACCACCTCGGTCTCCACGCCGTTCTTGGCCAGGACCGCTTGGGCTGCCTGGCCGATCCCGGGGTTGTTGTAATTGACGAAGCAAGTGGCGTAGAGCACCGCCTTGCGGCCGTGGGCCGGGGCCCCGGTATTGACAGTCGGCGCATCCGTTTTGGCGCTTTTCGCGAAGGTCTTGCCGTGGAACTTCGGCAACTCGGCCTCGCGATGCACATGGGCGGCCTTTTCCAGGATCGGGCGGGTCAGGCCGTTCCCGGTATCGCTGGCCCAGTTCGCCAGACCCGGGGCCAAGCCGGCCAACTTGCCGTTGCGGTCGGTCTTGGAGAGTTCCCCTTCCAGGCCGCCGGTCTTGCCCCGGCGGATCTCGGCGACCCGGTAACGCAACATGAGATGGGGGAAGTCCAGGTTGAATTCGTGCGGTGGCACATAGGGGCAGCTGACCATGAAGCACATGTCGCACAGGGTGCAGGCATCGACCACCGGCTTAAAGTCGGCGCTGTCCACCGTGTCCAGTTCGCCGGATTCCGATTCGTCGATCAGATCGAAAAGTTTCGGGAAGGAATCGCAGAGATTGAAGCAGCGCCGGCAGCCATGGCAAATGTCGAAGACACGCCGAAGCGCCTCGTCGATCTTCGCCGGATCGCAGAAATCCGGATTTTGCCAATCGATCGGATGTCGAATCGGCGCCTGCAGGCCGCCTTCGCTCATGGTGTCAGGTTCTCCCGCTTGCCGGCCGGCGGCACACACGCCTTTTCGCCGGGCCATGCCGTTCCGCCGCGGATATCTATGATGTGATTTCCAGGGGCGGCCCGAAGCCCGCCCCTGGAACATTAACGCCGGAAACAGGCTCAGGAGAGCGTGTCGAATGCCTTCTGGAACCGGCCGGCATGGCTCTTCTCAGCTTTTGCCAAGGTTTCGAACCAATCGGCGATCTCGTCGAAACCCTCGTCCCGGGCGCTGCGGGCCATGCCCGGATACATGTCGGTGTATTCGTGAGTCTCGCCCGCGATCGCCGCCTTGAGGTTCAGACCGGTTGGGCCGATGGGCTCGCCGGTCGCCGGGTCGCCGACCTCCTCGAGGAACTGAAGATGGCCATGCGCGTGGCCGGTCTCGCCTTCGGCGGTTGAGCGGAAAACCGCAGCCACGTCGTTGTAGCCTTCGATATCGGCCTTTTGCGCGAAATACAGATAACGGCGGTTGGCCTGACTTTCGCCGGCAAAGGCGTCCTTCAAATTCTGTTCGGTTTTCGAGCCCTTCAACTGCGCCATGGCGCCCTCCCTTGGAATGAATGTCGCAAAGCCTTTCCTTGCGGCCAGGGGCGCGATCGCCCCGGCCGCATAACCGACATAGGGTATCGAGCAGCGGGTGTCAATACCTTGGAACGATTCTAAATAATAAAATAACACACGGCCGAACCGTTGTTATTTTGTTTCAGATGACAACCGGATAATGATGTCGACGGAGGTTATCTGAGTGCCTGGCGGGGCCGCCGGTACGCTCCTCAGGGCGACCTGACCCTCGGAAATATCTTCCAAGCGGCCCGAATCCTGATGGAAAAAATGGCTATGCGCTTCGATATTGGTGTCGAAATAGGACCGGCCGGTCTCGACCACGACCTCGCGCAAGAGCCCGGCATCGGTGAACTGGTGCAGGGTATTATAGACCGTGGCCAGGGATACCGGCACGCGCTCGGCCGCCGCTTCGGCATGAAGCTGCTCCGCCGTCAGATGCCGATCCCCCTGATCGAACAACAGCCTGGCGAGCGCCAAACGCTGACGGGTTGGCCGCAAGCCGGCGCTCTTCAGCCGTTCGATCGTTGCGGAATAGGGGCGTGGCATTATCATCGCCTATTATATGGCCCATTAGGTTACGATTTGAAGCTTAAAATCAGTGAATTGGGCATTTTCTTGGAATAAGTGTAATGAGCAACAGTCGGGCAGGCACCCCCAAATCCGGCGGCCAAGCGCCCTTTGAGAGCCCCGCCCATCAGGGCTGGAAAAATGGGCTTGCCGACGGCATCGGGGTGTTCGCGCGGCTTGATCGCACGGCGGCACCTTGTGTTATAGTCGCGGCGAACCGCGCGGCGCGGCATGCCGGGCGCGCGCCGTGGTGGGCCTATGCGCTTCGCCGCCAGAAACGCTTGCGCCGAGGGGGCTTCCTTGCAGCAACGAAAAAGTAGTTACGCTTATGCGGACCTCATCGAATGCGCCCACGGTAAGCTGTTCGGCCCGGGCAATGCCCAGCTTCCGCTGCCGCCCATGCTGATGTTCGACCGCATCACCACGATCAGCGAAGCCGGTGGCTCCCACGGCAAGGGCGAAATCTTGGCCGAATTGGACGTCAAGCCGGACCTCTGGTTCTTCAAGTGCCATTTCGAGGGCGATCCCGTAATGCCGGGCTGCCTCGGGCTCGACGCCTTGTGGCAATTGGTCGGGTTTTTCCTCGGCTGGCTCGGCGCCCCGGGCCGGGGCCGCGCCCTTGGCGTAGGCGAGGTGAAGTTGAGCAACCAGGTTCAGCCCGACGCCAAGCTGGTCACGTATCGATTGAATTTGCGCCGCGTCATCCAGCGCAAGCTGGTTATGGGCATCGCCGACGGGGCCATGCTGGTCGACGGCGAGCCGGCCTATGAAGCGAACGGGCTGAAGGTCGGCTTGTTCGGCAGCGCGCAGCCGGCCTCGGGCGCGGCCTGAGCGCGCGGCGAGGGAGGGACATAGCATGCGCCGTGTCGTCGTGACCGGGCTGGGAGCCGTCTCGAGTATTGGGAACAACGCGCAAGAGGTTCTGGAGTCCCTGAAGGCCGGGCGCTCCGGCATTCGCTTCGCCGATACCTATGCGGAGATGGGGTTCCGCAGCCATGTCCACGGCGACATTAAGCTGGACCTTGACAACGAGGTCGACCGCAAGACCCGCCGCTTCATGGGCGACGGCGCCGCCTTCAACTATGTTGCCATGCGCGAGGCGATCGCCGACGCCGGCTTGGAGGATAACGAGGTCTCCAACGAGCGGACCGGCCTGATCATGGGTTCGGGCGGCCCCTCGACATCGAACCAGGTCGCCGCAGCCGATATCGCGCGACAAAAGAGCCCGAAGCGCGTCGGCCCTTATATGGTGCCGCGCTGCATGTCGAGCACCAACTCGGCCAACCTCTCGACCGCCTTCAAGATTAAGGGCCTCAGCTATTCCATCAGCTCCGCCTGCTCAACCAGCGCGCACTGTATCGGCAATGGCTACGAGCAGATTCAGATGGGTAAGCAGGACATCGTCTTCGCCGGCGGCGGCGAGGAGGTGCACTGGAGCCTGACCGTCCTGTTCGATGCCATGGGCGCCCTGTCCAGCAAGTACAACGACCGGCCGGAAGAATCCTCGCGGCCCTATGACGTGGATCGCGACGGCTTTGTGATCTCCGGCGGCGCGGGCACCTTGGTCCTGGAGGAACTCGACCACGCGCGCGCGCGCGGCGCCAAGATCTATGCCGAGTTGGTCGGCTACGGCGCGACCTCCGACGGTGTCGACATGGTCGCCCCCTCGGGCGAGGGAGGCGTGCGTTGCATGCGCCAGGCTTTATCGGGGTTGGGCAATATCAAGATCGACTACATCAACGCGCACGGCACCTCGACGCCGGTTGGCGACATGATCGAGATCCAGGCGGTACGCGAGGTTTTCGGCGCGGATTTCCCGCCGCTCGGCTCGACCAAATCCCTGACCGGTCACGCACAAGGTGCCGCCGGCGTGCACGAGGCGATTTATTCACTGCTGATGATGCAACACGGCTTTATGGCAGCCTCGGCAAATATCGAGAACCTCGATCCGGAGGCCGGGGATGCACCGATCCTGCGCACCCGCGTCGACAACGCGACTCTGAATTGCGTCCTGTCCAACAGCTTCGGCTTCGGCGGGACCAACGCTTCGCTCGCTTTCAAGCGTTACGAAGCCTAAGGGCCGTGGTTTCGGTTCGTCGGGCTGTGGCGAACCGTAAATGACGCGGGAAAGGACGGCTGATAAAGTGACGGGCGGGGACAGGTTGGATCGGGCGGCTGAGGGCAAGGGCAAAGGCGCCTTAATGGCCGGCAAGCGCGGCTTGGTTTTGGGGGTTGCGAACGACAGGTCAATCGCCTGGGGTATCGCGAGCAAACTGCACAGGCACGGCGCGGAGCTGGCCTTCACTTATCAGGGTGAAGCCTTTGAACGGCGCGTGCGACCCTTGGCACAATCGCTTGGCTCGCGCCTGGTTCTTCCTTGCGACGTATCGCGCGAGGCCGATCTCGATACGGTCTTCGATGCGGTGCGCGAGACGTGGGATCGGCTCGACTTCGTGGTCCACGCCGTCGCCTATTCGGACAAGGACGAACTCAAGGGTCGTTACCTCGACACGAGCCGGGAGAATTTCGCCAAGACCATGACGATCTCCTGCTACTCCTTTACCGCCCTGGCGCGCCGTGCGGCCCCCTTGATGACCGACGGGGGCAGCCTGATCACACTCAGCTACCTCGGCGCCCAGCGGGTCACACCCAATTACAACGTCATGGGGGTGGCCAAGGCAGCGCTGGAAACCAGCGTGCGTTATCTGGCGGCCGACATGGGTGGGGCCAGAATCCGGGTAAACGCAATATCCGCCGGCCCCATGCGCACCCTGGCGGGTTCCGCCATCGCCGATGCCCGCTTCGTCTATCGATGGAACGAGACCCACGCGCCGCTGCGCCGAAACGTTAGCCTCGAAGAGGTTGGGGCCGCAGGCCTCTATCTGCTATCCGATCTCTCGGCCGGGGTGACCGGCGAGACGCTCTACGTCGACGGCGGCTACAACACCATCGGCATTCCCTCCCCCCGCCGGCTGAAGGCCGAGCACGACTAGACGCTCCCTAGCAGAGCAGATGCAACTCAACGATTTTGAGATTGCACGGCGCAAAGAGCTCCTCGAATTCGGGCAAAGCGAAAACAAACTTCTTTGCGACGCCAAAGCCCCGACTGCTGAAGACCTCAATCGAATTGTCGACGATTTCTACACCCGGCAGACCGAAATCGACGAAATCGCCTTGATTATCGGTGATGCGAAGACGTCGCGAAGATTGCGCGCCGCCCAGCGCGCCTACATTTCCAACCTCTTCGCCGGGTACTACGACGAAGAGTATGTGAAAAACCGCCTCAGAATTGGCCTGGTCCACAAGCGGGTCGGTGTTGAGCCAAAATAATATTTGGCCGCGATCGCCTCACTGAAAGCCATATTGACCTCCACGATACGAAACAAATTGCCCGATGCTACATTAGCGGCTGACACCTGCAACGCCCTGGACAAGCTCTTGTATTTCGATACCGAGCTCGTTTTCGACACCTATATTAGAAGCATGTTGTCTGAGATCGAAGCCGCCAAGGACAAGGCAGTCAAATACGCACAGAACTTGGAAGACAAGGTGCTAGAACGCACCAAGGCGTTGTCGGAACTATCGCGCAACGATTCGTTGACCGGTCTTCTGAACAAGCGGGCCTTCGTCGATGAATTCCGCCTGTCATTGGCACGCGCGAAGCGGGAACACGAACCGCTGACCCTTCTTTACATTGACGTCGATAACTTTAAGCAGATCAACGACACCGATGGCCACTCCCGCGGCGACATGGCCTTAAAAAACTCTGGGTCAGATCCTTGCCGCCACCGCATGAGAAACCGACGTTTGCGGCAGATTTGGTGGCGACAGGTTCTGCATCATGCTTTCGAGTACCGATAGAAAGCAGGCGAAGGTTTTTGTTGAGCGTCTAAACAAGCCACTGAAGCAGGACGGGAAAATTGGCATCAGCATCGGCATGGCCGAGGCCGGACCATATAGTTACGAGAGTGTCGATCAGTTGATCGAACGTGCCGACCAGAACATGTACGAGGTCAAAGCATGAAGCTCCGTCCTACCAGGCGTGCCACCGCCCAACCCAGGCATCGCAGTTAACACCGGGGCGCAGGCCACCAGAATCGGAATTGTCCAATCGCGTTAGCCGGCACGGCGGCCCGGAATGGACCTGGCCGAAAAGCGAGGCCGATTCTCTAACGCCTAAGCATTAGCGAAGCGCCTCCGCAATCGCCCCCGGGGCGTCGGTGATCAAACAATCGACCCCGCGCTCCAGAAGCAACCGCGCGCGATGCGGATCGTTCACGGTGAAGGCCGCGAGGCCGTATCCGGCGTGTTTGATCTTCTGCACGATCCGCTGCGACAGCCAACGGTCACCGGCATGGATCGTGCTGCATTTAAAGAGCCTCAGAACCTTTATCCAATCGTGCGGTGGGCGCCGGGCGATCAATCCACGCGGCAGCTGCGGCGCGTGGTGCGCGGCGATTTCCAGGGCTTGGCGACTGAAACTGCTAATCAGCGGCGGTGGTCGCCGGGCCGGCCAGCAGCGCCGAATGACCTCGATCGCGGCATGTGCGGTTTGTGCGTCGTGGCCGGGCGAGGGTTTTAACTCGACGTTCGGACGCAGGCCCAGATCGAGCAACAATGCCAGCGCCTCCTCGAAGGTGGGGATCGGCTCGCCGGCAAATTCCGGCCCGAACCAGGCCCCGGCTTCCAGCTCGCGCAATTCGGCGAGCGGCGTCTCGGCCATCATGGCGTCACGCCCGGTGATGCGTTTCAAGTTGTCGTCGTGAAACAACATGGGTACGCCATCGCCGCTCAGCATGATATCGAACTCAACCCATTCCGCGCCCTGTTCGGCTGCCCGGCGCAGGCTGATCAAGGTGTTCTCCGGCGCGTTCGCGGCGGCGCCGCGATGGCCCATGATGCGCGGTAGTGGAAACATGACCGGTTCTTATTCTCGGCGCTGGCCCGTACGATCACGATACAAATAAAAGACGGGCGGATGCATCCCATGCACCCGCCCGGTAACGCTTAGTCGGTTCGGAAACCCCTAGCTGGCTTCGGCCCTGACCTCAAGGTCCTCGCCGGTTTCCTGATTGACCCGCTTCATGGACAACTTGACCTTGCCGCGGTCGTCCAGGCCGATGACCTTCACGTGGACCATATCGCCCTCTTTGACCACATCGCTGGTCTGATTGACCCGCTCGGGCGCGAGCTCGCTGATATGCACCAGACCATCGCGCGGCCCCAGGAAGTTCACGAAGGCGCCGAAGTCCATGATCTTGACGACCTTGCCCTTGTAGACCACGCCGACCTCGGGCTCCGCAGTGATAGAACGGATCCAGTCGATCGCGGCTTGCCCTTGATCTTGATCGACCGCCGCCACCTTGATGGTGCCGTCGTCTTCGATATCGATCTTCGCCCCGGTGGTCTCGCAGATTTCGCGGATCACCTTGCCGCCAGTGCCGATCACCTCACGGATTTTATCCTTGGGGATACTGATGATCGTGATGCGCGGCGCGTTCTCGGAAACGCTATCGCGCGCGCCGGTCAGCGCATTGGCCATCTCGCTTAGGATGTGCAGGCGGCCGTCGCGCGCCTGACGCAGGGCGATCTCCATGATCTCCTGGGTGATCGACGTGATCTTGATGTCCATCTGCAGCGAGGTCACGCCGGCATCCGTACCCGCCACCTTGAAGTCCATGTCGCCCAGGTGATCTTCATCGCCCAAGATGTCGGACAGGACGGCGAAGTCGTCGCCCTCCTTGATCAGGCCCATGGCGATGCCGGCGACCGGCCGCTTGAGCGGCACGCCGGCATCCATCAACGCGAGCGAAGCGCCGCAGACCGTGGCCATGGAGGAGGAGCCGTTCGATTCGGTTATCTCGGACACGATCCGTATGGTGTAGGGGAAGTCTTCCTTCGCCGGCAGCAGGGGCCGCACGGCGCGCCAGGCCAGCTTGCCATGGCCGATTTCCCGCCGCCCGGGCGAGCGCATAAAACTGGCCTCGCCCACCGAATAGGGCGGGAAGTTATAGTGCAGCAGGAAGTTCTCGCGGTATTCGCCTTCCAGCGCGTCGATGATCTGCTCGTCCTGGCCGGTGCCAAGCGTGGTCGTCACCAGGGCCTGAGTCTCGCCGCGAGTAAAGAGCGCGGACCCATGTGTGAGAGGCAGCACGCCGACCTGGGATTCGATCCGCCGCACGTCCTTGGTCGTGCGCCCATCGATGCGCTTGCCGGTCTTGAGGATGTTGCCGCGCACGATGTCACTCTCCAGGGATTTCAGCACCCCGGGGGCGACCGCCAATTCCGCCTCGTTCTCGGCCAAGCCGGCCAAACCGGCTTGCTTCGCCGCGGCGACCTGATCCTGGCGCAGCATCTTGTCCGGCACCTGATAGGCTTCGGCCAATTGCCCGCCGATCCCGGCAGCCAGCTTCTCACGCACGATAGCGACTTCCGGCGCCGGCTCGGGCACATTCCAAGGGGTCTTCGCGGCTTTCTCCGCCAACGCGATGATGGCGTCGATCACGGGCCTCATGCCTTCGTGGCCAAAAGCAACCGCACCGAGCATGATTTCCTCGCTCAGCTCCTTCGCTTCGGATTCGACCATAAGCACGCCGTCGCGCGTGCCGGCGAGCATCAAGTCAAGTTCGGAGTCCGCCAAGTCCTCTGCCGTTGGGTTCAGAAGGTAGCCGCCGTTCTTGTAACCAACCCGGCAGCCCCCGATGGGGCCGAGAAACGGCAAGCCCGAAATTGTCAGCGCCGCCGAGGCCCCAACCATGGACACCACATCGGGATCGTTCTCCAGGTCGTGGCTCAACACGGTGCAGATCACCTGGGTCTCATTGCGATACCCCTTGGCGAACAGCGGCCTGATCGGCCGGTCGATCAGGCGCGAGGTCAGGGTTTCCTTCTCGTTCGGCCGGCCTTCGCGCTTGAAGAAGCCGCCTGGGATCTTGCCCGCGGCAAAGGTCTTCTCCTGGTAATTAACCGTCAGGGGGAAGAAGTCGATTCCCTGCCGGGGCTGCTTTTGTCCGACCGCGGTGCAGAGCACCACGGTGTCGCCATAGGTCACCAAGACGGCGCCGTCGGCTTGACGGGCGATGCGCCCGGTTTCCAGGGTAAGCTTGCGCCCGCCCCAGTCGATCTCTTGTTTATGTACGTCGAACATTATCCGTTCGTCCTTCCAGCATAGGGCCGGCATGAAACGACCGGACCCGCGTAAGGCGCGCCGCGACGGGCAGATCCTGCCCCGCGGCACGCCTTGCGACGGCCCGGCCTTGCCCTAGGCACCGCCCCGGCCTTTCGGCGGCACCCAATCGATTTTGTGAAACGGACCGACACAGACCGCGTCGCTCGATCGGGGCCGAATGACCCCGAGACGGCGCGACCGCGGCGACAGCATCGGCCCCAGGCCCCGTCAGCGACGCAGGCCCAGGCGTTGAATGAGACCGGAATAGCGGGTCCCGTCCTTACCCTTTACGTAGTCCAGCAAGCGGCGGCGTTGGCCAACCATGACCAGTAGGCCGCGCCGGGAATGAAAATCTTTCTTATGGGTTTGCAGGTGCTCGGTCAGGTTCTTGATCCGTTCGGACAGAACTGCGACCTGGACCTCGGGCGACCCGGTATCGCCCTCGTGTTGGGCGTATTCCTGGATAAGCTCGCCCTTGCGTTCGGCTGTTATCGACATCGTGACTCCATCGTCTTGACGGTTAAACGTTTAGGACCCGTACCGGGTGAATATCGCCTGCCTCATAGCGTGCCAACGCCACGGGTTTACCCCCGGACGTGGCATACACGATGGCGCCATTGGTGAAGTCGCGGATGCGTTCCCGATTGGCGCGGGCCAGCATAGATACCGCTTGGCCACACCGCAGACGATTCGCCTCGGTTTCCGACAAGGCCAACGCCGGGATGTCGTCCAGCGCGGTCTCGATCGGAAGCACGGCTCCCGAATCGGCGGCACTATGCCCGAGGGCTTCCAGGGACTCCAGCGAAATCGCATGGTCTTCGCGGAAAGGTCCGACCGCGGTCCGGCGCAGGGCCACCACATGAGCGCAGGTGCCCAGAGCTCGCCCCAGGTCGCGGGCCAAGGCCCGCATATAGGCCCCCTTGCCGCAGCCGACCTGAAGCGTGGCATAATCCGGGCCACTGTGCTCCGGCCCAGGATTATCCAGCAATTTCAGGTCGGTAATCTTGACCCTGCGGGACTCCAGGGTGAAAGTTTCGGCGGCACGTGCCATGTCGTAGGCTCGCTTGCCAGCGACCTTGATGGCCGAGTAAATCGGCGGGGTCTGCTCGATCTCGCCCAAGAACCGGGGCAGAATGGCGTCGATTTCTTCGGTTCGCGGCCGCTTGTCGGCCCGTTCGACGACGTCGCCCTCGGCGTCATCGGTCGCCGTGGCCTCGCCCCAGCGCAGGGTAAAGCGGTAGACCTTGGCCCCATCCATGATGTAGGGAACGGTCTTGGTCGCCTCGCCCATGGCAATCGGCAGCAAGCCGCTGGCCAAGGGATCCAGAGTGCCGCCATGACCGATCTTGCGCGGCTGAAACGCACGGCGGACCCGGCCCACGGTCTGCGTCGAGGTCAAGCCGAGCGGCTTGTCGATCACGACCCAGCCATTGACCGGGCGGCCGTTTTGCCTACGCGCCATCCTCGCCCTCCGAAAAGCCGGCCAGGTCGCGGCGGACCTGCGGGCGGGCCAAGATCTCGTTCACCCGCCCGGCCTGATCGAACGAGACGTCGGCCTCGAAGCCGAGGCGCGGCACATGGCGCAAGGTCATCTCCCGGCCGACCTGGCTGCGCAGGAATCCGGCGGCGTGGTTCAGTGCAGCGGTCACGCTGGCCATCTCGGCGCCGCCGAGCGGAACCACGAAGGCGGTCGCGTTCTTCAAGTCCGGGCTCACGCGCACCTCGGTCACGGTGATGGTGGTGTTGGCCAGGGCCGGATCGCGCAACTCGTCGCGCGCCAAGATACGCGCCAACGCGTGGCGCAGTTCCTCGCCGACGCGCAGTTGACGCTGGCTCGGCGGCCGACTGGATCTAGCGGTCATATCTTGAAGCCCGTGGCCAAGGTGCCGATGGCGCGCTCGCCCCTCCCAGGAGGGAGTTAGAGGGTGCGCGCGACCTCCTCGATCTCATAGCATTCGATGCGGTCGCCGACCTGGATGTCGCTGTAATTCTCGAAGGCCATGCCGCATTCATAGCCTTCCTTGACCTCGCGCACCTCGTCCTTGAAGCGGCGCAGGGTCTTTAGCGTGCCATCGTGGATCACCACATCGTCGCGCAGCAGGCGAACCTTGGCGCCGCGCTTGACCATCCCCTCCGTGATCATGCAGCCGGCCACCTTGCCGACCTTGGTGATATCGAAGATTTGACGGATTTCCGAGTAACCCAGGAACCTCTCGCGTTCGGTCGGCGACAACATGCCGGACAAGGCGGCCTTCATGTCGTCAACCACGTTGTAGATGATCGAATAGTACTTGATGGCAACGTTGTCGCGCCGTGCCAATTCGCGGGCCTGCGCATTGGCGCGCACGTTGAATCCGATGATGGTCGCCCCGGTTGCCCGCGCCAAGGTTATATCCGACTCGTTGATACCGCCGACCCCGGAATGCAGTATCTGCACCTTAACCTCGTCGGTGCCCAGCTTTTGCAAGCTGTTCACGATCGCTTCCAAGGACCCGTGCACGTCCGACTTTATGATCATCGGAAGCTGTGAAGCTTCGCCTTCTTGAATTCGGGCCATCATCTGTTCGAGGGTGCCGCGCCCGCTGGCCGCAATATCCTGGTCGCGTTTCGATTGCTGGCGGAAATCGGCGATCTCGCGCGCGCGGGCATCGCTATCGACCACGCTCAGGGTATCGCCAGCCAGGGGCGCACCATTCAGGCCCAGAACCTCGACCGGCACCGAGGGGCCGGCCGATTCAACCATCTCGCCACGATCGTTGACCAGGGCGCGCACGCGGCCCCACTCGCTGCCTGCCACCAAAATATCCCCGACGCGCAAGGTGCCGCGTTGCACCAGCACGGTTGCGACCGGTCCGCGGCCACGTTCCAGCTTGGCTTCGATAATCGCGCCTTCGGCCGGCCGGTTGGGATTGGCGGCCAGCTCAAGCAACTCGGCCTGCAACAGGATCGTTTCTTCCAACTTGTCCAGATTGGTGCGTTCCTTGGCCGACACCTCGATGGTCAGCACGTCGCCGCCCATGTCTTCGACCACCAGGTCGTGCTGCAACAGCGCGTTCTTGACCTTGCCCGGGTCTGCATCGGGTCGGTCCATCTTGTTGATCGCCACGAGGATCGGAACCTTGGCCAGCTTAGCGTGATTAATTGCCTCGACCGTTTGTTCCATGATGCCGTCGTCCGCGGCCACAACCAGGACCACGATGTCGGTCACCGTGGCACCGCGCAGGCGCATCTCGGTAAAGGCGGCATGGCCTGGGGTATCGATGAAGGTGATCTTCTGACCGGACTTGAGCTGCACTTGGTAGGCGCCGATGTGCTGGGTGATACCGCCGGCCTCGTGGGCCGCCACATCGGTTTCGCGTAGCGCGTCGAGCAGAGAGGTTTTGCCGTGGTCGACGTGACCCATGATGGTCACCACCGGGGCGCGCGGCTCCTTCGCGACGTCATCGTCCGGTGTCCCGCTCAGGCCAATTTCGACATCGGCGGCGGAAACACGCTTTAGCTTATGGCCGAATTCGGCGACCACCAGTTCGGCGGTATCGGCGTCGATAACCTCGTTGATAGTCGCCATGACGTCCATTTTCATAAGCGTTTTAACGACCTCGGCGCCGCGCGCGGCCATGCGGTTCGCCAGTTCCTGGACCGTGATGGTTTCCGGCACCGTGACTTCGCGAACCACGCGTTGAGGCGGCTGATGGGCATGACGGGTCGGCGCGGTGGTACTGCGCAGCTTTTCGCGCTGACGGCGCACGGAAGCCAGGGAGCGTTGCCGCCCATCGCCACCTTCAAGCGCCTGGGAAATGGTCAGCTTGCCCTGGCGGCGGCGCGGCTCGCCGGCGGTGCGCCGCGCGGGCGGCGTCTTGGCGCCGGGCAAAGCCTTGCGTTTTGCCCTGGCCTCAGCCTCGGCTTCGTCCTCGATGGCCTTCGCGTCCCGTCGCGCCGGAGCCTCGCGGCGCGGCGCGCCCGCTGCCGGCACATCAGCAACCTCGACTGCCGCAGCCGGGGCGGTAGACGGGAATTTCTTGGCCTCTTCCTCGGCTAACTTGCGGGCCGCTTCGTCTTCGACCGCGCGGCGCGCGTCTTCCTCGGCCTGTCGTTTTGCCTCTTCATCGGCACGCGCCTGGGCTTCGGCCTCGGCGGCGCGGCGCTCTTCTTCTTCCTGACGCGACAGCTCAAGAGCGTGAACCCGGGTCGCACGTTCGCCGGCGGTCAGTTTGGGACCGTCCGGCGTCAGCACCTCTGGCTCGACAGCTTGGGTGGGGGCATTCAGCGCACGTTCCGCCGCCTCGCGCGCCGCCGTCACCTCGGTCATACGGCCGCCGGCGCCGGGCGCGAAAGTACGCGAGCGCTTGACCTCGACCGTAACCGCCTTCGAGCGGCCATGGCTGAAGCTTTGGCGAACCTGTCCGGTTTCGACCGTCTTCTTAAGCTCCAATTTGCCGGGCCGAGCCAGCTTCAGGGGCTTTTTCTGTTCGTTTTCTTTGCCTGTCGTCATATCCAAATCGGAGCCGGTGGTTTCTGCGCTCATCAGCGTCGTCCGGCTTGCGCGGGGTCACCGCGCAGCCCGGTAAGGCGGGCCGTCTCGTCGCACAAACGCCGCGCCAAGGCGCCGCGATTTAGCGCGACATGAACATAGGGCCGGTCACCAAAAGCCTGCCCCAGTTCCTGGGCGTCCAAGCATTCGATGACAGGCAGGGCCGCGCCTTGTGCGCGCGCCATCGCCCGTAACTTTCGCCGGCCGTCCTCGGCCGCGTCGTGCGCTTGCAACAACACGCCCGCCGTACCGGTGACAATCCGGCCTGCGACCTTGTCGAAGCCGCCGACCGCCTGACCCGCCCGCCGTGCCATGCCAAGCAATTCGATGCAGCGCCGAACCATGAGGCGCTCCACTTGATCGGCAAGATCGGGGGCCGAGCGTAACGGCGCCTTAGCCGCCTTGGCAAAGGCGTTGCGAGCGCAGGCCGTATGTATCACATCACGGCTGGGCGACAACCATAATCCGCGGCCGGGTAACTTCTCCGCCAGGTCCGGCACCACGCTGCCGTCGGGTCCGGCGGCGAAGCGGATCAAGGCCGCCTTGGGCAGAACCGCGCCGGAGACGATGCATCGGCGCATGGGCCCCGCATCCGATTGCCCCGCGTCGGGCAACGCACATGGCGTGTCGGGTCGATCCTGTGCCATGGCAAGCATCATGCTCGGCTCTCCGGCCTCGACCCTCTAGGCCACGGAATTTTCGGCGCCGGTCGCGCCGTTGGCCGCTTCGGCCTCGGGCGTGGCGGCATCTGTGGCAGAGTCGTCCGGGGCAGCAACGTCCTCGTCGTCGAACCAGTGAGCCCGGGCCGCCATGATGATCGCGTCCGGATCGCTCAGTCCGTCGGCCAGATCGCCCAACAGCTCGGTCAACTCGTCGCTCGCCAGATCGCCCAGGTCATCGAGCGTCTTGATCCCGCTTTCGCCCAGCTTGACCACGATCTGGGCGCCGAGTCCCGGCAGCTTGGCCAGTTCGTCGCTCACCCCCAACTCCCGGCGGCGCTCCTCGCTCTTCCGGTCCAGCTCAGCCAGGTGGTTGCGCGCGCGGACCCGCAACTCCTCGGCGACCTCATCGTCGAATCCCTCGATGGTGGCCAGCTCGGCAACCGGCACGAAAGCGACCTGTTCCAGGGACACGAAGCCCTCAGCCACAAGCAGGTGGGCGATCACGTCGTCGACGTCCAACGCCTCGATGAACATTTGCGAGCGCTGTCGCATCTCTTCCTGGCGCCGGCGCGATTCCTCTTCCTCGGTCAGAATGTCGATGTCCCATCCGGTCAGCATGGAAGCCAGGCGGACGTTCTGCCCGCGTCGCCCGATGGCGAGCGACAGCTGCTCGTCGGGCACGACCACCTCGATACGCCCCTGCTCCTCGTCGAGCACGACCTTGGTCACCTCGGCCGGGGCCAGGGCGTTGACCACGAAGGTCGCCGTATCGGCGGACCAGGGAATGATGTCGATCTTCTCGCCCTGCAACTCGCCGACCACCGCTTGAACCCGGCTGCCGCGCATGCCGACACAGGCGCCGACCGGATCGATCGAGGAATCGTGCGAAATAACCGCGATCTTGGCGCGGCTGCCCGGATCGCGCGCGACCGACTTGATCTCGATAATGCTGTCGTAAATCTCCGGCACTTCCTGCGCGAACAACTTGGCCATGAATTGCGGATGGCTGCGCGAGACAAAGATCTGCGGTCCGCGCAGTTCCTCCCGCACATCGTAAATATAGGCGCGGACCCGGTCGCCCGTGCGAAAGGACTCGCGCGGCAGGGATTCGTCCCGGCGCATCATGGCCTCGGCACGGCCCAATTCGATCGTCACATTGCCGAACTCGTTACGCTTGACGATCCCGTTGACGACCTCGCCAACCCGGTCCTTGTACTCGCGGAACTGGCGCTGGCGCTCGGCTTCGCGCACTTTCTGGACAATGACTTGCTTCGCGGTCTGGGCCGCAATTCGGCCCAAATCGATCGGCGGTAACTCGTCGATGATGAACTGTCCGGCCTCGATACCCGGTTCGCTGGCCTGCGCGTCCTTGACCGTGATTTGAGTGGTCTCATTCTCAATCTCGTCGGTTACCTCGCGGTACCGCTTTAGGTGGACAGCGCCGGTCTTTCGGTCGATCTCGGCGCGAATATCGTGCTCGGCGCCGTATTTCGCACGGCCAGCCTTGGAAATCGCCTGCTCCATGGCCTCGAGCACTTCCTCGGGCTCGATGCTCTTTTCGCGGGCGACAGCGTCGGCCACCTGTAACAGTTCGGTTCGGGACAGCGCGGTCGTATCCATCGCTTGTTCGCTTTCTCGGTTCAGATCTGAAGTTGGTCCTCGGCCGAACTGGCGGCGGAGAGCAATTCGTCGTTGAGCACCAGCTTGGCCTTGACAAGGTCGTGAAACGGCACCTCGACCTCACCGTCTTCGGATTCCAAGCGCACGCTTTCGCCGGCGATACCGAGCAAGCGGCCGCGCCAGCGGCGCCGGCCGTCGATCGGGCGATCGGTTTCCAGCTTCGCCTCGAAGCCGGCGAAACGGTCGAAGTCGGACAGCCGGGTCAAGGGCCGGTCCAGGCCGGGGGAACTGACCTCAAGCTCATAGGCCCCGGCAATTGGGTCCTCGACCTCAAGCACCGCCGCGACCGCGCGGCTCAATTGAGCACAGTCCTCGACCCGCATACCGGCCCCGCCACGGCGTTCCGCCATGATTTGAAGCCGCGCCCGGCGATCGCCCGAAAGCATCACCCGCACGATGTCGAAGCCCATGGACTCGACCGTTCCGGCGATCAGGCGTTCGACCTCGGCGGCCTTGCCGACGCTGGTCTTGGACAATTCCGTTCGCGTAGCTTCGCTGGCTTGCGACACCAAGCGGCTCTCCATGGCCCGGCCTGCGGCACGAGACCCTTAGGGAAATAAAAAAGTGGGCCAGAGGCCCACCGCTTCGGCGACCCGACGGGCGCCTGTACAATGGCACCTCGTCCTAATTTGGCGGCAACCTTACCGCCGGAACCCGGCCTCCCGCAAGGGCTTTCTCCCGCGGCGCCGGGCCACAGAACAGCCCGCCCTAGGCTCCGCGGAGCCTCCGCCTGAAGGCCAAATAGACAGGCTGACGGCCTTGTTCAAGGGCCTTGGCCTCATAGCGGGTCGGCGGCCAATCTTCCGGCCGGGCCCGCCAATCCCCCGGACCCCGGGCCAGCCATTCGAAAGCCGGGTGGGCACCCAGGCGCTCGAGCATCCAGGCGGCATAGTCCATGTCATCGGTCGCAAGGCGCAATTCAGCGCCATCGCACATGGTTTCGGCCAAGCGGTCCAGGATATCGCGCCGCACGATGCGCCGTTTATGGTGCCGTTTCTTGGGCCAGGGGTCGGGAAACAGGATGAAGACCCGGCTTAACGCGCTTGGTGGCAAGGCGGCCAAGAGGTCCTGAGCATCGCCACGGTAGATCCGCACATTGGTTAGCCCAGCCTGGTTGATACGGCTCAACAGGCGAGCGACCCCCTGAACGAAGACTTCGGCGCCAATCAGCCCGACCTCGCCATGGCGCGCGGCCTGCCAGGCCAAATGCTCGCCCGCGCCGAAACCGATTTCCAGCCACAGCGGGCACTCCGGCGCGGCGAACAGCGCGGCTGGGTCCAACAAGACCCCCGGCGGCGGCAATTCGACGGCAAGCTTGGGCAGGAGGTCCCGCAACAGGGCTCGTGCACCGGTCCGCAGGGGTCGGCCCGCCCGGCGGACGTAAAAGGCGCGCCGCGGCCCGGCCGGCTGGCCGCTCATGACGCCCGACGAGGGCCTCAGCCGTTGAACGCCGATTTCAGCTCGGCAGCGAGATCGAGCCGCTCCCAGGAGAACCCGCCATCGGGTTCGGGCGCGCGGCCGAAATGCCCGTAGGCGGCGGTACGCGCATAGATCGGCCGGCTCAAGCCAAGGCGTTCACGAATGCCGCGCGGGCTGAGATCGACCAGGTCCAGCAAAGCCGCGCCCAGGCGCTCTTCATCGACCTGCCCTGTGTCGTGGGTATAGACGAAAACCGAAAGGGGCTTCGCTACGCCGATGGCATAGGACAGCTGAATGGTGCAGCTGGTGGCCAAGCCGGCGCCGACCACGTTCTTGGCCAGGTAGCGCGCGGCATAGGCAGCCGAGCGGTCGACCTTTGTCGGGTCCTTGCCGGAAAAGGCGCCGCCGCCGTGGGGCGCCGCGCCGCCATAGGTGTCGACGATGATTTTGCGCCCGGTCAAACCGGCGTCGCCGTCCGGACCGCCGATCACGAAGCGCCCGGTCGGGTTGACGTAAAAATCCTGTTCCGCGCACATCCAGCCTTCGGGCAAGCAATTAACCACGTGCGGGCGCACGATTTCGCGCACCGCCTCTTGATCCAAATCCTCCGCGTGCTGGGTCGAGACCACGATGGAGGTCGCGCGCACCGGCTTGCCCCCTCGATATTCCAAGGTGACTTGGCTTTTAGAATCCGGACCCAGGCCCGGCTCTGCGCCGGAATGACGGGCTTCGGCCAGGGAATGCAGAATGCTGTGGGACAGATGAATCGGCGCGGGCATTAGATGCTCGGTCTCGTCGCAGGCATAGCCAAACATAATGCCTTGATCGCCGGCACCTTCGTCCTTGTTGCCGGCCGCGTCGACGCCTTGCGCGATGTCGGCGGACTGCTCGTGGATCAGGTTTTCCAGCTTCAGGTGCTGCCAGTGAAAGCCCTCTTGCTCGTAGCCGATATCCTTGATCGCGTGGCGCACGACCTGTTCGATCAACTCCGGCGTGACTTCGGCCGGGCCCCGCACCTCGCCCGCCAGGACGATTTGGTTGGTGGTGGACAAGGTCTCGACCGCGACCCGAGAGTACGGGTCGTGACCCAGGAAAGTGTCCACAATAGCGTCGGAAACGCGGTCGCAAACCTTGTCGGGATGACCCTCGGATACCGATTCGCTCGTAAAGAGGTAGTTGTTCTTACTCAAGGTTCGCACCCTCCCAGGATTACGTCCGGCTCTGCCGCCAGAATCGCCGCAGGCGCCCGAAATGACACGCTCAAATACGAATTAGGCGGCGCCAATGAAGGAAAATTGGCTGACGGCCGGTTTGAGACCGTTCGGCGGCATTTGTAAAGGAGCGAATATCGGCGTCAAGGACAAACCCGGGATTTGGCCGCGACGGCGAGCCCAGGGCAGATCAGATTCGGGGTTTTGGGTAGGTCGGACTAGCCGCCAAGGAAAAGCTAATCTTCCCTGGCAGCGGCGTTGCCCAGGGCCTTGGTCATATCGAAGAGCTTCTTACGAACGGCAGGGTCTTTGATCTTGTAGTAGGCCCGGACCAGTTCCAAGGTCTCACGCCGAGCCATGGGATCGGCCTCATAATTGGCACTTTCCTCAGCGGCGCCACGCATCGCCATCTCGTTTCCCCGAACCTGAGCCGGGGAGCACGACGACACACTGGTCGGCATGTCCTCGAAAAAGAAACCGACCGGCACGTCGAGAACCCGCGAAAGATCGAACAGCCGGCTGGACCCGATCCTGTTCGCGCCGCGCTCGTATTTTTGAACCTGCTGAAACGTTAACCCGATCGCTTCGCCGAGCTTTTCCTGGCTCAGCCCAAGCAAGGTCCGCCTCAGGCGAACCCGCGCGCCGACGTGAACATCAACTGGGTTCGGCCCTCCTGGTGCTGCCCTGCCCCTGCGCTCCTGTACGCGCATCATGATATCGTTTCCTTTCGCCGCAAAATGCCCTCTGAAGTTGCAAGAATACCAACGTATGCAACCGAAGTCGCAGAAAAACCGCCGACACTGCAATCCACAGAACTTATTTACTTCAGGGAAAAAGTCTTCTCAATACGAAAAGAGCAATTGTGGTACAAAAGATTAGAAATAAGACCGACCAATTTCCAACTAATACAAACAAGTTTTTACCAAGAACTGGACTTGGCAAATCAACATCAAGGACGCCAACTTCGTTGAGGCCCAGCCGCGCGATTACCCGGCCATAGCCGTCGACAACAGCGCTTACCCCAGTATTCGCAGCCCGGACCAGGGGAAGGCCCTCCTCAACCGCGCGCAGACGGGCGCTGGAAAAATGCTGATGCGGACCGATACTGGTCCCAAACCAGGCATCGTTGGTGAGGTTGAGCAACCAGCCCGGCCGCGGCCCCGCCGGAACCACCTGCCCGGGAAATATGATCTCGTAGCAAACCAGGGGGCTGGCTGGCGGCGCTCCGGGAAGGGCCATGATGTCAAGGCCGGGCCCGGGGGTAAAATCGATGTTGCCGGGTGCCAGTCGCTCTATCGGCAGGATCGTTCGGAACGGCACATACTCGCCGAAGGGCACCAAGTGATGCTTGTCGTAGCGCGCCGTCATCCGGCCTTGGGTGTCGAGGGCCAGGATACTGTTCCAGACCTGGGCCGAGTTGCCACGCGGCGCGCCGGTCACCAGGGCGCCGCCGGGAGGCACCGCGCGGCCGAGATAGCGGCGCAGCCCCTCGTCCTGGTCCAAGAGGAACGGCACCGCTGTCTCCGGCCAGATCACATGGGTCACTTTTTCGAAACCCGGGCCGACGCTCAGGCCGACCTGGCGCCGCATGTTACCCAAGCGCAAGCTGGGTTCCCATTTGAGCGATTGCTCGATACTGGCTTGAACCAAACGAAGCCGCACCCCCTCAACCACCGCTTCGCCGACTGCCGGGGCCCCAGCCAGACGCCAAGCCCCGCCCAGCCAAACCGCGATCAAGATACCCAGAGCCACAGCGACAAACCGGCCCCGCCCGCGCGCGCGCGCATGGATCGGATCGGAAACCTCGCCAAGTACCGCCGGCGCGGCGGCGGCTAGAACCGTTAGAAGGGACAGGATCCAGACGCCGCCGAGGGCGGCGATCTGCAACATTTCGGGCGAGAAGCTCCAGACATTCCCCACCAGGTTCCAGGGAAAGCCGGTCAATACCCAGGACCGCACCCATTCCACGGCCAGCCAAAACCCCGCCAGGACTAATACCCGGGCCGGACCGGGCAGGCCCCAGCGACGGCAGATGGTCCAGGTCGCCAGGACCGAAAGGGCTGGGAACAAGGCCATACCACCCCCCATGGCACCGACCGCGACCGGCAGCAAGGCGGCAAATCGCTCGGCATCGACCAGAAAGGCGAGCCCGACCCAGTAAAGGCCGGTGGCCATGTGACCGAACCCGAAGCACCACCCCAGGGCGGCCGCCTCGCGCGGGCGCCGGGCACCGTCGAGCAACCAAAGCAAACCGGTGAAGGCGGGTACCAGAAACGGAACCAGGTGCATGGGCGCGAAGGCGAGAGTCGCGCAGGCGCCGAGCGCCATGGCCAACAGGTAGCGGCGCCAGCCACGTAGGGCCGCGACGCCTTGAGCCAGACGCACGGGAACGGCGCGCCAATCGGTCAGAAATCTCGGGGCCGCCGTCGGGTCAACCGCCGGCTTAGTCATTGTCTCCAGCCGCACCGGCGCCCTGGGGCAGATCCCGCAGCCGCAGCCGCTTGATGCGCCGGGGATCGGCTTCCAACACCTCAAAGGTAATGCCGGAATGAGGATGATGGATCAACTCCCCGCGGGTCGGCACGCGGTCCGCCAGATAGAACACGAGGCCGCCCAAGGTATCGATATCCTCCTCACGCTCCTCCGCCGAAAGCACGGCGCCGCATCGCTCTTCGAATTCGGCGATCTCCGCACGGGCATCGGCGATCAGCGAGCCGTCGGGGCGCTCAACCAGCTTTGGCCCTTCGTCCACGTCGTGTTCGTCTTCGATCTCGCCGACGATTTGCTCGATTAAATCCTCGATGGTGACCAAGCCGTCGATGCCACCGAATTCATCGACCACGACCGCCTGATGCAGCCGCTTTAGACGCATTTCCAGCAATAGATCCAGGGCCGGCATGGACGGCGCCACGATCGAAACATCGCGCAAGATCGTGGCCAGATCGAAATCCCCGCCCTTGCGAACCACGGGCAAGACATCCTTGATGTGGACCAAGCCGACCACATCGTCCAGGTTCTCGCGGTAGACCGGCAGGCGCGAATGGCCCTCCTCGATCAAGGTCTCCAGAGCCTGATCCAGGCTGGCCGTGATATCGAGCGAGACGATATCCGCGCGTGGCACCATGACATCGTACGCCGTGACATGACGCAGCTTCAGGATATTGGCGAGCAGCAGCTTCTCGTGGCTGCCGATGGGGCCGGCATCTTGCTGCTCGGCACTATGATCCTCGACCTCGCCGATGATCTCCTCGATCGCCTCACGCAGGTGGGTGTCGCCGTTACGCGCGCCGAACAGGCTGCGCAGCTTTTGCCAAAGCCCGGTGCGCGGCGTTTCTCCGTTGGCGGCACGCGCGCCGTTGCGGCCATTAGAGATCTCGCTCATGACGCCGCCTCTTCCGGGCAACCGGCGGGCACGTAGGGGTCAGCGATGCCAAGGCTGGCCAGAACGGCCGCCTCCAGCCGCTCCATGCGCGTCGCCTCCCGCGGCGCGGCGTGATCGTAGCCGAGCAAGTGCAACACCCCGTGCACGGCCAAGTGGCTGAGATGCTCCGCCAGCGGCTTGGATTGCGCCGCGGCTTCGCGCTCAATCGTCTCGAACGCAAGCGCGACGTCGCCAAGCAAGCGCGGCCCGGTATCGTCCGCTTCGCTCGGCGCCTCCGGATCGTCGTCTTCGGCGGGAAAAGACAGCACGTTGGTCGGCTTGTCTCGGCCCCGAAAGTCGCGGTTCAAGCGGCGCAGTTGGGCGTCATCGGCCAAGAGAAAGCTGGTCTCGAGGGTCGCGCCCGCGCCCATCCGCCCGGGCTCGGCACCAGCGAGCGCGGCGCGTGCCGCGCGCTCGACCAGGACCGGCGCCTCGGGCAGGCGGGCCCGCCAAAGTGGGCTGGATGTACGCACCTCGACCACTAATTCAGGCGAAGAGGTGCGAATACTGTCTGGATCGTCGGTCATGGTTTTGGGCGCATTACGCGCTTTCGCTGCCCCCGCCGCCGGCGTCGTCCGAGCCGGCGCCATTGCCTTGCTCGGCGGGCTCGCGCGCCTCGTAGGCCCGCACGATCCGCGTGACCAAGGAATGGCGCATGACATCGCTATTGGTGAAGCGCACGAAGGCCACGTCGTCCATGCGGGATAGCAAATCGACGGCGTCGCGCAGACCGGAACGCTGCTTGGCCGGCAGATCGACTTGCGAAAGGTCCCCCGTGACGGCCATGCGACTGTTTTCGCCCAGGCGCGTTAAAAACATCTTCATCTGCACCGGTGTGGTGTTCTGC
Organism: Kiloniellaceae bacterium; assembly: GCA_021776095.1. GTDB lineage: Bacteria > Pseudomonadota > Alphaproteobacteria > Kiloniellales > J153 > JAJFGN01. The sequence goes on along the minus strand of JAJFGO010000118.1, from coordinate 32,882 downwards.
GCCTCGTCCAGAATCACGAAGGAATTGCTGAGCGTACGGCCCCGCATGAAGGCGAGCGGCGCGACCTCGATCTCGCCGTTGGAAAGCCGGCTCATCACTTGTTCCGCGGGCAGCATTTCGTAGAGCGCATCGTAGAGCGGCCGCAGGTAGGGGTCTACTTTCTCTCGCAGATCGCCGGGCAAGAAGCCCAAGCGCTCGCCCGCCTCGACCGCTGGGCGCGACAGGATAATGCGGTCGACCCGGCCCTCCAGAAGCAGCGACACCGCCATGACCACCGCCAGGTAGGTCTTGCCGGTGCCTGCGGGTCCGGTGGCGAAAACCAGCTCGTGGCTACGCAGGGCACGAATATAGGCCACCTGGTTAGGCGAGCGCGGCGAAACGTGGCGCTTGCGGGTACGAATCGAAATGTCGTCGTTGTGCGGATCGGCGGCCGCTTGCGCGCCGGCCGGCGCGCTGGGCGCTTGGGTCGCCATGCGCACCGCCGCGTCGATCTCGCCGTTGCCAACCTCCAAGCCCTTGCGCAAGCGCTCGTAAAGGGCGGTCAGCGCCAAGGACGCGACCTCGACGGCCTCGCCCGGCCCGGAAATGGATAAGCAGTCCCCGCGCGAGGCCAGGCGCACGCCCAGCAATTGCTCCAGCCGGGCCAGGTGCCGATCGTGCTCCCCGAACAACAGCGGTTGAAGGGCGTTATCGTCGAAGCGCAGTTGGCGCATGGTTTCCTCAACGCTCATGTTGTCGCCCAGCACAGCCGGCGGCGGTTTCGAGACCGAGGTCACGGCCGCGCCTCCATCTCCGTCGCCATGGGCAAGATCGAGCCTGCCGGCTCCGCGGCCAGGCGGCCGCTCAGGCTGTTGGGCCCGGCCGCGACAATGCGCACCTTCGCGATCTGGCCCATCAAATGGGCCGGCGCGTCCAGGTGCACCGCCTGCATATGGGGGCTGCGCCCGACCAACTGCCCAGATCTGCGCCCCGGCCGTTCCAATAACACCGGCATAACTTTTCCTACACTGTCTTGGTTAACGCCTTCCTGCTGTGCGTCGAGTAACGATTGCAGGCTGGCCAGCCGCTCCGCTTTGACAGCCTCCGGCACCTGGGCCTCCAGAGTGCCGGCCGGCGTGCCTGGGCGGGCGCTGTATTTGAAGGAATAGGCCTGGGCGTAGCCAATATCGGTCACCAAACGGAGGGTTTCCGCGAAGTCCAGGTCGGTCTCACCGGGAAACCCAACAATGAAATCAGACGATAAGGCGATATCGGGCCGGGCCCGGCGCAGACGCTCAACGACGCGGCGATAATCGTCGGCATTATGGCGCCGGTTCATGGCCGCCAGAATCTTGTCGGACCCGGATTGCACCGGCAGGTGCAGGTATGGCATCAGCCGGTCCAGGTCGCCATGGGCGGCGATCAACTCGTCGTCCATATCGCGCGGATGTGAAGTGGTATAACGCAAGCGCGCCAAGCCCTCGATTTCGGCCAGGCGCCGGAGCAGGCGGCCCAAGCCCCAGGTGGCTTCCCCATCCGGAGGCGCCCCGTGGTAGGCATTGACGTTCTGGCCCAAAAGGGTGATCTCGCGGGCGCCGGCTGCGACCAGGCGCTCGGCCTCGGCGATCACCTCGCCGGCCGGGCGCGAGAACTCGGCGCCGCGAGTGTAGGGCACCACGCAGAAGGTGCAGAACTTGTCGCAGCCCTCCTGGATCGAAAGAAAAACGCTGGGCCCGTGTTGGGCCGAAGTCTCCGGCAGGTGGTCGAATTTGGACTCGACCGGAAAATCCGTATCCATGACGCCGCTCCCCGATCGGTTTGCGGCTGCGCCTCCCTTGCCGGCCCCGGATCCATCCCCGGCGCGGGCGCGCTCGACCCGGGCAATCAATTCGGGCAAGCGGTGATAAGTCTGCGGCCCGAACACCAAGTCGACCTGCGGCGCCCGGCGCAGCATCTCTTGCCCCTCGGCCTGGGCGACGCAACCGGCAACCGCAATGGTCATGGCCGGGCCGTCACCGCGGGCCCGCGCATCCCGCAATTCGCGCAATCGGCCAAGCTCGGAATAAACCTTTTCCGCCGCCTTTTCCCGGATGTGGCAGGTATTGAGGATGACCAGATCGGCGGCGCCCGGATGGGCCACCGGCGCGTAGCCCAAAGGCGCCAGAACATCTGTCATCCGCGCCGAATCGTAGACGTTCATCTGGCATCCGTAAGTCTTGATATAGAGGCCCTTGGTCAAAACTCAATCACCTATCGGTCTTAGCGCGGACTGGTCCGATTGCCGCTCGGCTCGTCAGTTCGCCGTCCGTCGCGTTCCGGGCACCTTGGGCCTGCCTCATTGACCGGTCTCGCCGGCGTCGGTAGCGCGCTCGCGCCGGCGGCCAGCCAACGCGGTGGCGACACCCAAAGCAACCACGTCCTCGCAATGCCGGGCAAGGTCCTTGCGGGAGTTGAAATCGTCGATCGTGACCGGCTCGTGGAATTCGACCACGACCGTGACCCGGCCGAGCCCCACCGCGTGCCACAAGTGCCACGCCAGGTCCATATCGCCGAACCAGGCCAGGAAAGGGCGCAGATAGCGGCCCATGGGGACGCCGTCAAGGCGCGTGTAAGAAACCGAAACCGCTTGCACGCACAGGGGTTGACCACTGGGGTGACGCTCCGCGACCGCGAATAGCGCACTCTTGAACGGCAGAACCCTATTGCCGTCGCCGCTAGTGCCTTCGGGAAACAAGATCAAGTTGGTGCCGGCCCGAAGCCTGTTGGAGATTTCGTCGCGGTGAGTCCCTGCCTCCCGGCCGCGCCGCTCGACGAAGACCGTGCGCTGCAGCTTGGCCAGGCGGCCGAACAGGGGCCAACTGGCGACCTCCGACTTAGCCACGAAGGAGCCCGGAATTAAGGACCCGAGCACGGTGATGTCGAAGTACGAAACGTGGTTCGCCACATAAAGGGTGGGATGGACCCGCGATTGGCGGCCGCGCCGCTCGACCCGGAAGCCCAGGATCCGGCAACACCGGCGGTGATACCACCGCGGCATGCTCTCGCGCAGGGGCCAGGCGAAGCGCACCGCGAGGGCTTGAACAGGCATCAAGGGCATGGTCAGGCCGAGGTACGCCAGCAGGCGGCCAAAGGCCCGCAAGGTCGACCCCATGCCGGTATTGCCAGGCCGCGCCAAGCCTAAGCCCAACGCACCAGTTGCGTCCGACGAACCGTCTGGCGGCTCGCCGGAAGAGTCTCTGAACTCCAACGCGCTTTCAAGACTTGCTGGGCTCGTCACGACTATAGTGCCGGTAATAGCGTTCGGTCACCAAGTCGGTCTTGACCACTATGCAAACATCGGTGGTGCCGAAATCATGGTCGACCACCGCGCCGTCGCCGACAAATCCACCGAGCCTCAAATAGCCTTTGATCAAGGGCGGCAACATCTTGCGGGCCAGCGACGGTGCCACCTCAGCCGCAGGAATACGGTTCATCGAGACGTACCGTTTCTCCAATGCCACCGGTCGCAGGGCCGGCGGTGCCAGGTGATTGCGATGCAGGTACGTCAGTGGCACCGCTAAGTGGTCGGGATCCGTTCCCAGCAGACTGGCGCAACCGAACATAAGCTGAATGTCATGGCCCAAAACGTAGTCGGCGATTCCGCGCCACAAGATTTGCATGGTCTTGCCCGTGCGATAAGCCACGTCGATGCAGGAGCGGCCCAGTTCCAATATTTCGCCCGGATAGGATACCAGCGGCGCAATATCGTACTCGTCGGCCGAGTAGAACTGCCCGCACCGTGCCGCGTTTTCGCGGCGCATGACCCGGTACGTGCCCACCACCGCATTCGGGCCCTCGCCACGTGATTCGTCGAAGACCAAGAGGTGATCGCAAAAATCGTCGAAGGAATCGAAATCGCGCTTGACCGCGGCCACGGCGGCATTCGGCTTGGCCGCCATGCCCTCGTAAAAGACACGGTAGCGCAAAGCCTGCGCCGCCATGACTTCCTCATCGGTTTCAGCAAGGCGCATGTAAAGGCCGGCCGCCCGGACGTCGACCACACGTGAACGGTTCGCTTCGATCAGGGTCATGAACGCGGCCCCATCGGTTTCCGAAAGATCAAGTTGGTCGGCGCTTCAACACCGATAGGTGCGACGGCGCTCAACCGGCGCCCGTCAATTCCTCGCGCCACGCTTGCCCGGCTTACCTTCGGGCGCGGCCGGACCGTTGCCCGCCGATCCGCCACCACGGGGCTCAGCCCCGATTGGCACGCCGTAAAGTTCGAGCCGGTGACCGACCAGACGATAACCCAGCTTCGCCGCGACTTCACGCTGCAGGCGTTCAATCTCGTCATTGGTGAACTCTAGAACTTTGCCGGATTGCATGTCGATCAAATGATCGTGGTGTTCGTCGGCCGCTTCCTCGTAGCGCGCACGGCCGTCCCCGAAATCGTGCCGTTCGAGAATATTTGCCTCTTCGAACAACTTGACGGTGCGATAAACGGTCGCGATCGAGATGCGCGGGTCGACCTTGATGGCCCGGTGGTAAACCTGATCGACGTCGGGATGATCGTTGGATTCGGACAGGACTCCGGCGATGATCCGGCGCTGATCTGTCATTTTCAGGCCTCGTCGTCGGCAGATTCGCTCAAGTTTCGAGGTCATAATCTTGGAATTCGACGGCCAATTGGTCCCGAGGAAGCCAACAGCCTAGCGGAAATTGCGCCGTCCACCCAATAGGCTATGGGGCAAATTCGGCCCTGCGGTGATCGGACGGCCTGGCGCCCGGCGGACATTTATCCCTTGGCGCGCCGCGCGCGCGTGCCCAGCCCGATTTCTTTGGCCAAGCGGCTGCGCTGTTTGGCGTAATTCGGCGCCACCATGGGATAGTCGGCGGGCAGGCCCCAACGCTCCTTGTATTCCTCGGGAGTCATGTTGTAGGCGGTTTTGAGGTGACGCTTGAGCATCTTCAACTTTTTGCCGTCTTCCAAGCAGATAATGAATTCCGGCGTCACCGAGCGGCGAATTGGAACTGCCGGCGTCGGGCGCTCCTGTTCGCGCTGCTTCCCGCTTCCTACATTGACTAGGGTATCGTGGACATCCCGGATCAAACGCGGTAGGTCGGCAAGAGCGACTGAATTATTAGCAACATGCGCTGAAACGATATTGGATGTTAATGCTAACAGATCGCCGGATTTCGCTTGTTCTGACATTGCTGTTTTCTTTGCGTTATTCTCGAATTAGCTCTCTATATAAGTACTTATCTCAGCAAACGCAACAAAAGAAATTTGGAAAAAGATACTTCCCTCTCGCACATTTCAGCATGTCGGGACTGCAACCGTGCGATTTGAGACTCCATTTACGCTAGACCAAGCCAATACACAAAACGGATAATTAAGCCGCAAAACAGTCCATAACGGACAAAACGGTAGCCAATTCGGAATCAAGGCCATTAGTCGCCCGATAGTAGCTCGCGGGCAAATACCAGGGCAGTCGCTGGCCCCGCCGGACGCCGATAGTAATTGGGCCGCCGGCCGGACAGGATAAATCCAGCCGCACCGTATAGTTTGCGGGCGGCCAAATTATCCTCCGCCACTTCCAGGTAGAACCGCCGGGCGCCGCCACGCGCACCGCGTGCCAGGGCTGCGTCCACCAGCGCCCGGCCGACCCCGCCACGGCGCGCCCGGTCAACGACGCCGAGCGAGAGGATTTCCCCTTCGTCGGCGGCGCAACGGCACAAGGCAAAGCCGAGTGGCAGTGGACCGTTGCCCGCCGCCCCATCGTCCGGGGCCCAGGCCAAGAGCCCGAAAGTCAACGGCAGGTCCAAGATCTTGGCGATTTCCGTCTCGCTCCACACCGCGCCACCGCGCCCGTCGGCAAAGCAGCGCGCATGCATTTGAGCGATTAGGGGAAGATCGCCCGGCTCGATCTCGCGAATTGCAGGACCGGCAGCCTGGGCCAGGGACGCGGTCATTGTGGCCGGGCAGGCCGGTGCGCCCGATCCGGGGCCGGGCTTGGCGCTTGAACTTTGCGGCCGTCCGGCAAAGTGACATCCGCGCCCCGCAGGTAGATCGGCCGGGGCGGGTCTGTGTCCACCGAAGGCAAGGCCCGTGCCGCCGCCAGGCGGGCGACTGACGCAGCGATACAGGGGCCGGGATCCGGCGCACGAGACGCGGCGCGCCCGGCCGCCACCAGCACCTCGACGGCCCGTGCCGCGCCGTCACCGACCATTAGAACTGGCCCAGACGGCAGGGCGCCAGCCAAATCTGCCGGCGAGACCGCCCGCCCGGACCCGTGCGGCACCGGGACCCCGTCCGACCCCCGCGCGGCGAAGGTCTGAAGGTAAATTTCGGCGCGCTTGGATTCGATCGCGGCGACCACATGGCCGGCCGGCGGCCATGCCGGCACCGTGGCAGCCAGGGCTGAAAAACTGCCGATCCCAACCAGGGGCCGGGCGCGCGCCAGGGCGAGGCCGCGCGCTGCGGCAAGTCCGATGCGCACCCCGGTAAAGCCGCCTGGGCCTAGGGTAACGGCGATGGCATCGATCGCTTCGAAGCCCAGGCCGGCCTCGGCCATGACTTCCAGGATCATAGGCATAAGCCGCTCCGACTGGCCCCGGGCCATGGCCTCACCTCGCCGCGCAAGAATCGCACCCGCCACCCAAATCGCGGCCGAGCACGACGCCCCGGCGCTATCCAGTGCCAGAATTCTGGGTGTATCAGTCAATCCGGCACGCTTCGGCGAAGTCCAGACGCGGCCCACGCGGATGTAGCTTTCCGGAGTCGCCGTAGCCCAAGTTGCACAGGAAATTCGACTTGATTCGGCCGTCGGGGAAAAATGCGGCATCGGCCTTGGCCCGGTCGAAGCCCGACATGGGGCCGCAATCGAGGCCCAGGGCCCGGGCGGCCAAGATGAAGTAGGCACCACTCAGGGTCCCATTGCGAAAGGCGGTTTCTTGGATCAGGTCGTCGTTACCCTCGAACCAGGACTTCGCATCGGTGTGCGGGAACAGCTCCGGCAGCCGATCGTGAAAGCGGGTGTCGTAGCCGATGATCGCGGTCGCCGGGGCAGCCATGGTTTTCTCGACATTGCCTTCGGCCAAGGCCGGCCGCAGGCGTTCCTTAGCCGCCTTGGAGCGCACGAAGACAACGCGCATGGGGCTGCAATTGGCGCTGGTCGGCCCCATCTTAGCGAGGTCGTAAACCGCTTCGAGCAGCACCTCGCTGACCTCGCCGCTGAGCCAGCTAGAGTGAGTCCGCGCGGCACGGAAGACCAAATCGAGGCCGTCGTCGCTCAAGATTTTGTTCACCACGTAAACCTTTCTTGACTCTTTTGGCCGCACTATGCGGGCCCGTCCCTATGTGAAATAAAGTTTCGAGACAGGCTATGCAACATACGCAAGCGCCGGTTGGGTTTCGACCGGCGGCAGTTCGAACCAAGGCGAAGACGGCGATTGCCGCTGCCATCGTGTCGATATACCTGGCATGTACGTCCGGCGCGAACGCCGTCGAGATACCTGCGGACAACGGCGCTGCGGTGGTCATGTACCATCGATTCGGCGACCCCCGGCACCCTTCGACCAACATCGGGCTGGAGCAGTTCGAGGCCCACATCGCAGAGCTCGCCTCCGGGCCCTATGCGGTGCTGCCGCTACCCGAGATCGTGGCCGCGCTGCGCGAGGGTCGGAACCTGCCGGAGCGCACGGTCGCCATCACCATCGACGATGCCTTCCTGTCGGTCTACCGCGAGGCCTGGCCGCGCCTGCGCGCCACCGGCCTGCCATTTACCGTTTTCGTCGCGACCCAGGCCCTGGACAGCGCCCTGCCCGATTACATGAGCTGGGACCAACTGCGTGAGATGGTCGCGGGCGGCGGCGTCAACATCGGCAACCACGGCGTGACCCACGGCCACATGATCCGGCAATCGCAAGCCACCATACGAGCCGAAATCGCCGACGGCGCCAAGCGGCTCAAGCAGGAACTGGGCGAGGCGCCGGTGATTTTCGCCTATCCCTACGGCGAAATCAGCCTGGCGATCGGCGAAACGGCGCGCGAAGTGGGCATGATCGCGGCCTTTGGACAGCATTCCGGTGCGATTGGCCGAACCGACAACCTCTTCGACTTGCCGCGTTTTCCCCTGAGCGAGAAATACGGCGATATGGATCGCTTTCGTCTGATCGCGAATTCGCTTCCCCTACCGGTCGACGACATGACGCCGGCCGACCCACTGCTGAGCGCGGCGACCAATCCGCCGTTTTACGGCTTCACGGTGGCCGAGGGGGTAAAGGGGTTGGGCGCACTCAGTTGCTTTGCCAGCAGGGCCGACCTGACCCTAGAACGGCTCGGCGACCGGCGGGTCGAAACCCGCCTGGACCGCGCCTTCGGGCCGGGCCGGGCACGGATCAACTGCACCATGCCGGGGCCCGATGGGCGCTGGCGCTGGCGCGGCCGTCAGTTCTACGTGCCGGCCGAGGCCACCGCCGAACGTTAGAGCGAAACGCGGTCAGAGAACCGCACGGACCTCGACGACCTCGGGAATATAGTGGCGCAGCATGTTCTCGATGCCCATCTTGAGGGTCGCGGTCGAACTGGGGCAGCCGGAGCAGGCGCCTTGCATGGTCAGAAAGACCACGCCGCCCTCGAAACCCTGATAGATGATGTCGCCGCCGTCCTGCGCCACTGCGGGGCGCACCCGCGTATCCAACAGCTCCTTGATTTGGGAGACGATCTCGGTGTCTTCCTCGCTATCGGCGCTATCGCCGGCAGTTCCGACCGCCTGGTCGATCAGGACCGGGCGCCCGGCGGTGAAATGCTCCATGATCACCCCCAGGATCGCGGGCTTCAGCAGGTACCACTCCCGCTCGTCGTCCTTGGTGATGGTGACGAAGTCCGCGCCTAGGAAGACCCGGGTGACGCCTTCGACCTGAAACAGCCGTTGAGCAAGCGGCGAGGCCTCCGCTTGGGCGGGATCAGGGAAATCCGCGGTCCGGCCGTTCAGGACCTCGCGGCCGGGAAGAAACTTCAGGGTCGCCGGGTTCGGCGTCTCTTCGGTCTGAATGAACACGTCGGTTACCTCCTGCCAGGTCCCGCCAGCTGCGGGAATGTGATCCATGTTATGTGCGGCGCCCGGCGGCCAAGGTCAAGGCCGCCGGACCGCCTCTAAAACTGGTGCCCGAAGCGCGCCGCCTTTGTGGCCAGGTAAAATTCGTTATGGTCATTGGCCGGAAAGGCGTGCGGCACCCTTTCCGTCACGTCGATGCCGCAGCGGGTGAGCGCCGCCACCTTCTGCGGATTGTTAGTCAGAAGGCGGACCCGGCACAGGTCGAGTTGCTGCAGCATGACCGCGGCCGGCTGGTAGATCCGCTCGTCGGCGTCGAAGCCGAGCGCCTCGTTGGCCTGGGCGGTATCAGCGCCGCCATCCTGGACCTGATAGGCGCGTAGCTTGTTGACCAGGCCGATGCCCCGGCCCTCCTGCGACAAATAGAGCAGCACGCCCGATCCCGCCTGGGCAATCGCCTCGATCGCGCCGCGCAGCTGGTCGCCGCAATCGCAGCGCAGGCTGCCCAGAAGGTCGCCGGTGAAGCACTCCGAATGGACCCGAACCAAAACGCTATCGTCCGGTTTCGGCGCGCCGATGATGATGGCCAGGTGGGCCTTGCCGCCATCGCCCGGGCGGAAGGCCACAACCCGTGCGTCTTCGGCGCCAGCCAGGGGTAGGCGTGCTTCGGCAACCCGGGTCAGCAGACCCGAGGCGGCCAAGCTGTATTCAGCGATGTCAGCCACCGCGACCGCCAAGACATCCTGGGCCATGGCCCAGGCGGCCCATGACCCGACGCTCACGCCCTCCGGGCGCGCCGGAGCCGCCAGAGAGATGACCAGGGCGGCCGGTAAAAGGCGCGCCAGCTTAACGATATTCACGGCCGAGGCGCCGAGCGCCGGTACCGCCGCCAAGGCCAAAGGTCCGTGCCACCTGGCGCCACGCGCCGGGTCCGCCAAATCAATGAGGTCCGTGAGGTTGAGGCCGTCAACCGCCAGGGCGACCGCCCCGGCATCAGGCGTCGGCGTTAGGCCAAGTGCCCCCGCGCGCCGCCCGGTCAGCATCAGGCACGGCGTGCCGGTGCCCAGTTCGGCCGCGCGGGCCAACGAGTCCTCGCGCGCCGGCTCAACCGCCAGAACCAGCGCCGCGCCGTTCGGGCCTTGGAGCATGACCGGCTCGCCTCGGCGCAAATCGCCAATCGCCCGCTCGACCGCGCGCAGGGCCGCGGTGCGGGGCGCCGCCTGGCCGGGGGCCGCGCCCAGGTCTGTGGCGGCCTCTTGGATCAGGAGTTCAGGGTTCATCATCGACTGCTACTTTACGCCCTTGGCCGCCACGTGTCATCGTCGCTCGGCTGTCCTAAATTTGGGGCTGTGGGGGACAAAAACAACGTGGGATGAAGGGTATGGCACAGGCCTTGTACCGGGGCATGAACCGGGCCGCGATCGACCGGCAGCTCAATTTGCGGGCCCGCTGGCCGGATCACGAGGGGGCCTTCGCCCGCTGGGCCCGGGAAAGCGCCGATATCCGCGCCAATCTGGCCTGCCGCCTGGATTTGGCCTACGACGCCGGACCGGGCGGCAGCCTGGATTTTTTCCCCGCACCGGGCGGCTCGGGGGCCCTGCTCGCCTTCATTCACGGCGGTTATTGGCAAAGCCTGGACAAGGGCGATTTCAGTTATCTGGCACCAGCCTTCGTTGAGGCCGGGACGGCCTTCGCCTCCCTCAACTACCGGCTGGCGCCGGAGGCCAAGGTTGGGGAAATCGTTGCCCAGGTCCGCCGGTCGCTGGCCTGGCTGCACCGCCAGGCTGGCACCCTAGGCTTCGACCCCGGGCGGCTATTCGTCGCCGGTCATTCGGCCGGCGGGCACTTGGCGCTCATGGCGGCGGCCACCGATTGGGCTCGGGAGGGGCCGGATTTACCCGCCGATACCGTCAAGGGAGTCTGCTCCGTCTCCGGCGTTTACGATCTGCGGCCGGTACGGCTCAGCTACCATCAGGAGGTTCTGGACCTGACCGCGGCGGATGCCGAGGTGCTGAGCCCGCTGTTGCATGTCCCCGAGCGGGCACCGCCGCTGATCTGCGCTGTCGGCTCGGAAGAAACCGAGGAATTCCTGTTTCAACAGGACCAATTGATCGAAGCCTGGGGCGCCCGCGGCCTCAACGCCGTGGTTATCGAATTGCCGGGCCGGCAGCATTTCACCGCTGTGGATGCCTTGGGCGAGCCCGGCCATGACCTATTTCAGGCTGTGCGCGGCATGCTTCTAGGCCCACCCTGAACAGAGTTCCGGCCGACGGGGCGCCTTGAACCGCCCCACAAACGGTATTATGTGACCAATTAGGGTGTTGTGCGGTAAAGGGCCGGCAAAGAAACTGCCCGGACCTGAGCACGTGATTAGGGGACCATGGAGATTTTGGGCAAATGACCTCGGGGGCGGCGAAAAAAATATTGCTGGTCGACGACGACGAGGCCTTGCGCCAGTCGCTCGGCGAGCAACTGCGGTTGCACGAAGAATTCCTGACCATCGAAGTCGACACCGGCGGCAAAGCGGTGGAGGCGACCAAGCACGAGTATTTCGATGCCATTCTGCTTGATGTCGGCCTGCCCGACATGGACGGTCGCGAGGTCTGCCGCCTGTTACGCCGCAATGGGGTCAAATCGCCGGTCATCATGCTGACCGCGCACCAAAGCGATGCCGACCAGATCCTCGGCCTGGATTCCGGCGCCAACGACTACGTGGCCAAACCCTTCCGCCTTTCGGTCTTGCTCGCGCGCTTGCGCGCGCAACTGCGCCAGCACGAGCAAAGCGAGGACGCAGTTTTCACCATCGGCGCCTATACCTTCCGGCCCAGCGCCAAGCTGCTGATCCATGGCCAGACTAAGCAAAAGGTTCGCCTGACCGAGAAGGAAACCTCGATCCTGAAATATCTATATCGCAGTGGCGCGACCGTGGTCGGGCGCGACACGCTCTTGGGTGAGGTTTGGGGCTATAACGCGGGGGTGACGACGCACACCTTGGAGACTCACGTCTATCGCCTGCGGCAAAAGATCGAGGCCGATCCCTCGAACGCGGAGCTGCTGGTCACTGAGCCCGGCGGTTATCGCTTGGCGCCGTAAGCGCGCTCTCCGTAGCCGAGCCCACCCAGCCAAAACGCGAGCCACAAGCCGAGCCCCGCCGCCAAGGCGGCGACGGTGCCGAAGATGGGCGCCGAAATCTCCCAACCGCCGGCCAGCTTAAAGGCCTGGGCCAAGAGCACAGGGCCGATCAGCACGCCCAGATTGCGCCCGGTCATGATGACGCCAAAGGCCCGGGCCGCCCCACCGCCGGGCCCGACAATCACGCTCGGCATGGCGAACAGGCAGGTCGGGCAGATCCCCGCCCCGATGCCGTAGGCAACCAAGGACACGATCCCCAACGCGCCGCCGCCGGTCACCGGAATCAGCGCCCATACCGCAGCCTGGGAGACCAGTCCGACAAACAAGACCAGGCCAAGCGGCACGCCGGTGCGCAGCACCAGTCCGACAGCAAGGGTCGTCAAAATCAAGACAATCACCGGAATCACGTAGCCGACCACGGCGAGGGACGGGCTCAGACCATGGGTCTCAACCAGATACTGGGGCAGCCAGGTCATATAGGCGAAGTACTGGCAGGACCACAGGGTGAAAACACTCGCGGCCAGAATCAGGCAGCGGCGCTGCCGGGCACCAATCGGTACCGCCGAAGCACCGGCGGCGCCGACGGGAATCGAAAGGTCGAGCTGGCCACGGCGGTTCAAGGCCCAGGTCCACAGGGCCATGACAAGGGACGCGGCGATCGCGACCGCCCACAGCAGTTGCCAGCCGGCCCCGGCAAAGGCCACCGGGGCCAGGGCCGTGGCCGCCAACTGGCCGACCGGAATCCAGCTCGCGGTCAGGCCAACCACGATGGGCAGGTGACGCGGCGACGCGGCCGCGTTAGCCAAAACCGGCCCGGCGATTGCCAGCACAGCGAAGCCCGCGCCCTCTAGGGCGCGTCCGGCCAAAACCACACCTTGGTTGGTCGGCGCGGCCAGGCTTACCAGGCTGCCGGCCACCATCAGGGCGAGCCCGGCCAGGATCGGCCCCGCCAAGCCACGCCGCGATAGGGATTGGCCCAACAACAAGGATAAGACCAGCCCGGCAACCGCGTAGACCGACATCAAACCGCCGGCGACCGTACGGTCGTAGCGATAGCTATCCAGCAAAACCGGCAGCACCGGGGGCAGCTTAAATTGCTGGTATGCCGCCAGATAGGCCAGGGCCAAGCCGAAGGCGATCACAGTTAAATTGCTGCGGGGTGAGGGCATAGGTCTCGGATCGCGGGTGGCAGCGAAGGCGCTGGGCGGCGGCAGTCTCACGCATGGACGTGGCACTGGGCAATCCAAATTCGCCACTTTTCGTTTGGGCCCGGCCAAGCGGTCCTTTACATAGTATAAGGGGTAGAAAACCCGGCGGCCGGAAATGCCGGGCCCAAGTGGCGGTAATAATGTGAACGACCAGTTGGCCTTTTCGGTGAAATTCTGGGGCGTGCGCGGATCGATAGCTTGCGCCGGCGATTCTCATCGGCGCTATGGGGGCAATACATCGTGCCTTGAGGTGCGCTGCGGCCCACATCTCTTGATTTTCGACGCGGGCACCGGTTTACGCGCCTTGGGCGAGGCCCTGGCCAGCGAACCGGGCATGGCCGGCGATCTGTTCCTGACCCACACCCACCTCGATCATATTTTCGGCCTGCCGTTCTTCGCGCCATTGTATGACCCTAAGAACCGAATCCGGCTCTGGGCCGGAAATCTGCAACCGCAGCTGACGCTGCACGAGGCCCTGTCGAAGTTCATGCTGCCACCGCTCTTCCCGGTGCCGCCCGGGGTGTTCTCCTGTAACATCAGCTATCACGATTTCAATGCCGGGGAGATTTTGGCGCCCCGGCCCGACGTGCGTCTGCGGACCACGGCACTCAATCATCCCAATGGCGCAACTGGATACCGGATCGAATACGCCGGCCAGGCGATCTGCTATGTAACCGACACGGAGCATGTCGAGGGAACGCCGGACGAAAATATTCTGGCGCTGATCGAGAACGCCGATCTGGTGATCTACGATTCGACCTACACCGACGAAGAATTCCCAAGATACCGCACTTGGGGCCATTCGACCTGGCAGGAAGGCGTGCGCCTGTGCGAGCAAGCCGGCGCGCGGCGGCTAGTCATCTTCCATCACGATCCCGGACACGACGACGAATTCATGGACCGGGTCGCGGCGGAGGCGGAAGCCAGACGCCCGGGCACCGTGGTCGCGCGCGAAGGTATGGTGCTGACGCCATGACCATATCCCTGGCCGCGCCCGCCAGGCGCGCGGCACCGAGACACCCGGCCCCGCGGGCGCGATGGCGCCGCCTGTGGTTCGGCCTTCTTACGGTGCTGGGCCTGGCGAAACGCGGCTATTTCATACCGCACCGCTATGCCAGAACACGCGGCGGTGCAGCCGAGCGGACGGCTTACCCTGCCATTGAGGCCCTGTTCGCGGCCAAGCGCGCCGAATTCCAAGCGGTCCTCGACCTTCTGGAGACCTACGCGGCGGCTGTATCGGGCATCGGCACCGCCGCGCCACCCGGGCGCCCGCCGCACCCAGAGCCGCAACCGCGCTGGGACCAAGGTTGGTTCCCGCGCCTGGACGCGGCGGTCGCCTATGCTTTGGTGCGCGAGCATAAGCCCGGCCGAATCGTCGAAGTCGGCTCTGGGCATTCGACGCGCTTTTTCGCCCGGGCCGTGGCTGACGGCGCCCTGGAAACCCAGATCCGCGCGATCGATCCCGCACCGCGCGCCGCGCTCATGGGCTTGCCGGTGGCGCTGCACCGCGCGACCTTGCAGGACCTGCTGTCGGCGGGCGACACCGCATCGTTCGACGCCCTGCGCGCGGGCGATGTCCTGTCGATCGATTCCAGCCACATACTCATGCCGGGCAGCGATGTGGATATCTTGTTCGGCCGGCTTTTGCCGGCCTTGCCGCCCGGGGTTCTGGTGCAGATCCACGATGTCTTCTTGCCCGACGATTACCCGGCCGAGTGGGACTGGCGCGGCTACAACGAGCAACTGGGCATCCTGCCGCTGCTGCTGGGCGGCCGCTTCGAGGTCTTGTTCGCCAGCCGTTATGTCGCGACCCGTATGGTTGCCGCCTTTGAGGCCAGCGTCGCGGCAGGCCTGCCCACCGGGCCAGAAGCGCCCGATTCCAGCCTTTGGCTACGATCGCTTCCGGCCGCCGGGTGACTCACGGCGGTATCACGGCATTCTGACGAGGGTGTCACGCCCCTAGGCGCTATTATCGCGGGACCATGACCAGTTCGAGCGAACACGCTGCCCCCATACCGGCCGAAGCTCACGGCAGTGGAATCGCGCGCGCGGAAGCGCAAGCCGTTACCGAAACGCCACCTTCGCTCTGGCGCCGGCTGCGCGGTATCGACGGCGAAGGCCTATTGCCGGTGCGGGTTCGCGAGGCGATTCAACAGCAGGGCGATGCGACCGAGCGCCTGATCGGTTGGGTCCAACTCGCCGTGGTCACAATCTTTGCCACGCTCTATATCCTTTCGCCCAAAACCACGCCGATCAACGTCGAATTTCAGCCGGTCCCCTGGGTCATCGGGGCGTATCTCCTGTTCACCCTGTTGCGCCTGTTGTTGGCCTACAGGATCAGCCTGCCGGGCTGGTTCCTGCTGATTTCGATCGTGATCGATATGGGGCTCTTATTCGGCCTCATCTGGAGCTTCCACATCCAGTACATGCAGCCGGCCTCGTTCTATCTGAAGGCGCCGACTCTGCTGTACGTCTTCATCTTCATCGCGTTGCGCGCCCTGCGCTTCGAGGCGCGTTTCGTCATCGCGGCCGGCGTGGTGGCGGCATTGGGCTGGTCGGTCTTAGTCTTCTACGTGATTTCGATCGATCCGTCCGACAACATGATCACCCGCGACTATATCGCCTACATGACCTCTAACAGCGTCCTGTTGGGTGCGGAATTCGACAAGATGGTGTCGATTCTGGTGGTCGCCCTGATTTTGGGCGCGGCGCTGATTCGGGGCCGACGCCTGCTTGTGCGCGCGGTCACGGAAGGTGCCGCGGCGCAGGAGCTTTCACGTTTCTTCGCGCCGGAGATCGCCCAGAAAATTCGCGGCTCCGACCGCGAGATCGCCGCCGGCAGCGGCGAGGCGCGCGACGCCGCGATCGTCAATTTCGACATGCGCGGCTTCACCCGCTATGCCGAGAGCCATTCACCGGATCAGGTCATGGGCCTGCTCGGCGAGTATCAGAAGCTGATCGTGCCGATTATCCAGAAGCATGACGGCAGCATCGACAAGTTCCTGGGCGACGGCATCATGGCGACATTCGGCGCCTCCAGGCCATCGCAAACCTATGCCGCGGACGCGGTGCGCGCGGTCGAGGAAGCGATCGAAGTGGCCCGGACCTGGCAGGCCCGCAACGAGATGCAGGGCAAGCCCGCGCCCCATGTGAATGCGGCGGTCGCGACCGGGCGCATTGTGTTCGGTGCGGTCGGCGACGATACCCGCCTGGAATACACCGTGATCGGCGACGCGGTGAACCTCTCCGCCAAACTGGAACAGTTCAATAAGAAGATCGGCGCCCTGGCGGTGTGCGACGCGGAAACCTTCGCGCTGGCCGAGGCCCAGGGCTATGTCACCGGCGTGGCCCCGGCCGGTGGCCGCCGCCGCGCGGAGCAAGCCCAGGTCGCGGGCGTGGGCCATCCGGTCGACGTGGTGGTCTTGGCGGCCTAATACGCCCCAGCCGCCTGAATCCCATCCGAGCCTCAGTGGTCGAGCACGCGCCTTGGCACGCGCCAAAAAAAAGAGCCCCGCAAATTTGCGCGGAGCCCGGGTGGTCAAATCGGGGAGATCGCGAATGGATTGCCCACTTGGCGCCCTTTTATGCATTTTCGAGCGGTTTGACAACCGATGACGTTATCAACAGGCTGTTGATGACTGTGGACGCCTCGGAAGGGCCTATTTAGTCCGATTCGTCGCGGACGAGGGAATATTGGCGCTGTCCTCCAGGAAAGCCTGGAGATCGCGCTGGGCCACACGCCATTCCTTGCCGATCTTGAAACCGCGCAAGTGCCCCTTGCGAAGCCACTGGGTGACTGTGCGCTCGTTGACCTGCAGGCGTTCGGCCACCTGCGGTGGGGTCCAAAGTTGGTCGTCTATCATAAGCGGCTCGCGAAGTCGCGACAGGCCATCAGAGTGCTCGATAACGATTAAATCGCCGTTAACATGCGGTAAACCGCTTTATCAAACACGAAACGACGGGGAGGTCCGTGCATTGTGAGCATCAATGCGCGGGTTCGTTGGCGATCAGCGCTGATGGGTGTCGGCTTTGTTCCAGTTGGGCGGCGGCTGCTCGACATCCGCATCGATGCCGATATCCAGCAAGTTGCCGGCCGAAGTCGGGTCCAAGGACACGCCATTGTCGCGCGCCGCCTTTGCCGCGCGCCAGGCAATGTACTCAAAGCCCTCAACGCTGGATTCGAGAGTCAAGGCGGCACCAGCGCCGCGCAGGGCCAGCTGCATGAAGCCGCCGCCGTCATTGCGCGCGCGTTGCCGCCGGGTGCCGTAATACCTGAGCCTCATCGTCTCCAAATCGTTCCAAGCCAGGGCACGGGTGGTGAGTCCCGCGCTTCGGATACCGGCCTCGCCGATCTCGATCCTGATGACGTGCCGGTGCATCGTGCGCGCGCCGAACACGCCAAACAACCCGGTCAAGCCACCGAACACGACCAAAATGACCGGCGTGGCCGGGACCGTGGCCAGAACCCCAAGACCAACGGCCAAGCCGACACCGGCACGCACGTAGTCGCCCAGCAAAGCGTTGACTGGATAGCGAAATTCGTTCATGCCGCGCCGCGCCTGTCGTCTGCCGCCGCCTGGCCGCCAACCTCTTTTTGGACCGCGAAGACGGCCCGCGGGGCGACGAATTCGGCCGCTGGATGGGTGCCAAGGGTGGTCATTAGGCGTTCGAGGAAACCCCAGCAGCCCGCGTCGTGGGCCAAGTGGTGGGTCAAAAGGCCGCTCGGCTCCTCAGGATCTGCGCGGCCGAGCCGGCGATCGCGAAGATGAGCCAGCAAGCGCTTGAGCGCGCCTTCGGCGCCCAAGAAACCGCGCGGCGGGGTCCAGCGCATGATATCGGCGTGCGCGTTGACCTGGATTACGCCGGGGGCGGCATAGAGGCCCTTGCGCGGACCGGCGGCGGACAGACCGCAGTAGCCGAGCGTGCCCAAGGCCGCGACCACCTGGGCATCGATCCGGTTCCACGGCGGCACCATGACCGGCAGCCAGTCCTCGCCGAACAGCACGTCCATGCGCGCCCATCCGCGCCTCAAGTCGGCCAAGACCTCGGCCAGGGGGCGATGGCCGCCCAATTCCCAACTCCGTTCGCCGGGCGGCGCGTAGCTGAGGTGCGCGAAACCGTGCTGAACCGGCACCACACCGGGCCCGGCCCGCGCCAGCCTGATGGCCAGCGCCTCGTTCGCCTTGGCCGGAACGACCGCCAGCATCAAGGGCACGGCGTGCCGCTCGGCCAGAGCAAGCAGACGCTCGAGCGCCGGCGTGGGCTCCACGGCGTCGTCGTCGCGCCACCAAAAGCTGGCCCCGCGCCCGGCATCGCGCCAAGCATCCAGTTCTAGGGTCAGATCGGACCAATCGTTCATGGCCACGTTATATCAGCATATCGCGCGGTCACCAGCCATGGCCGCCAGGATGCGGGCGGTTTCAGCGGCGCCGTCAACGCGAACCCCCGCCAAGCCGCGCGGCGGCGCGTTCAGTGCCTCTTGCACGCCGCGCGCCACGGCCTCGGCGCTCGGCGGGTCCTCGATCACGACGGACAATAAACCGCGCGCCGCGAAGACCCGGGCGCGCAAGGCCTGCTCGGTCTCGCCCAAGGTGCTGAACGGAACCACCACGGCGGGTACCTCGGCGGCCAGGACATCCATCACGGTATTGTAACCGCCCTGGCTGATCGAAAGCCGTGCGTGCGCCAGCAGTGCCCGGAAATCCGGCCGGGCCCGCTCCACCGTGACGCCGTGCGGCGCGCGCGCCACGAAATCGCGGAAGTCCGCCTCGGGCAAGGCCGGACCAACCAAGACCCGCCAAGGCACATCCGCCAAGGTTCCGAGCGCGCGGGCCGCCATGGCGGCCTCGATCAAAGGCCCGGCCACGGCGCCGCCGCCGGTTGAGACGATGACCTCGCCGCTGGGATCGCTCGTCGGGCTTGGCGGTGGCGGTTCCAGGACATAGCCGGTGTAGCGCAGGCGCTCGGCAACTTCGGTGGCGCGCGGCAGGCTGCGTTCGAGCGGCAGGATATCGGGATCGCCGTGCACTAATGCGAGATCGTAGAGCTGGGCGAAGGTCTCCAACATCCATTCGGTCTTACCGGGTTTCTTGTGAGTGGTCAGCACATCGCGCAGGGAGCACAGAATGCTGGGGCGCGGGCGCGCCGCCCGGGCGCGCTCAATCAGAGGCAAGAGTTCAAAGCGCATCTGGCGCCGGCCGAAGGGAAACATCTCGGTCATGAGGATGCGCGGGCGCAGCGTGCCGAAGAGGTCCAACAGGGTGGCACGCCGTGCCGCCTTATAAGCCTCGTCGGCCGGCCGGCCGTTCCGGTCGACCAACACCGCGAAGCTTTCGTCCTGGGCGCTCAAGGGCGGCAACTGGATCAGGCGGGCCTCTCCGCTATCCAGCCCCGGCACAGGTGGGCCGCCGCTGACCAGGACGGTCGATAGGCCGGCCTCGGCGGCGGCCCGCGCGATCACCGCGGCGCGGCGCAAATGCCCAATGCCGAGCAGGTGCTGAACGTAGATCATGACCTCGGCGGGCGCGCTTGGAGCGCTCACGGGACCAAGTCCAGGTTGAGGCGCTTCACTTGGGGCCGTCCCTGATCATCGAGCGCAAAGCCATGGGCGCAGGCATCGCGCAGTTTTTCCGGCGGCCGGCCGGTCATGTCCCAGCCGCTGGCCAGCGCGTACAGGGCCCGGATCACGCCCTTGTGGGTAACCGCGAAGCACGGCACCGCCACCCGCGCCAAGGACTCCAGAAACGGAACCAGGCGAGCCTGGACATCGCGCGGCGATTCCCCGTCCGGCGGCCGGAAGTCGAGCCCGCGCGCCTCGGCCTCGATCATTTCCGACCCGCCGGCGAGGCGCAGCTCAGCCAGCACGCGGCCCTCCCAAGCGCCCCAGTTCATTTCGATCAGCGCCGGATGCTCGCGCGGGTCTGCCGCCGGGTCGAGCAGGTGCGCGGTCTCGCGCGCGCGCGACAAGGAGCTGCACAGCCAAGTCCAACCCGGGCCGCCAACCCCCGGCGGCAAGCGCCACGACCGCACCGCCGCCCGCCCATTCGGGGAAAGTGGCACGTCGCTGCGCCCCTGAATTCGCCCCTCGGCGTTCCATGCGGTCGGCCCATGGCGGATTACAACCAGCGGGATCACGGAGCCACGGCCTCACGGAGGATACGGTCGAGGCGGGCAGCCGCCCGGTCCAGGCCGTGGCACGCGGCCACTTGGGCGCGCGCCGCTTCGG
This sequence comes from Kiloniellaceae bacterium, assembly GCA_021776095.1. Taxonomy (GTDB): domain Bacteria; phylum Pseudomonadota; class Alphaproteobacteria; order Kiloniellales; family J153; genus JAJFGN01. Next base: position 12,303 of record JAJFGO010000118.1, on the reverse strand, counting down.
CCATGGCTTGACGCCGGGCCGGCGCGCCGAGCAAGCTGTCCAGTGCTACCGCGAAGGCGGTCGCATCCCCGGGTGGCGTCAAGAGGCCGCTCTCGTCATGGCGCACGATCGCGGAGACGCCGCCGCTGTCGCCCGCCACCACCGGCAGTCCGGCGGCCTGCGCCTCCAAGAGGGCCATGCCGTAGGCTTCATTGATCGCGGGCCAAGTCAGGACATCGCAAGCAGCATATAGACCCGCTAAATCCTCGGCCGCCAAGGCGCCCAGGAAATGAACTCGGCCGGGCGGCGCGGCGCCGAAGGCCAGCTCGACCTCACCGCGGGCGGGCCCGTCGCCCACGATCAAGAGGTCCCACGCCGGGCCCGTCGTGCGCCCGAGCGCATCGGCCAGCAGACGGTAGGAAGCAAGCTTGTCGCCGGGGCGCATCATGGCAACCGCGAGCAACCAAGGCCGCGCGGGGTCCGCGCCGCAGACATTGGCGAGGTCGCGACGCCGCGCCGCACGGCCCTCATTGGCCGCGTCATAAGGGCCCGGGTCCAGGAACGGGGCCAAGCGATGAAGCGGAGCCTGGTCGGGCAAGGCCGGTTCGTCGGCTGGGTTCAGAGAGATCACGGCGCGGGCCTGGTCCAAGGCCCCTAGGGTCGCGTCGTGCCCCAAAGCCCAGGGTCCCCCGGCCCGCTTCATGGCCAACGAGGCCTCCGCCACCACGTAAGGGATTTCGAGCGCGCTGGAGACCCTGGGTCCGATCCAGTCCGGCGCCTTGTAATAGAGGTGATAGGTGAACCAGAGATCCGGCCGCGTCCCCGGCTGGGCCCGGTAGCGCCGCAGCAGGCGGGCCGCCAGGGTGCCGCCGAGACCGGCCAGGCGGGCCTGACGTGCCGGATCGCCGGCCCCGTCCCAGGTGCGCAGGCGGCTGGCCAGGTCGACCCGGTGGCCGGCCCGCTCCAGCGCGGCCATGAGCAGGCGGGCCACGCGCCGGTCGCCCGAGGGCATCGGATGATCGGGCGGCTTGAGCGGCGCATAGAAGGCTACCCTCACCTGGGCCGGCCGCGTTCGATACAGGGACTCACTGGACCGCCGCCAGGGCCGAGGGCGTGCCAAAACGGGCCAGCAAGGCCTCGATACCCTGTTCCATGGCGAAGCCTTCGCGCACCCGGCGTGCGCCCGCCGCGCCCAGGTCCGCGCGCGCCCCCGGATCGCGGATCAAGCGTTCGAGCGCACCGGCCAGCGCCGCCGGATCGCCGGGCGGGACCAGGCAACCGGTCGTGCCGTCCTCGATCAACTCGGGAATTGCGGCGACCCGCGTGGACACGCAGGCCAGACCCTGGCTTTGCGCCTCCATGAGAACGTTGGGCAGGCCGTCGCGGTCGCCGTCCGCGGCGATCCGGCTGGCCAGAACGAAAAGTTCTGCCGCGCGGTATTCGCGCAGCAAGCGCTCCTGCGGCTGCGGCCCGAGCCAGGCTATCCGCCCGTTCAGGCCCAACTGCTCGGCCCGTGCCTCCAAAACCGCCTTCAACTCACCACCACCGACGTGGGTCAAATGCCAGTTCAGATCCACCGGCAGGTGCCCCAAGGCGGCGAGCAGATCGTCGGTGCCCTTCTTTTCGACCAAACGCCCGACCGACAACAGACGCACCGCACCGTCCGCAGCGCCGCCGTCGCCATCGCCGGCCAGGCGTTCGGTTTCGGGGGCGGTGAAACGGCTGAAATCCAGGCCGTGATAGACCAGCCCGACCTTCTCCGGGTTCGGCGCCAGCCCGGCTAGGTGGTCGCGGCCAACGGCGGTGCAGGTCACTGCCCAGTCGGCGTCCGCCAATTTCTCGCGCTTCTCCCAGACCGGCGAGGTCCAGATGTCCTTGGCGTGGGCGGAAACGCACCAGGGCAGACCGGCGATCGCGGCGGCATAGCGGGCGACCGAGGCCGGAGTGTGTAGGAAGTGGGCATAGATCCGCCCGACCGTGGCCGGCAGCTCCGCCGCCAGCACGCAGGCCTGGCCGAAACGGCGCAGCCGGTTGGCGCTACGATCGCGCGCCACATCGCGCAGGAAAGCGCGCCGGGCGGCCGGATAGCCGGGCATGTACCGGACCCGGCGCCAGGCACGCCAGACCCGGCCCGGATCGTCCTTCAGGTACTCCGGCAGGTAGACCACCGGCGCGGCGATCTCGCGGTGTACCGGATGGATCGCCGGGTCGCTGGGGTGGCGCAGGGAATAGAGCCGCAAACGCAGGCCACGCCGCTCCAGGGCATGGATTTCCTGCGCGATGAAGGTTTCCGAAAGGCGCGGATAGCCTTTCAAAACCACGGCGAGCTCGCCGCCGGCGGCGGTGTCTTGGCGGAGCGGGGTCATGGCCGTGACGTTAGGGATCGGCGGCGGGCGCCGTCAAGCCGGGCTTGCGCGCCGGGCGCCTCAGTCGCCGCCTTGCAACGCCGCCTGGGGTTGAATCTCCGGCGCGACTGAAAACCGGGTATCGCCGCGGGCGAGCCACTGCTGTGTCAACTTGATCACATTGGCCCGGCCGTCGAGCAATCCCGGCACAACCACACTCGACGGTGCGGCCTGCTGCGGCAAATTGCGTAAGGCGGTCGCCATGACGCGCGGGTCGCGCACGCCATCGTCTTCGAGCATCTTGACCAAGCCCAAGTCCTGGGCGCGAGAAGCGCGGATGAATTGTTCCAGGCGCGGCGTCGTGCGCGGCACCACCAAGGCTCGTTTGTCGAAGGACAGCACCTCGCAGAACGTGTTGTAGCCGCCCATGCAGACCACGCCGATAGCCCGCGCCATCAGGCTCTCGATGTGGGCGTCGAAGGTGATCGCCTCCACATTGGGCAGGCGGCTGGCCCGCTGCAGGAAATCCGCCTGATGCTGGGCGCCCATGAAGGGGCCGAGAACGACCAGGGCCGGATACGGCAGGTCCGGGTCGGCTTCGTAGGCCGACAGCACCCAGTCGATGATCTCCTCGCCGTCGCCGCCGCCGCCGACCGTGACCAGAATGAAGGGATCGGCGATCTTCTCCGGCACGAACAAGGGCGCGGTCTCGGGCACATGCCGGTTCAAATAGCCGCTGAAGGTGGTCTTGCGGCGCAAGGAATCCGGCACGTCCATGCCGTCCAGCGGATCGCAGATTTGCGGCAAGCCGTAGACCCAAATGGAATCGTAGTATTCGGTCAGCGCCGGCAGGGCCTTCTTGCGCTGCCATTCGGTCGCCAGCACCGCCGGATCGTCCATGACGTCGCGCAGGCCCAAGATGCAGGGCGTGCCGCGCGCCTTCAGCATGGCCAAGGTGCTCTTGACCTCGCCGCGCAAGCCGAGCGGCTCTTTGTCCACTAAGAAGAGATCGGGATCGAAGATCTTCGCCGTGTGCTCGACGATCGAAGCGCGGATTGCCAGGGTATCTTCGATGTCGATGTGCAAATTGAGCGGCGTATATTCGCCGTTGCGCAACTTGATGACCCCGGGAATCCGCACGAAATCCACGCGCGAGCGGAAATCGAAACTGCCGATGATCGGCGACCCCGATAGTATCAGCACGGTCAGGTTGTTCATGGCGCCGACCAGGCTGTGCGCGATTTCTCGGCATCGGCGCAAATGGCCGAGGCCGAAACTATCGTGACTGTAGATAAGGACGCGCTTGTTCTTGCGGCCCGGGCCCATGACTCTTCCCCCCCCATTGGGCCGCAGCCCCGTTTCTTGGCAAGACTAGGGCACCCGGACCTAAGAGCGCAAGCCCTGCCCCGCCGGAGCCCGGTTCAGGCCCGGCGCGCGGCCGGGCGGGACCACGGCGGCCAGTTTACCACACCTGGGCATTGAGATAATGTCGCGCCAGATTCTTGGGATAGGCGAGGCAGCGGCCCGCTTTTTCCCGCCGCAAACCCTCGGACCCGATGGAACCGAACCTTTTCAAATACATCTGGCGGCACTCAAAACGCGAGCAGATTGCGATCCTTCTGCTCGTGTTGTTATCCATGCCCTTTTATTTCTTGTCGCTCGATCTGCCCAAGCAAATCGTAAATCGGGGGATTTTGGGCGAGGGTTTCGAGTCGGCGGCGGATAGCCAATCCTTCCTGGCTTTCGACCTGCCCTTTGGCGAAGCTCTGACCGGCGCTCCAGTCGAGCTGTTCGATGGATTTTCGTTGGAGCAACAGGGCCTGTTGCTGTCCCTGACCTTCACCTACGTGATCCTCTATCTCATTAACAGCGGCTTCAAGTATTCGATCAACACCGGCAAGGGTCGCATGGGCGAGCGCATGCTGCGCCGGCTGCGCTATGAGCTGAGCGACCGCATTCTGCGATTTCCGATTCCCTATATCCGCAAGGTCAAGCAGGCCGAAGCGGCAACCATGATTAAGGACGAGGTCGAGCCCCTGGGCGGCTTCATTGGCGACGCCTTCGTCACCCCCGCCTTTCTGGGCGGCCAGGCAATCACGGCCATGATCTTTATCCTGACCCAAAACGTCTGGCTTGGTTTGGTCGCCGCCGTCATCGTGGCCTTCCAAACCTACCTGGTGCCCAGGATGCGGTTGCCCATTCTGCGCCTGGGCCGGCAACGGCAGTTGACCGCGCGCCAACTGGCCGGGCGCATCGCGGAAGTGGTTGACGGCGCGGTCGAAATCCATTCCCACGACACCTCGAACCTGGAGCGCAGCGACCTGGCCAGCCGTCTGGGGCGGATCTTCGAGATCCGCTACGAGATTTTCCAGCGCAAGTTCATGGTCAAGTTCGTCAACAATTTCCTGGCCCAGCTCACGCCTTTCATTTTTTACGGCGGCGGGGGAGTCTTGGCGATCCGCGGCTATCTAGACGTCGGCGCCTTGGTCGCGGTCATTTTCGCCTACAAGGACCTGCCGGGGCCGATTAAGGAGTTGATCGACTGGGAACAGCAGCGCGCCGACGTGCAGATCAAATACGACCAGGTGATCGAGCAGTTTCAGCCGCCGGAAATCCTCGAGCCGGAGGTCCAAGACCCGGAGCAGGACGCCAGCGAGCCCCTGGCGGGGCCGCTTAGCCTTTCGGCGGTTTCCCTGACCGATGAATCCGGCAACCGGCTGGTTCGGTCGGCTAGCTTCACCGTCGATTCGAGCGATCATATCGCGATCCTCGGCCCCGCCGGATCGGGCAAGGATCACTTGGCGATGATCCTGGCCCGTTTGGCCATGCCATCCTCAGGCAGCATACGGATCGGCACGCGCGATTTGACCAAGATGCCGCAATCGATCACCGGCCAGCGGATCGGTTACCTGGGGCAGGACACTTTTTTCTTCCCGCAGTCGGTGCGCGAAAACCTGTTGTACGGCCTACGCCACCGGCCGCTGCGGGAGCCCGAGGACACTCCGGCACGGCGCGTGCGCCGCAAGGCCTGGGTCGCGGAAAGCCTGCGCGCCGGCAACACGACTTTGGATTTCGAAGCGGACTGGACCGATTACGCGGCGGCCGGCGCCACGGGGCCTGAGGATATCGACGAACAGATCGTCGAGGTGCTCAAGCTGGTCGATATGGCAGACGACGTCTATCGCTTCGGCCTCAGCGGCACGATCGACGCCGAGGCCCGGCCCGAGATCGCCGAGGCTATCCTGCAGGCGCGCGCGGCCTTACCCAAGCGCCTGATCGAGGAAAAGGCCGAGAATCTGGTCATCCGTTTCGATCCGGATTCCTACAACCAGAACGCAACTTTGGCTGAAAACCTTTTGTTCGGCACCCCGCGCAAGCCGGAATACATGCTCGGCGCCTTGGCCAAGAACGAGTTGATGGGCGCGGTCCTGAAGGACGCGGGGCTGGACGAATCCATGCTCGACATGGGGATCTCCATCGCCCGCACCATGCTGGAAATTTTCGCAGACCTACCGCCCGGCCATCCGTTCTTCGAACAGTTCAGCTTCATCGACGCCGACGATCTGGCGGATTTCGGCAGTTATATCGCCAAGGTCGAAAAACAGGGCAAGGACGCACTGGGCCCGCCGGATCGCCTGGCGTTGCGCGGTCTGCCCTTGAATTATAGCGAGGCCCGTCATCGTCTCGGCCTGATCAACGACTCCATCGAGGCGCGCGCCGTGGCGGCGCGCAAGCTCTTTGCCGAACGTCTGAAACGCGAAGATCCCCATGCGGTCGCGATCTACGACCCCGACGCCTACAATGGGGCGGCCTCCTTGCAGGACAATATCCTCTTCGGCCGTGTCGCCCATGGCCAGGCCAAGGCGGAAGAGACCGTCCGACTGATCATGACAGATCTTTTAAGTGCGTTGGGCCTGCGCGCGGCCGTCGTCGAGGCGGGTTTGGATTTTCAAGTCAGCGTCGGCGGCAAGCGCTTGAGCGCGGCGCAGCGTCAGAAACTCGGCCTGGCGCGCGTGTTGTTGAAACGGCCGGATGTTCTGATCGTCAACGACGGTCTCGCGGTCATGGACCTAGCGACCCAAGACCGGCTGCAACGCAATGTTCTGGAGCGGCGTAAGGGGCGCGGCGTGATTTGGGTTCTGCAGCGGCCGCAAAGCTGCGAGCACTTCGCGCGCGTTCTTATCATGCAAGATGGGCGGATCGTCGAACAGGGCAGCTTCGCCGATCTGAACAAACCGGGATCGGCCTTGAACCAAATCTTGGCCGCAGAATAGCGGCTAGATCGGAGTTGAAGTATGAGCATTGAACAAGAAGTCGAAATCCTTCGCAAGATACCCCTATTCGCCAACATCGATTCGGCGAAATTGAAGCTCATGTGCTTTGCCAGCCAACGCTTGACCTTCACGGCGGGGCAATCTCTTTGCGACCAGGGCGACGCCGGCGAATCCGCCTTTATCATCATCGAAGGTGACGCCGATATTGTGGTCCAAAACAACGGTCCGCTGGTGGTGGCGCAGGTCGGCAAGAACGATATCATCGGCGAGATCGCGATTCTGTGCGACGTGCCGCGAACCGCCAGCGTGGTCGCGACCAGTGAATTGACCGCGTTGGAAATTACCAAGGATTTGTTCTTCCGCATGGTCACCGACTTCCCGGAAATGGGTGTCGAGATCATGCGCGTCCTGGCACATCGCCTGGAGCACACAACAGCCTTGCTGATGGCCGCACGCGAGGGCGCTAAGTGATTTCCATTCCCATGCACCAGGTAAGGCCGGTGGTGTCGTGAGCCGGCTCGATATCAACATCCGCCGTCTCAAGGCCCAACGCGCCTGCCTGAACCAGGCTGCGGAGGCCATTCGCGATTTGCCCGGACCGATCTTTGAACTCGGCCTGGGGAACGGACGCACCTACGATCATCTGCGCGAGGTTCTGCCGGGGCGCGAGATCTTCGTTTTCGACCGCGAGGTCGCCGCGCACCCCGATTGCATTCCGGACCAGGCGCATCTTTTTTGTGGCGACTTCAAGGATACGCTGCCAACGGCAGCCGAGCGTTTCGCCGGCCAGGTCGCGCTAGTCCATGCCGACTTCGGCTCCGCCAACCCGGCGCGCGACGCGCGCAAGGCGGCCTTCATCGCCGCATACCTACCGACGATTTTGCGGCCCGGCGGCCTAGTCGCGGCCGACCGTGATGTCGCATTCGTGCCCAGCGTGGCCCTCGCCCTGCCCGAAGACGTGGCGCCGGGGGTGTACTTCCTGTACCGTCGCGCGGACGACGGGCGCTAGGCCCTGCGGGCATGAGCCGTCTGGACAGTGTGATTCGCCGCTTACAGGCCCAACGTGCCTGCCTCGAGCGCGCCGCCAGCCTGATCGCGGCGTCGCCCGGCCCGATCCTCGAATTCGGGCTGGGCCAGGGCCGCACCTATCATCATTTGCGCGAGCTGTGCCCGGAGCGCGACATCTTCGTCTTTGAGCGCGAGGTCGCGGCCTCGGCGGAATGCGTGCCCGATGGGGCGCACCTGATCCTGGGCGATATCCGCGAGACCCTGCCCGACGCTGCGGCGCGTTTCGCCGGTAAGGTCCCCCTGGTGCACAGCGATATCGGCACCGGGAACACACGTCTCAACGCGGAATTGGCCGGCTTCCTGGCAACGCAACTGGCCGGCCTCTTGGCACCCGGAGGTCTGGTCGTCTCGGACCAAGACCTGGGGTTTCCCGGGGCCACGCCCGTTGCGCTCCCCGACGCGGTCAAACCCGGGCGCTATTTCATGTACCGGGCCGATTCTCAGTAAGCCAAAGGCGGCGCGACACCCCGCATCGCATCGCACACTGCCCATTGAACGAACGACGGCACCCCGGGTTTGCGTGCCTTAGCGCGCGGGTGCACGGCGCAGTAGGGATGCCCAAGCGGGATCGCCCCTTCGAAGGGCGCCAGGAGCCGGCCTTCGGCGATCTCGTCGCGCGCCAGCAGGCGCTGACCTAGCGCGATACCGCTGCCGGCCAGGGCCAGATCGATGGCCAGGCTCGACCGCCCCACGCCATGCCCCTTGCCGAAATCGGGTGCGCGGTCCTGCCCGACCCACGCGAACCAATCGGTCCAAGTGGGATGGGACGCGAAGCTCGGCCCCCAAAGGGTATGGATGAGCTGCGTATCGGATAGCACCCCGGGCACAGCCCCATCGAATCCGTGCCCCTCCATAAAGGCGGGGGTACACAGGGGTAGCACCTCGTCGCGAACCAAGACGGTATTGGCCAGTTCGGGATAGAGGTGAGCCCCGTAGCAAATGCGTACGTCGATATTGTAGCGCGCGAAATCGACCGGATCGTCTTCGACCCGGACCTCCACGCGCATGGCCGGTTCGAGATCGAGGAACGCCGGCAACGACCGGTTAAACCAGCGATTCGCCAGCGAGGGAAGCAGGCTGACCACCAGGCGCGAGCGGACCTCGCCCTCGAAGACCCGCTGGGTCATCGCGGCCAGCTTTTCTAGTGCGGTCGAGCTTTCGACGAAAATCGCCAGGCCCGCGTCGGTCAAAACCAGGCGATTGTTGAAGCGTGTGAACAGTTGCTTGTCGAAAAAGCCCTCCAGATTCTTGACCTGCTGGCTGACCGCCGCCGGGGATACCCCCAGTTCGCGAGCCGCCGAGACATAGCCGCCGCCGCGCGCCGCAGCCTCGAAGGCCTTAAGCGCATTGAGGGGGGGCAATCGTTTCTGCAAAGAACGCCGTCCTCACACAACGGATATTATAAAGAATTTCTAAGTCAACATAAGAATTTATGGACTTGAGACCAAGAAGAACTTGACGGTAGATGGGAGATGCTCAACCGGAGCCCTGAGGCTTAACCGAAATGCGACAACTCTTAGATCTCGAGCGCTATCCGCTCGACACCTTGACCAGCCCCCGTGGCCAGGCGCTGGTCGCAGCCTGCCGCCGCGACTTGGCGGAAACCGGCATGTTCAACCTGGAAGGCTTGGTCCGGCCGCAGGCCTTGGCGCGCTGCATCGCCGAGGTCGAGCCTATGTTCGAGCGTCAGGCCTTCACCCATAAGCGCGATCACAACATCTACTTCCGCGACGACATCGCGGACCTTGCCCCCGACCACCCGGCGCTGCGGCGGGTCGAGACCGTGAACCGCACCATTTGCGGCGACCAAATCCCGCACAGCGATTTGTGCCGCATTTACGAGTGGGCACCGCTGGCCGAGTTTCTGGCCGCGGCCATGGGCAAAACCCGGCTCTACATCATGGCCGACCCCCTGGCCCGGATCAACGTCATGGCCTACCGCGCCGGCGAGGCTCTGAATTGGCATTTCGACCGTTCCGAGTTCACCACCACGCTGTTACTTCAGGCGCCAGCAGCGGGCGGTGCGTTCCAGTACCGCCGCGACCTGCGCTCGGACAGCGATCCCAATTACGACGGCGTCGCGCGGCTTCTGGCCGGCCAAGACGACGAGGTCAAAACCCTGCCGCTCGCGCCCGGCACGCTCAGCGTGTTCAAGGGCAAGGATACAGCCCATCGCGTGACCGCCGCCGTTGGCGAAACGTCGCGTATGGTCACGGTGTTTTCCTATTACGAACAACCCGGGCGCCTGTTCAGCGAGGAGGAACGGCTGGGTTTCTTCGGCCGCGCCACGGCTTTGGAGCCAGCTGCGTGAACGTCGGCGGGCCTGCCGATACACCCGTCCGGCCCGCCGCGCTCGACATACCTGCCTTGCGGCGTGAAAGACTGGACCGTTTGCGCCGCGTCTTGCGCGACGCGGACGTGGCTGGGGCGGTCTTTCTCGACCCCATCAACATCCGTTACGCGACCGATGTCAGCAACATGCAGGTCTGGTGCCTGCATAACCCGACCCGTTACGCCTTTGTCGCCAGCGAGGGACCGGTGGTCCTGTTCGAGTTCGCCAGCTGCGAGCACCTGGCCGAGGGTATCGAGACCGTCGATGAGGTGCGCCCCGCCACCTCGTGGGTTCATTTGATGGCCGGGCCCGGCGCGCGGGACGCCGCCGCACTTTGGGCCGCTGAGATCGCCGAGTTGGTCAGGCGTCACGGCGGCGGGAACCGGCGGATCGCGGTGGACCGGCTCGATTTCGTCGGGTACTTAGCGCTGCGGGATCTGGGAATCGAGGTCATGGAGGGTCAAGACTTGGCCGAGACCGCCCGGGCGATCAAGACACCGCAAGAACTGACCGCGATGCGCCAATCGATCCAAGCTTGCGAAGCCTCTGTCATGGCCATGCAGGCGGCCCTGCGGCCCGGCATGACCGAACGCGGGCTGTGGTCCGAGCTGCACCGCGAAAATATCGCGCGCGGCGGCGAGTGGATCGAAACTCGCCTGCTCACCTCCGGCCCCCGGACAAACCCGTGGTATCAGGAATGCTCGGACCGGGCGATCGAGGACGGCGATCTGGTCGCCCTGGATACCGATCTCATCGGGCGCCACGGGTATTGCTGCGACATTTCGCGGACCTGGCGCGCGGGCGGCGGCATGGCGAACGATACCCAGCGCCGGACCTACGCCCAAGCCTATGGCCACTTGCTGCGATTGCTGGCGCGGATCGGCCCGGGCGTGACCCTAGCGGACCTCGCCGTGCAAATCGGCGATCCGCCGGATGGCGACCACGTCTACTCTTGCCTGATCCATGGGGTCGGCATGTGCGACGAATATCCGGTCGCCTTCTGGCACCGTCAGGATGGGCGCTACGACGCGCCCCTCCTACCCGGCATGACGATTTGCGTCGAAAGCTATCTGGGCCCCGGCCAAGGGGCTGAGGGGGTCAAGCTCGAAGAGCAGGTGTTGATCACCGAGACCGGCATCGAGGTGCTGAGCAGCCTGCCCTTCGAAGAGGCTTGGCTGTAAGTAGCCCGGCCTAGCCGCCGCTCAATCCTGATTTGCGGTGACGCTGGCGGCGGTTTGGCCGAATAGCACCTTGCGTTCCGCCTCACTGGGCGGCGCGCGGCGTCGGAATTCCTTGCCCAATTCGACCGCCTTTTGAACGGCCGGGCGCAGTTTGATCCGGTTGCGCCAGGCGGCGACTCGCGGAAAAGCGTCGAACGATGCGCCGAGCGGTTTGGCGATCAAGACCCAGGGCCAACAAATCATGTCGGCGATCGAATAGTCGCCCAGGATGTAGTCCCGCCCCTCCAGGCGCCGCTCCAAAACCCCCAGGCAACGGTCGTATTCTGCCGCGTAGCGCTCCCGCCCGTAGTCCTCGCCCTCAGGCGCGTAGTTGACGAAATGGCTAAGCTGCCCGGCCATGGGCCCCTGATTTCCGGTCTGCCAGAATAGCCACTCCAGGGCCTCCTTGCGGCCGAGCGGATCGGCGGGCACGAAGCGCCCCGTCTTTTCCGCCAGATAGAACATGATGGCGCCCGATTCGAAGACCGGGACCGGCGCACCTTCGACATCGCGGTCGAGGATCGCGGGCATGCGATTGTTCGGGCTAAGCTTCAGAAAGTCCGGCTTGAACTGATCGCCCTTGCCAATGTTCACCGGGATCATGCGATAGGCCACGCCCAGTTCCTCCAGCAGGATCGCGACCTTCCAGCCATTCGGCGTCGGCCAGTAATAGAAATCGATCACGCTGTCTTTCCTTCCGGAACCTCGGACTGCGTCGCGGCGCCAACATCGATCAGCGCCGCGATCTCGCCGTCGCTCAAGCCCGCCTCCGCCAAAATGTCGCGGGTATTTCCGCCCAGAAGCGGGGCCGGGTGGCGGATTTCCAGCGCGGCCTCGGAAAAGCGCGCTGGCGGCCGGGTCTGGCGCAGCCGCCCGGCCTGAGGATGCTCGTGCTCGACCACGATTTCCGAGGCTTCGACCTGCGGGTGGCGTATTGCCGCGTATCGGGTAAGGACCGGCGCGCAAGGCACATCCTCGGCCTCTAAACGCGCCAGCCATTCGTCCGTACCGCGGGTGCGCAAGGCCTCCTGGGTCAGGTGCAGCCGGGCGTCGCGGTGTTTGTCGAGCCCCTCGGAATCGGCGAA
>JAJFGO010000117.1 GCA_021776095.1 Kiloniellaceae bacterium | reverse complement strand
ATGAGGGAATGTCACGCGAACCAATGGGCGCGGCGCCTAGCGGTCCGGGTCAGGTGATGAAAGTGACGGATGAATCATTCGAGCACGATGTGCTGAAGGCGCCAGGGCCCATCTTGTTGGTGTATTGGGCTGAATGGAGCGGTCCCAACAAAATGATGGCCCCGGCTCTGGAGGAAGTCGCAGCCGAGATGGTAGACCGCCTCACTGTAGTAAAGATCAACATAGACGAGAATCCGATGACGCCCCAGACGTACGGAGTCCGGGGTATCCCGACCCTGATGCTGTTCAAGGACGGTCATGTCACGGCCACAAAGGTCGGGGTCCTGCCAAAGGACCAACTTATCGATTGGCTTGACGCCTCGCTTTGACGCCTATTCGGGGCGAGTGACCGAGGCGCATGCAACCACGCCTCGGACGGTTTTCACAGGCTTGGCGTTGCGCCTGGCCGACCCGGTGCTAGCCTCCCCGTCGAGGACGACCGATCAGGGAGCGAGGCCGATGACGTCATTGGGCCGCCTGAAGTCTTGCGCGCGCCGGAGCCCGGGACTCGAAAAAAAAATTCCCTGTTCAGCAGGGAACAACAGGGAATGCGATTCGCCGCCTTTTAGTCCTCCTTCGGCACGTACTTCTCGATCACCTCGGCCTCGGTCATGCCCGGCAGGTTACCGGCGAAGGCGTAGCCCGCGGGCTTGTGGTCGATGTAGATCTCGCCGATCAGCTTGAAGGGCGACGGGTCGTCGAAGCTGCCAATGCACATCATGTACTGGCCGGTCGGCTTCAGGTGGTAGAACAGGTTGGTGCCGCAAACCTTGCAGAACCCTCGCTCCGCCCAATCCGAAGACTGGTATCTCGCGACGTTGTCCTCGCCCTGAAAGCGCACGCCTTGGGTCGCCGCAGCGAACAGGGGCCCGCCGGACCAGCGCCGGCACATGCCGCAATGGCAGGCATGATGGTCGGTCTCGACCCCCTCAGCCGTAAAACTAACCGCGCCGCACAGGCATTTTCCGCTCGCCGCCGTCATACCGATCCCTCCATCCCTGATTTTTCTCCTGGAAAACGCGCCACTTTAGACCGGCCATCGCGGGGCTCTAAAGACTTTCCGGCGGCCACGCCAAAGATTGCTGACAAGGGCCTCTCGCCGGCCATTTCGGTGCCCGCGGCCGCCCTCATTACGCCGCCGGCCCTTTTCCCTTTAAAAAATAGGGTTTTGGCTGCCAGAGACAACCTTTCATGCTAGTGTGAGACTTAGCTCAAGTCGGCAGGCAGTGAGCCTAATCGGTGTGTGCCATGATTATCCCCGTAACACCAATATGTTAGGAGGTAGTTGTGGAAACCGGAACGATGGAGAGGCGTCCCCGCCGCCGCAATCGCAAAAAGGCCTCGGACCCCAAGCCGAGTCCGGACGCCTTTAATCTGTACGGCGCCAAGGGCACGCGCCCGCGCTTCGGGTTTCTCGACCAGGCCGCGATCGAACACCTGAAGACTCGCGCCTTCGACCTGCTCGAAACCTATGGCGTCGTCTTCGTCCATCCTCTGGCCGTCGATGCCCTGCGGAAAGCCGGAGCCAAGCCAGGGCGCGATGCCGACCGCCTGCGCTTGCCGCGTCCACTGGTCGAGGAGGCCTTGGCGGCAGCACCCAAAGAGGTTTCGCTCTACGGCAAGACTCCGGCCCGCGATCTCCATCTGCCACGGGCCGATGGCGGCTTCGTCATGCGAAGCGGCACCGGCGCCCACGGCTACGTCGATCCCGAGACCGGGCACTACCGCAATCTGGATCTCGCCGCCGTCGCCGAGATCGCCGCCGTGGCCAGCGATCTCGACGAGGTTGGATTCATCGCCCATCCCTTCGTCAATGGTGTGCCGGAAATCACCGCGGACATCCATGGCCTGGCCGAGCTGATCCGCCGGACCGACAAGCACGTGTGGCTGCAACCTTACGCCAAGGAAAACGTCGAATACCTGATGCGCCTCGCGGTCATCGCGGCCGGTGGAGAGGCGGAGTTGCGCCGCCGCCCCCTGGCGAGCTGTATCACCTGCTCGTTCTCGCCGCTCGAGTTCAAGTACATGGACACGGAGGCGATCCTCCAGGCCGGGCGCCACGGCTTGCCCATTCACGCCTGCAGCCTGCCCTCGGCGGGCGGCACGGCACCGCTTTCCACTTCCGGCTTGGTGCTAATGGCGGCGGCGGAAATCCTGGCCATGGTCACCGCCGCTTACGTGCTGGCGCCCGACACCCCGGTCATCGCCACGCCGCTGATGTTCACGCTGGATATGCGCACCGGCAGCGCGCTTCAATCCTGCGTCGAATCCCTGCAAGCCGCCGGCATGGCCATCCAACTGATGAAACACGGCTTCGGCCTGCCCGCGCACACCTACGGTGCCGGTTCCGACACGCCGGACGTGGACGTGCAATCCATGGCCGAACGCGCCTTGCTGGCCCAGACCGTGGCGCTATCGGGCGCCGATATCCTGGGCGGCGTCGGCCAACTCGAATGCGCCACCGTATTCAGCCCGGTGCAGGCGGTTCTCGACAATGAAGTCGGCGCCATGCTGCGGCGGTTCATCCGCGCGCCGGACGTCAGCGACGACGCCCTGAATTGGGACGAAATATCGTCCATTCGGGCCGGCGGGCATTTCCTGGACAGCACCCACACGCTCAAACACTGCCGCGATCAGCTCTCTCAGAAGGCCTTTATGCGGCAGGACCGCGACGGCTACGAGGCGGCGGGGCGGCGCGCCGCTTTCGACCGCGCCCGCGACATCGCCCTCGGGTCGATCCGAAAGGCCGCGCCGGATGGGCTGCTCGGCGAAGACGCCAACCGGGACATCGCCCAGCTTGTCGCCGACGCCGACTGCCACATTCTCGGCGCGGCTGCCGCCAACAAAGGGGCGGTGTCCGTGATCTGACCACTCGGCGGCGCATCGCGGCCGCGGCGGGCGCGCTTTGCGTCCGGGATTGATATAGACTGGCGCCAAATGCAGTGGAGGGCGCCATGTCCGAGACCATTTACGACTCCCTGACCCAACTGGGCGGCGATGGGGAGGCCCCAGCCTCGCCGGAGGACGCAGTGCTGGAAACCGTGCCCAACCCGCACCCTGAAACCCTCTATCTGGTGCGCTTCACCTGCCCCGAATTCACCTCCCTGTGCCCGGTGACCGGCCAGCCGGACTTCGCCCATCTGGTCATCGACTACGCGCCCGACGAAACCCTGATCGAGAGCAAGTCGCTGAAGCTGTTCCTGACCTCGTTCCGCAATCACGGCGCCTTTCACGAAGGCTGCACGGTGGAGATCGCCCAGCGCATCCTCGACGCGGCCGAGCCCCTTTGGCTACGCATCGGCGGCTATTGGTATCCGCGCGGCGGCATCCCCATCGACATCTTCTATCAGTCGGACCCGCCGCCCGAAGGGCTCTGGCTGCCCGACCAGGGCGTGCCGCCGTACCGTGGGAGAGGATAACACGCGATCAGAGCGCCCGCCCGACCCCAAGGCGGCGATCCGCGACCGGGCCCTGGCGCTCGGATTCGATGCGGTTGGCTTCACGCTGGCGGGCTTGGGCGGGGCGGCGAAACGGGATCTGGCCGACTACATCGCGCGCGGCCATCACGGCGACATGGGCTGGCTGGCCGACACCGCGGCGCGGCGGTCCGACCCCCAGGTGCTGTGGCCCGACGCGCGCAGCATCGTGGTGCTGGGTCTCAATTACGCGCCCGGCGACGACCCCATGAAGCTGCTGGGCCAACCTGAACGCGGCGCGATCTCGGTTTATGCCCGCAACCGCGATTACCACGACCTGATAAAAAAGCGCCTCAAGGCCTTGGCGCGCTGGATGCACGGCGAGTTAGCCTGCGAGGTCAAGGTCTTCGTGGATACCGCGCCGGTCATGGAAAAGCCGCTGGCCCAGGCCGCCGGTCTGGGCTGGCAGGGCAAGCACACCAACCTGGTCTCGCGCGAATACGGCTCCTGGCTGTTTCTGGGCGAGGTTTATACGAGCCTAGAGTTGACGCCCGACACGGCCGGGTCGGACCGCTGCGGCTCGTGCCGGCGATGCCTCGATATTTGTCCGACCGATGCCTTCACCGCGCCCTATCAGATCGACGCCCGGCGCTGCATTTCCTATCTCACCATCGAGCACAAGGGGCACATCGCCGCCGAGTTCCGCGCCGCCATGGGCAACCGAATCTACGGTTGCGACGATTGCCTGGCGGTCTGCCCCTGGAACAAGTTCGCGGCGCGCACGGACGAACCCGCTTTCCTGCCGCGCGCCGAATTGAGTGCGCCGCGTCTGGCCGATCTGGCGCGTCTGAACGACGCGGAGTTCCGGGCCTTGTTCGCCGGCTCGCCGATCAAGCGCAGCGGGCGCGACCGCTTTGTGCGCAACGTTCTGATCGGGCTCGGCAACACGGGCGACGCGGCTCAGGCGCCGGTCGCCGAGGCTTTGCTCGACGATGCCTCGCCCCTGGTGCGCGCCATGGCGGCCTGGGCGCTGATCCGCCTGGCCGATCCGCGCCGGGTCGAGGATGCGCGCCGGCGCCGCCTGGCGATCGAAGACGACCCCGCGGTCCGCGCCGAGTGGAACCCGGTCTAGGCCGCTAGTTCGTTTCGGGCATGCCGGTTTCGGCTTCCTGGGCCGGCGTGCAGATGAAGGTCGCCCGCCTGGGCTGCAACACGCTGCACGGGGTCCAAAAGATATCCCTGTCGCGCAGGGTCACGGTTCCGCCCTCGCAAGCAAGCCGGGCCTCTTCCATGATCTGCTGCGGCGTGTTGATGGATTCGCTGTAACAAAACGAAAGCACCCTGGGTGCCCCCTTCTTGGCGGTGCCATCCTTGTTCGTGTGGGGCTTCAGTTGACGCTCGACCGATTTCGGTATCCCGGTTGGATAGGGCAAGGACCCGCAGGCGGTCAGAACCGCCGCCGCCAGGGCGAAAACCAGACACCCGCGAACCGATCGGTATTGTCTCACACGCCGCTCCCTGCCCGATTCACATTGCCGTCAGTCTTTCTAACACGATCGAACGGCGGGAGGAAAACTAGCCGCCCGGCCCATCCGTCGGCGGTTCCGGGGCGTAAGGCAGGCGCGCGTCACGTTCCGAATCACCCAGGATTTCGGCGCAATTACGTGCGTATTGGCGCGAGGCATCGAACACCGGCTGGAAGTCCCATGGTGTCGCCTCGCCCTTCTTTTGTGCTTCGAAAACAAAGCGGCGGCGGCGTTGGTTGAGAATGACCTTCCGCTTCAAGTCCGCGAAATCCCAACGGTCGGCAGCCTCCTCGGCGAAGCCGGCGGCCAACTCGGCATGGGCCGGATCGCCGCTCAGATCGGTCACCTCGTCCGGGTCGGCCGCTAGATCGAAAAGCTGCGGCGGGCTGTCCTCGCCGACGATGTACTTGTATTGGCCGCGCCGGATCATGACCACGGGCCCGACCGCCGCCTCGCCGAAGTATTCCCCCAAGACTGTATCGTCGCCCGCGTCGCCTTGATCCACTATGGCGGGCACCAAGCTGCGCCCCACCATCTCGCCGGGCCGGTCGCTAGGCGCCGTGCCGCCGGCCAGATCCACCAGGGTCGGATAGAGATCGACCAAGGAAACGTTCCCGCCGACCCGCCGCGCCGCGAAGCGCCCGGGCGCATGCACGATCAATGGCACACGCGCCGACCACTCGAAGAAACTCATTTTGTACCAAAGGCCGCGCTCGCCCAGCATGTCGCCGTGATCGCTGGTTAGGATCACGACGGTGTCTTGCGCCACGCCGGCGGACTCCAGGGCCGCGCGCAGGCGCCCGACCTGATCGTCGATGTACGAAATTGCGCCGTAGTAGGCCCGCCGCGCGGCCCGCACGCGGGCTTCGTTAAGATCGTACTTGGCCATGCCGCAGGCGTCGAACACGCGCCGGCTGTGCGGGTCCATGGCCTCGCGCGCTATGGCCGGCACGCGCGGCAGGTCGATCTCCCGATCGTCGTAACGGTCCCAGTAGTCCGGCGTGATGGTGTAGGGATCGTGCGGATGGGTGAAGGAGACATGCAAGAAAAACGGGCGCGTGTCGTCAGCGCGGCCCGCGCGCGCCAGATCGTAGATGGCGCGCACGCCTTGGTGCGCAACCTCCTCGTCGAAGTCGAGTTGCAGGCTGCGTTCGCAGGGGCCCGCCTCGGCCACGCTCAACATGGTGTGGTAGAAATCCAGGCGTTCGTCCGGCCGCTGCCAGTCCGCAGTCCAGCCGAAATCGGCCGGATAGATATCGGTTGTGACCCGACGTTCGAAGCCGTGCAATTGGTCCGGTCCGACGAAGTGCATCTTTCCCGACAAAACAGTGCGATAGCCCAGGTGGCGCAGATGATGGGCGAAGGTCGGAACGGTCGCCGGAAACTCGGCGGCGTTGTCATAGGCCTCGATCTGCGAGGCGAGCAGCCCGCTCAACATGGAAAACCGCGAGGGCGCGCACAGGGGCGAGTTGCAGTAGGCGCTATCGAACACCGCGCCTTCGGCCGCCAGGGCGCTCATGTGCGGCGCCTTGACCACCGGGTGACCATGGAACGGCAGCGAGGGCGCGGCCATTTGGTCAGCCTGGATCAGCAGAATGTTGGGGGCTTTTCCGGGCATCGACGGGGTCCTTTCGAATTCGCGTTGGCGGGCATCATGGCGGGTGCCGCCGCCGGTGCTATCGCGCCAGCGCCACCGGGTGACGTGTTTCAAAAATTCAAGGTCTGGGCTTGGCGTCCGGGATCAGCCAAGTCAGAAAGCGTTTCACCGCCGGCCGCTCGAAAGTCTCTGGCAATCCAACTAGATAATAGGCGAATTCAACCGGGCAAGAGATATCGAGCGCGCGCTTTATCTTGCCCGCCAAGAGTCCGTCGGAGGTATAAATTTCGCGCACCAGGGCCAGGCCCTGGCCTTCGACCGCTGCTCGCACCAAGAGGGAATCGTCGGAGAATGACGGCCCGTAGCGCGCGCCGGTGGCGTCGACGCCGAGGGCCTCGAACCACAGCGGCCAATCCTGCCGGTTGTGATCCTGGAGCAAGGTAAAGCGCAGGCAATCCGCCGGCTCGTGAAGCGGCGGCGCGCTATCGAGCAATGCCGGGCTGCCAATCACCACCATGTCGGGCGCGGCGATTTGAAAGGCCGTCAAACCGCGATAGCTGCCCAGGCCATGGCGAATGCCCAGGTCGACCGGCTCATGCCTGAAATCGACCAGTCGCGATTCCGTCTCTATGGAGATCGAGATCTCGGGATTGGCCCGGGTGAACGCGCCGAGGTTCGGCACCAGCCACGATGCGGCGAAGCCCGCGGCGGCATTGATTCGCAGGCGGTTGCTGCGATCCGATTGCAGGCTACGGGCCGAGACCTCCTCGATGACCTGAAAGGCTTTATCCAGTTGATCGTGCAACCGCGCACCGGGCCCAGTCAGTGTAATGCCGGCACGGGTCCGCTCGAACAAGCGCCCGCCATGCCGTTCTTCCAGGCCTCGAATACGCTGACTGACCGCGCCCGGCGTGACACCTAGCCTGCTGGCCGCCTCCTTCATGCTGCCGGCGCGGGCCACCGCGACGAAAGTATAGAGATCCTGGAGACGGGGCATCATACCCTCACTTTAGCCCAGCTAAACTAAAGCCCGCCAGCGATGGTTTGCGGACCGGGCGGGGCGAGGCCAAGTTCCAGCTTCAGTTCAAGCGGGGCGCCATTAATGGCCGCGACACATGAGAGCCAGGCCCAAAAGGTCCTGATCGTCTGTTTCGGGTTTCTGGCCCTGGCCCTCGCTTTCTCGGCGCGCGCCGCGCTCGGCCTGGTCATGCCGGTCTGGGAAAGCGAATTGGGCTGGTCGCGCAGTTTCGTCTCGGGCGCCGGCGCCGCGGCCTTGATTGTCATGGCCTGCGTGGCGCCGATCGCGGGGCGCTTCGCCGACCGCAGGGGCGCGCGCCTGACCCTCGCCCTGGGGTTGAGCGCCATTGCCATGGGGTGCGGCTTGGTGGCGACAACCGGCCATCGCCTGGTGTTCCTGATCGGGTTCAGCGGCATTGCCGCCATCGGTTTCGGCATTGTCGCGACCCATATCGTCTCGACCGCCATCGCCCATGCCTTCCAACGTCATCGCGGCCTGGCAACCGGGACCGCGACCTCGGGCGCGACCGGCGGGCAATTTCTGGTCGTGCCCTTGATCGCCAGCTTGCTCGCCTTCGCCAGTTGGCGCTGGAGCTTTGCCGGCCTGTCCCTGGCCTGCGCCTTCCTGGTGCCCTGCGTGCTCTGGTTCATGGCCGCACCGGCAAAGGCGGGCCGCGGCAGATCAACCGGCACAGGCAAGGCCCCCGCGCTCGCCGCCGACCTGCGATATCTCATGAGCCAACCAACCTTTCACCTGTTGTTTTGGAGCTTCTTGATCTGCGGCTACACGACAACCGGCGTCATCGAAACCCACTTCCTGCCCTATGCCGCGTTCTGCGGATTCGCCCCCATTCCCAGTGCCGGCGCCTATGGAGTGCTGTCGGCGGTCAACATGCTGGGCATGATCGGTGCGGGCTGGCTGACCGACCGAATGAACCGGCCGCTGCTGCTGGGTGCGATCTACCTCCTGCGGGCGCTGACCTTCGTGCTGCTCATGCGGGTCGGCACGAATATCGAATCTTTATATTTATTCGCCGCCCTGTTCGGGATTGTCGACTATGCCACAGTACCGGTAACCGCCAGCCTGGTGGCCAGCCATTTAGGCCTGCGTGTCATGGGCCTGACCATGGGTTTGATCGCGGCCGGGCACGCGATCGGCGGCGCGATCGGCGCTTTTCTCGGCGGGTATTTCTTCGATTTGTCCGCGTCCTACGGCCTGGTTTGGATGACATCGCTTTGGTTGTCCATGGGGGCCGGCATCCTTGCCTTTTTACTGTCGAACAAACCCAAGTCCCAACTCGCCCCAGCCTGATCGGCGTCCAATTGGCCCGAAGGAAGGCGCGCGCCAAAAGCCGTAGCGTGTTTCCCGTTTCGATGGCTGGTGTGCCCGGTTATGGTGCGCGGGCTCATGCTGCAGATTCGCGCCCTCGCCCGCTCCGGCCTCGAAGCCCTCGATCTCGATCTTGCGGCCGGCGACGCGGTCGCGGTGCTGGGCCCTTCGGGCTGCGGCAAAACCTTGCTGTTGCGCGCCATCGCCGATCTGGATCCGAACCAAGGCCGGCTTGCCCTTGACGGCCAGGATCGCGAGGCCATGCCGGCGCCGCAATGGCGCCGCCAGGTGACCTATCTGGCCGCGGAACCCGGTTGGTGGGCAGCCCGCCCGGCCGAACATTTTGCGGAGCCCGAGGTCGCCCGCGCCCTGTTGCCCACCTTAAAACTCATGCCCGCGATGCTCGACCGCCCGATCGCGGAGCTGTCGACCGGCGAGCGGCATCGCATCGCCCTGGCCCGGGTCCTGGTTCAATCGCCACAGGTCTTGTTGCTGGACGAGCCGACTTCAGGCCTGGACCAGGAAACGACGCACGCCGTCGAAGCGGTTCTGCGTCAACGCATGGCACAGGGCGCGGCCCTGATCTTCTCGACCCATGACGAAGACCTGGCCCGCCGCCTGGCCGGCCGGCGCCTGCGCTTGAACGCCGGCCGGGCGGCATGGGACGACGAAAGCGCCGGCCCATGACCGCGAGCTATATCACTCTCGATTGGATCGATCTGGCCCTGGCCGCCACGCTCGTTCTCGTGAACGGCCTCTTGTCGCTCTGGTTACGGTTAGGCATGGAGCGACAGTTCCTGATCGCCGCCCTGCGCATGTGCGTGCAGCTCGGCCTCATGGGCCTGGTGCTCAAGACCCTCTTCGCGCTGGTCTCGCCCTGGCTGACCGCCCTGGCCGTTCTGGTCATGGTGCTGTTCGCCGGGCGCGAGATCATGGCCCGACAGGAGCGCCGCTTTCAGGGGCCCTGGGCCTATGGGCTGGGCACCGGATCGGTTCTCTTCGCCGGCACCTTGGTCATGTTGTTTGCCTTGGCAACTCAGATCCAGGCCGACCCCTGGTATCATCCGCGCTACGCGATCCCTCTGCTCGGCATGATCCTGGGCAATACCATGACCGGCATCGCGGTCGGCCTGAACACGCTGACCGAGCGCGTGGCCCGCGACAAGGCCGCGATCGAGACCATGCTGGCCTTGGGCGAAACGCGCCGCGCCGCCTTCCGGCCTTTGGTCCAGAACGCGGTGCGCAACGGTCTGATCCCAATCGTCAACGCCATGTCGGCGGCCGGCGTAGTATCCCTGCCCGGCATGATGACGGGGCAGATCCTATCCGGCGTCGAACCGATCGAGGCCATCAAGTATCAGATCCTGGTCATGTTCCTGATCGCTGGGGGTACCGGCCTAGGCGTGGTGCTGGCCGTGCACACCGGCGCCGCACGCCTGTCAGACGCGCGCCACCGCCTGCGCTTGGATCGCCTAGAAGTGGAGTGACGCTTTGCGGCGCCGCTTAGGTTTTCGCCGCCGCCTTCATGGTATCGGCCAGAACGCTGTAGACCTTGGTCCAAGCCGCCTCGACCTCAGGTGTGAAAGCCTCCTGCAGCCCCTGGCCCAAGGTCCAGATCAGCGCCGCCGCGACCGTATCGTAGTCGCCGTCCTTGACGCCGTAGCCGGCGTGACGCCGGCCCAGTTCCTGAACCACCGGCACCAGTTTCGGCACATCGTCCAAGCCCTTCACGGCGATCTTCAGGGTGGTCATGAGCTTCTGGCCTTGGGCATCCATGTCGCCCTTGAAGAGCTTTTTCAGGGCCGGGTCGAGTTCGAACAGCTTCTCGTAGAAGGTCCGCGCCACGACCATGGCGATGGGCTCGACCTTGGCGAAAGTGCTTTGCACCAGGTCGCGCTCGTGCGCGGGGACGGGTCCCTCATTGGCCGGCGCGGCGGCCGGCTTGGGGGCTGAGGCCGGGCTCAAATTCGGAGCTGGCGCAGGGGTCGGATTGGGCACCTGAGGTGACGACATGGTCGGGCCGCGCTCCCGGCGCGCGGCGGTTTCGCCCTGCTTCGCCAGATGACCGGTCTGAGCCCTCAGCCGATCGACCAGCGCGGCGATTTCCTTGGTCGCCTGGCTGGTCCGTCCGGACAGTTGCTTGACCTCGCCGGCGACCACCGCGAATCCTTTGCCCAGTTCGCCCGCGCGCGCCGCCTCGATGGTCGCGTTCAAGGCTAGAAGGTTGGTCTGCCTGGCAATGGCCTCGATGGTTTGGGCAACCTCGGCGACCTTGTCGATTTCTTGGCGCAGCTGGTCGAGGGCGTTTTCCACGGAGTCTGCGTCTTGAGGGTCGCCGTCGCGGAGGTCGATACCGGCCGATTTAGTCATGAAAATACTCTCATTTCTTGGTTCGCAGCCCTGGGTATTCGAGCGCTGGTCCACGGGCGCCCGTCGCGCGAGTTTCTACCATGATGGGCGTTAAGGCATTATTAGGTGCGTTTCATAAGGCTGGGCCGGCGGCCGGCAGGACCAGCCGTAAGGAGACCTTGCCCGGATCCGATCCAGGCAATCCGCCCTAGCTGTCGTTAGTGGTTTCCAGCTTGGTGGTCCAGCGGCCCTCGGCATTACGGCAGGCGATGGCACGCCGGAACTCATGCCGTGCGTCTCCCGCGCGCAGGGCAGCTTCTAGGATGTATTCCCGGCACCATTGGCCGCCTGCGTTGCGGAAGGTGCGGACCGGCTCGACCCGGCCGCTGCTGCCGCTTTGCGGATTGCGCCACGTCGCCGGCACGCCGCTGAGGTGCTTTTCCAGCGCCGTGACGAGCGCCGATTGTATCAGGGCCCGGTCCGCCTCTTGGGCGGCCTCCAGCCGCGCCAGGCGCCGTTCGACCTGCCAATCGACGACGCCGTAGACCGCACCGAGCCCGACGACCAGAATCGCGATCGAGGCCGCCATGGCCGTGAAGATCGGACGGCGGTGCCACGGGGCGCCCTGGTCTTTTGGCCGTTGAGCCGCGAAACCGTCGTTAACCGCCGCGATCAGCCGTTCGGGAACCTCGGCGCGGACCGGCTCGGCGAAGGCCGCGCGCAAGGTGGCGGCACCTTCGCGCAATGCCCGGACGGTTTCCGCCAAGGCCGGGTCGGCGGCAATGGCGGCCTCGACCTCGCGTGCCGCGTCCTGGTCGAGTTCGCCATCGACATAGGCGACTAAGGTTTCGTCGTCGATGGCTCTGGTCATTCGGGAAGGCTCCGTGCCGAATCATCCTGTGGCGGATCGCCGCCCTCGAGAAAGGTCTTCAAGGTTATGCGCGCCCGGGCCAAACGGCTGGTCACGGTCCCGACCTGAAGGTCGAGAAGCGCCGCGACCTCCTTGTACGAAAGGCCCTCGACGCAGACCAGAATCAGGACGCTGCGTTGTTCCTCCGGCAGGCGCGCAGCCAGGGCGCGCACGGTGTTGAGGGTCATCTGCGCGTCCACGGCCCGGGCGCCGTCGAAATGCATGTGCCGGTCGATTTCCGTGACCTCCAGGTGCTGGCCACGTACCTTCTTTGCCCGCAGCTCATTGAGGAACTGATTGCGCGCAATCCGATACATCCAGCTATCCAGGCGCGTCCCGTCCTGCCAGGTATCGATGTTTCGGATGGCACGTTCGCAGGTCGCTTGCACCAAGTCGTCTCCCTGGTCGATCGAGCCGGTCAATCCATATGCGAAGCGCCGCAAGCGCGGCAACAGGGCAAGCATTTCTCGACGGATCGAATCGTCCACTAGTTGTTAACCATCCGCCAGATGCCAAAGCCTGCGCCCAGGCGCGCGAGGGCGATCCTGCAAGGATAACACCCCGCCAAAGGGTTTCTTCCATGAGTCGGAAAAAATAATTCGTAAAAACATGCCCCTCGAAGCGGAAGAAAACCCGGCCCCGGGTGTTGTCAGGTTAGTCGGGACGATAGCACCGGCCGAGAGACCAAGGCCGGGGAAACGGTCAAACGAGTGTCAGTTCTGAAAGGATTGAGAAATGCGTGACAATACGGTGAAACGGACACTGTCCCTGTTAACCACGACCAGCGCGATCGCGCTCGGCTTGGCCATGACGCCAGTCGCCATCGACTTCGATCTGCACAAACCGGTGCTCAAGCATGCCCTCGCCAAGGGTAGCGGCGGCGGCGAGGGTGGCGGCAGCGGCGGTGGCGAAGGCGGCGACGGCAGTGGTGGCGAAGGCGGTGGCAGCGGCGGCGGTGAAGGCAGTGACGGCAGCGGTGGAGAGGCCGGCGATGGCAGCGGTGGCGAAGCTGGCGAAGCTGGCGACTCGGGAGAAGCAGGTGAGGCTGGCCACGGCGGCGAGAGTGGCGACGATGGTCCCGGTCATGCCGGACACGGCGGCGAGAGCGGCGACGATGGTCCCGGACACGGCGGCGAGAGCGGCGACGACTCCTCGCAGTCGAACCGTGGCTAACACGGATCGATCCCTTGGCTGGCGCCGCCCTCATGGGGCGGCGCCGGTTCGGCCCGCGGGCAAAGAATATTGGATCCGCGGCGGCGCCATGCGAATCGCATCGTACGCGGAATTCGTATAACTTGGGCACTGAGTAAACGGGCCGTGACGATCAACGCCAGAACCCAGAGCTACAGGACCGTCGCCCCATGTTTGGTTTGAACCGGCGCAGCGTGCGCCTCCTCGCTTCGACCAGCCTAATTGGCCTGGGCCTTGCGATTGCGCCGATCTCGCCCGAATTCGCGCTGGACAAGCCCCTGATCAAGCAGGCTCAGGCGAAGTGTTGTTTCACGGCCGGAACCCGCGTCCGCATGGCCGACGGCGGCGAACGGACCATCGAGTCCCTGCGGCCCGGCGACTTCGTGCTGGGTGGCGATGGCCGGGCCAATCGCATCGTCGCGATCGAGCGCCCGGCCTTGGGCGCACGCCGACTCTATGCCCTGAACGGCGGCGGGTTTTTCGTCACCGCCGAACACCCCTTCATGACTCCGCAGGGCTGGAAGGCTATCGATCCGGTGGCAACCGCGGCCGAGAACGCGAACCTAAGAGTCGAGCGCCTGCGACTTGGCGATGGCCTAATGGTCCTGCGACCGGCCCAGGCGCCACGCGTCGCGGGCAATCTGGCATTAGCGCCGGAACCGGAACCTGCCGTGACGCCCTGCGTGCTGCTGAGCCTGTGCGGTCGGGAGGCCCCGCCGGAGACTCGCCTCTATAATCTTATGCTGGACGGCGATCACAGCTATTTCGCCAATGGCTACCACGTTCACAACAAAGGCGGCGATGGTGGCGGCGGTGACGGTGGCGATGGCGGCGGTTCGGACGGCGGCGAGTCCGGCGATAGCGGTTCGGACGGTGGCGGGTCGGATGGCGGCGAATCGGGCGGCAGCGGATCCAGCGGTGGGGAATCCGGCGGTAGCGGTTCAAGCGGCGGCGAGTCGGGCAGCAGCGGATCCGGCAGCGGCGAATCCGGCGAGAGTGGTGAATCCAGTGAGTCGGGCGAGTCAGGTGAATCAGGCGAGAGCGGAAAGTCCGGCAAGAGCGGACGTTCGTCCGGGACTTCCGGGTCCAGCGGATCGGACTCCAGCGGCCGGGGCTCCTTCGGCGGAGTCGATCAAGTCGGCCCGGACTTGAGTTCAGACGAAGAGGCGGCGGCGATTTCGAAAGGCTGGGAATGACCCCGGCGCAGGGAATTTCCTACCGGGACGCGCTGGCGTCGCTTCTGATCGTCGCCTTGGGTTTGTCCCTGCAGCCGGACTGGGTTTTGGCGGCGCAGCATGGCGTCTTCGGCCGCATAAAAGATGGTGACCGTCAATATGCCGAGCGCGCCTTGCGGGAAACCCTGGAAAGCCGCAGCAGCGGCGACCCGGGTTTTTGGCGCAACGAATCGAGTGGCAATTCAGGCGCGTTCACGGCGCTTCGCACCTTCAAGATCAAGACCGGCAACTTCTGCCGCGACTACCGCGAAACCGCCGTCGTGGCGCAAAAAATGGCGTCGCGGGAATTGACCGCCTGCCGGACGACGGGCGGTATGTGGATCACCATCGAGTAGGGCCGCCATGCTGCATTGCATCCCTGACATTCTGGAGTACGCCGAACTCAAAAAGATTCGCGACGCCATTGCCGGCGGCGACTTCAAGGACGGCAAACTGACCGCGGGTTATCGCGCCAAGCGGGTCAAGAACAACCTGCAAATGGATCGGGACTCGGCCAGCGCCCAAGAGATCAAGTCCATGGTCATGAAGGGACTGAAGCGCAACAAGACGTTTCAGGAAGCCGCCCTGCCGCGCACAATTCGGCCGCCGCTCATCAGTCGCTACAGCAGCGGCATGAATTACGGCTGGCACGTCGACGATGCCCTCATGGCCGGCGAGCCTCGGGTGCGCAGCGACCTCTCGATCACCGTTTTTCTCAGCGGCCCCGAGGATTACCAAGGCGGCGAACTGGTCATCTCCAGCCCCTTCGGCGAGCAAGAGGTCAAGCTGCCAGCCGGCGCCGCCGTGGTTTATCCCTCTGCCACCTTGCACCAGGTCGCGCCGGTCACGGACGGCGAGCGCCTGGCGGCGGTCACCTGGGCGCGCAGCTACGTGCGCGACGCGACGCAACGCGAAATCCTCGCCGACATGCTGGCGATTCAGAAAAAGCTGTCGGCGATCGCGCCGGACGAGCCGGAAACCGACCTGGCCTTCAAGACCTATTCCAACCTGCTGCGCCGCTGGTCGGACTAGAACCTGCTAGACAAGGCCCGTTGGGCGCCCGTGCCTTAGATCAGGATGCCGTCGAGGATCTTGTTGATGGTCCGCACCACGGTGTCGCCCTGCCCCGCGTGGATCAGATCGATCGGCCGCTGGCCCTCGAACTGGACCTGAGGGGACTGGAGCCAGACCTCCACCTCGTCGGGCGCGTAGATGTCGCCGAAGAGGTCTTCGATATGCCGGATCAGAGGATTGTTGGAAATGCCCACGGCAGCCTCGAAGGTTGGAAGTAAACCCGGCCGGGAGGGGCCAGGGTTCGGATAAACGAGATACCGCACAAATATGGCAAGAAAGGGTTGCCTATAAGTTTACGCTCGGCCCGCCCATCGCATCGTCATCCCGGGCTTGATCCGGGATCTTTGGCGTGGGCCAGACTAGGACTAACCGAAGATCCCGGATCGCAAGGCTCGCGCACCGAAAATCTGGTGATTTCCGGGCTCGCCTAACGTCCGGGATGACGATGTCCCGTTAATGGGGCAATGGCCTAGACCCGGCGCACCCTCGCTGCCCCTGCCCTATGTCTCGCCGCAAGAGGCTTCCTTTCCAGGCCGAATTCCCCCAGCATGGCGAGGGTTGCATCGCCGAGTCGCCCGGCCGCCCCGGAGAACCACCTTGAACGCTGTCTTTTTCGCCCTGGTCCTGATCGCCTTCGGGGTCGCGGGATATCGCGAAATTACCTGGATCGCACCCGCTGAAATCGAGCCCGGCGGGGCCAAATCGCCCATGGAGACCCTGTCCCTGGCCATGGTCGATTCCGCGACCGCCTCGGTCACCCTGGCGATCGGCCTGGTGGGGGTCATGGCCCTGTTTCTGGGCCTGATGAAGGTGGCGGAGGCCGGCGGCCTTCTGGTCATCATCGCGCGCACGGTGCGTCCGCTGATGGTGCGCCTGTTCCCGGAGGTGCCGGCCGATCACCCGGCCATGGGGGCGATCATCTTGAACATGTCGGCCAATGTGCTGGGCCTGGGCAATGCCGCCACGCCCTTCGGCATCCGCGCCATGCAGGAGCTCGATTCCCTGAACCCGCACAAGGGCACCGCGACCAACGCCATGGCCCTGTTCCTGGCGATCAACACATCAAGCGTGACCATCTTGCCGACCGGGATCATCGCCCTGCGCGCCGCCGCCGGGTCGAGCGACCCGGCCGGCATCCTGCCGACCACCCTGTTCGCGACCATTTGCTCGACCACCATCGCGATCCTGGCCTGCAAGACCTATCAGCGCTTCACCACCACGCTGGCCCACGATGGAATAGAGGATGCGGCCGGTGCCGTCGCGCAAAGCACGTCGCAAAGCGAAGGCGACGCCGCGTTGCACACGGAAACCTCGCAGGGCTATCCGGGCTGGGTGTCCTTCGCGGTGCTGCTGGGCATCGCCGGCTTGATCCCGGTAACCCTGGTCTACGGCCGTCAGATCTCGCCCTGGATTATTCCGGGGCTGATGCTCGCCCTGCTCGGCTTCGGCATGCTGCGCAAGGTGGCGGTCTACGAGGTCTTCGTCGAGGGCGCCAAGGACGGCTTTCAGGTCGCCTTGCGCATCATCCCCTATCTGGTCGCGATCCTGGTCGCGGTCGGCATGTTCCGGGCCAGCGGCGCCATGGATTTGATCCTGGGCCCGCTCGGCCGGGTGACCGGGCTGTTCGGCCTGCCGCCGGAGGCGCTCTCCATGGCGCTGCTGCGGCCGCTGTCGGGCTCGGGCGCCTACGGCATCGTCGCCTCGATCATCGAGAACCCGGCGATCGGCCCGGACAGCTACATCGGCTATCTGGTCAGCACCATGCAAGGCTCGACCGAAACCACCTTCTACGTCATCGCGGTCTACTTCGGCGCGGTACAAGTGCGCCGCATCCGCCACACCCTGGCCGCCGGCCTAACCGCCGACCTAGCCGGCATCGTCGCCGCCGTGGTGATTGTGTCGATCTTGTTTGGGTAGGGACATCGGCGACCCCGGCGCCCGGCCGCCAAAGCCCGAACCCGGCCTAACTCAATCGGGTCTAGGCGGTTCGCCGGGTCGGGCTGGCCGGTCTTTTGGCGGCGTGGGCGGGTTTCCGATCCAACCACGGTACCGGAAAAAGAACACAAGCCCCAGACCGACAGCGGCCATCAAGCCCAAGGCGAAGGGGTAGCCCCAAGGCCAGCGCAGCTCGGGCATGTTCCAAGGCGACGCGCCGGGGTCGAAGTTCATGCCATAGAGCCCGGCTATGAAACCGAGCGGTATGAAGATCGTGGCGACGACCGTCAGAAACTTCATGACCTCGTTCATTTTCGTGCTGACGTTCGAGAGATAGAGCTCGAATAGTCCGGCCGTGACCTCCCGGTAGGTTTCGGTGAGATCGAGCAATTGCACGGTGTGATCGTAGCAATCCCGCAAGTAAACGTGGGTCGGCTCGACCATGACCGGGGATGTATCCCGGATCAATGCATTGATCATGTCGCGTTGCGGCCAAATATCCCGGCGCAAATTCGACAAATCCCGCCTGAGCGCGTGCAGCCGCGGCACCAGATCGGGCTCGGGGCTCCGAAGCACCGCGTCTTCCAGGTCTTCGACCAAGTCGCCGTAGCGTTCCAGAATCGGGAAGTACCCATCGATCACAGCGTCGAGCAAGGCGTAGGCGAGATAGTCCGCGTTGGCTTGCCGAATCCGGCCCCGCCCCTTGCGCAACCGTTCCCGAACCAGGTCGAAGCTATCGCCGGGACGCTCCTGGAATGTGAGCAAATAGGTCTGGCCAAGGAACATGGATACTTGCTCCCGCCCATAAGGCGCATCCATGGCGGCCATTTTCGTCACGATGAAAATGTGGTCGTCGTATCCCTCCGCCTTGGGTCTTTGATGGAGGTTCACCACGTCTTCGAGAGCCAGACCGTGCAGCCCGAAGATCTCGCCCAATTGTCGGATGACATCCAGATCCCCTAGGCCGTCCACATTCAGCCAGGTCACCGGCCAAGCCTTGAGCAAGCCTTTCAACTCGTCGAGCTCGGCGATCTCGCGCTCCTCGATCTCGTCGGGCCCGTAGGCGAACACGCGGATCACCGGTCGATGGGCGCTTGGATCGGGGGCAAGCGTACCCGGCGGAGAGCCGGGCGGCGGCCGGCGTTTCCGCCTTTCGCGCATCTCGCTCCCGGGCGTTCGCTGGTTCAAGCTTGATACTCCCCTGGCGATAAGGGTTGGCGCGGCCGAGCGACCGCGCGCGGCCTTCATGTATTGTCGTGGATTTCCTCTCCAGAGCCAATCTCAACGTCACGCGGACGCCGCCGGATATCTCATCGCCGGGGGCACGGCGTTCCAAAATGCTGGGGTCGGGTTGTAGCTACCGCGCAAACCTGTGCGGAGTAACCCTTAGCAAACGCCCGGCGCGCACAAAGGCGACAATCCCGCAGGTCTTCAATCCAGGGCGTCTCGAAGCGCCTTGGCCAGGTCGCG